>JBGUVW010000053.1:0-104072 GCA_045220475.1 Bacteroidaceae bacterium
CAATAGAAAACCGAATATCTCAGAGGGCAATTCAAATATGCAATCCTCAGGGACTTATTAAAGCGGGGGCTTTTTCAGTGGCCTCGAGACCAGTGGGAGGGCATTGTCCCAGATACCCATTATCCTCTGTTTCCCCGGACTATTGCAGTATATAATCAACAATCCATTTACCAACCTCACGAGTACCAAACTGCCCACCGCCGGCAACCTGAATCTCAGGAGTACGAACATTAGCGTCAATAGAAGCCTGTACAGCTTTGCGGATAAGAGCCCCCTCCTCATTAAGGCCAAAGTATTCAAACATCATAGCCGCACTAAGAATCTGAGCCAAAGGATTTGCAATATTAAGTCCCTTACCCTGAGGCCAAGACCCATGAACCGGCTCAAACACAGGAGTATGCTCACCCGTAGAAGCGCTGGGCAGCAGACCCATTGATCCCGATATGCAAGAAGCCTCATCGGTCAATATATCACCAAAGGTGTTCTCGGTCACGATGACGTCAAAGAAACGCGGCTCCTGGATCATACGCATGGAGGCGTTGTCCACAAACATGAAATCGGTAGTAACCTCCGGATACTCCTTCATCACCTCCATGGCAACGTTACGCCACAGACGTGAGCTGGCCAGCACATTAGCCTTGTCAACCACGGTAAGGTGTTTCTTTCGTGCCATGGCATACTTGTATCCGACGCGAAGGATACGCTCCACCTCAGTGCGGGAGTACAGATTCGTATCAAAAGCCTCATCAGTGCCCTCTTTCTTAGGTCCGAAATACATACCGCCCGTAAGCTCACGTATGCAGATGAAATCAGCACCGCGAACAATCTCATCCTTAAGAGGAGATTTATGTATCAGGCAGTCAAAAGTCTCAATAGGACGGATATTGGCGTAGAGGCCCAGTTTCTTACGCATGCCCAGCAGACCCTGCTCCGGACGAACCTTTGATGTGGGGTCATTATCATACTTGGGGTCACCCACGGCGGCAAACAGCACCGCATCACACTCCATGCAGGTGCGGAAAGTCTCATCCGGGAACGGGTCACCCACCAGGTCAATGGCATGAGCACCGCATATAGCCTCGTGGTACTCAACCTCATGTCCGAACTTGCGGGCAACGGCACTTGTAACAGCCACACCCTGCTCCATTATCTCCGGGCCGATACCATCACCGGCCAAAACAGCAATCTTAAGTTTCATATTGGAATGATTTTACATTGTCTCAATTTTATTAAGCATTTTGACAGTAGCCTTGATAGCCGCCTCAGTCTGGTCAGCATCAAGACCGCGTGTCTTGAATTCAGTACCATGGAAACTCCATGTGATTATAGTCTGCACAAAGGCATCGGTACGGCCGCCGGGCGGGATTGACACCGTATAGTTAGTCAGTACCGGGAACGGTTTGTCCAGACCGGAATAGATCTTGCGCAGTGCACGAACAAAAGCGTCATACTGACCGTCACCGGTTGCGGCATCCTGGTAAGCCTTGCCGTCAATCTCAATCTTGACGGTAGCCTGCGGGCGCAGTCCCTGCGTAAGACTGAGCGAATAGTTAAGTATGCGGATGCGCTGCTCCTCCTGTTCGTGGTGCAGAACATCATGCACAATGTATGGGAGGTCATCCTGAGTAACCTGCTCCTTCTTTACGCCCAGTTCTATGATACGGTCAGTAACCTTACGCATGGACTCCTCATCAAGCTCTATACCCATAGCCATAAGGTTCATCTGGATGTTGGCCTTACCACTGTTCTTGCCCAGAGCATACTCACGTACGCGCCCGAAACGCTCCGGCAACAGGGCATTATAGTAGAGGTTATCCTTCTTGTCACCATCAGCATGAACTCCAGCGCACTGAGTAAACACGAACTCACCCACCACAGGCATGTTATGCGGGATATGTATGCCGCTGTCCATCTCAACCTTTCGGCTCACCTTGAACAGGCAGCTCTCACGCAGGCCCGTCTCAACCCCCATCTGGTCCTTGAGCATAGCCATCACGCTGCTCAACGGGGCGTTTCCGGCACGCTCACCCAGACCGTTTACGGTAACATGAACGCCCTTTACACCAGCCTTTACAGCAGCAAAGACATTGGCTACTGCCAGGTCATAGTCATTATGTGCATGGAAATCAAAATGCATTGAGGGGTAGCGCTCCACCATACGGCGGCAGTACTCAAGTGTAGTGTCAGGATTCAGGATTCCCAGCGTATCGGGCAGCATAACGCGCCTTACAGGCATTGTAGTCAGGGCATCCATAAGGTCAAACACATACTTGGGTGAGCGCTTCATACCGTTACTCCAGTCCTCAAGATAGACGTTCACCTCCATGCCGCGGCTCACGGCATACTCAACGGTACTCAGAATATCCTTGATATGCTCGGCCGCAGTCTTGCCCAGCTGAGCGGTCACATGCTTAAGGCTACCCTTGCAGAGCAGGTTCATCACGCGACATCCGGCACCCAGGATCCAATCGGCCGACCGGTTCTGGTCAACAAAACCCAGCACCTCAAGACGGTCAGCAAACCCGTTACGGGCAGCCCAATCGGCAATACCGCGTACGCAATCCTGCTCACGGTCCGATACCATGGCCGATGCAATCTCCACGCGGTCCACGTTAAGGTCCGACAACAGTGACTGCACAATGCTCAGTTTCTCCTGAGCCGAGAAACTCACGCCCGATGTCTGCTCACCGTCACGCAGCGTGGTATCCAGAATCTCAATGTAACGTCCGCGGACGGCACGGCCCTCATACGCCTCTATGTCGGCCTTATGGCTAAGCAGATAGTCTATGTCATCAAAGCCGTTCAGCAGGCAGTGTTTCTTGTATGCATCTATGTCAAACTTCTCAGAATGGCCGGTTGCAGTGTTGGTTACCGTCTGCTGTTCCAGGTCCACACGTACCACGGCGGCGGGGTCATTCATAACGGTTTTGGCCAGTTCATTACGGAATACCGTGCTCACGGTAACCGGCAGCACAAAGCAGTTGAGCAGGTTGCCGCGGTGTATATCGGCAAAACGGTCCGATATGATTACCCTTATGCCATAACCCGCAATAGCCCACGCAGCATGCTCACGGCTGGATCCGGAGCCCCAGTTGGTACCTGCTATCACAATCTCATGACACCCTTTGTGCGGGCGTTCGCTGTATTCAGGACGGTTCAAAACAAAGTCAGTTACAGGAAGACCGGCGGCATCATAGCGCAAATCATGCATGAACGCATCGCCAAAATAGCCCAGGTCACGCGTGGTGGATGACATATATCGGGCCGGTATGATAAGGTCCGTATTGCAGTTGTCTATATTTATGGGAATACAGGTTGATTCCACTATACTCATCTTCTTCTCCATAGTCATAAGAGTTTACGGGGGTCAGTAATTACGCCTGTCACGGCACTGGCAGCCACAGTGAGCGGACTGGCCAGTACCGTTCTGGCTCCAGGTCCCTGACGTCCTACAAAGTTACGGTTTGAGGTTGATATGCACAGCTTGCCGGCCGGCACCTTATCAGGATTCATGGCAAGACAGGCCGAGCATGACGGCAGACGCAGCTCAAAACCTGCATCCTCCAGTATCTTGTCTATACCCTCCTCTATTATCTGGCGGCGTACGGCCCATGATCCGGGAACCAGCCATGCTGTAACGCCCGGAGCCTTATGGCGCCCCTGTACCACGCTGGCAAAAGCACGGAAATCCTCAATACGTCCGTTGGTGCATGCGCCCAGAAAACACCAGTCTACGGGTGTGCCCTCCAGTTTCTGACCGGGCTTGAACTGCATATAATCCAGCTGCACTTTCAGCTGCTCACGCTCCTGAACGGAAACAGACTCATATGTAGGAACCGTTCCGTCAATGGCAATACCTGCGCCAGGGTTGGTTCCGTATGTTATACGCGGAGCAATATCATCGGCATTATAGGTAACCTCACGGCCAAATACCGCATCGTCATCAGTACGCAACTGACGCCACTGGTTTACAGCAGCATCCCAGTCTGCACCCTTGGGTGCAAACTCACGCCCCTTGAGCCAGTTGAACGTGGTCTCATCGGGGGCAATCAGGCCGGCACGGCTACCCATCTCTATTGACAGGTTGGACAGTGTAAGGCGTCCCTCCATACTCATGTCGCGAATAACCTGTCCGGCATACTCAACGGCATAGCCCGTAGCACCTGATGTGGTCATCTGTGCCATTATATAGAGTGCCACATCCTTAGCCGTTACGCCATCGGCCAGCGTACCTTCTATATTTATACGCATGGTCTTGGGCTTACGCTGCAGGATACATTCCGAAGCCAGCACCTGGGCCACCTCGGATGTACCTATACCCATTGCAATGGCACCAATGGCTCCGTGGGTTGAGGTATGTGAATCACCGCACACAATGGTCATTCCCGGCAGTGAGAGTCCTTTCTCCGGGCCCACCACATGGATGATACCGTTATCAGGCGTGCCCAGCCCGAAATGTCTTATGCCAAACTCACGGCAGTTCTGCTCAAGTGTCTCCACTTGCTTGCGGCCCACCGGATCATCTATGCGGTCAGCACAGTCAGACTGTGTGTTGTGATCCGGCATGGCAACTACACGCTCCGGGCGCAGCACGCCGCAACCCTTGTCACGTATGGTATCAAAAGCCTGCGGAGTGGTAACCTCATGGCAGTACAGACGGTCTATATAAAGCTGTGTAGGACCGTTGGGGATAGCCTGCACTACATGTGCGTCCCATATCTTGTCAAAAAGCGTCTTACCCATTTCTCTCCGGCTTAAACTTGTTTATACAATCTATGTAAGCCTCCACACTGGCGGTAACTATGTCGGTATCCGATCCGAATCCGTAATAGAGATGTCCGTCATTCTCCACCTGCATATGCACCTTACAGGCATCATCAGATCCCTTGGAGAGTGCCTGGATAGTCATCTCCTTAAGTGTCATGGTACGCAGTATTATCTTCTTGAGCGCCTTGATTGATGCATCAAGCGGTCCGTTTCCGGTTGACTGCGCCGTGAATGACTCGCCGTTCACATTCAGCTTTATCGTTGCATCCGGAACCACACCCTTACCGGTGGTCACCTCAAGTGCCTCCAGTTTTACATGTTTCTTGGCCGATAAGTCAGCACCTGCCAGCATCAGTATATCATCATCGGTCAACTCTTTCTTCTTGTCGGCCAGCTTGAGGAAAGCCTCATATATGCGGTTCATGGCAATGATGTCAACCTTTACGCCAAGCGCACTGAGACGGTGCCTCAAAGCAGCGCGTCCGGACCTGGCGGTCAGGACTATATCGCTCTCATCCAGTCCCACATCCTTAGGGTCTATTATCTCATACGTGCTGGTATTCTTAAGCACACCGTCCTGATGTATGCCGCTGGAGTGAGCAAATGCGTTACGGCCCACAATAGCCTTGTTAAACTGTACCGGCATGCTCATGAGTGATGATACCAGACGGCTGGCAGCGGTAATTCTCTGGGTATTGATACCGCAATCCAAAGGTATGTCATGATGGCACTTAAGGATCATGGCAATCTCCTCGAGAGATGTGTTTCCGGCCCTCTCACCCACACCGTTTACGGTAACCTCAACCTGACGGGCACCGTTAAGCACACCGCTCATAGTGTTGGCTGTCGCCATACCCAGGTCATTGTGACAGTGGGTGGAGAGTATGGCCTTTCCGTTGGCCAGCCCGTCCACATGCTCCATCAGATAGCGTATCTTGGCTCCGTATTCATCGGGCAGACAGTAACCTGTGGTATCTGGAATATTGATAATGGTGGCGCCGGCCTTGATGACAGCCTCGGCCACACGGGCCAGGTACTCGTTATCGGTACGGCCTGCATCCTCGGCGTAGAACTCCACCTCATCGACACTCTTTGACACTGCATATTTCACGGCAGCTACGGCACGCTCCAGAATCTCCTCACGGGTGCTGTTGAACTTGTAACGGATATGCTCATCGCTTGTGCCGATACCCGTGTGAATGCGCTTGTACCTGGCATATTTTAGCGACTCGGCCGCTACGTTGATATCGTTCTCAACCGCGCGGGTAAGCGCACATATGACAGGTCTTGATACCGCACGCGATATCTCCACCACTGAGTTGAAATCACCCGGGCTGCTCACCGGGAATCCCGCCTCAATCACATCCACGCCCAGCTGCTCGAGCTGACGCGCCACCTCAATCTTCTCAATGGTGTTGAGCTGGCACCCCGGGACCTGTTCGCCGTCGCGGAGTGTGGTGTCAAAGAAAATCAGTCTGTCTGACATTTTTTTTGTTAGTTAATGTTGGTCAAACAAAAAAGCCTCTCTCACTCTTGTGAGAAAGGCTTTATCGTAATCTGTTATATTATCGTTTTCTTATCAGATATATGCGTCAGGCTTTCTCACACCGGAACTCCGGAATGATAATAATAATTGATAGAATAATAATCAAGCCTAGCAGTCGCATAAATCTGATCTTACTTTCTTTTTGTCTTTAAATCCGCCGCAAAATTAGTGCAATTATGCAAAACTCCACCAATTATTGGTGTTTTTCTATTATACCATTAATTATTTGCACAATTAATTATCACTTATTATTTATAAATCCTCTATTAATGACAAGAGAATCAATTATTTGCTTGTAAAGATTCCACATTTGTTGATTATAAAATGGGTCTCCTACTAAAACAATTTCATGATTCTTATCCAATAGAAATATATTTTGTCTGCTAGAAGCTAATAGTTGAGGATTTCTTGTCAAAAAAGAGTAATCATAATCAATATAAATAGGATAATTAAAGTTTGTCATTCTCAAGTATGATTCAAATCTATATAAATCCTTTTCTTTAGGTGAAAAGATTATCATAGGTTTCAAACCTCTTACTGAGTCTACACTATATTCAAATAATCTATTCCATTTTTCAATATAATTCAAACTACACGAAGAACATTGTGTACTGTCATACCAAATAATCAATGTGGCATATTCATCTCCTCGTGTTATTATTAAAGTATCTAATCCATGAATTTTAGCGGACAAACAATATGGAACCTCTATCTGAGTGCCATAAATTTGTCTTACTTCTTTGCTTATTCGCCAGTTTTTACAAGAGACAAATAATACCAACAATAATATGACAACAAGCTGTGATATCCGAATGATTTCTTTATCTTTACATCTTATCATATAATTAATTATGCAACACAAATGAATCTAGTCTTAATTGATATTATTGCAACGGAATAGTAACCAGTTCATAATTGCCTTCTTTATTGTTTTGCACTAACGCAAATACAGCATTATCATCATCAACATCTATAGAAATAAAAGATTTGTTGACATTGTATAACTTCTTTGGATTACCCTTCCAATCAAATACAGCAATCTTACTAGCTATTTGACATGGATTGTTGTCAAATACAGCATAAATGAACTTATCCGAACAAGATAATGACGAAATACCATATGGCGCATTCTCACTTGGAGTAACACGAGGATAATTCATATCGCGGTAGAATGAATTATAATTGGGTTTAAAGAGTCCTTTAATGATATATGGAGAAATGGATAGCCCTTCATTTCTCCAAATTTCCATTATGCAACCGCTTCTAGTCGCATGTACAAACATCTTTCCATCTGGTTTAACAGACATACAACCCAAATAGAAATAATATTGACGTTCTACCTTTTTATATTGTTCAGGCTCATCTAGTGAAGGATAGAAATCACTACATGATATTGAATCGTTTCCAGTACAAATCAGGAATCTTCCTGAACGAGAATAACCTGCCAAAAATAAGTCATTGTTATAAAAGAGTCTGTTTGTACTAACGTTATCGATTATCATTGGTAGTTCTATTTCATTCATGTAAGTGTAATCGCCTACCAACACATTTTCTAAAGAATATGTAACTATCTTCCTAAATGAAGGATCAAAAACATAAATTAATTTTTTCTCTTTGTTAAAAGAAAAACTAAGCGATGGCGAACTTAACTCTCCTTTTGCCCTTCCAATATTACCAAAACTAAGCAAATACTTACCCGTATTTTTTGAAAATAAATGGAATGCTTTATCGGAAACATCGGTCATACCCGAATAAACAATTAATGAATCAACAATTCCAATTTTACCAACAGAAAACAAGAATTTGTTATTCAGTATATTTGCTTCTACATCTATTACTTTCTCAAAAACAGGCTCAATATATTCAACTCTATCACTAATCTTGTTACTACAGCAGTTGAAGAATAATGCTACAACTATAGATAAAACGAACTTACAAGATTTCATCCCTTTATATAATCATTACTGAATACAAGGTATAATAGGAAAAACAAAACCACATCTCGGACAAGACCCTCTAAAAGTTCCAACGCCTACAGAATATGGTTTTTCCCACATCGTTCCACAACTAGGACATACGCCCGCGCAAACACATATACTTTCTTTTGAGCAACACAGTTCAAAATAATCATCTTGAAAATCACTTTGCTGCCCTAATATTTCCAAGTTTGAAGATAACAAACTTGAGGAATTCATATTGCTATACGCCTTCACACCAAGCCCTACGCCAAAAAGCAGTGCTAATAATACACAAATACTAATAGTCTTCTTTCTCATTTTATTCCTTGAATTATCAAAACCAACCATCAAAATCTATTGTTGATTTTGGAGTTAAACATCAAAAAAAGAATCACAATAAATACAACACATTAATGCGAATTTAATAC
This sequence comes from Bacteroidaceae bacterium, assembly GCA_045220475.1. Classification (GTDB taxonomy): domain Bacteria; phylum Bacteroidota; class Bacteroidia; order Bacteroidales; family Bacteroidaceae; genus Colenecus. The sequence goes on from JBGUVW010000053.1 coordinate 8,700, forward strand.
ATCTTTAATAAAAAATAAACAAATTTCAAGAGTTTTATTCAATTTCTTCGAAGAAACATCACTATCCATCATTATTGAAGAAATGATATCTGCAAAAAACATTTCTATTATAGATAAGAAGCGTTAACTTTACCACCGCCATACAATAATCATTGCTTAATCATTACCGGATCATCTGTTTGATAATGAAAATTTTTGCACGACATCAGATTCCTGTTATCCCCATCTGCCTGTTATTGCTGTCATTGATGATCTCTTGCCAGCTTAAGAGAAGCACCAATGTTGTCATAACAGTCAAGGATCCTGGTGATGAGGTTTTCCTGATAGATGATTATTTCAAGGTTGATAAAACGGTATACGTCAACGCCGGAGGATCTTTCCTGCTGTCACACATAACCGATACTTACTTTACTAATGAATATGCATATATTCTGGATTCCGGGCGTCTAATATTGAAAATTGACCTTAATACCGGAGATATTGTAGGGCTGACTCCAACAGGGATGCCCATCAATTGCATGACTGGTGATGACCAATATGTTTACCTCCTTTCAACTGACCAGAACAACAGCATTCGCAAATATAACTTGGACCTTGAGTTTGTTGAGGAACTAAGCATAGACCGTATACACCGCCCATCCTCATTTATAAAGACCCAAGACGGATTCCTGATTTTCAACACTAAAGAAGACAGGCAGGTGGGACGGTATGTCCTGACTGACAATGAGTGTCTTAAGGCATCGTCATTCCTGCGTTCTCAGGACCTTCCGTCCAGGCCCAAAGAACCGGGTTCCAACACGACAGTTTACCCTCATTACCTGTTTCGTCCTCTTTCACGTGGAAAAATGCTATGCTTTGACCCGGAACAGAATCAGGAATACCTCTATGACGGCAAACGGATGAAGAGAGTATTCAATATCAAGACCGATGATGGCTTAACCGGTTCAAGACCCCCTGTAATTAAACAGGTATACTCATTGGATAGGAAAACTCTCATCAGCTATACCTACAACCGGAACAGATGCATGGCCTACTATGACAGGAAGTATAACCTGATTGCACAAGGTGTATTGCCCTCAACAGAGAACGGTGCGCATGTAGATCCCATCATAATGCAAGTAGGCAACGGACTTGTCAGAATAGACCTGACCAGCATCCAACCGGACGCCGTGGTTCCCGGCAAATCCGTACAAGCACGGATAATCTACTATAGCCCCCGCTAACCCCCAAAAAGAAAAGAGTCCGGTAAAATGCCGAACTCTTTTCCATTTCCAAATATCTTACTCAGCGTTTACTGATAACCTCCTGGCCGAGTATTAATGTAAAGCTACGCAGGTTACCACGCTCGTTGAGTTCTTCATCACGGTCCCAACTGCCGTCATACTGAGGATAATACATGACAAGAGCAGACTTGGTAGCCGGAGTAAGTACCAGCTGGGGATGGGTTGAGAATGTCTTATTGCCGTACTTATATGTATCGACGTTGTCCCAGAAACCATAGTCTCGGTTATCACGTAAACCTATTCTACCGGTTTCACCCTTGGCAACAGAAGGCGAGTGATTACTGGTAGTTGTAGAATTATGATAACAATAGCCTGCAATAGGCAGATTCAGGCCAAGAACTCCACCTTTTGTCCATACTTCACATCTGTCAGTTATATTATCAATTGCCTCTATGGCGTTGCAGATATCCGTTATCTGATATACATACGGGACATCCCATCCTGACGGAGTGAAGCCTCCATGGAACTTGTAGTTTACGGAGTATTCACGGACCGCATAGTATGTAATGCCGTTATGTTCCCACATACCCCATTTTTCGGAATCCAAATATTTATAGCCGTCTCTAAAAGCCGTACCGCTATATAGGTCACGGGTGTAAATGTTTCCAAATATCTTGACTGTAGGAACTTTAACATCAACCTTGATTCCTCCATTGATATCCGAGTATCCCAGTTCAAAATCACTTTGTTCAGTCCTGATGTATTCACCCAACTGGAAGTTTTCATCCTGATAAGCACTCAGGTGGTTTCCACGCAAATATATGGTTTGTCTGAAACCGTAGCCGGGTTCTACGTCCGATGAGCATACAGCCTTGGCAAAAGAGGCCGCACCTTCAGCTGCAGCTCCTGCAGTAGGTGATGTAACACCCTTCCAGCTCACCTTAGCCGGATACATATGATCTGCACCCACATAATATCCCAGGTTATAGCGGACATTATTGTTGACTACGGGATAAACCACTGTCACCCTTTGTGAAGTACTGAGTTCCGGAATGAACTCATTGCAAATACGGGCAACATGATTTCCGTTCTCTGTAAACACATCCTTTACCAATGACTCATTCTCATCCCATTCCGTAGGTATTGTGATCATGGTAGGAGGTATCGAGACGTAACTTGACAGGCCCTCATTCTTAAGGTCCTCCATCATCTGGCCCTCAAAATACTCCTTGAAATCCTCATAACGTGCAGGATAGAGATTCTTGTCAACAAATTCATAGATAGGAACCAGCATTCCGTCAGTGTCAAAATCCAGAAGCACCATATTGTTCACAGCTGTAGCCAGTGCCTCCTCGCTTTCATCGGCCGGTACAAAAGTCTTACTCCACTCTGAGCATACTGATGCATCTCCTTTTTTCTCTTCAATCATGTCAATGATGGCACGTTTTGCCTCATAACCACCTCCAAAAGCCGTACCCTTGAACTCAAAGGCCGATGAGTTGTTGGTCATGGTCTGCTGCATGTCTGCGCTGACCGATGCCTCTGCCTCAACCCAAGAGTTGCTGTAAGCGGCGCGCAGCATTGCACTTGCCTCATATGTTCCGGTTATCTCCTCAGTATTGGCTGTCATCTGATAGTGCAGCTTACCTCCCAGAACACCACCTACGATAACGTGAGTTCCATACTCTTTAACCAGTTCATAGAATCCCTCCGGACCATCATCATAGTCCTCATAAACATTATTGATGTCCTCATATGCATCAAGAGTCATATATTTGGGCTCATCATCATCGTTCAATTCACGACGCATGCGCGCAACGGTCTTTTCAACACTGGCACGTGCCGCAACGATTGATACATCCATCCATGCAAACTCATTACTTACGTTTGATTTCTGGCTGGCACTGAAATTGGCCTCCATCTCAGCCGTAAAGCCGTTGTACTCGCCCGATACACTGATGCTGGTGTTAAGGTTTCTCTCAAGTTCAGTAAGACAGCTACCGCTCTCCTCACGCATATTCACGGTCATGGTGCTGGTATTGTAGATGAGATCCTCATCCTCCTCCATCTGAGCTACCCTAAGCACCGGTTTTGTAATACAACGGGCCGATGCATAACCGTTGAATGCATTGTATCCGTAACCTATGCCTCTTGATTTACGTCCCGATGAACTTGACGCAGACGGATCAAGTGACAACATTGAAGCAGCCTGCTTAAGGTCGTACCACTTGAGCACCGTAGAATCCGGAAGACTGAGTATCTTGATCTTGAATGAGCGTAACACTTTAGTCTCATTATCAAGCACGCACAGTTGCACATTGGTCTTACCCTTTCCCTTATACGGATAAAGATATGCCGGCTCACCATCTGCCTTATTGTAATCAACAACAGCAACCCATTCCGCATCCTCATCTGCATCAACAACGAACGGTATCTCATAACTGTAGCTCTTAACTACTCCAGTTTCAAGTTCATTTACAGGCTCTGTTTCCGGATCTGTCCCTACTTTTTCTTTATCATCACATGACACGAATCCAAATACTCCCAATAAAGCCACGGTTGTCATAATCAGTCCGTGGCGGAAAAACTTCTGATTAGTCATAGTCTTTATGTTTTTTGTTATTTATCTTCTGAACTCCACTCGACTTGCTTACCGTCAATATGACGCACGGTTATCTCCTCAGCTCTCCAGTAGTCAAACCAGTCTGCCTCATCGGCCATCTGGGACTGGACATAGACGTCAGTAAATGAATCGCTGGGCTTTTCACCGTTACGGTTATCCTTTATGCACAGCTCCGGCGAGAATAATACATGATACCTGGCGTAAGGATTATATCCCCACTCGACAGTGTTGTATCCCAGTTGCAAAGCACCATCCTTCTTACTGAGACTATGCAGGAAATTATGAAAATCAAATGCCCAAAATTCTTCACCGGCCTCGCTTATTATCGCCACATCATTAATGCGAATAAAATCAATGTCATAGAAATCCGCTACACTGTAACAATAGGCTGCCTGGAAAAAATCCGGATCATATCTTGTGGTTATCTCGTTTGACACACTGCCTTCCGGGAGTTCCAGTTCGGCGCCATCAGTAGTACATGATATAAACGGCTGGATATAGCGAACCTGACAGTTTGCCCTTGAACCGGAATTCTTGCGTTTAGAATCGTTCTTGGGACTTCCGTATGCTATATCGAAAAAACCCAATCCCTTCTTTTGTTCATCACCAGGATTTCCGGTCGAAAAATATTGACGCGTCAACGCAAACAGGTCATATCCCATTTCGGCCAATCTATTATACAGAATCTCGGCGCCATGGTAAGCCTCCTTATCATAATTGTGCTTATGAACTAGGGTTGTCAAAGTGAAGAAAGCGGCTTTGGCAGTCTTAAGAGTCATCAGACTCTTGGCATATGTCCATGTCTGGGTAGTCTGTATCCTGTTAAAATTTCTGTCTTGAACGTAAATGGTAAACTTCTTTGTTGTCTGTTTAATGATGCATTGACCCTGTTTAGGATTCTCCGCACGTACATAAGGGTCAAGACATATCCAATAGCTCTTGTCCTTACGGAGCGGACCGGCGGCAGGACGTACACAAATCCATGTGGTTCCGTCACTGTTACGCTTTATTATATCACCGGCATGATAGTATGTAGGACCGGAGTAAGACTGCAGACCGTTTATGACAGCCATCGGTTTGAAACTCAGCTTGGTTACGTTGGGAACGTTGGGCAGATCAACATCTATAAAAGCATACAGCCTGTTATTGCCCTCAACCTTATGGAATTTAAGGCTGCCCAGCCCCGCCATCTGATATAGATAGCCGTCCTCAGTCTCTGACAAGCCGCCGTCATCTTCAGGCACAAGGTCAAAGAAATACTCCAATGCATCATCCAGCCCTCGGCTCACAATTGAGCGGAATTTGGGCTCACTGTCATCCTCAACCACGCCCTCATCACACTCATAGGTCCTGGACTGCCAGTCATCATCCAGTTCATCTATACTGCATAGACCACGGATAATACTCTGGGCCGCATATTCAAGATCTGCCTCAGTATCAGGCACATCATTATCAAATACATTCTTTTGGGAATCAGCTCCTAATTTGTCATCATCACATGAATTAAGGAGCAAAGTGCCGCAACTCAATACGGCCAGCAAAACAAATAATGTCCTTCTCATATTACTACCAATTGGTTAGTCCTTTTTTGCAAATTTATAAAAAGATTTAAAAATTCCCAAAATTATATATGAGTTTTTATTTTGAAAGGAGTTCCGATAAGGCAACAACCTGACGGTTAAGTTCATAGAGATCATCGGCAAACTCAGAGTAGGTACGGCGGTTATCCATCTCATTGAGCAAGGCGTGATGGGCCCGGTTAAAGGCCTGGAGCAAGGTGATGCACTGGCGGCGCATGGACTCGGCACGCTCTATCTTGAGGCGGCATTCCATATATGTGCGGTCAAACTCCGGACAGGGAGTGGTACCTGTCAATGCTGTTGAGTTAAGATATGCGCGGTAGTTGTTCTCCAGGCCTGTGCGCTCATTCTCCATGAGTGATTTGAACTGGTCTGATTTAAGGCCCTCCACGATTGACTTTACGCAGGCATCCACAAGGGTGTCTCCATGTATCAGAATTTCCTTTACAACCTTGCGTTGGCGGCGCTTACCGTACTGCTCTGCCAGATAGCCGCTGGTCTTGCCAATCTGCTTGGCAATGCCAGGCTCATAGAGCGTTCCCCAATCCAGCTTGTTGTAGGCAATAGCCAGTGAATCCATATTGCGCCCTATCCCCCTGAGTTCAGTGCCGTTACGTTTCCATCGGGCATCATTGCTTACGGAGCGGAGAGCACGAATGTAGCTGTCAAGGATATTTACACAGACATCGGCCTTAACACCCAAACGGGACTGCTGGGCGGTGGCATCGGCCAGACCGTTCAGTTCACGGATGCGGGTATCGGTAGCCTGCAGGGAGGCCGCGTAAATGAGCCCACGTTCCATGCGGACCTCATCAAGCATGCGGAATATGCTTCCCGGCCCGGCTACGGCAGAGTCACTGACTACGGTAAGTGCGTTGACCCGCTTAAGCTGGGCTTTGGTCATTGATGAGCACCCGGACATGTAAACCAGCACGAACAGCATGGTGCACCACAAGGCAATGGCCTTGAGCACCCTGACGCACTCCTTTATCACGGTCTCGGTAATGTCTAATGATTTGGGGATTTTGTTCATTTTGGTGACCAGCGCACGGATCTCCTTTGCCTTAAGGTTTACACCGCCTGCACTCTCTATGAACCTCTCTACAAGGCCGGTCTCCACATTCACTATGGCGCTGCGTTCAGCCTCACGGAGGGTTACACACGCCTGTTCCATAATCTCTCTGTCCTTAGCGGACAACTGCGGATCCATACGTCCGGCATCGGCCTGGGCAATAGCACTTGCTATCTCTTCCAAGCGCAAACAAGTCTTATCTTTCATATTACTGGAAAAGTTAGAATTCACAAATATAAAAAAACAGTGACGATCCAGGAAGAACCGTCACTGATTTTTTTGATGGCAATGTCCCAAAGGGGACAGTCCCTAATGGGTCATTCTGCTGAGAAGAGTGCAGTTGAGAGGTAGCGCTCACCGGTATCGGGCAGCAGAACAAATACGTTCTTGCCGGCAAATTCCGGACGTGAAGCGACTACGCTTGCTGCGTATGCGGCGGCACCGCTTGAGATACCTACCAGCAGACCCTCCTCCTTAGCCAGAGCACGTGCGGTCTCAAAAGCATCCTCATTTGCTACAGGCAGGATCTCATCAACGATTGAACGGTCAAAGTTGTTGGGCACGAATCCTGCACCGATACCCTGAATCTTGTGGGGACCGCTGGGGTTACCGCTCAGTACGGCCGATGAAGCAGGCTCTACAGCAATCACCTTTGCATTGGGGAAAGCCTCCTTGATAGCCTTTGCAGAACCGCTTACTGTACCACCGGTACCTACACCTGCAATGAATGCGTCAACCTGGATTCCGGACTCCTTTGCATCGGCCACAATCTCCTTACCGGTGGTCTTGGCGTGAATCTCAGGGTTGCTGGGGTTGTTGAACTGCTGCAGGATAACTGCACCCGGAATGGAGTCACGCAGCTCCTCGGCCTTGGCGATTGCGCCCTTCATGCCTGTTGCACCCGGAGTGAGTACGATCTCTGTTCCATAAGCGGCAGCCAGCTTGCGGCGCTCAATACTCATGGTCTCGGGCATGGTAAGTATTACCTTATATCCTTTTACTGCACCTACCAGTGACAGACCGACGCCTGTGTTACCTGATGTAGGCTCTATGATTGTACCGCCCTGCTTAAGGATACCCTTCTTCTCGGCATCCTCAATCATGGCCAGTGCTATACGGTCTTTTACAGATCCGCCGGGGTTAAAGAACTCAACCTTGGCTACTATGTTACCCTTGATACTGCGCTTGGCAGTGAACTTGTTTAACTTGACTGTCGGTGTCTTACCGATAAGTTCAGTGATTGTGCTGTAGATTGCCATTGTTTTGTATTTTTAGTTTGTTTGTTTTCTGTTTCCGATGCAAAGTTATGCCCCATGGAAACAACGAACAAAGAAACTCTAAAATCAGGAAAATCTTTCTACTCCCGTCTTATTGCTTAGTGTATTTATTCTGCAAAATAGAGCTTACCATCACGTATATAGATTCCTTTTTTTGTGGCAGCGCCTCTGATGGGACGCCCCCAAAGGTCATAAATGGTATCTGTAACCGGATTCTTTTCTATAAATCCTACCGATGTGGGATCATCATACTGGAATGACTCAACCTGATAGCAACTCGTAGTTATATCTACCAGACTGTCACATATCCATTCGGCTATGTATGAGAATATAACATAATAGCCGTATAAGGTGTTATCAACGGGAACTTTCCGGCTAAACACATAATCACCATGTCCTCCCTTTTCCGGCAGTTGTCTCAGATAGTCCCTAATCTCATCCGTAATCATATGAGCAAGGATCTGATTATCGTCCACATCGCAACACACCTTGAACCTTAGACTGTCGGCAAGCACAAAATGAGGAATAGAATCAATCACCTTGTCGCGCAGTTCCACCTGATAATACCAGTTGTCTTCTTCTTTCACTAAATAGCTGCAGTTCTCCACATATCGGTCAAAAACCGCCAACGTATCATTAGTCAGTTTCAAAGAGAACGATCCTACACTGTTATTACTGCTATCGTACATTTTAAACAGTACTGTTCCCAGTTTTTGTGGCGAGAAATTGAAATTAATTCCACTTTGCTCACAGGCCCGGATATACGCCCCTGCAAATATCGTATCACCTATCAAGTACCCAGTCTCTTCAGTGATGGAACTCTCCTCCGTATTCCCATAGTATTGGGGTATAAGGTAAAGATAGTGCGCATAATCCCTTTGGGACGTATTGCGCACCTGCACCGTAATGACTTTATTCTCATCAAGACGTCCCTTTCCTTTGGTAATAGCTCCATCAAGAAGCGTCAGGTTACCTGACTCAGAATCCTCATTATATGACTCAGGTGCAGGTTGGATCTCAAGTTCAGGATCGATATGTATCACTGCAAACTGATTTATGCAAAAACCTGGAGATATTATCCAGTCGTATTCTTCATACGGATTGAGGACTGACAGGGAATAATAACCGTCACATTCACCTTCCCATCCCCAATTTATATGGAACAGTCCATTACCGTCATAACCATCGCATATAAAAGCGTGACCGTCATCAGGATCGAAGGTTCCGCAATACAAGACAGGACGTCCGGCTGCCATTTCTCCGTAGATTATCTCTTCCCATCCGTCTATACTGTATCGGGAACGTTTTTGCAAAAACGTGGCGGCAGGATAATCAAAATAGCGGGTGAGAGCCTTCTGATCTTCTCCGAAGTCAGACGATGTTCCATTAACACCATACGATGCTTTAACTGACTGTCCGCAATAGCGCAATAGCGTAGCTACTGCATGCCGCTCAACGTCAGTGCCTATTTGTTCTTGCGCCCCGGTTTCCGGATTAACCACATTGTATGTATCCAACATATTATCCCAGTCAAAACTGACAGCCTCCAGGGAGTCAATGTGCCAAATCTTAACGTCGCTGCCATTTTTGCTCCTGATATCATAGCCGGGCAGTCCGTTTGGAACGGATTTGGGCCACTTGTAGTAATTCATGACCTGGGCCATCGCAACTGCCATACAGCCAACCAGGCATTGCTGGCCCTGCCATTCAGGAACAGCTCCTTCGTAGATTGGAGTCATATCCCAGTATGGAGAGTCCTGATACCAATGGGTTTTAATAAGCGGTTCAACGGCACTCCTGCCATTACGTGTGCTGACCCGGTTCCTGGATGCATCACCCTTAATGTTTCCGTCCCGGAACCTGTCATCCTCTCCGAGTGTTGTCATTGCATCCTCATAGCTTTTAAGCCATGAGCGCATATTGGGAGGCATCTGATCCCATGAAATGCTGCCTGTATTGCTGTAACCCAACACAGGCAGCGTGCGGCTATCGGCCGAAGCGATTATATAACCGCCGCCCGCTATGTTGAAAGCGTAAATCCCTTCTGACTCAACCGGCACGGATTCAAGTTTCAGGTCACCGCCTCTTGAAGAGACTCTCATACCCGTATTCCCGCCATTGAGATAATTGAGGGCACGGTCCATGGCCTCCCTTTCAGAAATAGGCTGTGACTGCAGATGGGCAGTAAATAGAAATACTGCCGATGCTATTATCAGGATACGTTTCATCGCTTATGCATTATTATGCTGCAAAGATAATCCATATCAGCAGCATTATGCATAAGGATCGATACCCAATCCGCTTTACATCAGACGTTTTATTACGGCAAACAGTTTATAGGGCATGTAACGTACCGGCAGGTCTATCCAGGTGGGAGCCTTTACTATGGAGCGCTGGTGAGTGAATGCGTCAAAACTCAGCTTGCCGTGATAATGGCCCATACCGGAGTTACCCACACCTCCAAACGGCACGTTTCCGTTTGCTATGTGCATGATGGTGTCGTTGATGCATCCGCCGCCCGATGATGTATGCCTTATCACATCCCAGCCGTCTTTCTCAAATCCGAACCAGTAGAATGCCAGCGGTTTCTCACGTTCCGTAATGAACTTTATCACCTGCTCCTTGAAATCCTTTCCGGATATGGTGATCATGGGGAACAGCGGGCCGAATATCTCATTGTTCATGATGGGTGCATCGGCCTTGACATTGTCTATCAGGGTGGGCTCAATGAAACGCTCCTTAGCATCGGTACGGCCGCCATAAACTATATCTCCATCCTTGAGATAGCCCGATACACGCTCAAATGCGGCATCGGTCACCATCCTTACAAAATGGCCCGACTCCTTAATATCCTTGCCGTGCAGGTACTCCACCTGAGCCGCGAACTCCTTGATGAACGCCTCCTTTACATCCTCATGAATCAGGATGTAGTCAGGTGCTATGCAGGTCTGGCCGGCATTCAGGGTCTTGCCCCAGGCTACACGACGTGCAGCGATCTTAAGGTTGGCACTCTTGTCAATGATGCAGGGGCTCTTGCCGCCCAACTCCAGTACCACAGGGGTAAGATGCTCGGCTGCGGCAGCCATCACCTTACGACCCAGCGCGGGACTACCGGTAAAGAATATCATGTCAAAGCGGCTTGCAAACAGCGCCTTGTTCACCTCACGGTTACCCTGAACCACTGCAACATAGTTCTCAGGGAACGCCGCACGTATCATCTCCTCAAGCGTTGCCGATACGTTGGGCACATACGGTGAAGGCTTAAGCACAGCGGTGCAGCCGGCCGATATGGCACCCACCAGCGGGTTGAGCAGCAACTGTACCGGATAGTTCCAGGGCGATACTATGAGGGCCTGTCCCAGCGGCTCGCTTACAACAAATGAGCTTGACGGGAACAGGGTAAGCGGTGAGTGACGGCGCTTGCGTTTGGCCCATCGGCCCACACCCCTCAGGTGCTCACGGATCTCTGCCTTTACGAGACCTATCTCTGTGAGATATGCCTCCTGGTATGATTTGTGCAGGTCTTTCCACAAAGCATCGGCCAGAAGCTGCTCATACTGTATGATGGCAGCTCTCAGCTTACGCAGTTGCTCCTTGCGGAACTTGACCGGCAGGGTTACGCCTGTCCTGAAATAATCACGCTGCGACTTCAGGATTTCCTGAATTCTTGCTTCCGGGGTGTTTTGTATTGTCATTTTTGCGACCTGTAAAGTGATCCATCGTGTGATAGATTCCAAAGATAGTGCCAAAAACAAAATCAAACAACCATGAGGGCAGGATTGCCTCCATCAAACGTATGAAATGGAATCCGAACGGTATGCCGCGGAAGTTCTTGTTCCTCTCAATCGCACGGATTATCTTGCCGGCGGTATGCTCCGGATCCAGGATGGGGAATATGGGCGATGCCACACCGTCAAACATTCCGGTATTGATAAAGTACGGGGCAACGGTGGTGAAACGCACCTTTGACTTCATGTCATGCAGCTCAATACGGACTGAGTCTGACCATCCTATCACGCTCCACTTGCTGGCGGCATAAACGCTCATCTTGGGCATGGAGAGCATACCTGCGGCCGATGCGATATTGCACACGTGACCGCGGTCACGCTTAATCATATCGGGCAGCATCACATGCGCCACATTCATGGGAGCCACAGCGTTGATAGCCATTGTGCGCTCTATATCGGGAGTGGTCAGCTTATCGAAAGTGGCGTTGCTGGTAACGATACCGGCGCACTGGATAAGTATATCCACCGGCCCGCACTCCTTTACCGTCGCAGCGTAAGCATCCTCAATCACCTTCTTGTCCGATACATCCACGCGGTATCCGCTTACCTGGCCTTTTGATGAAAGCTCATTCTTTACAAGCTCAATGTTGCTCTCATTTATATCCCAGATTATAAGTCTTGCTGCACCTTTCTCCAGAGCCATTCGGCCCATTATCCTGCCTATACCCGATGCTCCACCGGTAATAAGCACATTAGCGTCTTTGAAATTCATTAGTACTTTACATTAATCACGCGCAAAAATAATCCCCTCTCCTTATTGAAAGAAGAAGGGATTTGTATTTGTGGCGAAACAAAAAACCTATGTGGTGAATTATTTAGCTGTCGATACCGCAGCGGTAGGCGGAAGCTGATGATTACGGGCATCGGTTGCTATGACCACACTCTGAGCAAGATTGCGGAACGCCAGACCGGTCATCGTATCAGGATTGAGAGCCACAGGCTCGCCGTTGTCACCACCCTCGCAGATGCTCTGCACGATTGGGATTTGTCCCAGCAGCGGAACGTTCAGTTCCTCAGCCAGGCGCTTGCAGCCCTCCTTGCCGAACAGGTAGTATTTGTTCTGGGGCAACTCAGCAGGTGTAAACCATGCCATATTCTCAACCAGTCCCAGAACCGGAACGTTCACCTTCTCATTGCGGAACATGTCAATACCCTTGCGTGCATCGGCCAGAGCCACCTCCTGCGGAGTACTTACCACCACGGCACCGGTAATGCCCAGCGTCTGCACCAGAGTAAGGTGTATATCGCTTGTGCCGGGAGGCATATCAATCACAAAATAGTCCAGCTCACCCCAGTCTGCATCAGCTATAAGCTGCTTGAGGGCGTTGCTGGCCATGGCACCACGCCACAGTACTGCCTGCTCCGGATCCACAAAGTAACCGATTGAGAGCAGCTTGATACCGTACTGGTCAACAGGTACAATCAGGTCACGGCCGTCCTTGTTCTCGGCATACGGACGTGCATCCTCAGTGTGGAACATCTTAGGCATTGAGGGGCCGAATATATCGGCATCCAGCAGACCTACCTTGTAACCCAGTCCGGCCAGAGCCACAGCCAGGTTGGCAGCCACGGTTGACTTACCTACTCCACCCTTGCCCGATGCCACTGCGATGATGTTCTTTACACCCGGCAGCAGATCCGGACCCTCCGGACGCGGAGCCTGACGTGTCTTTACCTTCACCTCTACCTGAACGTCCTGACCGGCCTTAAGCTTGACAGCCGTCTCAGCCGACTTCACGATAGACTTTATGAACGGATCAGTAGGTTTCTCAAAAATCAGAGAGAACGATACGCTGTTTCCGTCAATACGGATATCATCCTCCAGCATCTCCATAGAGATGATGTCCTTGCCCGTGCCCGGATATCGAACCGTCTGCAAGGCCTCCTTAATCAAATTTGGATATAGTGCCATAGTTATTTGCTTTTTTCAAGTGTGCTGCGCTTGGTGCGGCCGTAGCTGCGGTAATCATCCAGTTCAATCTCGATGTCTGGCTCGGAGAGTTCACCATCGGCCGGGAGATTGAACACTATATACTTGATGGTTTTGCCGCGCTCCAGCCACTGCTGCTCATAATGAGTCTTGATAGAGAGAATGTGGTCCGCATCCCCGCTCCCATAGAGGTCATCGGTCCGGAACTCCACCGGCAGCCCGTTATGATCCACCATAGCGCAAGTATAAGTGTACAGGAAATTGCTGTCCGTCTTAAGGTGAATCTTGCCGCCCGGTTTAAGGATACGGCGGTAACGCTCCATAAAGAAGGTCGATGTAAGACGCTTGGTAGCTTTCTTCATCTGCGGGTCAGGGAACGTAATCCAGATCTCACTCACCTCACCCGGAGCAAAGAACCGCTCAATCAGCTCAATCACCGTACGCAGGAAAGCCACATTCTTCATGCCGCGCTCCAGGGACATCTTGGCCCCCGTCCACATACGGGCACCCTTTATGTCAACGCCTATAAAGTTCTTGTCAGCGAACAGCCCGGCAAGCCCCACGGTATACTCACCCTGGCCACAGCCCAGTTCCAGGACTATAGGCCCGTCATTATGAAAGAAGGAGCTGTTCCAACAGCCCCTCATTTCAAACGGGACATCCTCGCGGAACGAGCCCACCGGCTCGAACACGTGCGGATAGGTCCGCATATCGGCAAACTTGGCCAGTTTACCTTTACCCATATCAGAGATCCAGAACGGTTACCCAGCCGTGAGTATCGGGAGCGTCACCATACTGGATGGCACGCAGCTGATTGTACAGCTTGGTGAGTACAGGACCCGGCTTACCGTCCTTGGCTACTACATAAGACTTGCCCAGCTCTATATCATCAATGCGTGAGATAGGTGATATAACGGCTGCAGTACCGCAAGCACCGGCCTCATCCATCTCATTGAGCTCCTCCAGAGGTACAGGACGGCACTCAACAGTCATGCCGTTGTCCTTGGCAATCTGCTGCAGGCTCTTGTTGGTGATAGAGGGCAGGATTGACTCAGACTTAGGAGTGATATAGCTGTTACCCTTGATTCCGATGAAGTTGGCAGCGCCGCACTCATCGATATACTTCTTCTCCTTGGCATCCAGGTAGAACTCACTTCCGTAACCCTTCTCGTGGGCGATATTGTGAGCGTAAAGGCTGGCAGCGTAGTTACCGCCTACCTTGTACTTACCCATACCCAGAGGAGCAGAACGGTCATAAGAACGAACCAGGGCATATGCGTTGGCCGAGAAACCACCCTTGAAATAGGGGCCTACCGGCATTACGAAAATCAGGAACATATACTCTTTTGAGGGCTTTACGCCTACCTCAGCGCCGGTACCGATAAGCAGCGGACGGATATAGAGTGATGCACCGCTCTCATAAGGAGGAATGAACTCCTTGTTGAGCTCGATCACGCGCTTTACCATCTTGCAGAATGTTTCGGTAGGCAGCTCGGGCATCATGGTAGCACGGCAGGTGCTCTGCAAACGCTCGGCATTGGCCTCCATACGGAACACTCGTACCTTGCCATCCTTACCGCGGAAAGCCTTTAGGCCCTCGAATCCCTCCTGACCGTAGTGCAGGCAGGTGGCGGCAATATGCATAGGTACATACTCGGAGTCAGACTCCTCTATCTCACCCCATTTTCCGTCTTTAAAGCTAATTCTGAGATTCCAGTTAGTCTTCATGTAACCGAATGACAGATTGGCCCAGTCAAGTTCTTTCATATCAGTAAATTTTGAATCAACCGCGAAATTACAAAAAATGGCACTAGTTTATTCTCCCAGTAGGTGTAAATAAGCTAAATTTGCCGCACAAATGGAAAAAAACAACACAACACCCGTTCAGGAGGGCGGTCCGTCAGCAAGTCGCGGCACCAACAAGGACCGTATGGCCAGCAAGATAAGGACCATCCGTTTCATTCTGCTCTCCACCATTCTGTATCTTATTACCCACTCTATAGGCCGATGGTTCGTCCCTGAGGGCGATGCAGCACCGGGTATCTATACAGCGATGATATGGGTGATGTGTTTCATAACCGGCGCAGCACAGTTTTTCCTGTGGCGCAGGATCACGGTCAAATGGATAAAATGGGCCACCGCCATAGCCTACACCATACTTATGGTAGTCTTGCTGCGTGCCGGCGGTTTTTACGGATATGGAGGCTCCACCCTGCTGGGATTCAAGTTCTCGGTAACCATAATGCCACTGTGGGGATTTGCTATCGAGGCCTGTTTCACTTCATTCCTGCGCTGGTACGGCAGTCTGATAAAACGCATATTCCGCCTGGAATCAGTAAACAGCGTGCTGTTCCTGCTCTGCATGATAATCCCAGCAGCACTTGTAGTACTGCTCATTATGGGCAGCTACCGCCTTACAGGTTCACTCTCATCCCAGGGGGCCGATATCCAGCAGTATCTGGATGAGGGTGAGATAAACCACAACTCCGATCACCGTGAGCCCGTACGCCAGTATGACCGTCTGTTCAATGACCTGAATGACATTCAGCTTGAGGCAGCCCGGCGCAACGGACTCAAGAATCCCATTACAACCACTGAGGCCGAGACCGACCGCCATCTGGTGCACATCGGCCCCAACCAGTATTATGATGTCCAGAGGCTGACCCATTCCGTACCCTATCTGGTGCCCAAGGCTGCCAAACTGCTTGAGGATATGGGCCGTGCATTCCAGGACTCACTCTTTAACCGCGGCTACAACCGTGGTCACCGATTCACAGTGACCAGCGTTCTCAGGACCGAGGAGACCGTACGCCAGCTGCGCAAGACCAACGTGAACTCGACCGAGAACTCCTGCCACTGCTACGGTACCACATTTGATATATCATATTTTACCTACTCCACCCCCGATGTAGGCAAGAAGGCATCGGTAGACAAGATGCGCCAGATACTCTATCAGGTGGCATATGACATGAAAAAGCAGGGCCGCTGTTACGTAAAATACGAGAAAAAGCAGACCTGCCTTCACATTACCGTACGCTAAGACCGGTCAGAATGTCCCGGGATCAATTCCATCCCACTCATCATTTATCTGAATGGGGAATCCACCCTGAGCATACTCCTTACAACCGTCCTTGAACAGGTCACCTGTATATTGCGATATGCGGTTAACCGTCAAAGGCACGTTATCCAATGCCAGTTCCGCCAGATTGTTGTTGTATTTGTCATATGCGGTAACTGTCATTTTCATTTTGTCTTTGTCAAGATAAGGGAATGTATAGACTTCAAATTCCGTTTTACCGGGATCAGCGGTCATATCCACATAATCACCCTTAGACATTTTTACACACCCCTTACCAGATATCAGGTCAAGGCTGTTACTGCCGTTATTAAAGTCAAATCTCAGCAAGGTAACCTGTGACGGAATAGGATTTGTAAGTTTGAGCCTGAACATGGCCACTGCACGTGAAAGATCTATGGCATAATCATTCTCACCCGGCAGCACATCTATCTCCGCAAAGTAGTAGAAAGTATCCACCACCTTAGGTCCGGTTTTGTTTTCTGATTTGAATCTCAGTGTATACGGCACTTCCTTGGTTGGAGCATTAAGAGCTACAGACGGCGTTCCTTCACCGCCTTTCTCACCTATAACCGCCAGATAATGACGGCCCACGCTAAGATTCAACTGGATAGTACCGAAAACAGAATCCACCCCCAGTTTCTGTGTAACCTGCATCTCCTTAGTGCCTCCGTCCGATACTCCCGTGAACAGGGCATACGTCAGTTTGGTACAGACATCCTGTACAGAGCTTTTGGTCCCTCCAAACGGAATCTGCTCAATCGTGTTGACAGATATCCTGACATTTGGCTTTGGCTTAGGGACAGCCTCATCCGGAATCACATGAATTCGGTCAGAACAAGAGCAAACAAGGGCACCCATCATGACACAAGTAAGTAAACTCAGTGAACACTCTCTTGTCTTCTTTAAGGCAGAAGACGGCCTCATGGCTAACTTTCTCATAGTCAATTAGTTTTTAAATGGTTATTAGAATGCAAACAAAAAAATCGGCACACGGGGTGAACTCTATCCCAGTGTACCGAATCAGCTTGTATCCGTTGCAATATTACAGCATAATTCCGTAAAATCAAACAACAGCAATAAAAAAAGAGGCCCACGCGGGCCTCTTTTTTATCTGAATGTCAATATGATATTAATACTGACGGAAGTTCCACTTGCAGTTTACATCATTGAAATCAAACTTGCCGAGTGAAGCGTTTGAGTCACCAACTGAGATCAGGCAAACCTTCTCATCGGTACCGGGAACTGCCTTGGGGCAGATACGGTATGTACCGTCAATGAGCTGGTCAATGCTCCAGAGCTGCTCAGCTGCACCTGTGAACTCAGGAACAGTGGTGAGCTCCTTGCCTGCAACAGCAGCGAGAGCACGGTTGGTACCGGCAATGAGAATCTTGTAGTACGGAGTACCAAGTGTACCCTCCTCTACAGGAACAAGCTCCCACTTCTGGTTGGGACGGAACTGATAGTCAATAACGCGAACATCAATGTTACCCTTGGGCCAGTTGCCAATTACATCCTCCAGCTTCTGGAAAGGAATAACGCTGTTAGCCTGCTGCTGTCCGCCGCCGCCGAACATGCCGCCCATACCGCGACCGCCAGCCATACGAACGTACTCAGTAGCAATCTCAAGAGCATAACCACGACGCTCTGACTCGATCTCATATACACCGGGCTTTACGTTGTAACCAGCCTCAGGCCAACCGTTACGCCATACGATAGGCAGGATAGCCAGGGTGCTGCGGCCACTCTGATAGTAGTCAGCCTCCCAGTGGAATGACATCTTCTCAACACCTTCCTCAATGATGGTACGGCCAAAGTGACCAGCGCCGGTATAACCGTCACGGGCACCAAGAACCATCTTACCACCACCCTCAACCATATCACGGCCTACGTTGTCAATGAACGGACCTGTGGGGCTGGTTGAACGGCCGCAAACGATGTTATAGGTAGAGTTGATACCATCGCAGCAGGTACCGTGAGTACCCAGCAGATAGTAGTAACCATCGTGATAGATCATTGTTGTAGCCTCGCAGTCAACAGCGATGTTGATATCCTCAGCCAGTGTGTCAAGACGGGCACCGGTCTTAGGATCAAGCTCAGTCATACGGATAAAGCCGAAGTATGTACCGAATGTTACGAACAGACGGCCCTCGGGAGTCATGATAAGACCTGCATCGATAGCATCGCAGTCCTCATCAACCTCTGAGTGAGCAACAGTGATACGCTCAGCAGCAGGGGGGAATCCATAGTCCGGAGACTTGGGATCCAGGGTCTTACCGAAGCAAGTTACGATAGTACCTGCGTGACCGCCTCCAAGTCCACCACCGGTGGTTGAATAAGCCAGAAGGTAACGGTCACCAATCTTGATCATATCAGGAGCTGCACCTACGTTAGGAATACGCTCACCGCTGGTCCATACCCAACCATCCTCAGAAACAAGGCCTGAACCGCCTGTTCCCCAGGTGTAGTACTTACCGTCGCACTCAGCAATTGTGGCAGGATCGTGAATGAAAGGAGCACCGATCTGAGCCATAACTGTCTCAGACATTGAGACTGAAACAAGGGCTACCAAGCCCATCTGAAATATCTTTTTCATATTATGATCCAAATTAATTAGTTGTTAGTTATGGTTATGTTCTTAAGGATAGTGCCGTCCTCATTGTAGAAACGCATGCACATATCACTCATACCCGGACCGTTGATAACAGCGGCACGTACAATGTTCTTACCCTTCTTAAGAGTGATGCGCTTTGACATACCGTCATCGGCAACCATACGGCGGTCAGCCTGGAGAGTCAGGACCTTCTCACCGTTAACCCACCAAATAGATGCTGAGTTTGAACCGGCAGCCAGACGTACGTTAGGAATATCCTGATCGCAGTTGATAACTGTGAAAGCGTTGAAGATAAGACCATAACGCTTCTTGCCGTTTGATGTATTGGTAGCAAAACGGATAAGCTTGATGTTGAACAGCTTGCTGTCAACTGAGTGCCATGTAAGGGTATCCTTTACCGTCTGGGGAGCAGCTGCTGCAGCGGGAGCACCGCCCATCATGCCACCGCCAAAACCGCCGAATCCACCCTGAGGAGCACCCTGAGGACGAGCCTGTCCCTGAGCACCTGCGGGAGCACCCTGAGGACGAGCCTGACCGGGAGCACCAGCTCCGGGAGCGCCCTGAGGACGAGCCTGGCCGGCACCTGCACCCTGAGGAGCACCGCCACCAAAACCGCCAAAACCACCACGGCCACCTGCACGGGGAGCCTCGGTCTCTACGATAACCTGGTCACCGGTCTTGGGCAGTGAGTTGATATCATTAGTGAACTGACCCTTGAAATACTCTTTGGTGAGCTCTGTCAGAATGTAGCTGTCAGTGAAACCACTGTTGCCACTGTTGGGTTTGTTGATAGGCTCAACGATTGTCCAACGACGGATAAAACCCTTCTCATCAGGTTTAGCCGGTGCTGCATCGGCCTTAATCTCAGTAAAATACTGGTCAAAATCAACATTTCTGTTGGCGTAGCGCTGCGGATCAATGCCTGAACCGTTTGAGCAACCAACCAATACGGCTGTTAATCCTACTGCCAGAATTGATTTAAAGTTTCTGTTCATAGTGAACTTTGGATAAAATTAGGTTTATAATAAAAATTGATTCTCTTCTCTCTGCACATTTGTACATTTGGCGTGCTAATTTACAACAAAGAAGTGAAATAAGTACACATTGACAGCACAAATTGATACAATCACAAAAAACAACCGGCCCCTTTCAGAGCCGGTTGCATAAACATAAATCCGCTATTCAGATTACTTGCCCCAGAAGAACTGAGCCATCTGATAGAGTGAACGTCTCCAAGTCAGGAACTCGTGAGCTGTACCCTCTGATACATAACCCATAACGTCAAAACCAGCCTCCTTCATGGCAGCTGTAGCGTTCTTGATACCATCGGGATTCTCCTTGCTACCGCAGCTCATGAATATCTTCTTAACCTGGTTCTTGTCCTGAATCTCCTGCGGTGTGTACTGACCGCCTGACAGCAGACCGTAGTAACCGAACATCTCGGGACGAGCCAGAGTGATAGAGTGAGTCTCCATACCACCCATTGACAGACCGGCCATAGCACGGTTGTCCTTGTTGGCGATAGTGCGGAAGTGTGAATCTACATAAGGAACAAGCTCGTCGCAGAGGAATGTCTGGAAACCGGCGTTGCTGCCGAATCCACCACCCATCATGCCACCACCTGCGGGACGCTGGCCCTGAGGACGCTGGCCCTGAGGAGCCTGAGCCTCAGCTGCGGGACCTGCTGCGGGACGTGCTGCGGGAGCTGCACCACCTGCGGGACGACGCATGCCACCCATACCACCGGGACGGAAGCCCTCGTTGGTCATACCATAGGTGCAAACTACGATGAAAGGCTTGATCTTACCCTCGGCAATCAGGTTGTCGAGAATGAGGTTAGCGTGACCCTGGGTCATCCAAGCGGTCTCGTCCTCACCCCAACCGTGCTGCAGATACAGAACGGGGTAACGTACATCGGCCTTATCGGCATGATATGTAGGAGGTGTGTAAACGAATGCGCGACGCAGGCTGTTGGTGCTCTCTGACCAAACCAGGATCTGCTGTACGAAGCCGTGCGGGATATTGCGCTCCTCATAGAAGGCCTGATCCTTTGCGGGAATCTCGATACCGCTCTCCCAACGGGTTGAGCCGTAGTAGTTATTTGTACCGGGGTCATTGAATGTACCGCCGTCAATTGTCAGGTGATAGTAGTGGAAACCCTCATCCAGGGGCTGTGATGTAGTACCGGTCCAAACGCCGTTCTCATCCTTGGTAAGGTCTGTACCGCCGTTGGTACCACCAAGACCCAGACCTACTGATACAGCCTGTGCATTGGGAGCAACAATACGGAAACGTGCATAACCCTGTGAGTTAACCATAGGATACTCCTGCTGGGGCTGATTCTTGGTAGAGGGCTTGAAGTCCTCCTTAATCTCCTGTGCTGCGCAGAAACCTGCGGTCATAAGAGCAGCACTGAAAAGAACTGTAAACTTTCTCATTTTATAAATTGGTTAAAATAGGTAATGCATTATTTGAAGCAGAGCTGCAGGAACTGATACAGACTGCGACGCCATGTGTGCCACTCGTGAGCGGTACCCTCTGATATGTAACCGGTAGCGTTGATGCCAATCTTCTTAAGATTCTCGGCAGCCTCCATAACACCCATGTTCTCCTTACCGCCGCAGCTCATGAACAGAGCCTTGTTGGTCTTCTTGAAGTCATCATTGTTCTCAAGCTCAGATACGCTGAATGTACCACCGCTGAACATACCTACGTATGAGAATGTGGTAGGATTAGCCAGAGTTACTGAGTGAGTGGTCATACCACCCATTGACAGACCGGCCATAGCACGGTGCTGTGTATCGGCAATAACACGGTAGTTCTTCTCAACCATGGGGATGATATCCTTGATGAGTACATCCTGGAATGCGCCACCCATCATGAAACCGCCGCCAAAGCCGCCCATACGACGCTGACCCTGGGGAGCCTGGCCCTGAGGAGCCTGAGCATCAGCAGACGGACCGCCGGGACGCTGGCCGCCAAAGCCGCCCATGCCACCCTGCTGACCTGCAGCCTGAGCATCGAGGCAATCAATAACGATGATGAACGGAACAGCCTTCTTCTCGGCAATCAGGTTATCCATGATCTGAGCGGTATGACCCTGCTCTGCCCAACCGTGCTCGTTCTCACCCATTCCGTGCATCAGGTACAGAACCGGGAACTTCTTGGTGGGGTTGGTGTAGTACTCATTGGGGAAATAGATGTAGCAGTGACGCATCTTCTCGGTAACTGATGAGTAGTAGTAAACCTCATTCATGCTACCCTGCGGTACGTTCTTAACCTGCCAGAAATCCTGATCATCTGACGGAACCTCGATTCCGCTACCCCAACGGCTTGCGCCATAGTAGTAGAGACTTCCGGGATCAGGTACACTTGCACCGTCAATATTGAGCTGATAGTAGTGGAAACCGGGATCCTGAGGAGCTGATGTACCGGTCCATACACCATTCTCGTTCTTGGTCATTGAATAGATCTTAGCGTCTATGTCAAGTCCTACAGAAGTAGCGTTGGGGGCCGATATCTGGGCGCGAACCATACGCTGTGAGTTTACCATAGGATACTGGTGGTTTGCCTGGTTGTTGAGAGCAGGCTTGAAATCTTCAGTTACATTCTCGGTTACTGAAGGAACGGTGGGATTGCCCTGGCCGCGGCCTCCGAACTGGGCGTACGCTGATACTGTAGCGAGCGCCATGAGTGAAAGGATAATTTTCTTCATTTGTTTAAGTTATAGTTTTGTTAAGGTTAAATCAAACACACACGTTCTGCAAACATACGAATAAAATCCCAATTCCATCACTATTATGCCTAAAAAAGCGGGTCTGACAAATCCAAACCCGCTTTCCCAAACTAAACCTAAAAATGTTCACCAACTCATGACTTACTACCAGTCCTGATCCAGAATGTATGGAATGCCGGAGGATGTCATACCTGCGGCCGATATGTTGAAATGCCTGGTTATAGAGCTATTATAGAACTCAACGGTGGCCTGGCCATCGGTGTCCGTTATTACGTTTGGATTCCAGTAAAGGGTGCGGCGGTAATCAACGTCACCAAAAACCGGACCGTCAGGATACTCCGGGGCGTAGAACTGATATGGACGGGAGTAACCGTCAACTGTCGTAACGCGCTTGTTCAAGTTGAACAGCTCAGACCTGGTAGCCAGGTCACGGGCATCCTTTACGCATATATCCACTACAATCCTACGATGATTCATAGACTCTGTCAGAGGCATAGTACCGTAATCATTCCTAATGATAAGTGAATCCAAAAAGATACCATAATAGGGGCTGTTTGCAAACAGCGGACATATCCTTTTTATATCCTGAACGTATACAGGGCGGTCATATACCAGAATACTTTTAATATCCTTTGTATCTATTTCAAGCGGGTCCGTAAAATCTTGTTCTGCCGTGATAGTATCATCAAACAGGCTGATGAATATATACCGTTTGCTGTCGTGAAAGTAGAAAAACGGTTCATATCCGTTAATCCATGTAGCTATTAATTCTCCAGATGGTAGTTTTTGATCTCTTTTAGGGTATACAATCCCTGGGGAATAATTCTTTCTAAAAACTTCATAGCCCTTTTCAATCAGATAGGTATAAAGGGTAGTAGAGTATTCGCCCTTATCCAACTCCACCTCAACATCCTTTGAAACATCATACGCAGTGAACGTGAAGTAATCCACGTACATGCGTTCATCATCAATATCCACATCGGGCAGCAGAAGGCCAGTATTCTCATTTATGACGGTTGGCAGATTGTCATCTTCAGTTTTCTGTGCACCGCTACCACCTGACTGCCTGTTATCCTGACGGCTGCCGAATATCAGTTCCTGAGGCTGGTAGGCACGGATGGCGGGGAACATGGAGCGGTCAAATACTATGCGGGCGCCTGCTCCTAACAGACGTTTCTTGGTGATATGAGCGTCTATTGACAGTCTTGCCTTATCATAGAATTCTGCCCCTATGTCAAACCCAAAATAGCCGTTGGAGTCTGTCTTGCAGTTGTAGGTCTCCGTGAGGGTTTTGTCGGCCGGCATCAGGGCACCCAGCACTTCTATGCCCTCTACGGGCTTGCTGCCCGATGAGTTCATCACCCATCCGTTGAGGGTGAGTGACTGCTCTACGCGGTGGCGTTCCGTGAACTCTTTCTGGCCGGTGATGGTCTGCCAGTCATAACGCTCCCAGCCTTGTACCAGCATCAAGAGGTCAAGGGCGGTGTCACGCTCGGGGTCTGTGGTGTCAAAGTACCACGAGGGGTTCTCTATGTATCCTCTAAGGTCGGATGAGAGGAGCATGGATGTACGCAGGTCATCGGCCAGCAGGTTGCCCTGTCCGCGCGTGTCGCGTACGGAGAGGCAGAAACGGTCGCGGAAGGGGTTGCCTTGGCCGTCCCGCAGTTGGAACTTAAGGTTTATCTTTTCAAATGGTGAGTAATTGTCTTTGTCGGGGGTTACTTCCAATCGGGGTGTTTGCATGGCTTGGCTGTGGTGGTACAGGGCGCGGCTGGCGTACAGGGTGCCGTCGGTGTCAAAGATGTTGATGCGGCAGACTCCCTCTGGGATGCCGTCCATAGAGCGGGTTATTTGGGTGTTGCTCTGGCCGGTTTCTATGGTGCAGAAGTCTACTATCTCTCCCCTGCAGGTGAGGGCCATACCTAGGGTTTTGCCGGTTAGTCCCGGGGTGCTGCTTATATGCAGGGTCAGGCTGTCTGCCGTGCTGGTGTAGGCCTGCAGGCTTACGCCCTCCTGCTCTACTTGTGGCAATGTGAATGTGTGTGTCTTGCCTTTTACTGTCAGGGTTATGCCGGTGCGGCGATCACGGGGTGTGATTGTGAATGAGCCCATGCCGTCATGGATGGTGTTGAATGTTATGTCTGTTCCGTCTACTCTGCCTTGGGCGTCTATGCCAAGGCCGGTGTTATCGGTTACCTTGAAGGCTACGCGGTTGGGACGGTCTAAAATCAGGTGGCCGCCCTCAGGGTAGAAGGCGCAGTTTATCTTGGGTAGTTTCTCTGTCTTGGGGCGCGGATCGGAGGGCTCGGTCTTACGCAGTTTTATGACCGGGGGCTCGGCATAGTAGTTGCCGTCTTTCTCGGGCAGTTCATAGACGGCGAATACGCGTGAGAATATGGTCTCGGGGTTGAAGTTGAGCATGTAGTTGGTGTAGGCGCGGATCTCATAGTACCCGCCGGGGTATCCCAAGGCGCCGCGTTTGTCACGGGCATCGGCCGTGGAGGCATCTACCAGGGTGATCACGCCGTCGGCCTGACCGCCTACTATCTTTAGTTTCTGCTGTTTGAGCAGCACGCCGGTGGGTGATATAAGGTCTACATAGAGGACTTTGCTCTGGGCTCGGCGTAGTGTCGAGGCGTTTACCACATAGGCTTTGAACCAGATGGCCTCACCTGTGTAATAGGATGTGTTGTCAAACTGAAGGTAGACTTTCTCCTGTGGGAAGATGCTGTTGAACTGGTGGATGTTGCCGGCAAAACGGAGCAGCTCATCCTCAGCCGTATTCTTGGCATTCAAACAGGGAAAGACAAGAATTGAAGTCAGTAAAAAAGTGACCAGACGCCTCATAGCTACAAAGAATTAAATTATCACCAGTCCTGATCCAATATGTACGGAATGCCGGAAGATGTCATTCCCGCGGCCGATATATTGAAATGCCGGGTTATGGAGCTGTTATAGAACTCCACCTGCGCATTACCAATGCTGTCTGTTATCACGTTGGGATTCCAGTACAAGGTGCGGCGGTAATCCACATCACCCAAAACGGGACCGTTGGGATATTCCGGTGCATAGAACTCATACGGGCGTGAGTATCCGTCAACTGTGGTTACGCGCTTGTTGATATTGAATATCTCGGCTCTTGTACTCAGTTCATGCTCCTCTTTCATCATCACGTCTATCAGCAGAAGACGCTCCGACAAGGATCTGGTACCGGTGGAGTCACCCACCAGCACATCCTGCATGATAGACTGATATTGCGGGGTATTCCTTAAAAGCGGACACTGGTCCAGTATATTTGACAGATACATGGGACGGTCAAATGCAATGATACTCCTTATGTCCTTTGTGTCAATCTCAGATGGATGTTCATACACTCCACCCGTATAACACTTGTGCGAGTCATGCATATAGAAGAACGGGGTAAATCCGTTAATCGTCCCTATATCACCGTCTTCATTCATAACCAGGAAATAGCCTTTCTCAAGCAGATAACCATACACATCTGTGGAATAGTCCCCTTTATCCAACTCTATCTCAACATCCTTTATGACGTCAAAAGACTTGAACGTAAAATAATCTATGTACATGCGGTCCTCCTCAATATCCACATCGGGAAGCAGCAATCCTGTATCCTCACCTATTATCATGGGCAGGCCGTCATCGGCCACCTGAGTATTCTTTTTTTGCTTGGAATTGATTCCTGTAAATACAAGTTCCTGCGGCTGGTAAGCACGGATGGCCGGTGTCATGGAACGGTCCAGCTTGATGCGTGCGCTGGGGCCAATCAGGCTTTTCCGGCCCGCATGTGCGTCTATGGAGAACTTGGCCTTGTCATAGAAATCAACGCCTATATCAAAACCGAAATACCCCGATGAATCTGTCTTGTAGTTATAAGTCTCGGTAAGACGCTTGTCCGTAGGCATAAGAGCCGCCAGCACCTCCACGCCCTCCAAGGGTTTCTTGCCCGATGAGTTCATTATCCAGCCGTTGAATGTCAGTGACTTCTCTACACGGAATTTCTCATTGAACTCTTTCTGTCCGGTAATGGTCTGCCAGTCATAACGCTCCCATCCTTGCACCAGCATCAGCAGGTCAAGGGCGGTGTCACGCTCGGGATCATCGGTATCAAAATACCATGATGGAGTCTCAATCATTCCTTTCAGGTCCGATGAGAGCAGCATTGATGTGCGCAGGTCATCCGTCAGGGCGTTACTCTGTCCACGTACGTCACGTACCGATAGGCAGAAACGGTCACGCAGGGGTTTTCCCATACCGTCCTTGAGGTTGAACTTAAGATTCACCTTATCAAACGGTGCATAGTTCTCCTTATCGGACTGTACCTCCAGCTGAGGTGTCCTCAATGACTGACTGCTGTTATACACGGCACGGCTGGCATAAAGGGCTCCACCAGTATCAAATATGTTGATACGGCATACGCCCTCAGGGATACCTGCCATGGACCTTACCGTTACGCTCCTATCCTGCCCGGTCTCAATGGTGCAGAAATCAACTATCTCGCCGCGGCAGGTAAGAGCCATGCCTAAGGTCTTTCCAGCTATATCCGCAGAGCAGTCCAACCCTATTGATATGCTGTCCTTTCCGGACTTGCTTACCGTAAGACTGACACCTTTCTGCTCCGGTTGCGGCAACGTGAATGAGTGTGTCTTTCCACCCACAGTCAATGTAATGGTATTGCGACGGTTCATGGGGGTTATCACGAATGATCCCATGCCGTCATGTACTGTGTTGAAACTAATCCCTGTATCATCCAGCACGCCCTCTGCATCAATGCCGAAACCGGTATTGTCCGTAACCTTGAATGCCACACGACAGGGCTTACCCATGATGAGATGACCGCCTTCCGGGTAGAAAGTACAATTGATTTTTGACAAAGTCTCAGTCTTGGGGCGCGGATCGGCCACCTCTGGCTTATACAGTTTTATGACCGGTTGCTCAGTATAATAATCACCTTCAGTCTTAGGATCCTCATAAACGGCAAACACGCGTGAGAAAATGGCATCCTGACTAAAGTTAAGCATGTAATTGGTGTAGGCACGTACCTCATAGAATCCGCTGGGTACGCCTATCACTCCACGTTTCTCACGGGCCTGTGATGTAGCGCCGTCAACAAGGCTTATCACACCGTCGGCCTGGCCGCCCACCAACTTGAGTTTCTGCTGCTTGAGTACCACGCCCGTGGGAGATATCAGGTCCACGTAAAGGACTTTGCTCTGAGCACGCTGCAGTGTAGTTGCGTTTACCACATAGGCTTTGAACCAGATAGCCTCACCGCTATAGTATGACGTGTTGTCAAACTGCAGGTAGACCTTCTCCTGAGGGAATATGCTGTTGAACTGGTGTATGTTGCCGGCAAACCGCATAAGCTCACTGGTAACAGTGGCAGACTCACTCGGATCCTGCCCGTCAAGATTCTCCGCACTTACAAAAGGAAAGGACAGGACTAATGTTAAGGTTAAAGTAATCAGTTGTTTCATTGCAACAAAGGGTTCAATTATAGTTGGATTGGAGCATATCAGCAACTACCGTCCCTGACTGCTTCTTTTGCAAAGAAAAGAAAAATAATTTTAATCAACAAAAAAAATATGTTCAGATTTTGACATAGTTCCTATTCTTTCAATCATTACCAATCCTGATCCAGGATGTAGGGTATTCCGGAGGGGGTGATTCCGGCGGCCGATATGTTGAAATGCTCGGTTATGGAGTTGTTGTAGAACTCAACGCTGGCCTGACCTACGCTGTCTGTAATGACATTGGGGTTCCAATATAGGGTGCGGCGGTAATCTACGTCACCTATAACAGGGCCATCTGGATACTCAGGCGCATAGAATGCATAGGGGCTGGTATAACCGTCAACGGTGGTTATGCGTTTGTTTATCTTGAATCTGTCGTCACGAGTACTTAACTCCTCCTGCTCTTTGACCTGTACATCTATCAACAAATAGCGTT
The DNA here is from genome assembly GCA_045220475.1 of Bacteroidaceae bacterium. Lineage (GTDB taxonomy): Bacteria > Bacteroidota > Bacteroidia > Bacteroidales > Bacteroidaceae > Colenecus. The sequence continues at coordinate 37,586 of JBGUVW010000053.1, forward strand.
CTGTGGTAAGGCCGTCAAAATCAATATTCTGCATCGTCTTATTCAGATAATCCATATAGAGTGGACAACTATTATATATATCCTTCAGCCACATAGGGCGGTCATATATCATTATACTCTTAACATCTCTGGTATCTATCTCAAGTCTATCTATGTTAAGACGGCCGACAAATCTGCCAGTATACATATATTGTTTGGAGTCATGGACATAGAAGAAGGGGTAATAACCGTTTATATATACAGTGGGAGTATCCGACAAATTATATTCAAGTAATACATGATTTCCTTTTTCCATCAGGTATCCATACAAATCTGTTGAGTACTCACCCTTATCCAGCTCTACCTCCACATCCTTTACTACATCATAGGCGTTGAAGGCGTAGTAGTCGGTTAACACTCGTTCTTCCTCAATGTCTACGTCAGGCAGCAGTATGCCTTTGTCTACGTCTATTATGGTGGGATATTTGTCTTCTTCCTTCTTTCTCTTCTTGCCTTTGGCCGATGCGGGTCTCAGACCGGTGAATACCAGTTCCTGGGGCTGGTAGGCACGGATGGCGGGGAACATGGAGCGGTCAAATACTATGCGGGCGCTGGGACCTATCAGGCGGTTGCGCTTGGCATGGGCGTCTATGGTGAAGCGGGCTTTGCCGTAGTACTCTACACCTATGTCAAACCCGAAATAACCGGATGTGTCAGTGGTGTAGGTGTAGGTTTCAAGCTGGCTTTTGTCGGTGGGGGTGAGGGCGGCCAGGACTTCTACGTCTTTTAAGGGTTTGCGACCGTTGGTGTTCATGATCCAGCCGTTTAGCGTGAGGGAGCGTTCTACGCGGTGGCGTTCTCGGTATTCTTTCTGGCCGGTGATGGTCTGCCAGTCGTAGCGTTCCCAGCCTTGTACCAGCATCAACAGGTCAAGGGCGGCGTCGCGGTCGGCGTCGTTGGTGTCAAAGTACCAGGAGGGGTTTTCTATGTATCCTTTAAGGTCAGATGAGAGGAGCAGTGATGTGCGTAGGTCGTCGGCGAGTATGTTGCCCTGGCCGCGGGTGTCACGTACGGAGAGGCAGAAGCGGTCACGGAAGGGGTTGCCTTGGCCGTCTCTGAGTTGGAACTTAAGGTTTATCTTTTCAAAGGGGGCGTATTCTTTCTTGTCGGGGGTTACTTCTATCTTTGGGGTTTTGAGGGCTTGGCTGTGGTGGTACAGGGCGCGGCTGGCGTACAGGGTGCCGTTGGTGTCAAAGATGTTGATGCGGCAGACGCCTTCTGGGATGCCATCCATGCTGCGGGTGGTCTGGGTTCTGCCCTGTCCTGTTTCTATGGTGCAGAAGTCTACTATCTCGCCCCTGCAGGTGAGGGCCATGCCCAGGGTTTTGCCGGTCAGGCTTGGGGTGCTGTTGAGTTCTATTGTGATTTTGTCTTTGTTTCCCTGGGTTACGTTGAGGCTTATGCCTTCTTTCTCGGCGGCGGGGAGTGTGAAGGTGTGGTTCTTGCCGTCAAGGGTTAGGGTTATGCTGATGCGGCGGTCCCCAGGGGTGACAGAAAAGGAGCCCATGCCGTCATGCTGGGTGCTGACTTTGGTCTTGGTGCCGTCTATGGTGCCTTTGGCGTCTATGCCTAGGCCGGTGTCGTCGGTGACTTTGAAGGCTACGCGGTTGGGCTGTCCTTTTATCAGGTGGCCGCCTTCGGGGTAGAAGCTGCAGTTTATGCGGCGCAGTTTCTCGGGTTCGGGACGGGGTTCGGTCAGGTCGGTCTTATGGAGTTTGATTACGGGGGATTCTTCAAAGTAGTAGTCTTCCATCTTGGGGCGCTCATACACGGCGAATACACGGGAGAATATGGTCTCGGGGTTGAAGTTGAGCATGTAATTGGTGTAGGCGCGTATCTCATAGAAGCCGCTGGGGTAGTTCATGGTGCCACGGACTTCACGGGCCTGCGATGTGGAGCCGTCTACAAGGATGATGGTGCCGTCGGCCTGACCTCCTACTATCTTGAGTTTCTGTTGTTCCAGTATTACGCCGGTGGGTGATATGAAGTCTACGTAAAGTACTTTGCTTTCTGCGCGCTGCAGCGTGGAGGCGTTGACTACGAATGCTTTGTACCAGATGGTCTCACCTGTGTAGTATGATGTATTGTCAAACTGCAGGTAGACTTTCTCCTGCGGGAATATGCTGTTGAACTGGTGGATGTTGCCGGCAAAACGGAGCAGCTCACCGGGGACATCGGAGTAAGATTCGTCCCTATCCCCCTCGGCATAGGCATTGGCAAACGGGAGGGTTAGCGTTAGGGTCAGTAAAGTAGTAATCAGGTGTCTCATTGCAACAAAGGATTCAATTATAATTTTTTTGTTAGGAAGAATTACCAGTCCTTATCCGGAATGCTGGGGACGTAATCAATTGGCAGGGAGGCTCCCACTCTTTTATTGGCCATATCGCCGCTGAATATTATGGCATTGTCCAGAACTGCCCCTTCTTTTAGGATGATACATGTATCCTGCTTAGGGGTGAATCCGGAGGCTGAATAGTCACCTGTAGGATCTACATCGTTCAGATTTAATGGAGATCCATCAGGTTTGTGATAATATCTGATACTGATACTCTTATTGTTCAGACCTTGAATCATCATCATGTCATCATTAATTACAGTGGTGTAGCTGTTAAGGTCTATAGGACTGACTTGGGGTTTCAGGACTGTACTGGAGCTGTCTACGCTATCAAAAGAAGTTACTGACACGCCTTCAAACAGGAACAATACGTATCCGTTTTCTGCCAATCTGTTCTCATACAGAGACCTTAGAAAGTGCTGGCTCGAGTTGTAATATACCTCCAGGCGGTTTTCTTCAATGCTTTTAGCTTTTAATTTGCCTTTCTCATCTGCATATGACCTATAATAGAAATAACCCTGGATATCACTGCTCTCCCGTTTCTGGGCACCACTATTAAGAGTGCGATAACTGGTCTGTTCTACAGTAAATCTTTCCAGATCCAGATACAATTCATAACCCAGCAGAGGCAGATCAATTATTAGGGGTTCACTGGCCCATGCATTGAATACTTGTGTCGAACCATCGGTCTTATGTTTAATACCGTCACGTCCTACCACCTCTATTGCGCCAGGTTCTGATCTATAAAACATAAGGACATTCTCATTCTTTATCGTCGCATGTCGGCCCCACTTGTTATCACCCAGCAACATACGTTTAAAGTATTTCAGGTCCTCCTTATTGATCTTTCCCGATATCTCAACCTCAGGGAGCTCATTGTTGGTCTTTAAACGGATTGTCAACTCTCCCGGATTCCCGGACAGATCAAGAGTCTGCGGCTCATAGCCCACAAAACTGGCCACGATTGTTGATGGAAAAGCAATATCTCTCAACTCAAAATGGCCATCCCTATCAGTTATAGTACCATTGGTAGTCCCGTTTACATATACAGTCGCATAAGGAAGCGACTCTCCCGTTTGACTGTCAAAAACTACACCTGATACTACATTCTGTCCAACCAGAGCAAGCGGTATAATAAGTAGAACCAGAGACAACAAACCTGCAAGGCAAAGTGTGTTATAGTCTTTGGTTGGAAACATAGGATAATTTCAATTAATTGGTTGGTTGTTTTGTATTGATAATATGGTCTCTAACCCCAGATCATCACCAATCTTTATCAATAATGAACGGGGTTCCGCCGGCTGTCAATCCGGCGCCGCTTATTACAAAGTTTTTGGAGTAGCTGTTGTTGTAGAACTCAACTCGGGCATTTCCATCTTTATCCGTTATCACGTTGGGGTTCCAGTACAGGGTGCGGCGGGCATCTATATCACCCTCCATACCACCTGCAGGATATTGTGGAGCATAGAACTGTACAGGCTCGGAGTAACCTATCACCTTGGTCTTTCTCTGACTCAGATCACGGATTGCCTTGTATGACTGGAGTTCAGCTTCATCCTTGACTTGAACGTCTATAAGATATAACAACTCATAATCTGTATACCAATTTTCAATAGAATCAATCCTGTTGAATTCAATTAGTGGCATAAAACTGATCATATCAACCTCACGCATCGGTCTATCATATACAATTATGCTTTTAACGTCAATCATGTCAATAAGCCACGGCTTATCAAATGGTTTTTTCTCATGAATAATTCTCTGATTATCATGTATATAAAACTTTACCTCATGTCCCTGGATTTTATAACCGTCTCTATCATCAGGATGAAGTGGAACACCTTTCTCTAACAGATAATCATACATAGGGGAACTGTACTCACCCATGTCCAGTTCCAACTCTGTATCCTCCTCTACATCCCATGAAACAAACTCGTCATAGTTCACACGGGTAAGCTCCTCATCTACATTTACTTCATCAAGTATTATACCCAGGTCTTTCTTTATGACTCTGGGCTGACCGCCATACATTACGGTCTGATCCTGCGTTTGAATCATTGCATTACGGCGGCTGTTGTGGCTCAGGTCTATCTCTTCCTTGCTGAACATTCGGGACGCTGGCATATCGGCACGTTCAAAACGTATTCTTATACTTGTAGGATGCTTTATCTTTCCGCTTTTACGTTCTCTTGTAAGACGAATTCCCATCTCGCCCTTTCCGTAGAAATCACTCAGGTTAAATCCAAAATAACCGTTGGTATCGGTCTGAAACTTGAAGGATTCAAAACGGTTCTTGTTCTCATTAGGACGGAATGATGCTGATACCGTCATATTTTTAACCGGATCACGGCCAATGAAAGAAAGTACCCACCCGTTCATTGTTAGGCTGTCTTCTATCCTGTGACGCTCCACAAACTGGGTCTGCCCGGTCATGTATTTCCATTCGTATCGCTCCCAGCCTTGTACCAGAGTGAGCAGGTTAAGAGCTTCACGATGCTCCTGATCATTGGACTCCAGATACCAGGCGGGCTCATGGATGTAACCTCTCAGGTCTGATGACAGCAGCAGATTGGTCATGAGGTTATCGGTATGTCCGGTGCCGTAGTCTATATGGTCACGTACGGAGAGACAGAAACGGTCATGCAAAGGGTTGCCGTTACGGTCTGTTATCTTAAAGTTAAGCACCTCCATACTGAAAGGCTGGCGCGACAGGCTGTCCAGTGAGAGTGTTACGGTGGGACTTTGGAACTCTGCGTTGTTATGGAACAGGCTGCGTGATGAGAGTATCTTGCCTTCCTGGTTGTACAGGGTCAGGCGGCATACACCTATGGGCCATAGGGAACTGTCAAGGGTAAGTTCCACACTGTCACGTGTGCCTGTCTCCTCAAAGTATATCAGTTCTCCACGGCAGGTTACGGCAATTGCTGTCTGCTCCCCTATTAGGTCGGGACTGCGCCGTATGCTTATGTCTACTGCGGTGTCTGATACCGATGATGCTATCATGGAGTAGCCACTCTTTATGGGTTTGGGCAGATTGTAACTATAGCTCTTACCCTGTTGATCTATGAATTGTACCGTTTCACGGCCATCCGGAGTGATCATGAATGAGCCCATGCCGTCATGGAGAATGCGAGCGGTATCATTGCTGCCGGTTACTATGTAGCCGTTTATTCCAAATGCGTCCGAACCGGTGGCTTTGAATGCTACGCGGCTGGGGAGTCCCTGTACCAAGTCACCTCCCTCGGGATAGAAACTGACGTTTACTTTCCTGAGTTTCTCATCATCGGCGGCGTCATCACGGTCTTCAATTTCAAATATCTTGTTTTCCTTTAATATTACACATGACTCATTATACTCGCCTTCCTGCTCAGGCTGGGTATAGACAGGTATTACACGCGAGAATATTGCCTCCTTGCTAAAGTCAAGCATGTTCTGGGTGTAGGCGCGGATCTCATAGAATCCGCTGGGATACTCTACCATACCGCGTTTCTCACGGGACTGACGGGTGCCTACGTCAATCAGTTTGAATGCGCCGTCACACTGACCGCCTATTACCTTATGTTTCTGCTTTCTTAATACCTCTCCGTTTGGAGCTATCAGGTCTACATACAGGACTTTACTAGGAGCACGCTGTAATGTGGTTGCATGGGTCACAAAAGCCTTGAACCATATGGTCTCACCCTGAAAGTATGCCGTATTGTCAAACTCCAGATAGACTTTCTCCTGGGGGTATATGTCGTTGAACTGATGGATGTTACCAGCAAAACGCATAAGCGCGTTTGTAGGGTCAAGTGATTCATAGACTTTCTGTTTCTTAGGTTTGGCGGCATAAAGAAACGGAACGGAAAGGACAATGCTCAGTAAAGTAGTAATCAGGCGTCTCATTGTAACAAAGGATTCAATTATAGTTGGATTGGAGCATATCAGCAACAAACGTCCCTGACTGCTCCTTTTGCAAAGAAACTAAAAAAACCGGATTCAACAAAAACTATGTGTTCAAATGATTGTTATTTCATACCACTAATCATCATCAAATTGTGATATAACGCGTTCTGCAACAGACAACATTTGTTTTAATTGATCTGAGTGTACTTTTACCGGCTTCTCAATCATTTCATATGCCATACGTACCGCATTAACCGTATCTCCAGATAGACCATATATCAGCATTTTTCTGTATAATGGCTCAAAACGGCAAGGAATCATATCATATGCCATATTGCATGCAATAAGGGCGCTGTCCATATTGCCCATCTTTGCATAATTATCGGAGAACATGATTTGTACATTATAATCATTCCAAGATTTTGAACATTCTTTAAGAAAAACAAGGCTCTCTCTATATCGCTGAATACCATTCAATTCTGCAGCAAAATTGTACATAAAGAAAGGATTGTTTCTCATTATGTGTTTCATATCCTCATAATATGGCATCATTCTGTTAGCACGGCCCATATCTGAGCGTTTTGATATTTCTGTCCATTTCATCTCATAGTACATTGTCCTGAGAGATATAGTAAGTACTCCTAAAATAAATGATGCGGCTAGAGCTCTAACATATCCGGGAATTATCACCGGTTTCTCTGTTTTATAGAATGCCGGAACTATAGCAATAAAACACAATAGCCATAAAGCACAATACATAAACGGATATGAGAACTGGCACATTACAAATACTGATGCAACAAAAGACAATCCTAGTACTTTTGTCTGCCTTTCACTATTGAACAATTTCCATACAATCCACACCAACAGAGCTATTGCGATTGTTAAACCTAATAGGCCATAATTAACTGCAAGTTTCAAATACTCATTGAATGGTTGTATTACATTATCTGCAAGCATCACGTATGGAGAATCAGGATTAGCACGGAAGAAAGCGGCTTGTGCACTCATGTAATTACTTTCAAATCCATATCTTCCATATCCAAACAACGGACGTTCTTTTATCAAATCTAGACAACGGGCCCAAATAAAAACTCTGCCGTCGGCTGAATCTTGTTTAATATAGTATATCACAAAAAGCGATGACACCGCGATTACAAGTATTGGAATCCATACCCAACGATGCGCACTAAAAAATGAAGATACGGTATCTGAAAAAGCCAAAACGACCACAATAGCGGCACAAATACCAAGGAATCCCATTCTGGAACCGGCTAGAATAACAGAAATAAGACACATTATTGATACTAAAAACATGAGAAGCCGTAAAAACAGTCCATTCTCTCTGTTAAAGCACATAATAAATACGAACGGGAACATGGCGGCCTGAACAGTTGCAAAACCTGCCGGGTTTTCAAAAGTACCTGTTAAATGAAATAGTCTATGATATGTTGGAATAATACCAAAAAACTGCAAAATGCCATGAACTGTAACTAGCAGGCAAACAACAGCTATACCGCAGTATAAACCACGTGATTTAATTGAATCTAACAGTTTCTGCACCCCTTTGCGTGACACAAAGCATACAAATAGAAGTATGAGCGATGAGATAAGCAGAAAAAATGACTTCGGTTGATTTATATTTTCCTTTAATAATCCGGAAGTAATAAATACGCTACCGAATAACATAAAAACAAGCAAGACTCTTATCATAAACCGATTATCGTTACGTGTTATACATTTTTAGGTTTAAGTGTATCAATAAAAGAAGCATTCGTAATTATACATTGCGTTTTGTATGCCTTTATTCATTCCATATACATAATGGAGTCTATTTCCTTCAGCATATTCAGGACCGAAGTAACATAACTCACCCCAGATTTGATTCACGTCAGCAGTTGGGGCAATAATGAAATCAGTTTCAGCCAGAGGTGAACCTTGGTTAACGATACTCGGCCATGGTATTTCAGAATAACCAATCATTGAAACAGCTGTGCCATCATTGAAAAGAAGGCCACCTTCAAATTTATCATTATTATAGCTTTCTCCGTATGCCCATATTGCATCATTAATTGCTGACCAAGCGGTTGTATAACAGCTGAACCACCAACCATCTTCTGCGAATGAAGCTCCATAATGTCCATTAGATTGAGCCCATGAACATACATCACCCCAAGAGAACCAAGTCTTAGTTTCACTAGGCATTTTTGCTGCTATATCCTTCAAGGCTTCATTATTGGCCAGAGCTATCTCCTGTATTTCTTTGAAATCTATATTATCCGCCTTTTGCAAATCCGGATATATTTTTTTTAAGTTTTCAAGTAAATCAAGAGCTGAAACACAGCTTCCATTCTTAACATAAAGAGGCTTACCATCAATCTCACCCTGTATTTCCATCTCTGTAGTATCAACAGGTTGCAACATTGTCTCTACCATATTAGCGCATGCAAGTGCATAATCAGCATATGCCTGTGACATAGCGATCTCATACTTAGCGGAGTAATCCAGGACCTCAGAATCCTCCAGTCCAAAGAACTCGTCTTTTGAACAGCTTGAAGCTGCAAGTGCTCCAAGGATGCAAACAGCCATTCCGGCTAACGTTTTAAAATTTTTTCTCATAATTGGTTTGTTTAAGTAACTAGTTACAGTCTATGATAAGAGCTGCTTGTTCTTTTTAAAAATTACCACCATTCAATATCCTCAGGCCCGTGATAGATGAAAGGTCTCTCCTCTGTTCCGCCCGAATGGTTCTTGAGCCACAGCAGGCAGTTCACGGGTACGTTATCATATTGCAATACGTTATCAACCGCTGTCCTGCGACCCAGAGACTTCCAGATACCTCTGGAACTGAGATAACGCAGTTCATACTTCTGTCCGGGATGGATGTCATTGTCATCACTACGCGGGATAATGCGGACCGACGCCACAGCCTTGGGGCTCTTGAAATCCATTCCCACCCAGTTGCCGTTGGGATTCAGACCAACCTCAAAGTTTGTAAGCCAGTCATTGTCAAAAGGCAGGAGAACGGTATCGGCCGTAGCCTCGATGTTTGCAATCGGAGTACCTGTCAGCATCTGGCCGTCCTTGTCAAAGAATCCAAGTTCGGCAATGCTGCCGTAGGTGCTGTCGGCACTCATGTAACGCCAGTAGCGGTACTTGCCCACAGCATCAAGCTGTATCTTGTCAGGGATATCGGTTGACTGGATGGTATAAAGCGTACGGGCATCCTTGAAATCGGCCCTGTTGGAGCACTGTATACGGCCTCCAAGCAGACGGCAGCGCATTTCCATATCCTCAAGTGTCTGGTAATACTTGCGCTTGAGCGTAACGCTGCGGTGGCTGCTGTTGTCACATGTTATGTATTCAACGTCACCGTTTGGATGCAGGATAAAGGGATTGCTTATGGGAGTGAATGCCACTCCGTCATAATCAAGGGCTATGTAGAGCATGTTGCGGCCCATTTTCTCAAAATGCGCCTTGCCGCGTCTTACAGTACCAAAATCAAGGACTCTCCAGGAGCCGTCACTTACGGCCGAGAACATACCTATGTAAACATACTTGTCCTTTGGCCTGGCATGATCAAAAAGCTTGACATCAATATCCGATGTAAGGTTGTAGTGGTCTGTTATGTCATGTTCGCAAAGCTCAAACTTATACGGATGCTTTGCGGTCTTGAGATAATTCATGACACGACGGTTGATGGTGTATGATACCCTGAGTACCTTGGGGAACCTGTCACTGGGAAAGAACTGCTTTCCGGCAGGCTCAATAAGGGAGTTTATGGTTTTCTCCTCCCTACCCTGGTCAGACAGGAACACATACCAGCTGTGGCCGTTATTGTTACGGCCCCACAGCGGTACGCGATCAACACAGCAAGGAAGAGAGAGACTGCGGAACGTACCAACACCCATATCCACAAAATTACGGCAGTCACCGTATGTCATCTTGATCCATGTATCGGCACTCAGGAACGGGAGTCCGTTTCTCTCTTTCCAGAATATGACAAACTTCATATCCAGTTCCTTTATATGGATCTCATTACGGACTGTCTCAATTGCTCCGTATATGGTGTTGCGTGCCACGTCAGTAGGCGGCAGTATACTTAAACTGTCTGTATAATGTTGGGGCAGGATGTCACGCCAGGCATCAAAACTCTGTTTCTCTGTCACCTTGTACGGCAGCAGCCAGTCGCGGAACTCTTCATAAGTAAGGTGTTTTGACCAGGGCTGTGCTTTCCATTGCTCAAACGCCTTGTCAATGCTGTAGATAAGGTACTCTGATGTCATTACCTCTACGTCCGATACCAGATCCTGGGCTGCACGGGCATAGTATTTGTCACCTATATCACGCAGGGTATCACGCTGCCACTCTACCGTACCGGTGCAGAGGATATCCAGAGCCTTGTCATAGAAATCATTCATGGCGTCCATGTTACGGTATGAGTAATGGGCGGGCATATTGGCAATGAGATACTCCGCAGCCGCAAGTTTCTGGGGGTCATTATCCACTGTACGGTAATGTTCCAGAACGGTTTCAAGTTCTACACGGTTGTCTCCTGCCGCTTTCAATGCCTCACGCAGCATACGGCTATCCTCTGAGCATGATGCAAACAGCAGTGTTATGACTATTGAGAATGATATGAGTCTTTTCATAATGCGCAGTTTTTCCATTTGTCAAGAGAGGCAGAACTGATAGTGTCTGCACTTACGTATTCCACACTTCCATCCTTATGGAGAATGAACGGATCTGTTATCTCTATGAGACCGGTTCCGTCATATCCCATTACGGTGTACAGGACCTCACGGCCCATATCATTGAAGCAGGCCTTACCGCCATTTATCTTACCAAAATCCACAATCTGCCAGGGATTTCTCTCATCCCTTACGGCCGATGCTATATACACGTACTTGTCCTTAAGCTGCCTTTTTACGGCGTTGTCAACCGGCAGGCTCAGGTTGCTGGTAAGGAAATACTGCCTTGTCACATCCCGGCGGTTAACAGCAAAGGGGTATTTGTATTTGGCTTTATGCAGATACTCCTCACGCTCACGGTTTATTGAATATGTATTGCGGAACACCTTGGGGCCGCGCTCATATGGAAAGAATCCCTCACCTATCTTGGTCTTGAAATCCCACTCGGTTGTAAGCTGGTCACCACGGTCAGAAAGTATGACCAGCCACTGGGTTGAAGCGTTGCCTCTGGGACCCACCGGAGTCTCATCCAGAGTTGCAGGCACTCCCAGACTGCGCATGAGCAAAGCCAGCATCAGGGAGTAATCTGATGCAGTACCATAAGTCATACTGGCCTGCAGATGGTCTGAAAGAAGCGGCAGTACGGCCTTAGAGTCCAGTATATGACGGCGGATATGTTTGCCTGTATACTCACGCACGCCATCGGCCACCTCAACCACATTGTAGTACTCAGCATCGTTCTTGTATAAGGTACGCTCTTCAAGGCAAGGCGCACAAAAACGGGCATACAGCGTATCACGCCAATGGTCCTGCTCCTGCAACTCGGCAAACTTATACGGCAGGATCCACTCCAGATACTCTTCAAACGTAAGATGTCCGGTCCAGGGACAGGTGGTCCACTGGGCATATGATTTGTCAATGTTGTCTATAAGGAATTCAGCCTTTATTACCTGTACATCAGGAATGGTGCGGTCAGACAGGTTACTGTATTTCTGCACGGCTATTGTCTGAAGGCTGTCACGCTGTTGCTCCGGTGTAAGACTCTTGTCCGCCAGTATACGGCCCGCATAGTCATAGTACTCATGTATCCGCTCATCGGCATATGAGTAATGGGCCGGCATGTTCTCAATCAGGAACTCGGCAGCGCGTAGTTTCTGCGGATTGACATCGGTATCCCGATAATGATTTAACACAGCCTCCAACTCCGTACGGTTGGCTCCGGCTTGATTAAGCGCACTCTCCATGACTGAACGGGTGGTACACCCGGCCAGAAGAGCGGTAGTAACAGTTAGTAGTAATCCTCCTCTTCTCATAAGTATATAATAGGTCAGCATCCAACAAACCACACAACAACAGCCGGCACCTCACTCTGTGGGCGCGACGTCATTGGACAATCAAAGATTCGGATTTATAAATAGTTACGAAACGGAAACGATTATTTCACAAAGAAAATTCGTAACTTTGCGGCTCCAAATCTTAGAACAGTCTACATCTATTCTTAGAATTTGGATGAAAGGACGAATCACGTTAGCTTCCTACGGCAATAGACGCGCGTCGTCCTTTCTTAATTATCCAAATTCTGTATCAACCTAAGGGTACAACAAGTTTGAGCCGATATTTCTAATACCGGAATCAGCAGAACTTATCAAAAGGGGTTGTGTACAAATAAGGAGACGCAACGCACAAACCAAGGACCACTGATTCACAAACAAGTTGTAACGTTTGATTCACTAATCAAACATCGCAAACGTAGTGCATAAAAATGTAAAAAACAACTTTTTTTGCAAAAAATTAGGGCTAGAGGCATTCTTTGGCCTAAAATAGCCCTAATTAAATCAAATCAGTCCCCTACTTGTTCTGAATGCTCTTGAGCCAGAAGCGACCAATTATGGGGTTGTCATCCTTCCGGGCGGAGTGGATTACGTTATAGGCATCCATAAGCTTGGGATCGGCAGGTTTGGAGCCGTCATCTCCAAAATTGGCATACATGGGGTCGATGACTGTGTACACGCAGGTTTTGTCACCTGCCGATACCTCACTGAGAGGTAACTTCTCCCAGAATTTCAGACTTTTGAGTGAAGAGGGGTTGAACACCCATGATTTACCGGTCACCTTGTCATGAATAAAGTAGTCATAGCCGTTTCCTGAAAGCAGCATGCCGGTAATAAAACAGCCGCATTCATTAAGATAACGCAGATAGTATATAACGTCATGTGTATCATACTGGATCTGACGAGGCAACTGTCCGCTCTCTACCAGGTCACTTACGATATCATCAGGCAGGGCCTTGTCTGACGGCACTACCACCTTAAGATACGGGATGCAATAGATGCCGTCAATCTTCCAGGCCAGGTTCCTGATGTGTGATGAGTATAACAGACCGTTATTTGTCCATTTACCCTCTGCATGCTCCTTACTCTTGATGAATCCCTTCTCAATACGCTGATCATTGCCCTTTAGAAAAAGCCTGTAACGGCCTATGCTGTCTGTTTCATAATTCTCAAAAAGGATACGGTCAGCTAAGCAGTATGCGGTAACTCCGCCTATGGGAACTCCCAACTCACCGGCAAACTGGCCGTCCCTGGCATCCAGCACCAATATCCGCTGCTTGTAATTGTCAAACAGGTACAGGAATATATCTGACACAGAGATGGAGTTGGCGTTCAGATACTCGTAATGCGCACGTCCCTGATTTACCTTGAATACGGTGTTTCCATCCATATCAAAGCAATAGACGCCATTCTGGGTTAGGGCATAAATATGGTTCAAAGCTACAACCAGCTGTTTTATATCACCCATCATGGCACCGTCAGGGGTCTTGAGCGGGATATACTGGACAGAATCCACCATATCACTCCAGGACAGCTTGTCATATGACTCACCAAAGGTCACCACATACTTAAACTCCTCAGGAGCATCGGTCTTTTGTCTTTTGCAGCTGCAAACCAAGGCTAAAAGGCACATAAGGCCTACGTTGTAAACAAGTTTCTTCATATTAGGACTATTGAACATTAATTGATTATTGTATTTTCTGAGCAATCTTTCGGGCTTTATCCTGCAGTTTCTCCAGATTCTTTATGCGGTTGGCATCACTGGGATGGGTGCTCATGAATTCCGGTACGGAGCTACCCCCCTGGGCCGACATTTTCTGCCACAGCAGCGGAGCCTGGGTTATGTCATAACCGGCAATTGCCATTATGTACAGGCCTATCTCATCGGCCTCATACTCATGTTTGCGCGAGTAAGGCAGCAGATAACCGTACTGACTGCCCACAGCAAACGCAGCCTCAAACAGTATACGGCCGTTCTCTGATGTCTTCTGCTCAACTACCTGGCCGGCAACGCTGCCCACAATGCTGGCAAGAGCCTGCTGGGTCATTCGCTCGTTACCGTGGCGGGCTATGGCATGCGCCATCTCATGTCCCATAACTACTGCCACCAGGTCAGGGCTGTCCAGGAGGGGCATGATACCCTCATAGAAAACCACCTTGCCGCCCGGCATGCAGAATGCATTCACCTGGTTGTCCTGAACCAGTTTGAAATCCCAGTTTATGCCGTCAAGCACGCTCATCTGCCCCTGGCTGGACAGGTATTTGGAGAGTGCATCGGCCAGACGTACGCCCACATTCTGTATCATCTCAGACTGTTGTCTGTTGGCCGATATCTGCGTGGTAGCCATGAGTTCATTGTATGACTCATCGGCCAGTGCAGTTATCTCACTGTCCGAGTACAGAAGCATACGGTTACGTCCGGTAAACGCCACCGTGCTGCATGACAACAGTGTGACCGCTGCCAAAACATATGCGAATAGCCTGCGGAATTTTTTCATGACTTAATCTTCGGAATCAAGAATCTTCTTTATCTCCTCATCGGTCTTGTAGAGCTTGTCCTTGCAGAACTTAATGAGCTCGCGGGCCTCCTTGAGGCTGTCACCTATCTGGTCTATGTCCATCTTGTTCTCTTCAATCCTGGATACTATCTCCTCCAGGCGTTTCATTGCTTCCTCGTATTTCACTGTATTTCTGATTTTATAGGTTAATAATCAAATAATCTCACTCTCTACCGTACCGTCCGGGAATGTGGTTGTAAGACGGTCACCCTTATGGAGGTCTGCCGCACCTTTTACCACATGCCCGTTAAGCCGGGTCATTGTATAGCCACGCTTGAGTATAAGCACCGGATCTGCCGCCGCAATACTCTTATCCATAAGCTCCAGTTTGTGAATCTGAGAGGTTATGACATTGCCCACACCTGTCACAGCGCGGTTCCACAGGTTTTCAAGTATCTGCTCACGGCGCACGCGGGTTACCGCGAACAGAGATGGCAGCTTTTGTGTTAATTTCTCTATTCGCAGCTTCTCGGCAGTCATTCTCTCCGTTACGGCATCACTCATGCGGCGCGTCAAGTTCTCAAGTTCCGATGCGGTATCAAACACCTTGTTTATAAGGAACTCGGCCGCTGCTGTGGGAGTCTTGACCTTGGTATGAGCCACTACATCGGCCACAGTATCGTCACGCTCATGGCCTATTCCGGTTATGACAGGCAGCGGGAAATTGGCTATGTTGAATGCCAGGGCATATGAGTCAAAGCAGCTCAGTTCACTCACGGCACCTCCTCCACGTATTATGATCAGCACGTCAAAGTCATCACGGCGGCGTGCCACGGCATCCATAGCCGATATCACGCTGCGCTCCACATCATCACCCTGCATCAGGGCCGGAAACAGCTTAACGTAGAACCGGAATCCGTACACGTTATTTGACAACTGGTCACAGAAATCACCGTATCCGGCAGCCGTGGCCGATGATATCACGGCAATTCTCTGCGGCAGCGCAGGTATGTCAAGTTCACGGTTAAGCCCTATCACGCCGTCTTTCTCAAGCTGCTGCAGTATCTCCCTGCGGCGGCGGGCCATATCACCCAGAGTATAGGTAGGATCTATATCCTGTACGTTGAGCGAGTAGCCATAGACCTCATGGAATGTGACGGTGACCTGCAGCAGGACTTTCATGCCCACCTTAAGGGTCTCGCCAGTCTGCTGCTCAAAATAGGGTTTTATATGTAACCATGTATTACGCCATATGTTGGCTTTGGCCTTGGCCAGGAAGGTACGCCCTGTGGGGTCTTTCTGGACAAGTTCCATATAGCAGTGTCCCTGCCCGGAGGGGCTGATTCCGCTAATTTCGGCCTGTACCCAGTAGGCATCGGGCAATTCAAACTGGAGCGTGCTTTTTACGCGTCCGTTAAGTTCAAGGAGAGTCAATGGTTCCATAGTATCAACTGTTATCTGTTTCTGTAGGTTCCTGCTGTGAGATATGGCACAGTACCAGCACATCGGACGCCTGTAATACCGTATTGCCGTCCGGGATGGTGTTCTTGTCACCTCTTCTTATCATAACCACCACACCGCCATCCGGCCGGTCATAATCCATGATTCGCTGGCCCACCCACTTGCTGCCGGGTTTAATTGTATGCTCCTCAAGGAACGTGTGGTTATCCTCAAAGCTCTTGGTTATGATGACCACGCTGTCACCCTTCTTTATCTTGGTGTTACCGCGGGGCAGCACCTTCTGGCCGTCACGCATGATCATGGCTATGAGCAGGTTCTTGGGCAGTCCCAGTTCACGTATCTGCTTGCCTTCCCAGGCACTGCCCTCCTTTATGGTTATGCGACCGAACTGGACATCAGTATCCTCAACATAGTCATTGAATGTCTTCATCACATCCACGCTGTCATCAATCATATCCAGCCACCCGGCCACGGCAGGCAGGAGTGAGCCCTGGATTGTGATGGATAGCAGAACTATGCAGAAAACTATGTTGAAAAGATCAACATTCATATCCGATACCGTTCCCGTAGCCATGATGGCAAACACGATGGATGCGGCACCCCTGAGCCCCACGAATGACACCAGCATACGTTGTCTGAACCTGTATCCTTTACTGCGTGAGAACGGAGTGAGAACCAGGCTGACTGCAAGCGGACGTGCCACAAACAGCAAGAACGCGAATATTATCAGGGCCGGGACAATTACCCTGTGCATCATGGCCGGACGTGCCAGCAGACCCAGCAGGAAGAATATGAGCACCTGCATAAGTCCGGTCGTTCCGTCAAAGAAGGCAACCAGGTTTTTCTTGTCCTTGAGGTCGGCATTACCCATTATGATACCGGCCAGATAGGCACTCAGGTATCCGTTTCCGCCCAGGAATGACGGCAGGGCATATGAGAGTATGGCTATGGCAAGCACAAAAAGTGATCCGTAGGCAGTGGCGCGTGACCGCATCTTCTTGAATATGTGTACCGCCACGATTGCTATCAGCCAGCCACCCAGCACGCCGAACAGAATCTGCCCCACAAGCATGAGCGCCACTCCGCCGCCCGATGCAGTCCCGCTACGCAGTGAGAGCATCACCATGGTAAGCATGTATGCGAACGGGTCATTACTGCCGCTCTCAACCTCAAGCAGCGATGCCGTGTTGTTCTTGAGACCAAGTTTGCGTGAACGCAGTATGGAGAATACCGATGCTGCATCGGTAGATGCAAGTACCGATCCCAGCAGTAATCCGTCCATCCACTCCCATCGGAGCGCATAATGGCAGAACACTCCCACCATCCCCGATGTAAGGATCACACCTACACTGGCCAGCAGGCCGGACTCAACCGCCACACGGCCGGCACTCTCCCATCGGGTGCCGAATCCGCCGTAGAACATTATGAATATGAGAGCCACCGTACAGGTCTGCTCCGCAAAATCCATATTATCCAGATGTATAGGGATAAGGCCGTTGTTACCGAATATAATACCCAGCACTATGAATGCCAAGAGAGTAGGTACACCAATCCTGTTCGTGACATGGTTCAACCATACACAGATCAGGATTACAAGGCCTATGAGTATCAGAAACAACGTCATGTTGCAAAGATACAAAAAACAGACTTGCTTGTACAGATATGGGGAATTTTTGGTTCAGGCCTACACACCCTCCCTTTTTATCTCCAGGACCTCAAGATTACGGAATGTTTTGCCCTCAATTTCCAGACGTACCAGCGTACGTACCTTCTGCCACCCCTGCAGGCCTGCGGCACCGGGATTAATGAACAGCATGTTGTATTTCTTGTCATGCATGACCTTGAGTATGTGCGAATGGCCACATACAAACAGATCCGGAGTCTCCAGCAGCAGCTGTTCACGGGCGGCATGGTCATAATGGTCAGGTGACCCGCCTATGTGTTTCATCATGATATTGGCATCCTCCACCTTGAAACGGTACAGTTCAGTGGTGGAGTGGCGCACATCCTGTCCGTCACAGTTTCCGTATACGGCACGCAGCAGAGCTATCTTTGAGAGACGCTCCATTATCTCATACGTACCTATGTCACCGGCATGCCATATCTCGTCACACCCCTGCAGGAATGTGGCGTAGCGGTCATCCCAGTAGCCGTGAGTATCGGACAGGATTCCTATACGTTTCATATTCCCAGACGCTCCTTAGCCAGTGCTACAATCATCTCGGCACACTTGTCATAACCGAGAGTGCTGCTGTTAAGGCAGATGTCATAAACGGCGGGGTCACCCCATGTGCGGCCGGTGAAATAGTTGTAATATGATGAGCGTTTGTGGTCTATGTCTTCAATAAGTGAGAGGGCCTTGGACTCTGTCATACCCTCATCGGCATGACGCAGCACGCGGGCCACGCGGTCATCCTTATCGGCTGCTATGAATACGTTTAGCAGGCGGTCGCTGTCACGCAACACATAGTCTGCGCATCGGCCTATGAACACACAGTCCTCCTGCTCATGGATGTGCTGTATGGCATCACTCTGCATCTTGAACAGGGACTCGTTGCTCAGGTAATTGGCGGCAAATCCGTTACTGCTGTTAAAGTGACTCATAAAGAGAGAGCGCAGTCCGCGGCGGGTCTTCTCCTCATCGGCCTCGTCAAAGAACTGCTCGCTGAATCCGGTATTCTGGGCCGCTTTCTTGAGCAGGTCGCGGTCATACACCTTGATACCCAGCTGCTCAGCTACCAGAGCTGCCACGTTACGGCCACCGCTGCAGAACTTGCGGCCTATGCATATACAGTAGTGTTTGTCCTTTTCCATATTATGCCATTTTTTTGAGTTTCTTTACTTGGGGAATAAGCAGGGATACTCCCAGTATCACTGAGAGGAAATCCGATGCCGGCATGCTGTACCATATTCCGTTGATGCCGTAGTAACGCGGCAGAATGAGAAGGAACGGGATAAGCAGGAGCAGCTGGCGTGACAGGGACATCAGGATTGACTTGCCCGGCATGCCTATGCTCTGGAAGAAGTTTCCCGTAACCATCTGTGAGCCTACCAGCGGGAATACCAGGAACGTGAGTTTCATACCCGTCATGGCTATGGCGGTAAGCTCGGGGTCATCGGTAAAGATACGGATGCACATACCCGGCAGGAACTCAGTGATGGCGAATCCCAGCGTGGTCACTATAGTGCCAAAGAACATAGTCAGATAGAGAACCCTGAGCACGCGGTCAAACTGACGCGCACCGTAGTTGTAACCTGCAATAGGCTGCATGGCCTGGTTGAATCCCATCACCATCATGACGATGAGGAATCCAAAGCTGTTCACGATACTGTATGCGCCTATAGCCACGTCACTGCCGTACTTGAGCAGGCCGCGGTTAATGAGCAGCACCACAAAGCAGGCGGCGGCGTTCATAAGACAGGGTGAAAGGCCTATGGTGACGATATTCTTTACCAGGTCTCCGCGCAGACGGTAGGTGCCGCGCTGCAGATGTATGAGCTCACTCTTGTCAGAGAGTTGGAAACACTGCCATGTGAATGCCAGCACCTGTGAAATCACGGTGGCAATTGCGGCACCCTTGATGCCCCACTGGAACACCATGATAAAGAGATAGTCCAGCAGTGTATTGAGCAGCACCGTTCCTATGGTGGCTATCATAGCCTTGTTGGGGTGTCCGGCGGCACGCAGTATGCAGTTTATACCCAGATAAAGATGGGTGAACGCGTTTCCGGCCAGGATAATGACCATATACTCACGGGCATAGCCGATGGTCACATCGGTGGCACCGAACAGTCTCAGTATGGGGTCTATGAAAATGAGTGCCAGCAGTCCGAACGATACTCCGATGAGTATGTTCATGGTCACGGAGTTACCCAGCAGCATCTGAGCGCTCTTATGGTCTTTCTGACCCAGTTTAAGTGAAATCATTGTACCCGATCCCACGCCCACCATTGAGCCCAGCGCTGCTGACAGGTTCATGAGCGGGAATGTCACGGCAAGCCCTGAAAGGGCCATAGTACCTACGCCGTGCCCTATGAACGCACGGTCTACGATGTTGTAAAGTGATGATGCCAGCATGGCAATCATAGCAGGAACCGCATATCTTATGAGCAACTTACCAACCTTGTCTGTGCCCAGTTCCTGAGGTGTCTTCAATTCAGCCATTTAACTATTCTATATTCCGGTGCAAAGTTACAATTTTAAGGGGTTGGTTGTGTCCCCGGTTCTGCCAATAAACCCCATATTGTCTTAACTAATTTTTAACGGGGCGGATTAAACTTTTGGAATTTCCGGATATCTTATTTGTGACGACAGAAATTAGTTTCTAACCTAAATAACAAACAAAATGAAAAAGATTTTATTCGCAATTGCAGCTCTGATGGTATCTACACTGAGTTTTGCACAGGGATTTGGCGGCGGTTTCGGCGGCGGCCAGGGTATGAGCATGAATCCTGAGGATATGGCCAAGCGTCAGGCTGACCGTCTTAAGGAGCAGCTGGAGCTGACACAGGTTCAGTATGACTCAATCTACAACTACTACCTGGCAAGCAGCAAGGAGCAGGCAGCTCGCCGTGAGCAGATGCAGAACGGTGGCCAGCCCGAGCAGCAGGATATGCAGGCCATGATGGAGCAGATGCAGAAGCAGCGTCAGGCTCAGGAGGAGAAGATCAAGTCTTTCCTGACCGATGACCAGAAGAAGAAATATGATGAGGCTCAGGAGCAGCGTCGTCAGCAGCGTGGCCAGGGTGGCCAAGGCGGATTCGGCGGCGGCATGGGCGGCCAGCGTCCTCAGGGTGGCCAGGGTGGCCAGCGTCCCCAGGGCGGTCAGCGTCCTCAGGGCGGCCAGGGAGGTGCAGCACCTCAGGGCTTTGGTTTCTGATCAATCCCAATCAAACAAAACGGGTGGACCGGTATCCGGTTCACCTGTTTTTTTTATAAATTCGCAACCATGAAACGCCTGATTACTATAATAGTTGCTTTACTGTCCTTTTCTGTCGTATTCGCAGAGAAAGCCAAAAAGAAGAATAATGACCAACCCGCAGACCCCACACATGAACTGATGCGGTTTGCAGGTAACATTCACCAGTTCAACAGCATATTCCCTCAGGAGAAAGTCTATCTGGAGTTTGACAACACCGCTTACTTTCAGGGAGAGACCATATGGTTCAAGGCATTCGTAACACATGCCACCACTCTTAAACGTGCTCCCAGCAAGGTTCTCTATGTGGATTTCATAGCTCCTACCGGACATGTGATAGAGAGGCAGAAACTCAAGATCGTGGCCGGACAGTGTGACGGCGCCATCATTCTGGTTGACGCAGCCACATCTCAGGCACGTGAAAAACGCGGTATGGTAGAGTATCCCAGCGGTTTCTATGAGATAAGGGCCTATACGCAGAACATGCTTGATTTCAGCAAGGAGGCCATATTCTCACGTGTCATCCCGGTTTACGTAAAGCCCAAACGCCCCACTGATTTTGAGAGTTCATACGTGGTCCTTGAAGAGGAGAACCCCATGATACGCAGCATCCGTGATGAGGCCGAAGAGAAGAACCACAAGATTGACCTCATGTTCTACCCCGAGGGTGGAGACCTTATTGAGGGACTGCCCTGCAACGTGGCTTTCAAGGCTACCGGAAAGGATGCACTGGCCATAGACGGATACGTATTGACCGGCAGCGGCGACACCGCACGTACCATACATGACGGAATGGGATCATTCCAGATCACCCCTGACGGTTCAGATGCCGTACGTTTTGTGACCGCCGACGGCAAGAGCTCCCGGTTCAGTCTGCCCAGCCCCAAAAAGAGCGGCTATTCAATGATGACCACCTCAATAACTGACACTGTCATGCACGTGAACATACGCCGTACCGCCGACCGCGTAGGCGAGAACACTGCATTGGCCGTAACATGCCGCGGTGACCTGATATACTTCAAGGAGATTGATTCAAGTGACAGTATAGAACTCAATGTTGACTGCTCCCACTGGCCGCTGGGCGTATGCCGTATGACTCTTTATGACAAAAAGGGCATGATACTGTCATCACGCAGCATTTTCCACAACAACGCAGAGTTCCAGAGTCCCACCATAACACTCATTACCGACAGTCTTTCACGCCAGCCTTTCAGCAAGGAGATCCTTTCACTCAAGCTCACCGACAAGGAGGGCAACCCGCTGCGTGACCGTTTCTGCCTCTCTGTCCGTGACGCAGGTGATTTTGGTACCGGAATGTCTGACAACCTGATGTCCAACCTGCTGTTGTCATCGGACCTGAGGGGTTACATCCATAAACCGGCATGGTATCTGGAGGCCAATGACCAGGAGCATAGTGACGCCCTTAACCTGCTTACTCTGGTACAGGGTTGGGAGCGTTATGAGTGGCAGTACATGACCGGCCAGAAACAGTTCTCCGAGAAACACCGTGTAGAGGACAGCCTTACCATGAACGGTTGGGTGCTCTCCTACTCCAGACGCAAGCCTGTGGATGGTGTTGACGTGTATGCATCGGTCATACCCAGTGACAAGAGCAAGTTTGAGTCATTCCAGTACCACACTGACACTACATGTTACTTTGGTTTTGACCTTAGCGACTTTTACGGCAAGGCCAAGATGACCATAAGCCTGATGACACACAAGCGTAACGGAAAGACCAAGTATGAGACCAGCACCCGAATCAAGTTTGAGCGTTCCGATATGCCCGAGTCACGCTCGCTGCTCAAGCAGGAGATTGACCTGAGCCGTAATAACCGCAAAGTGGTGGACCCCACAGCCCGTGATACCAAGAAAACCGATGACGGTCTGCCGCTTATCATCAATGAGGACCTGGGTATTATGCTGGATGATGTGGATATCACCGAGGAGCGTCAGTTTGTGGATTATGACACATTCACCTCATGGGATGCCGAGAAAGAGTCCGAGATGGAACTTGACATGGGCGAGTATACCACCGATGTTGAGGGTTATTTCCTGGAGAAAGGCATCCGGTTTGAGGAGTATCCGCCATTCTTCTATGTACACAACCAGGAGAAAGTGCTGGACAAAAAGCCTTTTGACGAACCCATGAGCATAGATATGATTGACGTAAAGAGTATCATTGTCTATGATGACGGCATGTATCCCAAGCACTTCACTGAGTTCACACCGCTGCTGTTTGACTACCACCGCAGCCGTGGTGAGACATCGGATTTTGTAGTGTGGATAGACACCACATGGAGCAAGTACCGTCTGGTGGATATTCTCATTAAGCCTGACCGGGACCTGCTGTCATACAAGGATATCCGCAACCTGAGCCGCCGTATCACCAGCGTTGACGGTTTCTCCACTCCGGTTGAGTATTACGGACCGCAGTACCCCGAAGGTGCCGTATACGGAGATGTTGACGCCCGCCGTACCGTTTACTGGAATCCCAATGTGATTACGGACAAGGACGGTAATGCCCGCGTGGAGTTCTACAACAACAGCTTCTCCAAGCGTTACACCATCAGCGGCGCCGGCATCACACCCGCCGGTACCCCCTTCATCCTAAATAAGAACTGGTAAAATGTGGAAAAGGGGACAGTCCCCAATTTCACATTTTTCTAGAACAGGCTGCAGCCTATCAGCACCAAAAGCTGCGCCGTAAGAATACGCAGGAACATTGTAAGCGGATATACCGTTGAGTATGCAACGGCCGGAGCATCGTGCTCAGTCTGGGCGTTGGCGAATGCCAGTGCCGGAGGATTGGTACTTGCACCTGCCACCAGACCGATAATGCTGTAGTAGTTCATGCCGTGACGTTTACGTGCTATGAGCGCAACCACAAATACCGGAATCACAGTAATGAGCAGGCCAGCCAGCATAAAGGTGAGTCCGTCACCGGACATTATGGTCTCAACAAATGTGGCACCCGACTTGATGCCCACACTGGCCAGGAACAGGGCTATACCCACCTCACGCAGCATCATCAGGGCACTTGCCTTGGTATAGGTAACAAGACCCAGCTTGTATCCGAACCTGCTTATGAGGATAGCCACAACCAGCGGACCGCCGGCAAGACCCAGCTTAAGCGGTGTGGGTATACCGGGTATAGTGAGCGGAATGCTGCCGAACAGCACACCTACAAGAATTCCTATGAACATTGTAGCCAGGTTGGGAGCATCCAGACGTTTCATCTCATTGCCCACACGCTGAGCCACGGCAGCCACACTGCTGGCCTTACCTACTACAGACAGACGGTCACCTATCTGCAGGACCAGACTGGCCGATGCAAACAGCTCGGTGCTGGAACGTACCACGCGGGTGATGGTCACGTCATATACGCTACCCAGATGGAGCTCGCCCAGAGTCTTGCCGTTGAGTTTCTCCTTGGTAACCACGATACGGCGTGAAACCAAAGGCTCGGCACTTTTTGCGCTGTCCCACTCAACATCTACCAAAGATCCCAATATAGTACGGATGGCCTCACCGTCATCCTCGGCGCTAACCACGCAGAGCTGGTCACCCAGATGAACCACAGTATCCCTGTGGGGAGTGATCACCTCACCCTCATGCAGCAGACGTGAGCATATAAACTCACGGTTTATCAGACGGCGCAACTCAAGGATTGTCTTGCCGTCCAGACGCTCATTGGTCATGGCAAGATACTGTCTCATGGGCTTGGTGCTGGTATCCTCCTTCTTCATATTCTCCAGCTCCTCATTCTCCTTGTCATCCTTGATGCGGCAGATGGCCTTCACTATCATCGGCACCATTATCACACCCAGAACGGCAAGCGGATATGCGCATGCATAACCGTTGGCAATCTCCAAGCCGGTGTTACCCATCTGACGCAAAGCCTCCTCGGCGGCACCCAGACCGGGCGTATTGGTGACAGCACCGCTCAGCACGCCCACAAGCATGGGGAAGCTGTCGGGGTTGGACCTGTCAAACAAAAGGAAATATGTACCTATGGCCACTACGATGTTCAGCACGATCATGAGTACCGCCAGACGGTTCATCTTGATGCCACCCTTAAGGAATGAGCTGAAAAATGACGGACCAACCTGTAGTCCCAGACTGTAAACGAACAGTATCAGGCCGAAATCCTGTATGAAACTAATTGTCTTTACGTTTCCGGTAAACCCGAAATGGGCCACCACGATACCGGTAAAAAGGATGAATGCCACGCCGAAGGATATGCCCCTGAACTTGACCTTACCCAGCATTACGCCTACGGCAATCACAAAAGAGTAGAGTAAAAGCAGATGAGCTATAGATTCTGTATCAAAAAGCAAAGATTTTATCCAATCCATTATTCCTCAACGTTTTAGTCGGCAAAAATTATCGTATCCTTTTATTTTGGGTGCAAAGTTACTCACATTTCATTCATATTATCCATTTGTCCACCCTTATTATTCCTTAAAAAATTAATAGATATTCGGGAAATATAAATTCTGTCTCTAACGATAGGATTAGTAAATCTAATTATTTATCTTTGTCAAGTTCCGCCCTGAGAGCGGTACTACCTGATTACTGACTAACTATCAAACAAGTTGCATTTTATGTCAAAGTACAAAGAAAAACTCTTCTCAGAGTTCCCCCCGGTGTCTACCCAGGAGTGGATGGACAAGATTACCGAGGATCTTAAGGGAGCAGATTTTGAGAAGAAACTCGTGTGGAGAACCAACGAGGGATTCAAGGTGCAGCCTTTCTACCGCCAGGAGGACCTGGAAGGCCTTGACACCGACACCAAACCCGGAGAATTTCCTTACAAACGCGGCATCAAGGCCAGCAACACCTGGCTGGTACGCCAGAACATCAGCACCAAGGACATCAAGGAGGCTAACAAGAAGGCTCTTGACATCCTCAACAAGGGTGTGGATTCACTGCGTTTCTGCTGCTGCGGCCGCCTTATAGAGGGTGCAGAGCTTGAGGCACTGCTTGACGGTATCTATGCTGACTGCATCGACCTTAACTTCAGCACCAGCCCCGATCTGGCTTGCGCACAGGCTCAGGCTCTGGTTGACTACTTCAACAAGAAGGGTTATGACCTGGACAAACTGATCGGATCAATCAACTACGACCCCATTGCCCACATGCTCAAGAACGGAATCGAGTGCGGTCTGGAGAGTGCATCCAAGCTGGTTGAAACGCTCCAGCCCATCAAGAAGTTCCGCGGCCTTACCGTATCGGCCAACCTGCTATCTGACTCAGGTGCATTCTGCTATCAGGAGTTGGGTTACGCACTGGCTTGGGGTAACGAGTATATGCGCTCACTCACTGAGGCCGGCGTTCCTGCCCATAAGGTTGCCAAGAAGATCCAGTTCAACCTGGGCATCAGCTCCAACTACTTCATGGAGATTGCCAAGTTCCGCGCCGCACGTATGCTGTGGGCCAAGATAGTTGAGGCCTACAAGCCCGAGTGCCACTGTGAAAAGAAACAGGAGGATGGTATTTGCCGATGCGCATGCAAGATGCAGATCAACGCCATCACATCCAAGTATAACCAGACACTGTTTGACCCGTACGTGAACCTGCTGCGTTCCGAGACCGAGGCCATGAGTGCCGCCCTGGCAGGTGTAAACTCTATAACCGTCACTCCGTTCGATGCCGCTTACCAGAGTTCAAATGAGTTCTCGGAGCGTATGGCACGTAACCAGCAGCTGCTGCTCAAGGAGGAGTCTCATTTTGACAAGGTGGTTGACCCCGCCGGCGGTTCATACTACATTGAGAACCTGACCGAGGCTCTAGCCGAGCAAGCCTGGAACCTGTTCCTCCAGATTGAGGATGAGGGCGGTATGCTGGCACTTGTCAAGGCCGGAAAGGTACAGGAGGCTGTCAACGCCACCAACGCCACCCGTCATGACAACGCCGCCAAGCGTAAGGAGTCACTGCTGGGAACCAACCAGTTCCCCAACATCAAGGAGATGTCCGATGGGCGTGCCCCCAAAGCTTGCGGCCGCTGCTGCAAGGCACAGGGCAATCCTACCATAGCTACACTTGACCAGTCACGCATAGCATCACAGTTTGAGGAGCTGCGTCTGGCAACCGAGGCCAGTGGACGCCGCCCCAAGGTGTTCATGCTCACCATCGGAAACCTGGCCATGCGTCAGGCACGTGCCCAGTTCTCGGGTAACTTCTTTGGTTGCGCAGGCTATGAGATTATTGACAATCTTGGTTTCAAGACCGTTGAGGACGGAGCTGCTGCAGCCCGTAAGGCAGGTGCCGATATCGTGGTGCTCTGCTCAAGCGATGACGAGTATGCCGAGTACGGTCCCGCCGCATTCAAGGCAGTAGGTGACAGCGCGATATTCGTCATTGCCGGTAACCCCGCCTGCATCGATGACCTCAAGGCCGCCGGCATTGAGAACTACGTACATGTACGCTGCAACGTACTTGATACGCTGAGAGACTTTAACGCCAAGCTTAACATCAAATAATCCGTAGTTATGAAACCTGATTTCAAGAACATCAATATCAAGGCTGCAGCTCCCAGCGGGGCGCTTTGCGGCTGCAAGACAAAGGCAGGTGCCGATGAGATCTGGAAGACTCCGGAGCACATTGAGGTAAAGCCTGTATATACCAAGGAGGACCTGGAGGGCATGGAGCATCTGAACTATGCCGCCGGTATCGCTCCTAACCTGCGTGGTCCCTACTCCACCATGTATGTGATGCGTCCCTGGACCATCCGTCAGTATGCCGGATTCTCCACGGCCGAGGAATCCAACGCATTCTACCGCCGTAACCTGGCCGCCGGTCAGAAAGGTCTGTCAGTTGCATTTGACCTTGCCACCCACCGCGGTTACGATGCTGACCACGAGCGTGTAGTCGGTGATGTTGGTAAGGCCGGTGTATCCATCTGCTCAGTCGAGGATATGAAGGTGCTGTTTGACGGCATACCTCTTAACAAGATGTCCGTCTCCATGACAATGAACGGTGCCGTTCTGCCTATCCTGGCCTTCTACATAGTGTCAGGTCTGGAGCAGGGTGCCACACTTGAGGAGTTGCAGGGTACCATCCAGAACGATATCCTCAAGGAGTTCATGGTGCGTAACACCTACATCTATCCTCCTAAGTTCTCAATGAAGATCATCGCCGACATATTCGAGTACACATCACAGAATATGCCCAAGTTCAACTCAATATCAATCTCCGGTTACCACATGCAGGAGGCAGGTGCTACCGCCGATATCGAGTTGGCTTACACCCTGGCCGATGGTATGGAGTATCTGCGTGCAGGTATCAACGCCGGCATGAACATCGATACGTTCGCACCGCGTCTGTCATTCTTCTGGGCCATCGGTACCAACCACCTCATGGAGATTGCCAAGATGCGTGCAGCCCGTCTGCTCTGGGCCAAGATCACCAAGAGCTTCGGCGCCAAGAACCCCAAGTCAATGGCTCTGCGTACACACTGCCAGACTTCCGGTTGGTCACTCACCGAGCAGGATCCGTTCAACAACGTAGGCCGTACCTGCATCGAGGCCATGGCAGCAGCCCTGGGTCACACCCAGTCACTGCACACCAACGCCCTTGACGAGGCTATCGCACTGCCTACAGATTTCTCGGCCCGTATTGCCCGTAACACCCAGATCTACATCCAGGAGGAGACCAACGTTTGCCGTGAGGTTGACCCGTGGGCAGGCTCATACTACATTGAGTCTCTGACCAATGAGATTGCCCACAAGGCATGGGAGCATATCCAGGAGATTGAGAAGCTGGGCGGTATGGCCAAGGCCATCGAGACCGGTCTGCCCAAGATGCGTATCGAGGAGGCAGCTGCCCGCACCCAGGCCCGCATCGACTGCGGTACCCAGACCATCGTTGGTACCAACAAGTACCGTCTGGAGCACGAGGATCCTATAGATATCCTTGAGATTGACAACACCGCCGTACGCAACCAGCAGATTGAGCGACTCAAACAACTCCGAGCCAACCGTAACGAGGCCGATGTACAGAAGGCTCTGGATGCCATCACCAAGTGCGTCGAGACCGGTAAGGGCAACCTGCTTGCGCTTGCCGTTGAGGCAGCCAAGGTGCGTGCATCACTGGGCGAGATTTCCTACGCCTGCGAGAAGGTGGTAGGCCGATACAAAGCAGTAATCAGAACAATATCAGGCGTGTATTCATCAGAAAGCAAGAAAGACGCAGACTTTGAGAAAGCCTGCCAGCTTACAGCAGAGTTCGCAAAGAAGGAGGGCCGTCAGCCCCGTATCATGATTGCCAAGATGGGTCAGGACGGTCATGACCGCGGCGCCAAGGTTGTAGCAACCGGTTACGCCGACTGCGGTTTTGACGTCGATATGGGTCCGCTCTTCCAGACTCCGGCCGAGTCGGCCCGCGAGGCAGTTGAGAACGATGTCCACGTACTGGGCGTCTCCTCACTTGCCGCCGGTCACAAGACCCTGGTTCCGCAGGTAATCGAGGAACTCAAGAAACTGGGCCGCGAGGATATCATGGTAGTTGTAGGCGGTGTAATCCCCGCCCAGGACTACGACTTCCTCTACAAGGCAGGCGCCGCCGCCATCTTCGGCCCCGGCACCAGCGTCGCCAAAGCAGCCGTGCAAGTTATGGAATTGCTCCTGGCGGAGTAATTCCTTCCTTGCTCGCCAAAGTGTCCCACAAGAACCCCGCTCACAACCCGTGTAGCGGGGTTCACTGTGTTACATCCCCTCATCTTGAGCCCGTGTCCCACGCTCACCCGCCTCCCAGCCCCCTCTCACCCCTCCTCCCGTGTTACACTTTGGCATGATTCTTAGGAAAACTTGAAGGGGTATAGTCTCGGATAGTTTGCTCCACCGGACTATCCCCTTTGGGGACGCAACGTTCCGCGACTACTCGAGCTCCCTCCAAGGCCTAAACATCGATCGCCTCCTTTTTAGTCCCCTACGGGGCCTAACGGTCGTTGAACGTAACGATGTTCTTAACGGCCTTTCCGGGGCTCTCGCTTAACGTCGCTGCACTGATGGTCCCCAAAGGGAATAGTCCGGCTCCTGCAAAGAGAAACGGAAGTGAGGATTTCTGCGGGATCTGCGGTTTCTGTGATTTCTGTGTGAGATTATGAAATAATCTGTGTGGCAAAAACAAGGAGTAAATATTATCTTTGCGAAAGTATGGAATTTAGCGCATATAGGGAATTGGTGACGGCGGCGCGGCCGCTGTTTGAGGCTGAGGACTGGAGCAGGCTTAAGGGGTTGCTCCGTGAGGGTATTGCAAAGGGGGCTTACGCAACGGACAGTCATGGTATTGATACTCTGGAACGGTGTATCAGGACCAGTACGGTGATCGTACAGAAGACCGGACTCAAGAAGGCGTCCTTGCTCACAGCTCTGTTTGACCCGATGGTTCAGCAGGGGC
This sequence comes from Bacteroidaceae bacterium, assembly GCA_045220475.1. Lineage (GTDB taxonomy): Bacteria > Bacteroidota > Bacteroidia > Bacteroidales > Bacteroidaceae > Colenecus. The sequence continues at coordinate 68,144 of JBGUVW010000053.1, forward strand.
TGGTTGCGCCCGAGCAGTTCAAGCAGCAGTTCGGTGAGGATGCGGCTCAGCTCATACAGGGTATGTGCCGCGTCAAGGAACTCTACTCCAAGCATGACTCCATTGCCGATGAGAATTTCCGCAAGCTGCTGGTATCATTTGCCGAGGATGTCCGCGTTATCATTTGCCTTATTGCTGACCGTTATGTGCTGATGCAGATGCTGGCCGGCACTACGGATACGGAGTATCGCCTGCATGTTACTGAGGAGTGCCGTCTGCTCTACATCCCTATGGCCCACCGTCTGGGCCTGTATGCCATCAAGAGCGAGATGGAGGACATGGTGGTCAAGTATGAGCACCGTGACATATACAATGACATTGCACGTCAGCTCAATGAGACCAAACGGGCACGTGAGGCTTACATCAAGTCTTTCATAGAACCTGTAAAGAAGCGTCTTGAGGAGGCAGGACTCAAGTTCACCATAAAGGGACGCACCAAATCCATATCCAGCATATGGAACAAGATGAAGGCCCAGAACACCACTCTGGACCATATATATGACCTGTTTGCCATACGTATCATACTGGACTCTCCGGCCGATAAGGAGAAAGCACAGTGCTGGCAGGTGTACAGTATTGTGACTGATATGTACCAGCCCAATCCCAAGCGTCTGCGTGACTGGCTGAGCGTACCCAAGAGCAACGGTTATGAGTCACTGCATATTACCGTGAACGGACCGGAGAACCGCTGGGTGGAGATCCAGATACGTACCCGTCGCATGGATGACATCGCAGAGCGCGGTCTTGCTGCCCACTGGTCATACAAGGGTATCAAGAGTGAGGGTGCGGCCGACAGCATCATGGCCGGAATCCGCGAGATACTGGAGCATAATACCAGCCCTGATGAGATGCGCAAGGACTTTGCGCTGGATATGTATCAGGAGGAGATATTTGTTTTCACTCCCAACGGTGAGGTACGCCAGCTGCCCAAGGGCGCAACGGTACTGGATTTTGCTTTCTCCATACACAGCCGTCTGGGCCTTACATGCGTGGGTGCCCGCGTGGGCGGACGCAACGTGCGCATAAGCCACAAGCTCCAGAGCGGCGATACGGTCGAGGTACTGACATCATCAACCCAGACTCCCAAGCAGGACTGGCTGAACATAGCGGTCACGTCGCGTGCACGCATGCGCATACGCCAGGGCTTGAACGAGATACGTAACCGTGAGGCCCAGGCCGGCAAGGAGCTCCTGCAGCGTCGTTTCAAGAACCGCAAGATAGAGATATCGGAGAGTGACATGTCCCGTCTGATAGTACGTATGGGATTCAAGGGACAGACCCCGTTCTTCCATGCGCTCATGGAAAATGAGATCACTGTCGATGACGTACTCAAGATATATGAGGAGATGCACGCCCAGACCGAGCAGGAGGTGCATCACGCAGAGGATTTTGATATAGAGAAGACCTTTACGGACACGGAAAGGAAAACCGGCCAGGATACTGACGTACTGGTCATCGGCGATAACCTTACCGGCATTGATTTCAAGATGGCCGGATGCTGCCACCCCATTTACGGTGATGACGTCACCGGATTCGTAAGCATCAACGGCGGCATAAGGATTCACCGCAGCTCATGCCCCAACCTGCTGCGTATGAGGGAGCGCTACCCCTACCGCATCGTGCGTGCACGCTGGTCGGGCAAGAGCGGCAGCCAGTACAGCATCACGCTTAACGTGATCGGTCAGGATGACATAGGCATAGTATCCAACATATCATCCATAATCAACAAGGAGCCTGACACCATGCTGCGTTCCATCAGCATTGACTCCAACGGCGGCCTGTTCCAGGGACGTCTGACGGTGCTGGTAAGTGACCTGTCCACTCTGGACCGTCTCACCAAGAAACTTAAGCAGATCAAGGGAGTCAGGGAGATTGAAAGAATAAACTGAGGCTTGGAATATGAGAAAGACCATCATATTGTTATTGACCATTTTAACTGCAGGAATGAGCAAGGCAGGAGCAGAAGAGAGACGCATCCTCACCATGGAGGAGGCTGTGCTGAACAAGGGCATAAACGTGCAGGACATAGGTTGCAAATGGGACCTGGGCGGTGCCGTTTACACATACAGGCTTGACAAGAAGGAGTACCATATCGATGCCCGCACCGGAAAGGAAATGGGCAAGCCCACCGCCAAGACCAGACGCGCCAAGAAAGACCATTTCAAGGCATTCTCAAAAGATGGAGAGGTATGGTTTACCGATAAGGACAGCGTGGACCATCAGATAACATCATTCAATCAGGATGGTATTGTATGCGGTAAATCAGTAAGCCGTAATGAGTTCGGCATAGAGAACGGCATATTCGTATCACCGGACCACAGCCGTATCGCGTTCTACAAGAAGGATGAGACCCGTGTCACGCAGTTCCCGCTGCTGGATATCACATCCCGCACCGGTACTCTCCAGCAGATCCGGTACCCCATGAACGGCATGGAGTCTGAGATCATAACGCTGGGAGTCTATGATACAGCAAAAGACACCACCGTATGGATGGATGTCACTGATTTTGACGACGAACGTTATCTGACCAACATAACATGGGGGCCTGCCAATGACCGCATCTACATACAGGTACTGGACCGTGCCCAGAAGAACATGCACCTGAACGTCTATGACGCTGCCACCGGAAAGTGTCTGGGAACGCTCTTTACCGAGCATGACGACCGTTACGTGGAGCCGGAACATCCGCTCACATTCCTACCCGATGATGCAGACCGTTTCATCTACCAGACCAACGTACGTGACGGTTACTGGAATCTCTATCTGGGTACCGTAAAAGGCGGTGAGCCCAAGCGCTTAGTCAATACCGATGCCGATATCCAATTGCTGGACATAAAGGGTAATTACGTCTACTATTACTCATTTGAGGTATCACCCGCAGAGCGCCATCTCTTCCGCGTCAACATAAGGAGCGGAAAAGCCCAGCGTCTTACACGCGAATCGGGCTGGCACACCTGCCAGATAAGTCCGGACGGCAGCTATTTCATAGACTCATGGTCAGAGCTGAACACCCCCATGGTGGTTAGCATCATCAAGACTGACGGCACAAGGCCCAAGGAGATATATCGGGCCAAGGACCCCACAGCAGATCTCAACTACTGTCCCATTGAACTGGGCACCATAAAGAGCGCCGACGGCAAGTATGACAACCACTACCGCCTGATACGTCCCATGGATTTTGACCCCACCAAGAAATATCCGGTTATTCTGTACGTATACGGAGGCCCGCACAGCCAGCTGGTAAACAACTCTTTCCATGCCTACCTGCGCACATGGGAGATGTATATGGCACAGCACGGATATGTGGTGTTCGTTATGGACAACCGCGGCACTCAGCATCACGGTGCAGAGTATGAGAAAGCCATCCACCGCCAGTGCGGCCAGGCTGAGATGGAGGATCAGATGGAGGGTATGCGCTGGCTCATGTCACATGAGTGGGTTGACAGGGAGCGTATAGGCGTACACGGATGGAGTTACGGCGGATTCATGACCATCTCACTCATGGTCAACCACCCGGATATATTCAAGGTAGGAGTAGCCGGAGGTCCTGTCATTGACTGGAAATGGTATGAGGTAATGTACGGAGAGCGTTACATGGAGACAGAACAGACCAATCCTGAAGGATTTGAAAAGACCAGTCTCATACCCAGGGCGGGAGACCTGAAAGGTAAGCTGCTCATATGCCAGGGAGCCATTGACAAGACCGTAGTCTGGGAGCACAGCCTGAGTTTTGTGGAGGCTTGCATCAAAGCCGGAGTACAGCTGGACTATTTCCCGTACCCCACCCATGAGCACAATGTACGCGGTCAGGACCGGATACACCTTATGCAGAAAGTCACAGACTATTTCAACGCAAATCTATAATTCACGCTTTTACAACACCTGATGAAAAGGATTTTCATACTGACACTCTTGGTGCTGAACGCATCACAAACTTATGCCCAGCATTTGACTGAAGAGGAGGCTATGTCGCGTGCCCTGAGATTTATGAACAGTTCAATGACTGCAGACAGGGTAAGCTGCAGAACCGCAACTGCCGGTGACCAGGGAATGAGACTTGAATCATCACCCGTTGAGGCCAACAGCATCTATGCTTTCAACATCAAGGAGGGCGGATTCATCATAGCATCGGCCGATGACCGTGCCCTACCCGTTCTGGGTTACTCGGACAGCGGCCAAATAGACTGGGATAACCTGCCTGAGAATATACGTTCATGGTTTAAGCAGTATGATGAGGCTATCGCCACATTGGGTGACCGCACAGACCTTAAGGACGGCAACCTGATAATTGACGGCAACCCAAGCCTTACCGGGACACGTACTGACAAAAAGCCTATAGAGCCGCTCATCAAGACCCACTGGAATCAATTAGAGCCTTATTATGACCTGACACCGCTTTACGCCGGATCAGATTCCACAGTTCATGGGAAACAGAGCCTTACAGGTTGCCCGGCCACATCCATGACACAGGTCCTGAATTTTTACAGATGGCCTCAAAGCCTACCGGACGGACTTCCCGGTTATAAATCATATGACTATGCAGATTTTAGCAAGTTTTGGTATGTAGACTCACTCCCACCTGTGACATTTGACTATGACAACATGCTGAATGACTATCATATATTGAATCCTGAGACCGGCAAGAAAGAGTTGGTTGGAACTGATGCTCAACAGGAAGCAGTAGCCACCCTGATGCGTTATTGCGGTCAGGCTATTGGCATGGCATACGCACCATATGAATTAGGTGGCTCCGGTGCTAACGGGCCATGGATGAGAGATGCATTAGTAAAATATCTTGGGTATCCGGCTGCGACTTTGTTACTCAGATCCTCATTCAGTAATATAGATGAATGGGAGGATCTTGTCTACAATGAACTGGCGTCTGGCCGCCCCGTATTATACAACGGAGATAGTGATACAGCCGGACATGCCTTTATTTGCGACGGTTATGATGAGACGGGGCTGTTCCACATCAATTGGGGATGGGGTGGCGATTGTGACGGCTATTTCTCCCTATCTGTACTGAATCCTGAACAAAGTTCCAACGTGGCCTATGGCAGTTCCAGCTTGGGATTCTCCATGGGTCAAGAAATAATAATATATGTCAGTCCTGATATAAAGGAGCACCCCCAACCTGAAGGCTCCGATATGGATTTTTTCCAATATGAAAACATAATAGTCACAGGAGTCAATGAGGTTTACTATTATTACATATTTGATAGTAAAGAAGACGCCGCAGTGGACCATGCCTTGGGAACGATTGACGACTGCGGACTGCTCACTCCTATCTATTTTTCAGAAAGCCATGACACTATAGCAAACGCTCTCAGTTTAGAAAAGAGCAATAGAATAAAGATTTCTATTGACAGCACAGACTTCCAACCGGGTGATTCCGTAACGCTGTATCCCATGATCAGATTACGTAAGCCCGGATCTGAATGGAAGGTTATTCCTCCTACTCTCTCAAATGTCGTAACCGGACGTACCGCAAGCGGTCTGTTTTTCATAAAGCCATCCGGTAAGCCTATAGGATACAAGTTGATTGACGGAGTCATGACATATGGAACAGGAAGACTTGGCGAGCCTAATGATGTAACTGTATCCATAAGCAACCAGACGCCTAAGGACCTGACTTACAAATTTAATTTCAAGGTATATTATTATGGAGACAAAAAAGAGGCTGATATCACAAATAACGCCTCCTATATATCCAATGAAACCTATTCCAACATCGCCTATATCCGTGCCTGGGAGGATGGAGAAGTTACCTTCCGTCTCGTTCCCAAACACAAAGGACTTGTTCGCATAAAAGTAACTCCTCCTTATAAAGCATCCATTGGGCAATTCTTCCTGGAACTGGCAAATGACACGCTTATCAACTACAGCAGATACATAAAGAACAGGAGCAGTTACACGATAGAAGATGGAAAGTGCTCATATAACATTGAGCTATGTGATACCACTATAAACGGAGTACCTAATTATGTAACTCCATCGGACAGCATAATCTACAGAATCAGGTGTCTTTACAATGACAATAAAGTCATGGATATCATTGTCAAGGATGAAATAAGGGAGTACCTCAAGGCTCTTTCTGCAAATAAAGAGAGCAGAGACAGCATCTTTACCTACAAGGCCGATATAGATATCAGCAAACCCGGATTTTATGTACTGGAGTCCTATCTCTGCGACTATGTCAACGGCAAGTACCTCTCAACAAGCTGTAATAATACGTGCCATTTCAGAATCAGTGAACCCACAAACGTCAAACCTGCACAGACAGATTCTGAACCTGTTATCTATTATGACATTCTGGGACGCCCCGTCAGCGGCATTCCCACCCAGAGCGGTATCTACATTACAAATGACCACAAAAAGATAATCATAGACAATAAGTAACCGATAATATTAACCAGAAAATGAGAAAGAGCCTAATTTCAGTCTTATTGTTTGCAGCAGTTCTTGCAGGCTGCAAAACGCAGAGTCAGGTGGGCGTAGTGACCAAGCCCACAAGTGCTACATCAAACCTTGAGGGGCACGAGTTCCCCAAGATCAACCCCGACCTTTCGGCCACATTCCGTAATGATTTCCCCGACGCCAAGACCGTGACGGTAAACGTAGGCGGAAAGAACTACCCCCTGACCAAGGGTGCCGACGGTTTATGGGAGGTTACCACAGATCCTCTGGTAGTGGGTTTCCATTACTATACGATGAATGTTGACGGTAAGCGCATATCGGACCCCAACAGCAAGGAGTTCTACGGATCCAATTACTGGCAGAGCGGTATTGAGGTACCCGAGGCCGGCGTGGATTATTATCTTGAAAAGAAGGTACCGCACGGTGAGATAGAGATCGTAAAGTACCAGTCTGAGTTGACAGGCGCCGAGCGTACCACTTGGGTCTATCTGCCACCCCAGTACAAGAAGGATAAGGACCGCCGTTTCCCGGTGCTCTACCTGTTCCACGGAGCCGGTGAGGACGAGACCGGCTGGGGTTCACAGGGATTCCTGGGTAACATCATGGACAACCTGATTGCGGCAAAGGAGGCTGAGCCCATGATCATTGTCATGGAGCATGCCGTCGCTACCGATCCCAACGTCACCGGACGCCAGAACATGTTTGATTTCACCTTCTTTGAGAAGGTAATGGTTGAGGATATCGTTCCCTATTTCGATGCCAATTACCGCACTCTCACAGACCGTGACAACCGCGCCATCTGCGGCCTTTCACTGGGCGGATTCCAGTCATACACAATCGGTCTTGACCATCCCGAGCTGTTTGGTTGGATTGGCGGATTCAGCGGTTCCGGCCGTGGCCCCAATGACCGTCGTGATGCCGAGATGTACCCCAAGTCCATCAATGACCAGTATCACCTGCTCTACATAAGCATTGGTACCGATGAGCCCGCACAGATGTACAAGGGCATCCACGACCTGCATATTGCTCTTGACGAGCTGGGCATTAACCACATCTACTATGAGTCTCCGGGCACCGGCCACGAGTGGCTCACCTGGCGTCGCTCACTGCATCAGTTTGCTCCGATGCTATTTAAAAAGTAACAAAAGGAGACAAAAGGGACGGTTCTTTTTGTCACCTTATTAGGGACTCAAGATAATTGATGATTTCCGGAAGGTGACAAACAGAACCGTCCCTTTTGTCACCTTGCGGGTATAGCAAGATAGTCCGGCAGCCTATGCTTTGGGCTGGAATAATGTCCTTGTCGGGGCTGTCACCAATCATTACTGTTTCCTGGGAGGCCAGGCCTAGGGCTTTTACTCCCAGGCGGAAGATTTCCGGATCAGGTTTGCGGACACCTACTACACTTGATTCTATTACGTCTTTGAAGAGGTGGTCAAGGCCGAACTCTGCCAATACCGTGTGCATGTTGCCGTAGAAATTGGTTACAAGCACCATAGGATATTTTGCGTACAGTTTCTCAAGAGCGGGTTTGGAGACGGTGGAGATGTGTTTGACCACCCTGTTGTAACAGGTATCCAGAATGGTATCCTGGGCTGTAACGGTTATGCCTTTGGTCTGCAGATATTCTGTCTGCAGGGCGATCTTGGTCTGCAGGGTCTTGCAGAATGTATCGGTAGGTTGGATTATGGGATTGCGGCCTAGAGTGCGCTCGGTATGGACGTAGGCATCCCAAAGGAATTCCTTGGGGACATCGGCCACCATGTCATAAGCATCCTTGAATGCGTTGAACCAATGGATGCCGTCGGAGTCTATGGTTCCTCCAAAATCTATGAGTATTCCCTTAATCATGCTTGCGTCCCGTTTTCATCATTATTATGCCTATCACGGTCCATACGATCTGACGCAGGCGGGCTACCAGTGCCGTATAGACACCGTATGCGCTTGGTACCTGTATGCCTCCCGCAGCAAGCGCCATTCCGCCCTCAAAACCACCCATCTGCATGGGTGAGAAGAATATCAGGTTGCTGAACAGCGATGAGAATGCCATTACCAGAATGCTGTCCCAGAAGGTGAATCCCGGCATGAGCATGCCAATCAGGAGCCGGTACTCCAGGCAGGAGACCACCCTGGCTGCGTACTCCAGCAGCAGCGACCACCAGAACGGGGCACGGCGTTGAGTGTGCAGGAACGCTATCTGGGCATCAACCTCCTCAAGGTCTTCACGATGCTTGTCAAGATAGCCGGCGGCCCACTTCTTAACCAGAGGAATACGGCTCAGAAGGCCGAATACTTTAACCACGAAACCCTGGCGGTAACCAAGCGAGAAGAGCCACAGCACAGATATAAAAACTATGGTCATCACGCCCAGCATAATGCACATCCATGTGTCCAGTCCGTAGCCATCGGCCATAAAATGGAGCACCACATAGAGTATCACTGCCGACATCCAGAAACAGAAATGTGAGCAGATATGCATCATGGAGTAGAGTATCACGGACGATGACGCCTTCCTGCCGCCCACATACTTCTGCAACTCCAGGATGCGGTAAGGCTCACCGCCCATCAGGCCCAGCGGAGTGACATAATTGAGAGCATAGCCCGAGACTGTCAGTTGGAAGACCTTTCCGAACGGCACTCTCCTACCCGTACCGTCATTGATGATGAGCCCGAAAGAGCAGGCATTCATTAGGTATATGAAACCCCAGAGCGCAACTATTACGGGGAACCATATTCCGGCTTCTCCCAGAACCTCTTTCACGCGGTTCCAGTCAGCATCGAAAGTAAGCAGCATTATAACTACAGCCGCTACTCCGAACAGGAAGAATATGGTATCCCAGCGCTTTTTCATATCTTATCCTTCATGTCACGGCATACCCTCTCGTGATATGCCATCATTCCGTAGAATATTATGTTCATGACCGTGAGCTCAAATATGAAATATATCCAGGGCTGGCCTATGAGCATGGTTATGTAAATGACTATGGCACGGGTGTTGAAAGTGGATATGTTGGTCCACTTGAGCACGGGATATGTGCGGCGGCAGAATTCACGGCCCAGGTCTGCGGGAATATCATTGCCGTAACGTTCACGCACCGCATTACGGAACTGCTGGAACTGTGGAGTCATGCTCTCCTGGGTGCGGGTGTAGTTCTGATAGAAAAACAGCCATATCTTCCAGAACCAGCGCTCACGCCACGGAGTGTTCCGCTGCTGCTCAGCCAGCTCGCGGCTGTCATTGAGTTCTGCGCTGTCACCGTGGAACAACAGGTAGATGTTGCGGTAATAATCGGCCAATCCCGCCTGTCGGGAGTGGAACAGTATGCCCGATACAACCTCAAGCACCCAAATCCAGATACCCCAAACGCGGTCCTCAAAGAACGGCATGGGCTGCGACATAAGCCTGAGGCCCACGAACACATAGATGGATATGAACCACAGATCACCGGCAAATCCGTCAAGCAGACGGCCCCAGAGGGTCTTCTTTCCGGTCATGCGGGCCAGCTGCCCATCGGCACTGTCCAGGAAATTGGCCAGCATAAGCATGGCTATGCCAAGTATGGTCCAGTCCAGGGTGGTATGCCACCAGCAGAATCCGGCAAACACGCCCAGGAATATGGAGATAATGGTTACCACATTGGGATGCACGCCCATTGCCCCGAACATACGGGCAAACAGCAATCCGATGGGGCGGGTAAACCATATGTCAAGCCACTCCTCTGTATCCTTTGATTTGAATGTTGCCTCAAGGGCACGTCTTCTCTCTGTCATCTCTTTTTTAGAATCAAATCCGCAATACGTGACGCCGCACCTACCGTACATGTACGGAAACTGGGCCAGTCATTGAAATCAATCAGCATGACACGGCCATCAGGTCCTACCACGGCATCACCTCCGTATACATCCACACCCAGAAGTTCCGATGCACGATCGGCAACAGCCAGCAGCGCATCCATATCAACACTGGAATCACCAGGCGTATCATTATATCTCTCCTGTCCGAACTTACCGTCCTTTACTGATGCAGCATAGCAGTCTGTAAGTCCGTATCCTTTCACTCCGTAAAACTTGACTACCCAACCCGGCACATGATCCTGCAGGACACAGGTTTCAACACCACGTCCGGCCAGAACGCGAAGGGCTGCCTCACATTCAGACTTGCAGGTTACATACTGCACGTCATCCTGCTCCACGGCATGACTGTCACCACGCTTGATCCAGCAAGGATAACGGTTCCAGCCGGCCGGAACTCCCGTTGTGGGGCAGATGACGCTCTCCGGTATGAGACCGCTCCCCATCAGTATCTCTGTCTGTGCTGCACGGTGGCAGTTCCTGACAGCCTGGACGGTATTGATAACCGGCACTGCTGCACTCTCCAGCACCGTAAGCGCGCTGCTGCTTCTGGACATCTGGAATATGCCGTCAACGCCGGCAGGAATCCCTTTCTCAACCAGTTCCTGCTCAGTCATGCAGGTAACGCTGTTTCCACCCCGTTCCAGTTCAAGTGCAACGGCACGGAAAACAGCAGCATCACCCGCGGTACGGTTGGGTGAGAACAGCTCTGCACGACTAACTCCCAGGTATCTCATCACATCAACGCTATCTCTTGGGCCTTTTTTATATCGCCCACATGATCCACATCTATGACACGGCCCATATCAAATGCCTTGAGCCGCATCCCTTCCTCAAGCAGACGGCGCTGGAAATAGCGCATCCTGGTCTGCCCGCTTTCAAGACAGCGTGCCAGTACATCAAGAGCCTGAGCCTTCAATGCATAAATACCGGCCGATACATACCTGCACCCGCCCTGTTCATCCAGGAATCCCCGGATAAGCATATCGCTGTCCGTATCCACATACAGGGGCTTCTCATCATCTATGAGTGATGTCACGCCCATGAGACCGTCATATGACGTACTCTCAAAAACGTGCATCATATCCGTCAGATCCTTCTCCCTGAAAACGGTATCGACAGTAGTTACACAGAACCTCTCCCGGCCCAGATATGGGGCCAGTTCCATAAGGCTGTGCATGGGTGTAGGGGTACTCTTGACCACAAGGTCAATGGGCATATGAGCGGACATCCGCCTTACATAGGCAGCAGTATCCGGATTGCGGTCATTGACAATCACTGCAATCCTATCGGCACCGCAGTTCATGAATATGCGGGCCAGACGCTCAATCATGGGAACTCCGGCAATAGGCACAAGCGGCTTGGGCTGGCCGGATCCTTCCAATGCCAGACGGCTGCCCTCACCTGCTGCTATGATGCCAAACCGCATTACTCCTTATTCCTTGCCCTGATCCAGGTTCTTGAGTTTGTCGCTGTCATCGCGACGGTCAAAATAGAGCTTGCCAAGAGGATTGGCATGAATCTCCTGCTCGTTACGGCGGCAACGCAGAATATCTATAGCTGCAAATATTGCCTGACGCATAGACTCAGCGCTGGCAACACCCTTTCCGGCTATATCATATGCGGTTCCGTGGTCAGGTGACGTACGTACTACCGGCAGTCCGGCAGTGTAGTTCACGCCGCATTCCATATCAAGTGCCTTGAGCGGGATAAGACCCTGGTCATGATACATGGCCAGCACGGCATCGAACTTGCGGAAATCGCCGCTGCCAAAGAAGCCGTCGGCCGAGAAGGGACCAAAGCACTGAATGTTATCGGCCACCATATCATCGATGGCGGGCTTGATGATCTCATTCTCCTCCTTGCCGATAAGGCCGTCGTCGCTGGCATGGGGGTTGAGAGCCAGCACTGCAATACGCGGTATCTCAATGCCGAAATCCCTCTTGAGTGACTTATAGAGTATTCTCAGTTTCTCCTTTATAAGGTCTTTTGAGAGCAGTGATGCAACCTTGGCAATCGGCTCATGTACAGTGGCAAGAGCAACCCTCATTGAGCTGTTCATAAGAATCATGAGTGCATGGTTACCCTCACCCAGCTGAGCCTCGATATACTCCGTATGGCCCGGGAAATGGAACGCATCGGAATGGATGGTCTTCTTGTTGATGGGAGCTGTCACGATCACGTCAATCTTTCCTTCACGATACTCCTTTACCGCACATTCCAGAGCCTGGAATGCTGCAGATCCGCTCTCCTGGGTAGGCAGGCCAAAGTCAACCTTAACATCCTCTGGATTGCAGTTAACCAGATTCAGACGATCCGGCTGAGCATCCCTGGCGCTGTCCACCACGGTAAAGTTTGTGGGTGAGTCTATCGCCTTGCGGTGATAGGTCATCACTTTAGGTGAACCGTATACAACCGGTATGCAGAACTCAAACATGGTGGGGTCCTCAAAAGTCTTGAGAATGACCTCATATCCTATTCCGTTGACATCACCCTGGGTGATACCTACTCTTATCTTTTCACTCATCACTATATCGTTTTAATTATTCATCGGGGGTAATAATCACATCATCCAGGCTATACTTGAATGTACCTGAATCAAGTTCGTCGGGCAGACGCAGCGTATACAGCGCAGCCTCAAGTTTGCGCAGATAGTCACGTTTGGCGTGGTTGGGGTAATAGATGAAGCCCTCGGCCACGATCACGCGCTGGTATTTCTCATCCACACGTGATACGGAAACGAATGATCCGCCCATATCATAATCCTTTATGTTCCAGAGTCCGCGTACCACCTGGGCGTACTTGCCGTGTACCGTCTCGTCCGATAAGAACAGGGTTCCCTTGGTGGTCATCATGTACTGGCCCTTATGCGGACCGGGCACATTGGCCTTCATTACAGAATCACGCTTACGTACAAAATACTCCTCGGTAAAGGTTCTGGTATCGCGGTAAGGATATGAGTAAACCACGATGTTAAGGCTCTGCTCAACCTTACGGATAAAACGCTCGCCGCGGGCCCATACGAAATCACGTCCGGTTGTCACCTTGTTGAGCTCACCCGGAGCGAACAGCTCACATCCGAACATCTGCATCACCTGATCATAGATATGGGGCTGGTAATCATCGGTAAGCTGGTCTATCTGACGGTTCAGCTCGGCACGTGTAAAGAACTCGGTGATAGCCTTGCTGTTGGCCATTATGAAGTTCTTGCACTTGGTGGCACTGGGAGCCTGTATGGTCATTATGATCTGGGGTGCCGCATACACATCCCTGGAATACTTGAACTTGCACTTGCTGTACATATTAGGATCAATCTTGATCATCACCACGTTACGGCACAGACGCAGAGTCTTGGAGAAATTGTTCTGGGTTATCCTGGATACCTTGAACTGAGGCTCTGACTGCAGGACGCCACGTACGTCATCAGTAAGCACGGCATAGAGTGAATCTACCAGACCGTTGTGGAAGTCATCCTCGGCGGCTACCAGAAGCACCTCATAGGGTGAACCTGCTGAGTGGGGAATCAGGATAGATTTCTTTTTCCTGGACTTTCTGGTCTTCTTGGTCTTGGTCTGCTTGGATGAACTCTTGAGCACTGACTCAGGGTCATCGCTGCCCTGGTCGGCCGGAGTCTGTGTATTGTTGCCGCATGCCACCGCAATCATCATTGCCAGCAGCATCATGCAAACTTTAAGTAGTAACTTTTTCATATCGGGTTCTTTATTTATTCTTGTCATTGGCAGTACTCAACATACCGCAGGCGGCCCATATATCCTCACCGCGTGATGCACGTATGGTCGCAAATACGCCGTGGCCGGTAAGCCAGTCACGGAACTCCACCATCCTCTCCTCAGGTACCGGGCGCAGCGGGCTGTCAGGGATGGCATGGAAACGTATCAGGTTTACGCGGCAGCTGAGTCCCTGCAGGGTCTTTACCAACTGGCGGGCATCATCCTGAGAGTCATTAACCCCGTCAAACATGGTGTACTCAAATGAGAGACGGCGCTGATGGCTGAAATCATAGCGGCGCAGTACCTCAAGCATCTCTGTCATGGAAAATGCCTTCTCGGCCGGGATGAGTTCACGGCGTTTCTCAGGTGTGGGAGCATGCAGGCTCACTGCAATGTGGCACTCACACCCTTCGATGAGCTGTTTGAGCTCACGGCGCAGGCCCACGGTGGATATCGTAATACGCTTGGGGCTCCATCCGAATCCCCACGGAGCGGTCAGTATCTCCTGTACGGCAAGCACGTTCTCCAGATTGTCAAGCGGCTCACCCATACCCATGAACACCACGTTGGTCAGGTTCTCCTTTCCGGGCAGTGAGAGAATCTGGTTAAGGATCTCACCTGCTGTAAGGCTGGCGGTATAGTGCTGACGTCCGGTCATGCAGAACACGCATCCCATCTTACAGCCTACCTGGCTGGATATACAGAGTGTGGCACGGTCTCCGTCCGGGATATAGACTGCCTCCACAAAATGGCCGTCTCTGACGGGGAACAGGTACTTGACGGTACCGTCCTGCGATGCAGCCGCATGTGACGGTGCAGCCAGCCCCACCTCATAGCTCTCAGACAACTTGCTGCGTACCTTGAGTGACAGGTTGGTCATCCCGTCAATGGATTTGACCTGTTTCACATAGAGCCAGTCTGCCATCTGCTTGGCAGTGAATAACGGCATACCGTTCTCCACAGCCACCTGCTGCAACTGAGCCAAAGTCATTCCAACCAGATTCTTGAGAGCCATTCCTGTACTTAGTTTTCTTATTAACGCGGCAAGACGTGCTTTACGTCCAAATATCATGCGAAGTTACAAAATAATTCCTTATCTTCGCTGAATATGATACAGACGTTAGACATTCCCCAATACGGCAGCTCAACACAGTTTGTCCGTGACACTCTGAAAGCATTCCGTAACCAATATATCCTGCTTAATATCAGCGGCAGAGAAGTTTCAGTAACCCAGGAATCCGCCGACCGCATGGTGCAGTGCGCCCGACAGACCGGTGCAGGTATGATCTACTCAGACTACCTTAAGACCATGGGGCCCGATGCCATCGTACCGGCACCCCTCATAGACATTCAGAAGGGCAGCCTCAGGGATGACTTTGACTTTGGAGCCCTGGTATTGCTCACACCTGCAGCCATTGATGCGTTTCTGGAGGCTGAACTGGCAGAGTTCAGGACCGCCGGTTTCTACCAGCTGCGTCTGGCTATCCAGCGTAAGCTGCCCATCGTTAGGGTTCCGCAGCCGCTCTACACAATTGCAGAGACTGATTTCCGCACATCGGGACAGAAGCAGTTTGATTATGTTAACCCGCGCAACCGTGACGTCCAGATAGAGATGGAGGCCGCCTGCACTGAGCATCTCAAACTCATAAACGGCTATCTTAAGCCCGGAGCTGGAGCCGCGGTCAATACCAATGACGGCAGCTTCCCGGTTCTGGCATCGGTCATCATACCGGTACGCAACCGTGCTCGCACCATAGCTGATGCTGTCAAATCCGCGCTCAGCCAGCAGTTGGACGGCACATTCAACGTGATTGTAGTAGACAACCACTCCACCGACGGCACCACGAACATCCTGAGCAAACTGGCTCTTGAAGACTCCCGTCTTGTACATATCATACCGGAGCACACAGACTTGGGTATTGGCGGATGCTGGAACCTGGCCGTAAACAGTCCGGAATGCGGACGCTTTGCAGTGCAGCTGGACAGCGATGACCTTTACAGCGGCCCTGACACCCTGCAGAAGGTGGTTGACAAGTTCCGTGAAGGCGGATACTCCATGGTCATAGGCAGTTACCGCATGTGTAATTTCAATCTGGAGACCCTGCCTCCCGGCATCATAGACCATAAGGAGTGGACCGATGAGAACGGCCCCAACAACGCCCTGCGCATTAACGGTCTGGGAGCGCCCCGCGCCTTCTACACCCCGGTTGTAAGAAGCATAGGATTCCCCAACGTAAGCTATGGTGAAGATTATGCCGTAGCCATTCGCATAGCCGGCCAGTACCGTATAGGACGCATCTTTGACGAGCTCTACCTGTGCCGCCGCTGGGAAGGGAACAGCGACGCGGCTCTGAGCCCCGAGAAAGTGAATGCCAACAACCTTTACAAGGATACTCTGCGTACCGCCGAGTTGCAGAGACGTATAAACAGTAACACAGTACACTGATGGATGACATAATAAAACAGCTTGGCAAGTGCCTTGAGGAGCAGTTGCAGGAGTGGCCTGCAGCAAGAGAAGCGTTCAATAACCTGGAGAAAGTCCAGACGCGCGTGCTCTCATCATCGGGACTGGCACTCCAGCATAACCCGGCCCGCATAATATCAACCACAGCTAAGGTCCAACCTTCCCAGACCTCTGTCCGCCCCTGTTTCCTTTGCAGCAGCAACCGCCCTCATGAGCAGATTTCCTTTGATGCAGGTGACGGATTTGACCTTCTGGTCAACCCCTACCCCATACTTAGGGAACATTTCTGCGTGGTAAGCCGTGAGCACAGGCCCCAGATGTTCAGGGATTGCTATGAAAAGATGTTACGGATAGCACAGGAACTTAACCCCGGCTACATGATATTCTACAACGGCCCGCGTAGTGGAGCATCGGCCCCCGACCACCTGCATATGCAGATTGGACGCAGCGAAGGCATTCCTCTTGTTGAGAAACTCATAAACAATGAGCCTCCCGCCAAGGATGAGCCTGTCACCATACAGCCGTTCGGATTCCCGGTGATTGTAATCAAGGGCTCAGACCCGGCCAAGATATGGGATTACGTAAGCTCAATGACCATATATGACGGAGAGTCCGAGCCGCGCATGAACGTACTCTCATTCAACCGTGACGGGCAGGTCATAACCGCCATCATACCGCGCAGCAAACACCGCCCTGACTGCTATTATGCCGATGGTGATGCCAAAATCATGGTTAGCCCCGGCGCCGTGGATATGTTCGGACTGATAATCACTCCGCGCAAGGAGGATTTTGATTCGCTCACAGAGCATCAGGTGCTGGACATATACCGTCAGGTAACCCCGCAGCAGCCCAAGATAAGCGTGGGCATCATGGCCGGTCATCAGATACGGTTCTGCCTTAACGACAGCTACACCGACGGCCGCAGCAGTTTTGAGGGAGAGATGACCGTAAGTGCCGTTCAGGGCCGTCTCAGCTGGAACGGAATCCTGCTGGACAGTCTCACCCTGAAACCCAACGAGCATAACAGCACTTTCACCCTGCATGACGTAACCATCGGTATAGGATTCCATTGGGAGCGCAAGGAGGAGCAGACATTCTCCGGCCAGCTCAAGTTCATGATTGAGGGCGACAAGGTGCGTGCCATCAATATCCTACCCGTGGAGGATTACCTCACCAGCGTAATCTCATCCGAGATGAAACCTACCGCCAGCCGCGAGTTCCTGCGCGCCCACGCCGTGATCTCACGCAGCTGGGTGCTGGCACAACTGCGCTCGCCCTACCGCAAGGCCATGGAGGCAGATGCAGCCCAGGAGTCACCGTTTGCCGGCAACCATATACTGAACCGCATAATCAAATGGTATGACCACGACCAGCACACCCTGTTCGATGTCTGTGCCGATGACCACTGCCAGCGTTACCAGGGCCGCACCCGCATAATCAGCTCTGCAGCTCAGGCCGCAGTAAAGGATACACTGGGACAGACATTAATCAGTGAAGGACATCTGTGCGACGCAAGATTCAGCAAATGCTGCGGAGGCATTACCGAGCAGTTTGAGACCTGCTGGCAGGATGAGCACAAGCCCTACCTGGTAGCCCTGCGTGACAGCAGCATCAATGAGGGTGCCCTGCCCGACCTGACCATTGAGGAGAATGCACGCCAGTGGATCCTGTCCGATCCCAAATCATTCTGCAACTCGGCCGACGGCAACATACTCTCCGAGTCCCTGAACGGCTATGACCTGGAGACTCCGGACTATTACCGCTGGAAAGTGGAGTACACCGTAGAGCAAATATCAAACATATTCCGCCGTAAAGCAGGTCTGGAGATAGGTGACATAGTCAACCTGCGCCCCGTAAAACGCGGTCCTTCGGGCCGTATCTACGAGCTTGAGATTGAGGGAACGGATGCCACAATAACCATAGGCAAGGAACTTGAGATACGCCGCACGCTATCGGAGAGTCACCTGTTCAGCAGCGCATTCGTTGTAGAAAAGACACCAACCGGATTCATCCTGTACGGAGCCGGCTGGGGTCACGGAGCAGGCCTCTGCCAGATAGGAGCCGCCGTCATGGCTGCCAAAGGCTACACCTACCGCGAGATTCTGCAGCACTACTACCCCGGCACCTCTCTTGGCAGGTTCTACTAGAGGGGCACAAAAGGGACGGTTCTATCTGTGCCCTTAGTATATGGTTGGAATTACCTAATTCTAATCTAAAGGGCACAGATAGAACCGTCCCTTTTGTGCCCCTCAAGCCAGGCGCGGCGCTCCGAGTCAGGAAATTTCTCGATAGCGTAGCGGAGGGCGGTGCGGGGCATGGTGTGGGCGCGGGGTTCCAGCCAGTGGCGGAGCTCATCGGCATTGCGCTTGCCGGCTTCACGTAGCAGCCAGCCCACAGCCTTTTGGATAAGGTCGTGTTTGTGGTGGAGCAGGATATCGGCTATGGCGTAGGTATCGGCAGTCTGGCCGTGACGGATAAACTGCATGGTGCTTACCATTCCTATGCGCTGCTCCCAGATGGTGCGGCCGCTACGGGCCAGGTCATACAGCAGGGTGCGGTCCTTATCCAGCAGCCAGGTACCTACCAGGGGGTAGCAGCTAAGGTCCACCAGATCCCAGTTATTTATATAATCGGTATGTGACAGATAGAAATCCACGCACTGTTTCTGCAGGGCGGCATTCTTTTTGTTGTGGGAGAATATCTCGACAAGAGTAAGCAGAGCGGCCAGACGCGCCTCATGGTACTTGCTTGTAACACACTCCTCAAGTTCCGTGAACCCCACATCTTTCCAGCACTCCTTGACTACCGATCGGGTTACGGGGACCTTGATACCCAGGAACACGTCACCCTCGCCGTACTGGCCGGGGCCGGTCTTGAAAAAGCGCATCAGACCCTCCACCTGGGTGGGATCGGCATGGCGCTGCATCTCATCGAGCAGTCTATTCATAGCAGGTGCTGATTATTTGTGAAGCCCTGTCCAGAGCCTCCGGTTTACCGGCATCGACCCAGTCATTGCAGTCCGATAACACCGAACGCAGCCTTAGACGGGCGGCATTGTCAACATAGAAATCGGTTATTGAGAACTTAGGTTCCGGGATCTCATCAAGCAGGGGCAACAGCGCACGGGATACCACATGGATACCCTGGAACGCGCGGGGCCGGAATGCTGCCTTGTCAAAACCGGGATACGGCGAGCGCACCTGACCGGTCTTCTCATTACTCCAGCCGCGCAGCATGGAGCCGTCATCAAAATAGAGGTATCTGGATGTGGAACGTTCTGCCACCACTAGAGTCGCATCGGCCCCACTCTCAACATGACCACAATACAATGCTTTCAAATCAACACCGGAGAATATATCAACATTGTGAACCAGCACCGGCCGGTCATCATCAAACATGCGCATTGCCTTACGGATGCCGCCTCCTGTATCCAGCAGCAGGTCACTCTCATCGGACAAGCGAATATCCAGACCAAAGTTCTTATGCTCCTCAAGAAAAGCCTTAACCTTAGGTGCAAAATGGTGTATGTTGATTACAAACCGGTCAAAACCTGCGGCCTGCAGATGACGTAGCTGATGCTCAAGCATGGTACGTCCGGCCACCTGGACCAATGCCTTGGGGCGGTACGATGTATACTCACCCAACCTGGTGCCAAGTCCTGCGGCAAGAATAAGCGCGTTCATAGTTCACGGCGTGTTTTCTGTTCACGGTGTTCAAGGACTATGCGGATCCTGTCACCGTATTTCTGTTTAAGATGCTCTGCCAGATGGTTGGCGCAATAGAGTGAGCGGTGCTGACCGCCTGTGCAGCCGAACGCCACCATCAGGTTCAGGAAACCGCGCTCAATATAGTTGTCCACTGCAGGATCAACCAGTCCATATACGTTATTAAGGTAACGCTGCACCTCACCCTTGCTCTCCAGGAACTCTATCACGGGTGCATCGGCCCCGGTTATCTTCTTGTACTGTTCATACTTGCCGGGGTTGTGCATGGCACGGCAGTCAAACACGAATCCGCCCCCGTTTCCGCTCTTATCATCGGGTATGCCACCCTTGCGGTAACTGAAACTCATTACGCGGACGGTAAGTTTACCGTCGGCAGGTACAAATGCAGGTGCAAACTGCGGCAAGCCGACCATATCACTCAGCACCTGAAACAGGTAGGGATACTCATTTGCGCCTACCCCTGCATTGAGCAGTTCCTTAAGATTGCCGATTGCGGCGGGTATACTCTCTATGAAATGCTGCTTACGCTCAAAATAACCGCGGAACCCGTAGGCACCCAGCACCTGGAGTGTGCGGAACAGCACAAAGTGCATAAGACCCTTACGGTACCCGGCAGCATCAACCTTGCGGTAACTGGCCAGAGACTCGATATATGTATCTATAAGGTGTTCCCTTAAGTCTGAAGGATATGCGGCACGTGCCTGCCACAGGAATGACGCAACATCATACTCAATTGGTCCGCGGCGTCCTCCCTGGAAATCAATGAACCAGGGCTCAGCATCCTTTACCATCACGTTACGTGCCTGGAAATCGCGGAACATAAATGTGGAGTACGGGGAATCTGTCAGGAGCTGTGATGCCAACTTCTCAAAGTCATCCTCCAGCCGTGACTCATGGAACTCCAGACCGGTAGCCTTAAGGAACGAGTACTTGAAATAGTTCAGGTCCCAGAAAATGCTGCGGCGGTCAAATGACTCACACGGAAAGCAGACGCTGAAATCCAGTCCCCAACCACCCTTGAACTGAAGGTCCGGCAGCAGGCGCATCACCTTCTCAAGCAGCGCTATCTGATCAGGACTGTAAGAACCGCTTGCACGCCCACTCTCCAGGAGCCCGAACAGAGATTCGTCACCAAGGTCCTGCAGGAGATAGCACATACCGCTCTCCGATACGCCCAGTATCTCAGGCACAGGGAGTCCGGCCTCACGCAGATGACGACCTATGGTAAGGAACGCCCTGTTCTCATCAGGATTGGTTCCCTCAACGCCCACAAGCGTCTCCCCGCCCGGCATGATAAAACGGTAATAAACGCGGTTAGACCCCGCTGCGGCCAGCTGCACGGTCTGCTGCGCATCAGCCCCTTTACAGAGACTCAGCAACTCTTTCAGTTCTGCTTTCATAATGAGACCAAAGTTACTTATTTATTGCCTAAACTGAAAAAATATAGTTAATAAAACAAAATATCGTTTGCGATATAAATTCTTTGTCATATCTTTGTATCGCAAACGATATAAAACAACAAAAACATATATGATTATGAAAAGGATTTATGATTACAAGGCTCTTAACAACAAGGGCGTAGAGGTAGATTTGGCACAGTATGAAGGCAAGGTCCTGATGATAGTAAACACCGCGTCAAAGTGCGGATTCACTCCGCAGTATGACGGACTTGAGGCACTCTATCAGAAGTATAAGGAGAAAGGCCTGGTAATTATAGGTTTCCCGTGTGACCAGTTTGCACATCAGGAGCCAGGCAGTGATGCGGAGATTGAGGAGTTCTGCCGTCTTAACCACGGAGTAACCTTCCCGCTCATGAAGAAGACCGATGTAAACGGCGCCCAGGAGCACCCCGTATTCACCTACCTGAAAGAGGCCGCCCCCACCGAGGAGTACAAGGGTCTCAAGGCAAAGGCCACAAAGAAGATGCTCAAGACCTTGAGCAAAAGCGTTGAGAAAGAGAGCGACATATTATGGAACTTTACAAAATTCCTGATAAACCGCGACGGTTCACAGATAAAGCGTTACGCACCCGTAACCACACCCGATGATATTGAAAAGGATTTAATTGAAATGTTGTAATGAAAGAACAGCTAAAGCTGGACAACCAGTTGTGTTTCAGGCTTTACACGGCCTCCAGGCTCATTACGCAAGCCTATCACCCGTTACTGTCAGGATACGGAATTACGTATCCGCAGTATCTGGTGTTGATGGTACTGTGGGAGAAAGACTCACAGCCCGTAAATGACATAGCCAAACGGCTAATGCTGGAGACCAACACCATCACCCCATTGCTTAAACGCATGGAGGCAGAGGGAATTGTGACCCGCAGCAAAGGCACCAAGGATGCGCGTCAGATTATAGTAAAACTGACCGATAAGGGCCTTAAACTGCAGGAGTCACTGGCCAACGTACCTGAGGCCATGGGGCACTCAATCAAGTGTAAAAGCATAACGCCCGATACAGTGCCAGCCCTGTTCTGCACACTGGATGATATCATTGAAACACTGTCATGTAACGATAAGGAAGAGACACAATGCAACAGGTAAAACCACACTGGAAATCAGACATGGATTACACATCCTGCCGTTTCTTTATACGCAGGATGGACACAGCCAGCCGCAACGGGGCCGATGAGGTTCCCGCCGCATCACTACCTCTCATAGGATTCATCTACGTAACCCAGGGAGAGGTACTGGTTGAGGCCGACGGCAATTCATATCTTTGCCAGACCGGCCATGTGCTGATCATACCGGCACAATGCCCGTTCGCCATACGTTATTACCGTGAAGCCACCGGTTATACCGGAGCATTCTCAACATCGATGCTTACGGATACCAAGCCCCTCAGATATCTCACCGCCCCGGTACATCAGGCATTCTGGTTTGATGAAGGGGTATTTATGGGTGAGCTGTTCAACATGATGCAGGAGTCATTTGAAAAGAGGGATGAACTGTTTATAGAGAAGGCTTTGGATCTGTTCCTGTCCCGCATCAAATCCGGCAAGTCACTTGCAGTCCCTGAGGCTGTAAACAGATTCCTGGAATCAGTGTTCAACCCCAACCAGCCCATTGGCAACATTGCCACTTATGCCGCAGCCGCAGGCATAAGTGAGAACTACCTGAGCCGTCAGGTAAAACAGTCAACAGGGCGCAGTGTGGGTGAATGGATAGACTCCGTGCGCACAGTCAAGGCCAAGCGCCTGCTGGCCGCAACTGCCATGCCCATCATTGACGTTGCAGCCGCAGTAGGACTGGAAGATCAGTCCTATTTCGCACGGTTCTTTAAGCGAGAGACAGGTCTTACGCCCACCGGATTCAGGAAAGCCATGCAAGGAAAATCCTAATTCCTGCAATCCGAGTTCTAAAACAGGCGGCTGTTTTTGCGGACCTTTGCAACCGCAATGACAGCCGCATTTCTTATATCAGTTCTCACAGTCCTTACTGACTGGACAGTCTTAAACGAGAGTCTTTTCCAGCTCCCTCAGGTTAGTATCACAGCACTCAAGGAGCAGGTGCCTACTGAGCGTATGGCATCGGCCGTAACCGTGATTAGCGGAGAATCCCTCAACAGGGACGGCATTTACCGGCCGAACGCGCTGTCGGGTAAGGTGCCGGGACTGCATATCCCTGATTACGGCGCATCACTTACATCTACCGTATATATCCGTGGGTTGGGTTCCAGGATGGAGAACCCGGTAATGGCACTCTATATAGACGGCATACCGGTCCTGGACAAGAACATCTATGATTTTGACTGGGAAGGCATAACCGCCGCCACAATGCTGCGTGGTCCTCAGGGCACGCTCTACGGACGCAATGCCATGGGAGGAGTCCTCTCCCTGAACACCCTGTCGCCCATGGATGATGCCCAGCCCACATTCAATCTGGAATACGGCACCGCCGCCACCGTCAGGGCCGGTGCATCTTTCATAATAGGCAGCAACGCGCTGTCGGCCACATACAGACATACTGACGGTTATTTCATAAATACCTGTAAAAACGCAAAAACTGATCCGTACGACGGCCTTGCCCTGCGTTGGAGATGGAATCACCAAGCTGGAGAGCGTATCATAATGAACAATCTCCTTATGGTAAACGTATCCCAGGAGGGAGGCTTTGCGTACGGCCAGTGGTATAATGACACCCTGCACTCCGTATCATATAATGACGAGGGCAGTTACCGGCGTTTATCAGTGATAGAGGGATTCCGTATCAACCGCCACGGGGACAAACTCATTACCCAGGGCACCGCATCACTGCAAATTCTGTCCGATGACATGCACATGGACCAGGACTATACCAGCCGCTCCGTCTTTACGCTGCAGCAGAGACAGAACAGCGGAGCCGGAACGCTGGAACTCAACCTGCGCCGGGCCGATACTGAAGCCATATGGCAGCCCCAGACCGGAGTGTTCGGATTCTACAAAAGGAACAGGCTTGAGGCACCGGTCACATTCAAGCGCGACGGTATCGAGGACCTGATACTCAAAAACGCCAACAGCCATATCCCGCCCGAGATAGGTTATCTGGCCATATCCGATACACGCATGCCCGTAAACTCGGATTTCATGATTGACACCTGGAACGCAGCCCTATTCCATGAATCAGTCCTTGACCTGGACCGATGGCTGATTACCGCCGGCATACGTTTGGATTATGAGGGTGGCAACATGGATTATGACTGCAAGGCACTAATGCATTACCGCTTTGCGCCCGTCATGACTGCCGACAGGGAACTCTCCATCCCCTACAAAGGATCAGTAAGCCATTCACGCATTGAACTGCTGCCCAAACTCTCCGCCCTGTTCAAGGCATCGGACCACATATCCATCTACGCCACCCTCTCCAAGGGTTACCGCGCAGGCGGATTCAACACCCAGATATTCTCTGACATACTGCAGAATATGACCATGAACGCCACCATGAATGACCTGGGCGTATATCTGGACCAGCCCACCGTTTCAGTAGGAGCGGACAACACGGAATATGACCCGGAGACAGCATGGAACACCGAGCTGGGAGCACGCTTCAACAAAGGGTCGCTGCATGCATCGGCCGCAGTATATCACATAGACGTACAGAACCAGCAGCTCACCGTATTCCCTCCGGGCAAGTCGACCGGCCGAATGATGACCAATGCCGGACGCAGCCGCAGCATAGGTGTGGAGACTGAACTTGGATGGAATCCGGGACAGTTCCGCTCAAATATCTCTTACTCATGGTGTGACGCCCGCTTTGTCAAATTCAATGACGGCAACAATGACTACTCCGGCAACCGCATTCCGTATGTTCCTGAGCACACCCTGAACATATCGGCCGGATACAGTTTCAACATAGGCGGCAAGACATTGGACATAGACGCCACCCTGCGCGGTGCAGGTCCGTTCAACTGGAATGAATCCGGCACACAGACCGAGCCCTTCCGCCTCAGTGCCGACAGCCGCATAGCTCTCGTAGCAGACAACTGGGAGCTCTATGTACGTGCCGATAACCTGACCGATGCCGACGGACGCAGTTTCTATTTCAAGTCCGTGGGTAACGAATTCTTTGCATCGGTCAAGCCCAGGATTATAATGACAGGTATAACATTTAAACTATAACACAATGAAAAAATCAATTTTCCTTTTGCTTGCCCTCATGGCAGCCGCAGTTAGCTGCGACAAGATTGAAACAGATGACGAGAACAAGAAAGATGCCACAGAAAAGAATGACACCATTCAGAACGACCCTATCCAAAAGATTGACACTCTCTACTTTAGCGGCGTTCTTACCGCAAACGCATCCAGCGGTGAATGCGTAACCCCTGACACAAAGATCAGCGTAAACTATACCGATAAGGCTGACTCCGTATCGATCACCATATTCAAGGCTAAACTGGCTCAGAGAATGCCCGCCATGGATATCATCATTCCCGGAATCAGTGTAAATGATAAAGGAGATGTTGCAGAGATATCATCAGAGAACAGCATTCCTCTGGCAATGGGCAGTGAATTCCCCGCTTATACAGTGACTGAGTTCTCCGGTATTGTATTGTCAGACTCTATCTCATTCTCACTTAAGTTCGGCCAGACGCCGACTTCATTCGCAGGCCATATTCAGATGCAGTAAAACTATATAACTGCAAATCACCCCGAAAGCCGTCAGACTTTCGGGGTGATTTTGTTTATTAAAAGGATTTATCCCAGACGAACTGCAGTGCCGGAGGCAGTTACCATAAGCATACCGCCGTTCTGGCCCAGCACCTCATAGTCAATATCTATTCCCACTACGGCATCGGCGCCAAGTTTGCGGGCACGCTCCTCCATCTCTCTCATGGCCTGGTCACGTGCATGTATGAGCTCATCCTCATATGTGGTGCTGCGGCCACCTATAAAGTCCCTTATACTGGCTGCAAAGTCCTTAATGAAATTCACGCCGGTGATTACCTCACCAAATACAACACCGCGATAATCGGCAATGCTGCGACCCTCAATGGTAGGAGTAGTAGATAGTATCATGTCTGTTTTCAATTATTGTTACGACATCAAAGATAGTCAATATTCTTTTGTATATTCGCACCTTAGATTGTAACAAATTAAACAACCTGAATAATTATGAGAAAAAGTTTGATCATGGCGCTTCTGGTTATGATGGTAACCGCATGCGCAGCAAAAGATTCAAAAGTCCTGATAACCTATTTTTCACCCACAGGAACCACCAAGTCTCTGGCACAGGATTTAAGTAAGGCTACCGGCGCCGACCTCTTTGAGATTGAGGGTGCACAGCCCTATACCGCCGATGACGTAAATCTGGGAAACCGTGAGGCACGTGCCTTCAAGGAGATGGCCGATAAGGCTTTACGTCCCGAGCTCAAGGCTAAACCTGAGAACCTCAAGGACTATGACGTAGTTTACATAGGATTCCCCATCTGGGGCGATGCAGCACCCAATATCATCAACACATTCATTGAGCAGAATGACCTTAAGGGTAAGACCGTCATCATCTTCTCAACATCGGGCAGCAGCAATCTGACTAACTCATACAACAAGCTCAAGCAGCAGTATGCTGACCTGAACCTGGTTGAAGGCACTACTCTCAAGCGCAATCCCACACAGGAGATACGCGATAACGTAATCAAGACACTCAAGGATTTAATCCCCGCCAAGTAAATGGCATCACCAAGGACATCGTGGGCCTGGGTTCCCACACTCTATTTTGCCGAAGGACTGCCTTATGTGCTGGTGGTTACCGTATCGGCCATCATGTTCAAGCAGCTTGGCATAAGCAATGCCGATGTTGCCCTGTACACCAGCTGGCTCTACCTGCCATGGGTCATCAAGCCATTCTGGAGCCCGTTTGTAGACCTGATCAAGACCAAGAGGTGGTGGCTGCTGCTCACTCAGCTTATCCTGGGTGCAGGACTGGCAGGTGTGGCACTTACGCTCAACACCACCAACTTTTTCAGATGGTCACTTGCCATAATGTGGCTGCTGGCATTCAGCTCCGCCACACATGACATATCCATTGACGGCTTCTACATGCTGGGCCTGGATGAAGGCGAACAGTCTCTGTTTGTTGGCATCCGCAACACGGCTTACCGTATTGCCATGATTGCCGGACAGGGCGGTCTTCTCATCCTGGTAGGACTGTTTGAGAAACAGTTCGGATCAACGGTACGTGCATGGAGCCTGGGATTCATGGTAGCTGGTGCCCTGATGATACTGTTGTGGCTTTACCACTCATATATCCTGCCCCACCCCGTTGCAGACTGCACCACCGGCATATCCGGCAAGAACATTCTCAGAGAGTTCGGAATGACATTCGTAAGCTATTTCAAGAAGCCACATATCGTTCCAGCACTCCTGTTCATTCTGCTGTTCCGTTTCCCTGAGGCACAGTTGGGCAAGATAGCTCCGCTGTTCCTGGTTGACGATGCCGCATCCGGCGGTCTGACACTGACCACCGCACAGGTAGGTCTTGCACAGGGCACCCTGGGAGTCATCGGACTCCTGCTGGGAGGAATCATAGGCGGAATCACTCTATCCAAGTTCGGCCTTAAGAAATGCATCTGGTATATGGTGGCCGCCATCTCAGTTCCTGACCTGGTATATGTATATCTGAGCTGGTTCCCCACACAGCACATGGCTCTGGTAAGCACCTGCATATTCATAGAGCAGATGGGATACGGATTCGGATTTACTGCTTATACCCTGTTCCTGATGTATTTTGCACGTGGTGAGCACCAGACTTCACATTACGCAATCAGTACCGGAATAATGGCGCTCGGAATGATGCTGCCCGGAATGATATCGGGCATACTCCAGGAGCGTATGGGATACTGCATGTTCTTTATATGGGTAATTGCCTGCTGCATAGTGACATGCCTGGTAACGGCCTTTATCAAATATGAACCTGATTTTGGAAAGAAACAATGAAACTTGTTGTAGACAGCGGATCGACCAAGACTGACTGGGGATTTTTCAACACTGCATATGACCTTAGAAGCGTAAAGACACAGGGTATAAACCCGTGCCATCAGAGCGTTGAGGCCATAAGCACCATCATAAAGAGTGAGTTGCTGCCTAACACATCCGGCATTGACCTGAACAATGTAAATGAGGTCAGCTATTATGGTGCCGGCTGTGCCACAGAGTCCATCTGCGTACAGATGGCGGGCATACTCAAGGAGTTCTTCCCCAATGCCGCCATTACGGTTGACAGTGACATGCTGGGAGCCGCCCGCGCCCTGTGCGGACGTTCCGAGGGTGTTGCCTGCGTGCTTGGCACCGGATCCAACTCATGCCTGTATAACGGCAAGGAGATAGTTGACCAGGTTCCCTCTCTGGGTTATATCCTGGGCGATGAGGGCAGCAGCGCCGCCATAGGACGCCGTCTCATCGGCGACTGCCTTAAGCGTCAGCTGCCGGAGGCTGTTTGCAATGAGTTCATGGAGCGCTATCAGCTCACCAAGGAGATCATCATTGAGAACGTATACCGCCAGCCGCTCCCCAACAGGTTTATTGCAGGATTCGCCCCGTTCGTATATGAGAAACGTGCCGTACCCGAGGTCCACAAACTGATAATCCAGTGTTTCTCAGAGTTCTTTACACGCAACGTCATCAGCTACCACAAGCCCTGGATGCCCGTGCATTTTGTGGGCTCACTGGCCGATAACTTTGCCGATGAGCTCAAGGAGACCGCAGAAGCTCTGGGTATGACTATAGGAAAGATTGAGACCAGCCCCATGCGAGGCCTGATTGATTACCACAGCTCAGCAAGCTGACCGTTACAGTCCTGAGCATACATAGCGACCGATACCGCATAACCACTCTCCCGGTTAATCATGGTATCGGTCGTCTCTTTTTCTGTAAGTATCCGGTGAAGGTTATCGGTGATGCCGGTTCCATGCAGTTTGAACACGGCCTCCTTACGGGTCCAGAATGATGTGAATGTCTCAAGCGGAGATTCCGATGTCAGGATCTGCTGCCGCTCTGTCTCATTCATGGATTTGTCCAGAAGCCCGTCACTGAAATTACGGAATGCCTCAACATCAACACCAACCGGAGCATCACTGACCACGACCGCGATGGCCTTTGTACAGTGGCTTATATTGAAATGGATACCGGGACAGCCTGTAATGAACGGTTTACCGTGATCTGATACTGACAGGCTGAAATCACTGATTCCAAAAGCCTCCTGCAGCAGCTGAGCCAGCATCAGATATGACTTGAGACAGGCAAAACGGCCAAATGTATGCTTAAACCTCAATGCCTGCACCCTGCGGGGTTCAGGTACCAGAGGCAGCATGCGCTCCACCTCCGCATCAGTGCAGAGACTCATGTCATCAAACAGGCGGAGGCGTATCATGCCATATGACGGCTATTTGCCGTTAGGGAAGTATTTCTTCTTTACCGGATCACAGGTAAGGCCCACGCCCAGCTTACGGAATATCTTACGGTCCACCTCACTCAACAGTACAGTGCAGTGTACCTGGCAGCCGCGCAGCTCGGGCAGCATGTCAAGAGCCTTACGGCAGTTCTCATCCTGCTGGCTAAGGATTGAGAGGGCAACCAGAACCTCATCAGTATGCAGACGCGGGTTGTTTCCGTGCAGATAGGTGACCTTGGTCTTCTGGATAGGCTCAATCATGTTCTGGGCAATGAGCTTGACATTGTGGTCAATACCGGCCAGATGCTTGGTGGCATTAAGGATCAATGCAGCACTGGGACCAAGCAGAGCCGTAGTCTTGGAGGTAATGATGGTACCGTCAGACAGCTCGATGGCAGCCGCAGGAACACCGGTCTCCTCCTGACGCTCCTTGGCGGCAACGGTGGTACGACGGGTAGCGGTCGTGATACCGGCCTTGCTCATGAGCAGGGCTATCTTGTTGACCTCATTCTCATTGGTCTTGCCGCTGGCCATATCACCTAATGCGGTGTAATAGCGGCGTATCACCTCATCCTTGGCGGCACGGCAGCAGACCTCATCATCACTGATGCAGAAACCGGCCATGTTCACGCCCATATCGGTGGGTGACTTATAGGGGTTGTGACCGTAGATACCCTTGAATATGGCATCCAGTACGGGGAATATCTCTATGTCACGGTTATAGTTCACGGTTGTCTTGCCGTAAGCCTCCAGATGGAACGGGTCAATCATGTTCACGTCATCCAGATCAGCTGTGGCAGCCTCATATGCTATGTTTACGGGATGGTTCAGGGGCAGGTTCCAGATGGGGAATGTCTCAAACTTGGCATATCCGGCCTTTACGCCGTGTTTCTGCTCCTGATAGAGCTGGCTCAGGCAGACAGCCATCTTGCCGCTACCGGGGCCGGGAGCTGTTACGACAACGAGCGGACGGGTGGTCTTGACATAATCGTTACGGCCGAATCCCTC
The DNA here is from genome assembly GCA_045220475.1 of Bacteroidaceae bacterium. Classification (GTDB taxonomy): domain Bacteria; phylum Bacteroidota; class Bacteroidia; order Bacteroidales; family Bacteroidaceae; genus Colenecus. The sequence goes on from JBGUVW010000053.1 coordinate 99,246, forward strand.
ATCGGATGCAATAAGAGCCACATTATTGGGGTAGCCCTCAATGATATAATGTACGTATGTCTGGATTCCCAGTCTTTTAAGACGCTCACGGAATGCATCGGCACTGGCCTGGCCGTTGTAGTGGGTAATGACCACAGAACCTACCAGAAGTCCACGGCTCTGGAACTCCTCGCGCAGACGCAGCACATCCATGTCATAGGTGATACCCAGGTCGCTGCGGACCTTGTTTTTCTCAATGTCTACGGCACTGATCACAATCACAATCTCAGCATATTCACTGAGCTGATTGAGCATACGCAGCTTACTGTCTGGCTGGAAACCGGGAAGCACGCGGCTGGCATGATGATCGTCAAAAAGCTTGCCTCCGAACTCAAGATAAAGCTTGTCTCCGAACTGAGCGATACGCTCCTTGATGTGTTCGGACTGTATCCTAAGATACTTGTCGTTGTCAAATCCGTATATCATAACGGAATACAAAGATAACTAAACTTGGATTAATAATAACAACGTAGCCTTTCCACTTTTCCACATTTTCACTATTTTTGCTTCAATTTGCAATTCACACAGATACGAGATGATTACTAGACCTTTATTCAAACCTTTCCGCTTATTGATTGCCGCGGCTGTAGTCCTTTTCAGCATAGCTCCATGCCATTCACAGAACAGTGCCGATGCACTGATGAAATTTGCCGGAAACATACACCAGTTCAACAGCATATTCCCGCAGGAGAAGGTATTCCTGCAGTTTGACAACACATCATATTACAGCGGCGAGACCATCTGGTTCAAAGCATTCGTAGTCAACGCCACCACCCTGCAGAGAGCCCAGAGTAAAGTTCTCTATGTTGACCTCATATCTCCTACCGGTGTCGTACTCAAACAGCAGAAACTCAAGATTGTAGGCGGACAGGCAGACGGTCTGATCACCCTGGTTGACGGAGCCACCGCCCAAGCCCGTGAAAAACGCGGTATCATAGGTTACCCCAGCGGATTCTATGAGGTGCGCGCCTACACCAACTACATGCTCAATTTCAGCGAGCAGTCCATATTCTCACGTGTATTTGCCGTTTATGACCTGCCTAAGGAGGAGGGCAACTATTACGGAGAGAACCCCACAATCACTCTTGAGAAAGTTGAGACCGCAGAGTTCCGCCCCAAGGCCGAGAACCTGCGCAAGATAAACTGCACATTCTACCCCGAGGGCGGACATCTGATCATGGGCAAGCCCAACCGCGTAGCCTTCAAGGTTACCGATGATACCGGACTGGGCGTTGACGCACAGGGCACACTGACCGACACCGATATCAGTTTCAGCACCGTCCATGACGGAATGGGCTGGTTCACATTCACCCCCACTGACCGCCGCAACACGGTTGACATAACCGTTGACGGTAGGTCAAGGTCATTCAGCCTGCCCCAGCCCGAGCAGGCAGGAATTGCCCTGCAGGTTTATCCCTGCGGAGATGACAGCATCTCACTGCACATAGAGTCCAGTGCCGACCTTACCGGAAAGACCCTGGGCATGGCACTCACCTGCCGCGGAGAGATTGTTGATTTCTGCACTATCGAGACCAGCCAGGGCCTGACCGAGGCTATAAGGTCCATGACAGGAATCCCGGAGGGTGTATGCCGCATCAACCTCTTTGACTCAAAAGGCACCCTGTATGCCAGCCGCGCCATATATCACCGTAGCCAGGCTCTGAAGACCCCCACCCTTGAGGTCCAGTCCGATAAGGGCAGCTATGCTCCGTTTGAGAAAGTTAACCTCAAGTTTCTGCTTAAGGATGGCAAGGGCAACCCCCTGCGCGACCGTTTCTGTCTCTCCGTTCGTGACAGCCGCGGACAAGGCAACCTCCTGGCCGATGACCTGCGCACATCAATGCTGCTTTCATCGGACCTGAGAGGATTCATCGAGAACCCATCCTGGTATTTTGATACCGATGAGCCCGAGCGTGACACAGCCCTTGACCTGCTGATGCTGGTACAGGGTTGGGAGCGTTATGACTGGCAGACCATTACCGGACAGAAAGAGTTCCGCGAGCGCCATCGCGTGGAGGAGTCACTCACCCTTAACGGTTGGGTCATGAACTCATCGGGCAACAAGCCGGTTGAGGGAATTGAGGTGCTGGCAGCCCTGATGCCTACAGACAAACGTCTCTCTGAGACCTATAACTGCAAGACAGACTCCAACGGATATTTTGGTTTTGACATAGGCGCCGAGTTCTATGACAAGGCACGTTTCACTATAGATGCCCACGCCACCAAGAAAAAGATGATAGGACCCAGCGCCCGTATCAAGCTGGACCGTTCACTCACTCCCGCCATCCGCGCTTACCAGCCGCAGGAGCTGGTATTTACCGGTATGAGCAGCATAAAGCCCAACAAGTATGTCCAGATCCAGGACGACGGTCTGCCCACGGTAATCAACACCAGCACAGGACTGCTGTTGCCCGATGTTGACATCGAGGAGGAGCGCATGTATATTGACTACTTCACATTCAAGTCCTATGACGTTGTCAAGGACGTAGAGATTGACCTGGACAAGGGTGACTACTCGACTGACCTGATGGGTTATCTTCTGGATAAGGGTTATTCACTCCTTATGGGCGACAGTGACGCCATTGGATCCATCAACGGATTCCAGCCCTTCTTCTACGTTCATGACACCAAGCGTTATCAATACCAGGGTATGTTTGCCGATCCCGCATCGATAGACGCCAAGGATATAAAGAGCATTATCGTGTTTGACCGTCCCATGTACATGGCAAACATTCTGGAGCAGTGTCCGCTATTTCTTGAGAGCCCCAAATACAAGGAGTTTACAGATATGATGTTTGATCCCGAAAACTCTATTGACTCCGTACTGAACCAGCGTCGTATTCTGGTGGACATCCTGATCAAGGAGGGACGCGAGCTGAGCACCAGGGATGACATATACAAGATCAACAAGCGTCTGACCACAGTTGACGGTTACTCACGCCCCTATGAGTTCTATGCCCCGGAGTATCCCGACGGCCCGGTATTCGGCGATGTGGACTACCGCCGCACCCTCTACTGGAACCCCAACGTGATAACCGACAGCATCGGTCAGGCCGATGTGGAGTTCTATAACAGCTCCATTACCAAACACTTCAATGTTGAGGCTGCCGGCATGACCCCATCGGGTATCCCCTATACGCTCGACGCCGGGTTCTGACCTGCATATCGGCATCCGGAATCATTTTTTTGAGCCCAAATTCTCTTTATTTAAATAATAAAGTGCTATCTTTGCGCCCGCTAAGTGCCGCAGTGGCCTTGGCGTGTGTTTACAACATATTGTCTAACTTTATCTTAGTTTCAAAATTTAACTAATGGAAGATTTTAAGAATGTAGCTCCCCTTCAGGAATTTGACTGGGATGCTTTTGAAAACGGAAGTGCCAATTCTGGCATGTCAAAAGAGCAGCTCGAGCAGGCTTATGACACAACCCTCAACAAGGTTGCTGACAACGAGGTTGTCAACGGTACTGTCACAGCCATCAACAAGCGCGAGGTTATCGTAAACATCGGTTACAAGTCCGATGGTATCATCCCCATCAGCGAATTCCGCTACAACCCCGACCTCAAGGTAGGTGACCAGGTTGAGGTTTTCATTGAGAACACAGAGGACAAGAAGGGTCAGCTTCTTCTTTCACATAAGAAGGCTCGTGAGTCACGCTCATGGGATCGCGTGAACGAGGCTCTGGAGTCACAGGAGATTGTAAAGGGTTACATCAAGTGCCGCACAAAGGGTGGTATGATTGTCGATGTATTCGGCATCGAGGCCTTCCTGCCCGGTTCACAGATCGATGTAAAGCCCATCCGCGACTACGATGTATTCGTTGGCAAGACCATGGAGTTCAAGGTTATCAAGATCAACCAGGAATACCGCAACGTAGTTGTTTCACACAAGGCTCTTATCGAAGAGGAGCTTGAGCAGCAGAAGAAGGAGATCATCAGCAAGCTTGAGAAGGGTCAGGTACTTGAGGGTACCGTTAAGAACATCACCTCTTACGGTGTATTCATTGACCTGGGCGGTGTTGACGGTCTTATCCATATCACAGACCTCAGCTGGGGCCGCGTAAGCGATCCTAAGGAGATCGTTGAGCTTGACCAGAAGATCAACGTCGTTATTCTTGACTTCGACGATGAGAAGAAGCGTATCGCTCTCGGTCTCAAGCAGCTCACTCCCCATCCATGGGATTCACTCGATCCCAACCTCAAGGTTGGCGACGTTGTCAAGGGTAAGGTTGTCGTTATGGCCGATTACGGCGCATTCATCGAGATTGCTCCGGGCGTAGAGGGTCTGATCCACGTATCAGAGATGTCATGGAGCCAGCACCTGCGTTCAGCTCAGGACTTCATCAAGGTTGGTGACGAGGTTGAGGCAGTTATCCTGACACTTGACCGTGCAGAGCGCAAGATGTCTCTGGGTATCAAGCAGCTCAAGCAGGATCCTTGGGAGAACATCGACGAGAAGTATCCCGTTGGTTCAAAGCACACCGCTACCGTACGCAACTTCACCAACTTCGGTATCTTTGTTGAGATTGAGGAGGGTGTTGACGGTCTGATCCACATCAGCGACCTGAGCTGGACGAAGAAGATCAAGCACCCATCCGAGTTTACAAAGGTAGGTGAGCAGATCGAGGTTTGCGTCCTGGAAATCGACAAGACGAACCGTCGTCTTTCTCTTGGCCACAAGCAGCTGGAGGAGAACCCATGGGACGTATTCGAGACAGTATTCACTCAGGATTCCATCCACGAGGGTACTATCATCGAGGTTCTGGACAAGGGTGCTGTTATCCAGCTCG
>JBGUVW010000054.1:0-34517 GCA_045220475.1 Bacteroidaceae bacterium
TTCTGTTTGGCCCCCCATTTTCAGATATTAAAAAGCAGTGAAGATGTTTACCTTCACTGCTTCTTTTTATATTGGCACAAAGGGGCCAAACAGAACCGTCCCCTTTGGCCCCCTCAGCTCACTGGGAATCAATAGTTCTCCTTGTGAACCTCAAAGTATGACTGCGGATGCTGGCAAACCGGGCAGATCTGCGGAGCCTTGGTACCAACTACAATGTGACCGCAGTTGCGGCACTCCCAAACCTTTACTTCCGATTTCTCAAACACCTGCGCCATCTCAACGTTCTTGAGCAGTGCGCGGTAACGCTCCTCATGACGTTTCTCAATTGCAGCGACCATACGGAAACGGGCAGCCAGTGCGGGGAATCCCTCCTGCTCGGCAGTTTTGGCAAAACCCTCGTACATATCGGTCCACTCATAGTTCTCACCATCGGCCGCAGCGCCCAGGTTCTGAGCGGTATCGCCTATTCCCTCCAGCTCCTTGAACCAGAGTTTGGCGTGCTCCTTCTCATTGTTTGCTGTCTCCTCAAATATTGCAGCTATCTGCTCAAATCCCTCCTTCTTGGCCTTTGAAGCAAAATAGGTGTACTTGTTACGAGCCATAGACTCACCGGCAAATGCTGCCTCCAGATTCTTCTCAGTCTGGGTTCCTGCATACTTGTTACTCATATTCGTGATGTTTATAAGGTTAATAATCCAACTATTCTACAAACATATAAAAAACATAAGATATAAGCTCTCAGAACCAAACAAAAGTGTACTTTTGCCACATACAAATATCCTCATCCAATAATACAGATTTTATGTTTAAACTCAAATCCTTGTGTATTCTGACATTATCCTTGTCCTTTTCCTTATTGTCTGCCCAGAATCTCTATGAACAGTCTTTCAGAAAATGGGATGAAGGTCCAGTAAAATGGAATGAATTTCAAGTCAGACATACTCCCGATGACGTCAAGTTCGTATCCAATCTTTATTGCATTATTGAAAAAGAAGTCAAAAAAGAGAAAATAGGCAATTTCAGGTTCCCTGCTTTAACTTCAACCGTCAAGATGAACAAACTCTCATCATGGTATGATCCCGATAAGTGTACAGACTGGACACTCCGATATGAACAGACCAGGTTCGATATGCTTGAGGTATTGCGCAGACGTATGCAAAACTCTTTCAACCGCAATTTCATGGAAGAAGACCTGAATGCATATTACCAGCAACTGATAAGTAACACATTATCAACTTTTGACATGGAGAGCAACTATGGTACCGATACACTTGTGGTTCTCAAGTATGAAGAGCAATACAAAAACGAATTGGATACCATCAGTATAGAGCCTATACAAGTGCCTGATTTTGAAAGATCTAATTGGGCATTGTCTTTCAATATCGGCATGGGATTTGAAAAATACGGATTACCTATAGCCAAAGGCGTAAAACCTGCTATCGGTATCCAGTTTGGATTCGGAACGTTATACAAAAAGCTGTCTCTGGATTTTCATGGTTTGTTAGCATGGTCCGGAAACTTGCAATGTGACAATTTCTATTATGACAATAAACATGACTACACATGGACCAAAGGAAAGAGTGTACGAGCAGGAAATATGTGTATTAGCGGAGGATACAGAGTATTTGACAATTCTAATCTATCCCTAACACCCCTCGTAGGCATAGGTGTTTCATTTGTTGATCAGGACTCAGATACTCCCAAAAATAATAACAACTCTTTTGAAACCAGTGAAACAAGCGGATTCAGGATGCATGCAGGTCTGGCTTTCGACTGGAAGATACGTAGGAATCTAGATGCTTACTTATACGGAGCCGGTTATACGGAATCAAAAATCCGATTAGCAATTACCGGCGCAAGAAGCAATTTTGATGGTTTCGGGCCGACCTATTCACTTTATGTCAGTGTATTATTTCTTGCAGAGAGTTGGTTCATAAAATAATACTGGTATTACCAATGAAAAAGTCAACTATCATATTCTCCTTCCTTGCAGAATTGTTATTCAGCCTGCCTGTTTGTTCCCAGACTCAAATTTTTGACCAGACCCGACTGACATGGGATGACTTTACACCGGCTAGTGCTGACAGTATAGGAATGACAAGTCATCTTGTTATTGGTGTATCACAAGCTTTAGTACAGCACAATAAAAAGCTATGTAAGGATTTGTATCTGGTCCAAGTGGACACAAAAAGCAGTTTATATGATCCATCCAAGATAACAGATTGGGACCTGAGATACAACCAAATACTGTATGATATGGCACTTCTATCCATGAAGCAAGCCACACAGGACAACCATAATGGTAAGGTGGGTATTTATGAAATATATGCCCGATACCGTCAGATATATGATGAAAGCAAGGAACAATTCATAATCAACAGTAACTCTGGTCGGGATACGACAGTAATTAAGGATTATGAAATCAGATTGAAAGACCAAATAGCCGATATCAAAATTGAAGACTTCTATTCTGTCACTTTTTTACTCACTTCAAATGGGGTAGTGCCTAAATCAGACACCAGATCCAATTATTATCTGGTTTTGATGGGTTATTATGAAAATAACTGCTTTCTGACTGGTTATTCCAATGATTTCGGTTTGTGGAATGGATTCAACATATCAGCAGAGTTTCATTTTAAATCAGATTACAGGTTTGAAATGCAGTTCTCCCGGTTATGGAGCAATGTCAAGACTCCATGTTTCTACTACGATTCATACAACTATTATTATTGGAATGACATTAAAAATGCCAACGAAATGATTTTCAGATTTGGTGTTGGTTTTAACGTTATGTCAAATGACCGAATAAGCCTCACACCTTTTGCAGGTTTTCAATCTCCCGTTATATATCAGAATACCGGTATCAAGGATTCGGAAGGCAAAAAAAACAGAAGTTATATTCCCGATGGCGAAGGTGTATATCTGGGAATGGATGTTGATTACCGCCCCAAAGGAACCTTTGGATTAAGGCTAAAGATATTTGGTTCCTACGGCGTATATAACGGTAATGTAAACATCTGGTCTCTGAATACCGGAATAGCACTTCTATTACCTGAACAGTTTTAAATCAAAATAATGCGATTATCCACGCAAATATTCACTCTGTTTGCAGGTTTATTGCTTACATTCAGCACTGCCTATTCACAGACGGAGGTTCAGGTATATACCCTTGCAGAGATTGATTCCGTATGGCTTAACTACAGTTATCTGCAATATCCCATGAAAATACCTCCACATACAACTGACTCCATAACCCACTCCCCATTGTATAGGTTGGTATTTCAAGGAATTATAGAATGGAGCGAAACCACAGACCTTTCATGGGATAATTTCATTCCGGTTAGTGCCGACGAAACAGGTTCTAACAGCACGATAAAAATACAGGAAAGTGATAATATAAGATTGCTAAAATACCGGAATACCGATTATTCATATAATGATCTGACTGTATCCATGATTCCCGGCAGGAGTTATTATGATCCTGCCAAGGCCGACGATTGGGATCTGAGATACAATAAAGTCCTGTTTGATATAGCTGAATTATCGGCCAGAGAAGCCGTAAGAGCCTATAACAGCAGTCAGGATTCGACTAAAGGCGATATTAAGGAATACTATGAACGTATATTTGAAGAGAGAAAACAGACATTTAACCGTGAAAGCAATCAAGGTAAAGACACGACTGTGATATCGGACTATGAGTCCAAAATTAAAAGGGAACTCAAAGAAAACCCCAGAGAATATACCCCGCAGGAATTCGGATATACTCCCATCAAAAAAACAAAACTGGAAATTGGAGGGCACATGGGATATCTCAACAACAGCATTATAGGGAACGGCTCAGAATTCCTGAAACCAGCTAACGGAATGACATTCGGATTTGAGGTGGGATACCATGGTTTCAAATTTGAAGGAGAGTTATATATATTGGGGTATGGCGAACTAAAGCAGTCAGATTTCTATCATGATTATGACTACAACTATGATTGGACTAAAGGTGAGACCGTCGATGAAGGCGGAATAAGAATTAAGACAGGATATACTCTGTTCTCAAATGAATACGTCAGATTTACGCCCATAATAGGAACTTCATTAGGTTCCCTCACTCAACTTACAGATAAGAAACAGAAGGACGGCAAGCACAATATAGAAAGTAAACTTCCCGGAAACCAGGGTTTTCTATTTGGTCTGGATACAGACTGGATTATCTGGAGAGATCAAGATAACAATGGAATATCATTTAGAGGATTGAGGTTCTCGGTATACGGCATGTACCATAATTACAAGAAGAACCTGGGTGATGTATGGTCTCTGAATCTGGGGATAGCCTTACTATCCGGCCGCTGAATGGAATCATAGTTTTGTAAAACTAGAAAAAAAACGGTCCATTGCTCTTGGACCGTTCTACTCTAATTAGATTGTCTTTTATCTATAAATGAACAAAGTTTGGTGTAATACCATCAATCATCTGCTGTGGCACTCCACATTCAAGGGCTATTTCAGGCCACAAAGAAACTGCATCGCAAACCTCATCTATTATTTCCGATGCATCCTTGATGCCATTGGCCGATGCACAAACCAACAAATCTTTACGTGTTATGTCATCAAATTTGTTGTTGATTGACATCTGATGTGTTGATGTCCAGCCACCTGCAGGATTATATGAATAACCCATATCGTATGCCGGAGACAATCTCCAATTACCATTGTTGTCCATCAGGAAGGAGATGTTCTTTGTGTGGTCATCCTGATTTCTGAACACGACATTGAAGACCATACGTCTGAACAACTGGCTCATTTCCTGATATGAGAGTTTGAGCATCCTCATGACACCGAAAGCCTGTTCGTATGAATACGCCCTGTGTATGCGGTAATCAAAGTGAGCAATTCCGCATAGAGTCTGCATATGGAGTTTCTTTCCGTCCAATCGGTCAAAACGTTTTGTCATGAAATGAGCGCGACCGTTTTCCTCCAGAATTGAACATTCAGTCATATCTATTCCGCACTTCTGTGTCAGTTTATAAAATGAATATTCCAGACGCCCATAATTTCCAGTTTCCTTGAATCCGGCAGTTGCCGATACCCCGTCAAGTTTAATAAGGTAATAGTCAAAACCATCCGGGGCCATAATCTGACCGGATCTGACCTCACCCGTCTCTTTGTTGTATGCAATGACCGCTTTGGCTCTCTGACCTCCAGCCGATGTTCCCAACCTGAGAATCTCTGCAATTACTGATTTCCTGTCATTACTCAGATTGGTGCTGAAACTCTCTTTCTCAACCAACGCCTCTCTGGCAACATCCACAAGAGAATCTATCTCAAAAGACATATCCGATTTGCTGTCATCAAGCAGTGCAGGTTCAAACTCCAATGCACCCATGCATCGGTTCCCAAGATAACACAAAGACTCTATAACATTACCGCTGGTTCTGCCATTTAATGACAACCACTTTTCAAACAACGCACGTCCATATGTATCCGGAAGAGAATCGGCCATCATACCGGGAAGTCCCTGATAAGTAATTCTCTCCAGATTACCGAAAGAATAAACTACCCCTTTTCTTACCGGCATCATAAGCGGGGCCGGTTCAATGCCCGTATTTGCAAACTGATCGTCATATTGGAAATTGACCACATCATATCGGTGATCCAATCTCAATGTGCCGATAGGCATAGCAAACAATTTTACTCTCGCAGCATCAATCATAGTCTTTAGTTTTTAGTTAGTATTAAATTATTTACCGGCTCTCCCGGCACGTTTACGTTCTTTCCGTTTTGCGTTATTTATAAACTCCCAATACTCATTGGGCGTTAGCTGTTCTTCCTCTACCAACGGCTGCAGAACATCAAGTTTACGCAATGTCCGCAATAATCGCAAGAAAGAATCAAAAGAGCATATATCGCCGTTTTCTATCTTTTTTAGTGTAGAGAGTGACACTCCTGCTGATTCAGCAAGATTACTCTGAGTAATGTTCTGCCTTAACCGCAGACCCTTAAGATTAGCCCCTATCCTCTTGGCAACATCCAAGTCTGTCAGAAAATAAATATCATCCATTAATAGTTGCGTATTAAGCTATCACAGTGCAAATATATGTATAATAGTTTAATTTCAAACTATTGACTAAAAATATTTACGCTATTTCTGCGCGACAGGTCACATTGCGGGGGTGAGGATGGTAGAGAGCAGGCTGATGGCATGCTCCACGTCGGGTACCTGGGTGATGAGGAGGCTGCGTTTGGTGCCCTCCTCGCGCAGACGGCAGGTCATGGGGTTCTGGCCGGCGTAGGCCAGGATGGCTCCGAAAGCCTCGCTTTCATAATAGGGGCTGTCAGGGTTGCTGACAAAGAACAAACTCATTCGGCCGGCCTTAAGATAAATCTTCTCAATGCCAAGCTCGCGGCCCATTCGGCGCAGGGTTACCAGGCGGATAAGCTCAAGCGCCTGCTGCGGAATCTTACCGAAGCGGTCCTGCAGGCGGTCCTGGAAACGCTGGATATCCGCCTCGCGCTCCATGCCGTCAAGCTCGCGGTACAGGAGGATTCGCTCGCTGCCATCGGGCACAAATGAATCGGGGAAACAGAGGTCCAGGTCAGTCTCGACTGTGCACTCCTCGACATAACGCGATGCATCCATGGGAGTTGCCCCACCCTGTTCTGCAGACTGCTCTTTGAACAGGTTCTGGAACTCATCATTCTTAAGTTCACGCACGGCCTCCTTAAGTATCTTCTGGTAGGTCTCGTAACCCAGGTCGGCTATGAATCCGCTCTGCTCGGCTCCCAGCAGGTTTCCGGCGCCACGTATGTCAAGGTCCTGCAGAGCCAGCTGAATGCCGCTGCCCAGGTCGCTGAAACTCTCAATTGCCTGCAGACGGCGTCGTGACTCGTCCGACAGCGATGCCAGCGGGGGTGCCAGCAGGTAGCAGAATGCCTTGCGGTTGCTTCGGCCCACACGGCCACGCATCTGGTGCAGGTCACTCAGGCCAAAGTTCTGTGCCGAGTTCACGATTATGGTGTTGGCGTTGGGTATGTCAATTCCGTTCTCTATGATAGATGTGGCCACAAGCACATCATAATCAAAGTTTATGAATCCGGTAAGTATCTTCTCCAGTTCATCGGGGTCCATCTGTCCATGGCCGATAGCCACGCGGGCATCGGGCACCTCACGCTGTACGATGGCAGCCAGGTCAGGCAGTGACGATATGCGGTTGCTCACGATGAAGAGCTGTCCGTTGCGGCTCATCTCAAAGTTCACGGCCTCACGGATGATATCGGCACTGAATACATGGAGCTCAGTCTGTATGGGATAGCGGTTGGGCGGCGGAGTCTGTATTACGGAGAGGTCGCGGGCGCCCATGAGTGAGAACTGCAGGGTACGCGGTATGGGTGTGGCGGTCATGGTGAGCACATCCACGTTGGCGCGCAGCTGCTTGAGGCGCTCCTTGACCGATACGCCGAATTTCTGCTCCTCATCAATGATAAGCAGGCCCAGGTCCTTGAACTTGACCTGCTTGCCGATGAGCTTGTGCGTACCTATTACTATATCTATCTTACCCTCCTTGAGGTCCTCAAGTATGGCGGTGGTCTGTGCGGCGCTGCGGGCACGTGACAGGTACTCCACCCTGCACGGGAACTCTTTCAGTCTATCACGGAACGTCTGATAGTGCTGGAAAGCCAGAATGGTAGTCGGCACAAGAACCGCAACCTGCTTGTTGTCGGCCACGGCCTTGAAGGCGGCGCGTATGGCAACCTCGGTCTTGCCGAACCCAACGTCACCGCAGATGAGGCGGTCCATGGGGCGGCTGCTCTCCATATCCATCTTTACATCCTGGGTAGCCTTGAGCTGATCAGGGGTATCCTCATACATGAAGCTGGCCTCCAGCTCATTCTGCAGATAACTGTCGGGGCTGTAGGCAAATCCCTTCTCCTCAAGACGTTTGGCGTACAGTTTTATCAGGTCACGCGCAATATCCTTGATCTTACCCTTGGTACGCTCCTTAAGGTTCTCCCAGGCACCGGTGCCCAGTTTATTTATATGCGGCTCCTCACCCTCCTTGCCCTTGTACTTGGAAACCTTGTGCAGGGCATGGATGGATACGAACACCACATCATCATTCTTATATATGATCTTTATCTTCTCCTGCCAGCCACCGCCCTCAGGAACACGAACCAGGCCGCCGAACTTACCCACGCCATGGTCCATATGCACCACGTAATCACCTATCTGGAACTCCTGCAGCTCTTTCAAGGTAAGAGCAACTTTTCCGTTGCGGGCACGCTCGCTACGCAGATTGTACTTGTGGTAGCGGTCAAATATCTGGTGATCAGTAAAGAAGCAGCACTTGAGCAGTCCGTCGGCGAATCCCTCATGCAGGGTCTTGCCGATGGTCGTGAACTGTATGTTCTCACCGCGCTCGGCAAATATGTCATGCAGGCGGTCTCCCTGCTTGGGGTTATCGGTCAGGATAAATAATTTGTAACCCTTTACTATATAATCAGTCAGGGTCTGAGACACCAGTTCAAAATTCTTATGGAACAGCGGCTGCGGCGTAGTATCAAAGGTTATCGTGGCCGATGCCACACCGGTAGGCTTGTTTCCGAACTCCACTACCCTGAAATCAGTCGTCTTACGCAAAAAATCCTGTGCGGTAAGCAGGCTGGGCAGATCCTCCTGCACCTGACCGGCGCCGGTATCCTTGGTGGCATCCAGCTGGCGCATACGTGCAGCCAGGCTCTCGTGATCCGATACCTCACCGGCAATCGTAGTCATGCGGTCTGCAGTAAGCAGCAAATCACGGACAGCCATCACCGTATCCTGCGGCAGGAAATCCATCAGCGATACCTGAGCGCCCTCAATCTTGTCCATATCGGGCACAATCACCACGCTCTCCTTCTTATCGGTGGAGAGCTGTGTATCGACCGAGAACTGGCGGATGCTGTCTATGTCATCACCAAAGAAATCAAGTCTGTAAGGGTATTCCGATGAGAACGAGAAGACATCCAGGATACTGCCGCGCAGTGCAAACTGTCCGGGCTCATAGACGTAATCCACGCGGTTGAAACCCAGCTCAAGCAGCAGGTTCTGGAGTTCCTCACGGTCCAGGGTCTCACCTGTCTGAACCTGTATGGACTTGTCCTCAAGGCAGGATTTGGAGACCACCTTCTCGGCCAGCGCATCGGCCGATGTCACCACCACGAGTGTGGCATTGCCGGGCTCAATGGTCGTTAGGCGGCTCAGCACCTCGGTGCGCAGAATCTCACTGGCATCATCTTTCTGGCCGTACTTGGCGGCACGGCGGTAGGCCGACGGGAAATAGAGCACCTGCTCATCGCCCATGGTCTGCACCATGTCGTGGTAGAAATAGGCAGCCTCCTCCTGGTCATTGAGTATCAGCAGCAGGCAGGGCTTACCGCCCGTCTGAGCCACTACAGAGAACAGTAGCGGAGCCGACGACGCACGGAGACCCTGCAGAAAAACGTTTCCACCACGTTTTCCCGCAAGTTCCTTTATCAACGCCTTGGTCTGCACCAAGCCTCCGTAAAGCCCACTAAGATCTGCCAATGTCATTGCGATTGCAAAGATACAAAAAGAAAAAACACTATATTTGCATAACAAAAAGCTAGCCTGATGAAAAAGAGTGAAAGCATAGTTATAATACCTACTTATAACGAGAAGGAGAATATTGAGAACATCATCCGCGCCGTAATGGCACTTGAGGACAATTTCAACATCCTCATAATTGATGACGGTTCTCCCGACGGCACAGCAGATATTGTAAAGGGACTGATTGAGACCGATTTCAAGGACCGCCTCTTCATAGTGGAGCGCTCCGGCAAACTGGGTCTGGGTACAGCATACATAACCGGATTCAAGTGGTGCATAGAGCGCGGATATGACTACATATTTGAGATGGATGCCGATTTCTCACACGCCCCCGCAGACCTTCCCCGCCTGCTCAGCGCCTGCCGCGATGAGGGTTACGACGTAGCCATAGGCTCCCGATACGTAAGCGGTGTAAACGTGGTCAACTGGCCTATGGGACGCGTGCTGATGTCATACTTTGCATCCAAGTACGTGCATTTTGTAACCGGCCTGCCCGTGCATGACACCACCGCCGGATTCAAATGCTACCGCCGTGAGGTCCTGGAGACAATAGAGCTGGACAAGATCCACTTTAAAGGCTATGCATTCCAGATCGAGATGAAGTTTACCGCCTACAAGTGCGGATTCAAGATCAAGGAGGTTCCAGTGATATTCGTAAACCGTGAGCTTGGCACATCCAAGATGAGCGGCGGCATATTCAGCGAGGCCCTGTTCGGAGTGATCCGCCTCAAGATCTCCAGCTGGTTCCGTAAATTCCCACAGAAAAAGGCATGAGCACCACTCTCATAAAAAACGCCACAGTTGTCAATGAGGGCCAAATGCAGCAGGCATCGGTCCTTATAGACGGTGACATAATATCAGACATATTCACATCGGCCCAGCTCCCTGAGGCCGATAACGTGGTTGACGCCCAGGGCCGATGGCTCCTGCCAGGCGCGATAGATGACCACGTGCATTTCCGTGACCCGGGTCTCACCCACAAGGCCGATTTCACCACCGAGAGCCGTGCAGCGGCAGCCGGAGGTGTGACCACAGTCTTTGACATGCCCAACTGCATACCACAGACCACTACCCTGGAGGCAATTGAGGATAAGTTCAAGGGTGCATCGGACTGCTGCCTGGTAAACCACTCATTCTACCTGGGTGCCACACATGACAACCTGCAGGAGATTGAGAGAATTGACCCCAGCCGCATATGCGGAATCAAGCTCTTTATGGGCTCCAGCACCGGAGGAATGCTCTTGGATGACAAGGATTCACTCAAGACCCTGTTCCGTGCCGCAACCGTTCCCGTAGCGGTTCATTGTGAGGAGACATCAATCATAAACGCCAACATGGAGCGTTACATGCAGGAGTGCGGAGGCGAGCCTCCCATCCAGTATCACCCGCTCATTCGCAGTGAGGAGGCATGTTACGTATCCACAGCCAAGGCGCTTGAGGTAGCAGCCGGCACTAACGCCCATCTGCACATACTGCATATCACCACAGCCCGTGAGCTAGGTCTGTTCGGTAACGGTCCGCTTGAGAGCAAGCAGTTCACAGCCGAGGCCTGCCCCGCACATCTGTGGTTTACAGACGCTGACTACAAGACCCAAGGCACATATATAAAGTGTAACCCGGCCATCAAGACCGCCGCAGACCGCGACGCACTGCGCAAGGCACTTACAAACGGAGTCATTGACGTAGTAGGCACGGATCATGCACCGCACCTGTTCCTGGAGAAAGAGGGAGGCTGCAAGACTGCGGCATCGGGCATTCCGGTACTTCCCTACTCGCTCCCCATAATGCTGGAGCTTACGGACCAGGGTATCCTGGGCCTGACCGATGTGGCCCGCCTCATGTGTCACAACCCGGCTCAGCTGTTCAAGGTTAAGGAGCGCGGATTTATCCGTAAGGGCTATAAGGCAGACCTCACGCTGCTGTCTCACAGCAATGAGGGTTGGACAGCCGGTCCTGACAACAACCCCACCAAGTGCCGCTGGAGCCCGTTTGAGGGCCAGCAGTTCCATTGGCACGTAGATACCACATGGATAAACGGACACGCCGTATATAATGACGGAAAGATTGACAACACAGTTTACGGACAACAAGTAACATTCAACAGATGATTAGAGCACTCTATCTGGTCTACCAAATATTCATAGCACTCCCCATAATGATCGTGATGACCATACTGGTTTCACTGGCCACCATGATAGGTTCCATTTTCAATGACCGTTTCTGGGGTTACTGGCCCGGAATGATCTGGGGGCGCCTCTTTTACCTGGTATTCCTTATTCCGGTAAAGATAGACGGACTTGAGAACATAAAGAAAGGCCAGTCATATGTGATTGCTCCCAATCACCAGAGTTACTGGGATGCGTTCCTGGTTTACGGATTCATAGGTATCAAGTTCAAATGGATGATGAAAAAGGAACTTGGCCGAATCCCGTTTGTGGGTTGGGCATGTAAGGCCGCCGGCTGCATATTCATAGACCGCAGTTCAAGAGGAAGTGCCAAGGAGAGTATACGTAAGGCCGAGTCCAAACTTAAGGACGGCATGTCAGTAGTCATATTCCCGGAGGGCACACGCAGTCATGACGGCGAGATAGGCAAGTTCAAACGCGGCGCATTCCTTATATCCGAGGAGCTCCAGCTGCCCATACTGCCCGTTACCATTGACGGCAACTATGACGTGATGTCACGCCATGCATGGAACGTAACCTGGCACCCGGTACACATGACCGTCCATGAGCCTGTAATGCC
The DNA here is from genome assembly GCA_045220475.1 of Bacteroidaceae bacterium. Lineage (GTDB taxonomy): Bacteria > Bacteroidota > Bacteroidia > Bacteroidales > Bacteroidaceae > Colenecus. Next base: position 12,344 of record JBGUVW010000054.1, read on the forward strand.
ACGCAGCAACGGTGAGACCGATGAGACCGAACTCAAGGCCATAATGAACCAGACCTCGGATGAGGTGTTCAACACAATCAAAAAATCTCTGGAAAAATAAGCGCTTAGTTACGCTCGTAACCCACACGGTTGATGAAACCGTTCACGTAAGACTGACTCAGGAAATCATCGGGAGCAGCGTCAAGGATCCTGCGCAGCAGCGGTGATATGTCATTTGACGTGGATGGAGCTGAACTGAGCATCATGAATACGCCCACAGCTGCCGGCTCATTGTAATTCTGTGCCATGAATGCGCATATCATATTCTCACATTCATCAACGATGATACGGAGCGAGTCCTGCAACAGCTCAGTCTTGCGCGGGTCCATCCTGCGGCGTGACAGCCTCATGCTCTGCTGGAAAAGATCCTCATAATGGTTGTCAATGGCAATCTTCTCTTTAAGGAAACTGTAGAAAAGGTCATTCTGGCGAGTGCCCGATGCAGTCATCTCAGTAGGCTGGAGTGATATTTTTATATGTCCCTTCTCCATATAGAGAGGTATGATGGGACGACCGTCCTTGCAGAGGAACACCAGTCTTGTGGAGTCAATATGGCCTTTCATACTGAAATGGCCCTCAACCACCTTACATGAATCAAATTTTGTGATTTGCTGCGGTAGGAATTCAACCAAAGAAAGCTCTCGGCCCTCATATCCGAGGGTCTCCACAACGCCGTCCATCTTATAGCAATTTGTACAAGACATCAATGCAAGCGTAAGGCTTACACAGCTTATCATTGATTTAAAGCATTGCTTTAGCATGTCCTTTTGTTCCTTTTTACGGAATGCAAAATTACAATACAAGACAAAACGAAATCCCGATTTATTATTCTTTAATGCTAAAGCGCCCGTATGCGGCTAAAAGTTGTTAAATCCATTAGAATCTATTTAGATTCTATTACCACAAGCAGGATTTTATCGGTCTGACTGTTTGGATATGCTATCCATCCTGAATGATGAATAGAGTTCAAATATGGCACCGATGGTAAGCGATAAGATCCAGTTGTTGCGGCGTGTCACGGCAAGCAGGATTGAGCGTATGTTCTCATTCAGTGACATATCGGTAAGGAGCCTTTCATGCAGCGGAGCAGAGAACATCAGAGCCGCGGTTATGAGCATGAAACAGGCGCCCAGGACCTGCTGTCCGCGCAGGCGTTTCATGATACGGTCACTACCCGTGTATCGGTCCGCAAACTGTCCGCATGCAAACATCACGGAACCTGCCAGATACAGGAAAGGAGCATAACTCCATCCGGTAATGTATACGGCGGCGCCACACAAGAGCAGTATGCCCCCAACGGTAGTGAAAGACTCTATCAGACGGTTCTCTTTATTCATAATCAGCGTACATTCTCCAGGAACAGGTCCTCATCCTCACGATGCATGTTATATTTCTCACGGGCAATACGGTCAATCACAAGACTGTCATTATTAAGCTCATTGAGCATCAACTCATTCTGCTGTTTCTGCTCCGAACTCCTGCGCAGCTGCTCCTGCAGCTCATGGATCTCACGTTTCTGGACAACACGCTTAACCATGCTGTTCTCACTTGCCACAAGCACGATAAGCAGGAACAGAACAAATACAATCCAATACTTGTATCTGCCTATAAAAACCTTGAGCTGAGGTAAGAATCCGTTGTCCATCATTGCCTGTTACCTGCTGCAAAAGTAGTTCAAAAATTCGGCTTTTCAATTTAGTGAAAGCCCGAAAAAATGAGTACCTTTGAAATCTATTGGACACGATTATGGAAGATTACATAGTATCAGCCCGAAAGTACCGTCCTGTGACATTTGACAGCGTGGTAGGCCAGAAAGCGCTGACCACGACACTCAAGAATGCCATAAGCAGCGGCAAGCTGGCCAACACCTATCTGTTCTGCGGTCCGCGCGGTGTGGGTAAGACCACATGTGCCCGTATATTTGCCAAGACCACAAACTGCACCAACCGCGGTGCCGACGGTGAGGCATGCGGAGAGTGCGAGTCATGCAAGAGTTTCAATGAGGAACTGCGTTCATACAACGTATTTGAGCTTGATGCTGCCAGCAACAACTCGGTAGACGATATCCGCAACCTCACGGAGCAGGTGCGCATCCCGCCTATGAACGGCAAGTACAAGGTCTATATCATAGATGAGGTACACATGCTGTCACAGGCCGCTTTCAACGCATTCCTCAAGACCCTTGAGGAACCGCCCAAGTATGCAATCTTCATACTGGCCACAACTGAGAAACATAAAATCATACCCACCATACTCTCACGCTGCCAGATCTATGATTTCAGCCGTATAAGCAATAAGGACATCATAGAGCACCTGCAGAGCGTAGCCAAGAAAGAGGGTGTCACAGCAGAGCCTGAGGCCCTGGCCATAATAGCTGAGAAATCAGACGGCGGCATGCGTGACGCGCTCTCCATATTTGACCAGGTGGTAAGCTTTACTGGCGGTCAGGTCACGTATCAGAAAACCATTGAGAACCTGAACGTGATTGATTATGACTACTATTTCCGCCTCACCGACATGTTCCTTGAGAAACGTATCCCGGATACCATGGTTCTCTTGAACGATATCCTGGCCAAGGGATTTGACGGCAGCCATCTTATAAGCGGTCTGATGCTTCACTTAAGGAACCTGCTTGTAAGCCGTGACGCCTGCACCCTACCCCTGCTGGAGGTAAGTGATGAGATGCGTGAGCGTTACAAGAACCAGGCAGCCAAATGCTCGCCCAAGTTCCTGTATCGGGCCCTCAAGATATGTAATGACTGTGACCTGAACTACCGCATCAGCAAGAACAAGCGTCTGTTGGTGGAGCTCACGCTCATACAGGCAGCCCAGGCCGATGAAGACGATGACAGTAGTGGGCGCAAGCCCAAGAGATTACACCCCATATTCAAAAAGATAGCTGCCACAGCTAAGGCAGCTCCGGCAGCGGCAGCGCCTCAGGCCACCGTCAAGCCGGTCACAGCACAGACCGTTCAGCAACCCGCTCCGCAGCCTGTGCGCAAGAATGCCATACCCACATTCAAGGGTGCAAGCATTTTCACATCCATCCACGGCAACAAACCCGCCGGCCGCCCTGACCAGCCCCACGGCCGCCAGACAGTCCAGGTGATAGACCAGGAGCAGCATCCGGCCAAGCCTCTCACTGCCGATGCACTGCAGAACAGCTGGAATGATTTTGCAGCCACACTGCCCCGTCAGGACACGCCGCTCAAGAATCGCATGATAAACTGTCGCCCCGCCCTCATATCGGACACAGTATTCTGCGTAGAGGCCGGCAACCCCATGATGGCCGATGAGATTCGCGGCGCAGAGGACCGCATCCTGCGTTTTATCCGTGACAGGTTCGGCAACCCGGCCATCAGCATGGAGATCAAGGTGGATCAGTCACGCAATGTGGAGCATCTGCTTACCCGTGAGGAGCAGTATGAGAAGATGAAGAAAGAGAATCCAGCTCTCAAAGAACTGGAGGCTGTATTTGGATTGGAGATAAGATAACAAAAAGGGTTCGGAGAATTCCGAACCCTTTTTGTTATCGTTTTGTCACGCAGGTTCTGCGTATTATTCCTTTATGGTTTTAACGAAGTTGATGCATTCCTTGACCTTGGTTTCGATGAAGTTGAAGTCTCCGTTGGCGATTACGTCCTTGGGGGTGAGCTGGGAGCCCAAGCCTACGCATGCTACGCCGGCTTTGAACCAGGCTTCAAGGCTGGCGGGATCAGGTGATACACCACCTGAGGGCATGATCTCGGTCCAGGGGCACGGTCCCTTGATGGTCTTGACGAATGACGGGCCACCAACCTCGGTTCCGGGAAATATCTTAACTATCTCACAGCCCAGTTCCTCGGCCAGGTTGATCTCTGTCAGGGTACCGCAACCGGGAATCCAAGCAATCTTACGGCGGTTGCAGATCTTAGCCATATCGGGGTTAAGGCTGGGTGATACTATGAATCCGGCACCAAGCTGGATGTAGAGTGCTGCGGTAGCGGGATCTGATACTGAGCCCACACCCATGATCATCTCAGGGCACTCCTTTGCACACCATTTGTTGACCTCGGCAAACACCTCATGAGCGTAGTCACCGCGGTTAGTGAACTCAAATACGCGGGCGCCGCCTTTATAGCAGGCCTTTACAACATTCTTTACAAGCTCTGCGTCCTTGTTGTAGAACAGCGGAACAATTCCGGTGCCTACAAATGTGTTAAGCACCTGTAATCTCTTGAATCTGCTCATATAGGTATGTTTAGCGGGCTACGCGGCCAGAGGCATCGCCACCCATAAGTTTCTCTACTTCCGATACAGTCACGCGGTTATAGTCACCGTAAATGGTGTGCTTGAGACATGATGCAGCAACTGCAAAATCAAGCGCCTTCTGGTCATCCTCATACACGCGCAGGCCATAGATAAGGCCACCCATGAATGAGTCACCGCCACCTACACGGTCAACTATATGTGTAATGTCATACTGTCTTGACTTGAACAGTGTCTTGCCGTCATACAGAACGCCAGCCCACTTGTTATGGTTGGCGTTGATTGATGTACGCAGTGTGGTGATTACCTTCTTGCAGCGGGGGAATCGGGCCATAATCTGCTGTGATACGGAGAGGTATGCATCGGCACTAACCTCACCCTTGGATACGTCTACGCCCTCAGGCTTGATACCCAGAGCCATCTGTGCATCCTCCTCGTTACCAAGTACGATATCGGTGCAGGCAACCAGGTCTGGCATAACCTCACTGGCTTTCTTGCCCCATTTCCACAGGTTCTTGCGGTAGTTAAGGTCACATGATACGGTAATGCCCTTCTCATTGCACTTCTTCACTGCCTCAAGGCAAACCTTGGCTGCACCCTCGGATATAGCAGGAGTGATACCGGTCCAATGGAACCAGCCTGCACCCTCAAGCACCTTATCCCAGTCAATCATGCCCGGCTCAATCTTTGCGATTGATGAACCTGCACGGTCATATATCACCTTGCTGCCACGGCTTACCGCACCGGTCTCAAGAAAATAGATACCCAGACGGTCACCGCCCAGAACAACGTCGCTTACATCGACGCCGAATCCGCGCAGCTCCCTGAGGCAGGCTGCTGCAATATCATTATCGGGAACTCTGGTTACAAAAGATACGGGTAATCCGTAATTGGCAAGTGATACGGCCACATTGGCCTCACCACCTCCGTAAGTTGCACTAAGCATGTTGCCCTGTCCAAAGCGCTCATAGCCTGGAGTGGCAAGACGAAGCATAACCTCGCCGAAAGTAACTGTCTTATTCATCTTAAAAACTATAAGTTTTCAGACTGCAAAGTTACATAATTCAGTTGACATAGAACAGGACACCGGCACGGAAACCAAAACCGGTTTTGTCATAAAGAAGTGAAGCGGATATTGCGTATTGTTCAGTAACGGCGCATTTAAAGTTCAGGCAGCCGCGCAGATAACCGCGCCAGCCGCTCTTGGCAGTATCGACATGGTCATACCAGATACCAGAGTAACCTATCTGCGGGGTGATACGGAACCTGTTAAGATGTCCCATCATGAAACCGTATCCTACAGAGCCCTCAAATGATACCGTGTTGGCAATTCCTATATGTACCACGGTAGTCTGTTCAAGATTGATATTCTTGAAATATACGCCCCAGGAGTTACCTACGCCCCACCCTCCGGCATTGGCAAGACTGTTCTCATAGATGAGTGTGGTATATATCTCCTTGCGGTCAAAGAAGTAATGCGGACGCAGTGTCAGACCTGCAGTGACATGAGACTGCAGCGTTGCAGCCACATCAAACACAGTATAGTAATTAAGGTAACCCTCCTTCTCAAAACGGGCGTGATATGTACCGTCCTGCACATTGCTTATAAGCAGAGGGGTCTCACCCTGATATATATCCTCGATATAGACCTTGGCTCCGGTGGGATTGGTCTCAAACAGCACGGAGCCCACACCCGACGGACGCCTTCCAAACTCCAGAGGCGCGCCCTCCTGCACGGGATATTCCTGGAAACGGTAATTGTCATCAATCACCACCGGCTCCTCCCACTGTGCACGGACACTCCCGCACAGGCTCAAGGCCAGCACGGTAAACGCCAATCGGAAAAGTGAACGGGTGCTCATACATCACTTAGACAACCTTATCCCAAAATGGTTTAAGCGCCACTGCATTTGATTTTGCCTTCAATAAAAACGGGGAGGCCTCCCGGTCCCCCCGATTCTATTGCAGGCAACCGTCTACTTGCGCCTGCAAAAACCTCCGTTTTCACGGAGAAATCATCAAACAAGTAATAAAACTATCAAACATTGCATTGTTCAATACCAATATCTGCTTTAGGGGGAATCAGGCGCAAGACAATCTCTCCGCGTACAATACCGTACCCGGAACGGTGGAACATACTCCACTCAGATCTGTACTATAACAAATAGTTTCAGCATTTTGTCGTACCTGCCCTATCCCCGGGGCAAAAGCAAAACTTAGAATCAAAGGCAGGTCTTCTGACTTATCTCATCAGTCCAGGAACCTTCCCGGCTTAAAAGCCAGTGGCGTTTGTTGCAACCATGGGAGCGGCTGCTCATCCTGAACCGTTACCTGAGAAATACAGCAGCGGGACTGTCCGGGATTCTCACCCGTGTTCCCTATTGAATCTGAACTTTCAGATACCTTAGTTCCGAATGCAAATGTAGAAAAAAGAATTATTTATGCCACATGCATAAATATAATTTTACTGATTATTTTGTTCAGACTGGTTTTCAGACTCTGCATTTTTCTCATTCCTGCGCTTTATGATATAGAGCACCACAGGCATGACAAACAACACGAGCAATGCCATGACGGCAATTCCATAGTGGTAAGCGGGATGACGCTTTGATACGACGGTAATGATCAGCTGGATTATCTCAGACAACACAACACACAGAATGATACTGAGTATGGGTCTGTCTCGTAGCTCTCTTAGTATCTTCTGCAGCATAGTAAGTTTTCTGTTATGAAACAAGGGATCATCTAAATCCTTAATTATTAGGCAAAATTAAAGAAAATTTAAATACACGTCAAAACTAAACCGCATTTTTAATACCTTTGCGCCGGAACAATAGTCCAATCAACAAGTTACAATATGAAGAATTATTCACGGTGGGTACTTGCCGCTACCCTTATCTGCGGCATCTGCGTTATTTCAGCATGCGATGAAAAAGAAAAGGAAATCATTAATGAGAATTTTCTGGCCACTAAGATTCTGGGCAAATGGATACCTGTCCAGAACAACGGAATGGAGGTCATGACAGACCAGAAGACAGTCACCACATTCAAGAAGACATCATCAGGTCTTAAGGCATACACCAGCGTCTCATCATTCGTAATGCCCGCACAGTTCCAGGATCCGTCACAGGAGACAGTCCAGACCGATGAGTGGCACTACAACCAGCCTGCCGATGTAAGTATTGAAGAGAATAAATTCATCATCACCAGGGCCGTAAATGACACAATCAACCAGATATCAAAGTACTACGTCCTGGAAAGCAGTGATTCTACACTTGAGCTCTACATTTCAACCAGACTCTCAATAAACGGAAATGAGATAATGAGTTCAATGGGTCATACAGAGACATGGGCCAAGGTTAATGTAGACTACTCAAAAGAGATTGTAGGTCTGTGGGAGGGCCATGTTACCAGCGACACATCAAAGTATGATGACGGTGAGACCCACCGCTGGCGTTATAACATAGACGGCACCTATATATATTACAGCCAGGATCAGACCGGAGAATGGGTAGAGGTTGAGAGCGTATTCAACAACTATTTCGTAGACGGTTACCTGCTCTGCACCCGCTGGAAGAATGTAGGAGATAACGAGACTGAGAACCGTGAATGGTGGGAGATTGACACTATAGGCAACGACTCAATGAGATGGACTGCCCAGCGCATAGAGTATGAATATGTCAGCGGTCCGAGTCTTGGTATTACAATGGCAATCCCAAAACAATACACCGCCAGGTTCAGCATGTCAAAAGTAAGTGAGAGAAAATAAAAGAAGGGGGCGGGGCCCCCTTCTTTCTTTTTAATCTTAATACCATATCAGGCGCAGAGTTTTATAACGAAATGTTAAAAAGTAAATTTTGCTTGGAATTATGTAAAGTGTGCTTTACTTTTGTCTCATCAAACTTTACAAACAATGAGAGATTACAGGAAACATTTGACTCTGCTGCCACACAAATGGCAGGTAGTGGGAATCATCGGAGCGATAATAGTGCTGATTCCGTACATTATCATTCATCAAAGATTATTTCAATTACGTTCCGGAATAATCCAGGCTGGATCATCTATTCTTGAAGAGTTCAATGAATTGGCATGGTGGAATTATCTTACGGGGATACTGGTATCGGTCTTTCTGATGATATGCTGCCTGTCAAAAGAGAAAGAGGAGGATGAGTATACCATATCCGTTCGCTACAGGGCATTGACCATAGCTGTCATTGTATTCTTTCTGTCAAGAGCCGGCAGGGAGATGATATACGGAGGATTTCATACTATGGTCAACAACGTATTCCTAGCTGTAAACAGATTCAACCACATCGATCCGATGACAGCAATAAGGGATTATAACATAGGATCTCCGCTGCTCATCGGCCTGGACAGGGTTGTAGGCTTCTTCTCTTCACTGTTTGTAGTGGAGATTCTGTACATCATACTTCTTAAGGTACTGGCTCGTTTTGGGAGCGGCAACAGATACAGATCCATATTGTTTCCCAACCATTACCGCAAGATAGGCTGGTGGATGCTCCCCTTCTCCCTGCTCCTGATACCGTTAACGGTATTTCTGCTGCTCTATTCATTCCGTGATAAAGATCCGCAGGTGATTGAGGGTGTATATAGAACAACTATGAGATTACCCATACTGTTGCCATATATCTCCATCATGCTGATATGTCTGAGCAAGGAGAAACAGGAGGATGAATTCATACGTCATATCAGAGCCCGCATATTGGCCTATTTTGCAGTCTACTATATGGTGGCGTCATTCATTATAACCAATGTATCCTCCATACTCATGAATGCCATAAACCGTATAGCCCTTAGTCTTGAGAGCTCAAACCTGTTCATTGTATATAATGTCACAATTGGAATTCTGCCGGTTTTGGTATGGGTACCATTGGTAGCTGTGGTTTACGCACTTGTGCTAAAAAGAGTATTGTCCAAGAACTTAAAGGAGAGCAACAATGAAGAATAACATACGTGTAGAGAGGGCAATCCTAAGGATTTCCCAGCAGGATCTGGCCAATGCCATAGGCGTATCACGCCAGACAATATTCGCAATCGAGAACGGCAAGTTCATCCCATCCACAGAACTTGCCTTAAAGCTGTCCGCCTATTTTGGCAAGAGTGTGAATGACCTGTTCCAGCTTTAAACGCTATCTTTTATGACAGTCAGTCTATAGGAAAGGCAAATATACGTTCCTCACTGCGTTCCAGACCGTATATGATGTGATTCTTCTCATCATACGCTATTGAAGCGACTATATGTGACAACGTAGCGCTCCATAGGAAATTGCCGTCCCAGTCAAAAGCCATCAACTCCGGCAGCATTTCCTTGCTTGTTTTGTTCTTGTTGTTTTTTGTACTCCAATACAATACAAAGAAACAGTCCTTACCTACTGCCGCACATGAAAAATTCGTCATCACGCCCGGTTGCTTAGGCAATACATCATCATATGTAAGTGCCCCCTTCTGATGGATGGCAATATTCTGTTTCTTGTCGACATCAAAAAGGAACAGATAGTCCATACCCATATGAGGCTTGATGACGATATTCCGTTCCGGATGTTTGTACAGATTACCGGTATAAGGAGCCAGTGCATCACGTTTGTCATCCATCTTCATACGGCCGCCATACACAGACAGATACTCTTTATCGTCTTTATTCTGAATATACAGCGAAACCGGACAGTCTCTTTGCTCTTCTATATCCGGATCTATATAGTAGCTGTTTATAAATTTTCTGTTTATATCGTTATCCAGCAATACGAATGTATCAGGAAAACGGAACGGACTGACACCGTTTATGACTGTTGATCCTTTGCGTAAGGACTGGGACACATTGACCTCCCTGATCTCATTGGTTGAGCTTTCAACAAGAGGAAAAATGATATCACCGTTCTTGACATAAGTCTGCGTAGTTTGAGTTAAGAGCTGAATGAATTCATTACTTGCACGGCCTTTATGACAGAAACCGCCTAACAATCTATGTGAATTAAGACTGAATACCTTTAGCATTCCTCCCTGATCATTGGTTACGCACATAAGCAATGAATCCTGTATCACAATTTCATCAGCACCCATAACGGGCAAATCCAGTTCCTTGCCAACCAGAGTGCGGCTACTCTTGTCTACAAATTCCACTTCCTTGACATCAAGAAGCAAGTTCTTGGATTTCTTGGCCACACACGATGATGAAGGCATTTGAGCAATGCCAAGCAAAGCAATGAGAAATAATTTAAGACCTTTCATAAGCGGTTTGTTAAGGTTTTACATCGGGTGCAGGATTATCGGGATCAACTACATACATCTCCGGAACATTGGTTACGGCAAGGCCATCGGGGGTAATCAGTTCATGATGCGGGATGGCCGAGAAGTTGAACAAACCGGCCAGGGCATTATAGTCATCCTCCGATATGCGGTAGCTCTCCGCGCCCTCAAGCCACTCCTGGCGGAAGGGCTCATAATACTGCTCCGGATCACTGGTTATGAATATCATGGCAAACTTGTCATATTTCTTAGTCATTATCTCATGCCTGTTCTCTACCGTAGATTTGATGCCCGAGACACAGGGGCCGCAGCCGGTTGACCAGAAGTCTATGTAGACATACTTGCCCGGATAGTTAGCCAGGATCCTGTTGAGCACCTCCTTGCCACGGCATTCGGGGAGTTCCCAGTAAGGTGCCTGCTTGCGCTTGAAATCATTGTAGGCCAGGTCTACACGAGCCTCAAGGACAGGATCATTCAGGAGGCTCTCAACCAGGGTCTTATAATTCATGACAGCACTGTCAGTATCGGTGATTCCGCGCCATTTGCAATACGCATCAATCCCCTCAAAATGATCCTCAACATCCTGCATCATACAGAGTTTTGCGAACAGTGATGGTTCATCGGCCCCGTATATCTTCATATCATTGGCCAGATGGACCGAATCTTCAAGATATTTCTGTAAGACATATAACGATGATTCATCCATAACACCCACCAATGAGTCCAGGTCAATATTGAAGTTATAGAATGCGCCGTCATACTTATAACGGTTGAATATCACCCACTCATGGGGCATTACCATCATGAGAGAGTCATTTGCCGGGAAATCTGCCAGGAAACGATAACCCTCAGGATCCTTAAGGATGCTGTCGTTTTCCCTCATCATACGCACTATCTTATTTACGTCGGTAGTCCCATTCTCAATCTGATACATGATTGCCTGATCCTTTATGCTCATACGGTAATCCAGGAATCCCTGAAGCACACGGTTCTCAAGCATGATATCCGCGAACTGGTACTCGAATGCGGTCAGTTTGAATTTGGCGGCAAGATAGTCCATATACTGCTTGCTCTTGGCCTTGCACTCATACGCATAGGTCTGAATTCCCTGCAGGTCAACGGAGTCACCCATTTGGAACCTTGCATTATCTGTTGTATAGACTCCCGATGGGATATGCACATAGTTACGCAGCAGATACGGGCGGCCATCAGATAAGGAATAACTGTCCGTACCGTCCATATAGAATGTGATATCAAGAGTATCACCCGGCTGGGCTATGAACTGATGCCATGAGTTGTTGTGGTCAATTATGGCAGCTCCTATCATGTTGTTCACGTCAAACGAGTATTCAAAATGACCGGTCTTATCTATATCCAGGGATATAGTGAAGTTATCCCTGTTATCATATACGGTGTATAACATCCTATAGGTCTGGAAACCGCTGTTGCTGTCATAACCGGCAATCGTTCCGCGTACGGTTACCGGACCGGACTTGAATATGCTGTGGCGTATGTCATCGGCCTCCTTGAGTTCCTTGCGGCTGAACTTGGGTTTGGCAGGTGTATAGGTAGAGTCATGAATACCCAATATCTTGAAATAATTGGAACCAACTCCCTCTATCATATCAAACACCCGGGTTCCGGACGGTAACGGCTCAAATCCTACACGGAAGGTCGTGCCATCGGGGTCCGACGGGAAATACTCTCCAAGATTATGCTCAGTCATAAAGAGCACCTTGTAATGACGGTCCCTTTCATCCGACAGATATGTTTCCGGACCTATGGAGATCCTATAGTATGGTTGTTGATGAGTCTGGTAATAGAATGTAAGGATCGTGGCAGTATCAGCAAACTCCACGTGGGTTACACGCAACTCTTTCATATAGTCACAGGTATTGTCAGCATAGGACTGTACATTATTAAACTCTTTTGGACCATTGGAGCAAGCACTGAGAAGTGCCGCAGCCAATACATAGAACAAGGATTTCTTCATTTTGATTATGTTTATTGATCATTTTTTCTTTTTTCCCACTCTGCCATGAACTCTTCTGTCCTTTCAGACTTCTCTATAAGCTTCTTCTTGAACAGGGTTCCATCCTTACATTTACGCAGGGCCTTGATGCCGTCTTTCAGGTTTTTAAGGCTCACCCAGTACCTGCTGTCGGCCGATGCTTGGCTTAGAGGTCCGGTCAGGACGGCGTGATAGGCCTTACCCTTGACTGCCTCAAATGTATATCCCTGGATCCGGACGGTATCACCTACATGCCAGGAGTCAATGAGTTCTTGAAGCACCCGTATTGCAGAGTCTTCATACGGGCCAAGTTCAAGCTTTAACGTCACCCGCTCCATGGGATCCTCGTCCTGGACATAAAACTCAAAGTCCTTATCAAACCGGCGCACGCCTGACAGGCTACCCTTGTAACCACGGGTGGGATATATAAAATCGCCTTTGAAAGCGGAGTTTCCGGATCCTTTTTTTGAATAGACGGGCCTTACATTCAGCCCCAGAAGACGTTCCGCAGCGGCCCAGTCATAATAAGATGAATTAAACCATAAGATTGAAGCATATGAATATGCAAACGGCGTACCCGACCAGTAATTGGCATCTTGACCCTCCGCATACATATGATCAAATAGACGGCCATGACCTGCCGGCAGGAATATGTAACGGCGTCTGTAACCTTTTTTCTTACTCTGAACCTTGTATCCGTTCACTCCGTCAAGCGTAGTCCAGGTCCAGGTACAGTTGTCACTGTCCATAAGCTCATAAAACTCATCCTCTGTGGGCAAGCGCCAACGGCCTCCCCATTGGTTGAATGCCACATCATCTTCCATTTCAAGGGTGTATCTGTTATCGGGAATGCCGTGATCGGAATCCAACACGTACTTGGAAAGCCTGACATCATCACGTGTTTCACCATCAAGATAGAAACGGTAGTTAAACCAACTATAGAAATCCTTTGGTTCCAGTTCACCCCATGCAAAGTATGCGCCTGAATCCTGTGGCGCTACGGCACCCACATTCATGGTTGCCCAATTGACGCTTAGGCCCAGATCAACATACTGATGACCGTTCTCATAACCAATATGACGTAGACTCCGGCAGGAGATCAAGGATGATGACAGCAGGAAAACATAAAAGAATACCGCCACAAGGAGAATCGGTTTCTGTCTCATAAACTGTTAGTATCGGGTTTAATAGAACTATTGTGACAAATGTAGTAATATTTTTTTAAGTTTGCATTATCATAACAAAAGGACTATGAGTCAGCGTAACTCACACATAATTAATCACACGCTGCGGCTTTATCTGATAGCGTCCATCCTGGCCGGAATTGTAGTCCAGCTCAACTCAACAATTGACAGTATTGTGGTGGGACAATATATCGCGGCCGATTCCATATCGGTAGTAGCCCTGGCCATGCCGATAGTCAATCTGCTCATGATTCCCAGCGTGATGATAATGATGGGCTCCAGCATCCTGATGGCGCCGGCATTGGGCAATCAGGATTACAGGCGCTCCGACAATCTGGTTATGACCGCATCCGTATTTTTCCTGGTCCTGAATCTGTTATTGCTGGTACTCCTGTTCATATTCACTGACCAGATATCGGCACTTATAACCCAGGAGCCGCGTCTGGCACCCATGCTCCGCAAGTATCTGCCGTTTGCATTCATCGGAGGCATATTCGCACTGTTTGCAAATTGCTGGTCGCAGTTTGTCAAGGTTTGCGGACAGCCCCGTCTGGTGCTGGTATTCGTCATCGTATTCATACTGGGCAATCTGGCATTTGACCTGTTGCTGGTAAAAGGGTTCGGAGTAGGAATTCGCGGAATTGCGCTGGGATCAACAGTAGCGGCTGCACTGGCGTTCGGAGTCATGGTACCGTACTTAAGACGTGAGCCCAGGCCGTTCAGGTTCCGTATGCCAAGCCCGCGCAGGTTCCTGAAACTGTTTGCAGAGATTCTCCGCACAGGTCTGCCGGCCATATTTGCGGGCATATCGACCATCATACTTACCCTGGGGCTCAACACCATAGTCCTGAGCATCATGGGGGCCGACGGCATGTTCCCGCTCAGCATCTGCATGCAGCTGTTCCTTATAGCCATGCTCATTTACACCGGCATCGGAACATGCATAACCGGAATAGGCGGAATAATGCTGGGAGAACAGGATTATGACGGTATTATACGCCTTATAAAAAGCACCACACGCATAGTGTTGATAGGCTCTGTCATTGCCATGGCCGTACTTATTGCCATACCAGGTCCCATAGCCACCCTGTTCGGGGCCGATGAGCAGTTCCGCGCACTCTCCATAACTCCCATCCGGCTATTCAGTTTCCTGCTCATTCCGGCAGGACTCATCCTTGTCATGGCCAACGCGTTCATGGTATTGGGATACAACAAACTGGCCGGTCTGGTACAGGCAGCCATCCTGCTCTCCGTCCTGCCGCTGGCAATAATCCTGCCCCGATGGAACGTAGACTGGCTATGGTACGCGCTGCCGGTGGGCATGACCATAGCACTGATTGTAGGAGCGCTTGCATCGGTCTACGTATACAGGAACTGGAAAAGGGATGATACGGGCGGCTTTGTTGTCAGCGTAGACTACAGCCGCGAGTCCGTCAACCGGAACCTGGATATCCTGACCGCCCACCTTAAAAGTCTTGAGTTGGATTCACAGTTGGAGACAGCTGTCAACCATTGCATTGAGGAGATAATGATTCACGAACTTGAGATGGCTGCACAGTGTGGCATGACCGGTTGTTTTGATATAGGCATAAGCCGTACCCGTGACCGTCTGACCATTATCGTAAAGTCAATAGGCCGTGCCTACAATCCCATGGTTGAGTACCACCCCACTCTTACCGACACTGATACAGACCCGCTCCGTCTGAGCATGATGATAGTTGAGGGCTTCTGCCGCAGCATAGACTACCGCTACCGCAACGGCGTAAACAGCCTCTACCTCAATTTCAGTTGCTGATGTTGGATTGATCAGTTTATTACAATCCGGGGCGCAAGGTTATCTCCATAATAACCTGATTGTCATCTTCTTTTAAACCCGGAATAATTCCTACCAAATAAGATGCATCAATCGGAGTGAGAATTACATTATCCCTGCGATTCAGATAACTTACGTTACGTTGTACCGAATAACCGTCAACGGATATCAGTATTGGGTTCCTGCCATATTCAAACTTATTGAGGAACAAAAGCTGACCCGTTATCCTACTCCATATACCGGAATAATACATGCCTCTGTACTGGTATTCAATGAATACGTAATCCCTTGACAACTGGAGATCCTGAAAATATATCATCTGCGCCTTACGTGAGGCGGGATCCGCCACGGATTGTTTCATTGTGGGTTTCAGCTTTTCCGGGATATCCAGGATTATGACCGGAACCATCTGCTCATCGATATCGACAGTAAAAAATGTATCAGCATCTGCATACTTGTAAATGATGCCGTCACCGGAATCATAGATATATGTGTCCAGACGTGGAGGTACGGTCGTTTCCGGATCAATGTACGGTTTAGCTCCATCACCTACCGTGCCTGTTATATTGAAATCTGAGTCATAGAACACAAGATGCGGCAGGCTGTCATAGGTCTCTTTTATAGTCGAGCCCAAAACGGGACGATTGTTATCAGGCAAGAAAACATAGTGTCTATTGCCTAATGTAAAGAAACGAGTGATTTTTCTATCCGGGTTGTAAACAGTCCTATAACTCAAACTGTCAACATTCATGAAAACATACTTATCGGTAAGAAAAGAGTTGGCAATGATTTCCCCGCTTGGGATATCAAACATGTATGATGTAAACTCACCAATCTCTTCACGTGCCCTACCTAAACGGAAAGCATCCCTGATATACTTTCCATCGGCATCAAACATCTTAAGGATACATCTGGGCCAATCACTTACGGTACAGTAAATGTCACCCATCTTCCTTATCGAGATTGCGTCTGTCAATGCCGAGTCCGAGCTCTCCAGCGGAATGTACCGCACAGACTCTATCAGGTTATTGAGAGTAAGCGTGTCATAAAGCGGCACCATCTTATCATCAATGTGGATTGTAACGGGGCCGCGATAAACATCGGCCTCTACGGTGCAACTGTCAACACCTGCATTATCGGATGATTGGTTTGATTTCCGGCCGTCCTTACATGAAACCGCCAGAATGATTGTCACAAGGAGAAAAAAATACTGTCTCATAAGAGTATTTATTAGGACTACAGGGGCAAATATATTGATAATTATCAAGAAAACAAATTTTTATACCGTCCTGATGCATTGTTGCATTTTACCATCCGATGGATTATATTTGCCAGAATCCATCTGGGATTTAAGGACCGGAAAGATGGTTTACAGCTCACATGCAAACGTGGTTGGATTGTTTGTAAAACTGAACGGATTCAGAGGCAGATTGTACGGATACGGACTATCCGACAACAAGATAATTGCTGCCGTCAACGCATCAGACCTGCTAACCGCCATCCCCGGCCTCACCCCCGATGACAACAGCGTATTGGTAGAAATCACCCTGAAGTAATTGGAGGTGTCAATAAAATCAATATCTTTACAATCACAAAAACGCATATTTATATGAGAAGGACTTATTTTTTTCTGCTAATAACAATAGCAGTATTCTTTACAGGTTGTTCCAAGCAGGAACTTGATTCAGGGAAAGAGTATTTCAGCCAGTGGAATCAGTGTGACGCTCTTACTGCACTGACCGAATATGTCAATGACGTGACAAACCCCAAATCTGAGAATTTCATCAAGGCCGAAGACAGGATTGCCACATTTGACATGGACGGCACATTTGTAGGTGAACTCTACCCCACCTATTTTGAGTACAACCTTCTGGAATACCGCGTTCTGGATGATCCTGCATATAAAGATATCGCGCCCGATGATGTAAAGGAAGCCGCACAGGCCATTCGGAGTTTTGTAAGGGACAACGTCAAACTGCCTGATCATTTTGACATGATACATGCACGGGCCGCAGCCAAGGCGTATTCAGGAATGACACTGGCGGAGTTTGATGCCTATGTAAAGGACTACGCATCAAAACCTGCAAACGGATTTGACGGAATGACATACGGTCAGAGTTTCTATAAGCCCATGCTTGAGGTATTCAATTATCTTGAGGACAACGGTTTTACCTTTTATGTAGTTTCAGGTTCAGACCGATTCATCTGCAGGGCTCTGGTAAGTAAGATAGGTATAGCCCCCAATCGCGTAATCGGCATGGATGTAAAACTGGAATCAAGCAGCCAGGGTGCTCAAGCCGGTGTAGATTACACTATGAGCAAGGATGAGGAACTGATAAGGACCGATGAGCTGATAATCAAGAACCTTAAGACCAACAAGGTTCTGCAGATAACTCAGGAGATAGGTAAAGTACCCGTGCTGTCATTCGGTAACAGCAGTGGTGACTGCGCCATGCATAATTTCTGCCTGAGCAACAGCCAATACAAGACAGCCGCCTTCATGCTTATAGCCGATGACCCGGACCGCGACCACGCCAACCGTGAGAAAGCTCTTAATCTGGCAGCACAGTGGAAAGAGAACGGTTATAATGTAATCTCCATGAGGGATGACTTTAAGACCATCTACGGAGAGAGCGTACACAAAGTTGATTTTGAATTCTGATACTTGTTACGGGCAGACGGGACGGACAGGCATCCCAATATAACGGTCAAAATAGTACGTCATACCCCAGTCTGTTGTGCGAATGTATGAGCGATACTCATTAAATATGGATTCAGGGATGCTGTCCAGGTCAACTTTCCCTGAATCAAAGTATTTACGGAGTTTGTCAGCGAGTGATTGAGGCATTTCACTGAAATCACTCTCATCTTCCGTACCATACCAATTCCAATCTTCATCTATGCAACTTCTGATTGTTTCATCCAGATGTGAGCCATGCGAATTGAAGATTATATTATTGGCTGTGGCCTTTATATTGGTATTGGTACTAGACCATAGATATCCGTATTTTCCGGTTTGAAATTGTTTAGAGTCATCCTTGTATCCGGATGCGGGTATAAAAATGGAGCGGTCAGTATAACCTTCAACATTACTTGTTATCCTGACACCGTTTACTCCGTTTAGAGTGGTCCAGACCCAATCACAATTCCAGACAAGTTCTTCAATCTCCTCCTTGCTCGGCATTCTCCAATCACCGCCCCATTCCTGATTAGCCACATCATCGGCCTTATCCAGGGTTATCTTGTTGACTTTCTTGCCAAGAATGGCCGAGTACACATCATCTTCGTACTTGGAGAACTTAATATCGGAATAAGAGTTACCGCTTGCACGGAAACGGTAATTTTTCCACGTGTATAGGACCTTACTATATGTTTCACCCCACGCATAATAACCTCCAAAATCCTCCGGTTTTGCGGCGCCGACATTACATGTAGCCCATTTCACGCTTAATCCAAGGTCAACGTACTCATGACCATTGTGAAAACATTGATCCTTACAAGCGGACAAAAGGAGCAAAACAGAAAGAATGCTCAACGATGCAATGCCAGTCTTTCTCATAACGCAATTATCGGGGTTGCTTATCTGTTTTTTATTACTTGTCTGAGTCTTGTTTTACCCACCTATTTTTGAATGTGGCAAGAATAATCAATATGACAGCAAGGAAGGAGCTTACGACTTGTGCAATTGACTCGAGCATATAATCTACTGGGGCAAATAATCCATACACCCAGATACCAATTGCAGCCGCAAAAATGACAAAAACAACGGTGCAGATAAGATTGAAGGTCTTTAGTTTCATTACGGTTTGTAGTGGAGAAGGTTAATTCATTAGGAACTTATTCCTTTTCCTTGCCAGACGGCTCTTTTAAACCAATGCCAATAAAGCCAAGACCTATGATTAAGAATAAAGCTCCGAAACTATTCTTTACAAAATTCATAAAATCGCTAATAGTGATACCACCACTTGTTATCGATCCATCAGCATTATGAAAAGAATAATGATACACATAGGGATCCGTGGCAAAAAATACTACTGCGAGTATTACTGCAATTGCACCTAAAACAACAAACAGGATAGAACTATACTTTTTTGACATAATAATTTGTCTTTAAGTTAATAAATAGGTTAACGTAAATCTTTATAACAAGGACTATAAAACAAACAATACTGTATTTTTAAGAGCTTGATTATCGCAAAAATACAAACATAATTTAAAACGACAACCTATCGCTCTATTTTTTGTAACACATGGAGCTTTCCCCTTTGTGTCACATCACGACCTGAGTGACAGTAGTATCTTGAATGCCATGATTGGTGCCATCATAAAGAAGGCGAGTTACTTTCTTACCATTCACGGTAATAGTACCATCTTCAAGTATCTCCACTCCAGGAAGTTTACGGATTACATCCTCAATGGTCTGACCTTCAGGTAATCTATATTGAGGTGGTAAAGAATCTGAGAATTGTTTACTGTCATCAATATGAGCTACGACACCCTGAACAGGGGTGTTATTTTCATTGACCCTCCGGGCTATCTCTTTCAATAGCCGTACAGGATCCGTGATGGTATCATCCTGGCTATAGACAACTTTGCCGTTTACAATCATTTTGTTTACTTCCCTACCCCTTACCATCAAGACACCGTTTTCATTAAACCTCATGACATCCGGATTGCGGCGGATGATTTCTTCGGCAGTCGCGTTTTCATCAATAAGTATGCTATTAAAACCAGGCGGTATTGAATCGGCAGAAATCTGTGGCTGTTGAGCACTGATTGTAACGCAGAAAGACATCATCGTGGATGTCAATGCAAGCAGGAGGACTCTATTTCTCATAATGCAATCAATTTGTTAGTTTACCATCTAAACTGATATATGTGGTATGGCACAGGGGGACTGTCCCCTTTGGGTCATTTGGCTCTTTTGCGGTTTTTCTTTTTGGATTGATCTTTCATAGGACCGGACTGGACTTCCAGAACACCATTCATGCCACGGGCTCCCCAAATGGCAATTGCTGCAGCTTCTTTCAGGAGTGAAATGTTTTTTATCTGTTTGGGTTTCAACCCCAGGAGGTCGGCAACACTTTCTTGAGTAAAGTCATCATTTGAGACCATTTCCGAGAGTTTCTTTTGGTCAACCTTTACTATGGTGCCATCAAGTACCACTAATGGGTTCCATAATTCCAATGACCTGTCATTGAGTTTTGGTGAAGAACTGATCAGTCTGTCGACTTCATTTTCGTCATTTTGAATTGGTAATGCAAATACATTCGGAATATCAGTCCTTATACTGTCGTAATAATAATCACGCTCATTATCCGGAATGTTGCAACGCACCATCCAGCCTATCTCTGGTTTTAAGGCTCCGTTCACGGAATCTTCACTCAGACCGATGATACCAGCATAGAGCTGCATATCGTACGTTGCGATTACAGTTCCATCAAAATCCCTTATCTCATAGATGAAAGGTGTCTCTACAACCTCCGGAAGCAGTCTGCTATTATATGTCATAGGACCTGTTATTCTGTCGCCATATACATCATACGGATAAAAACTGGTGAACCATCCGTCAAACTTTAGTTCGGTCTCACCATTAGGTCTTCCGCAAATGGTTTTCCGGAATTGGGCCGATCCTACCATCTCCATCCAGAACTCATTGTCTATAACGCCTTGGGATGCGTCCACAAACTGTTTAAGAATAGGATCCAATTGATCTATCCACCAGTCCAAGCCGTATCCTTTTAGAGACTGAGCCTTTTCCCTTACCTTACGCCAGTCATCAGGAGTTCCCATCAATGTTATGTCAGGAATTCCGCATCCCAAAGTCCAGACTTTGTAATCAAAGTATTTCTTCACCGATTCCATAAGTGTAATCTGTGATGCAATCTTTTCAGTTACACCTGTTGTACTGAAATCGGCGGTAATGATATCGGCAATCTGATTCTTTGTATTGCTTTTTATCTGTTTCTCAAACTCGTTAAAGATGGAATCCCAGTCAACCTTATCGGTTTCATACAAAAGATGATTGGGTGATTCCACCTCAAGAGTCTTCTTGCCTTGATGATAGACTATCTTATCTCTGAGCTCCTCGGAATTAAGGTTTACATGAACTGCGAAACCCTGGCTGATAAGCAACCATATCACATCGGGAGAGAGTACTACAGCCCTATGACTGGCGAATGCGTTGATCATCCCATTGTAGAAAGAGTTGGTGCCAAAGAATATCAGAGAATCACCGTCAATACTGCTTTTGATTACCCCGTTACGGTAATCGGTAGCATTATACTTGACAATACTATTGGCAATGTAATAAGATGAGCTGTAGTGGAATGTACGTTCAATCGGTTCCAGATCCTCGACATGGAAGGTTGCACCAGCATTTTGTGCAAAAGCACCGACAGTCAGCAAACCCGACACCAATACTGATAAGGTCCTTTTTGCAATCGATTTATTCATATCAATAGTATAATTGTTTGGTGCAAATTTAAAGCAGCATATAAATCTTGACAAGAATAAAGCGTTACAAAACTGTTGCAATTTGCGTTTCCCTAAAAAAGGTTGACTCGGATTGTCTTATTCCTGATAGAAGTTGACTCTGGTTATTCTTATTCCTGC
>JBGUVW010000055.1:0-51062 GCA_045220475.1 Bacteroidaceae bacterium
CTATAGCAGGAATAAGAATAACCAGAGTCAACTTCTATCAGGAATAAGACAATCCGAGTCAACCTTTTTTAGGGAAACGCAAAATGCGACAGTTTTGCAGCGGAGATTCTTTGTCTGTCGATAACTTCAAATGTAGTTTTGTACAGGAAATAACAGATAACATGAAGAGAGTAGTTTTATTTCTGGTTTTTATCCTGCTTTTTAGTATAGATTGCTTTTCTCAGAGACAACCACCATATTTCTATAAGAAATCTTATTTCTTCAACAAATGCGATTATATTGTCAAAGGTGAATTAATCGACAAAAAAACAGTCGCATACTTAGGTGATGAAAATATAGACAGCATAGTTGCAGTGAAAATCCAAATCACTGACGACTTTGGATATGACATAGAAGACTCAGTATGGGTGTATCCCGACATTGAGAATTATTATAATCAGCAAAAAAGAATCGACACAAGCAATCGTGACTCAGTTTGGTTTCTGCAATTTGAAGACGTAAATTATGAAAGCTGTTTTCATATTAACTTTGACAATGAATACAACGGCTTTGAAATTGGGGCGTCAGGATATTACAGATTCTGGAAAGAAAACGACACCTACGTTTATAGTCTTATTGATAGTGATTTTCCTCTCATTATCCGTCACGATAAAATGTTTGTAGACATAAATAGATTGCAGCAATTCATTAACCGGCATATACCATTAGATAGATTCTACTACGTGAAAGAAAAACGATTTGAGAAGAAACTTAAAAGAAAAATGAAAAAAAATCTGCACATATAAGACGGAAACTACAGATGGCACAGGGGAACTGTCCCTTTTGGGTCAAAAATTGAGAATTGAGAATTGCCATCCGGGCGGTTCTCAATTCTTTTTTATGGCCATACCTGTTACTACAAGCCTTGTAGCCCACATTTCCTGCAAGTATGGCATCAAAATGCCCCATTTTCCCCGTTTTTCCGGCCATACTTGCAAAAAATCGCCCCCACAACCATTCTATCCAAATGTATGGCCACTAAACTTTTTGTTTGATTTTTTAATTAGATTTGCAATTGTCATGAATAGAATTGAATTACAGAAGAGACTTGATTCGATAGGAGTTCCGCGGAACTACTATTGCCTGAAAGATTTTGATTTTCCATATGGTTTTCTTGAGGGTTATGTGTTGAGTAACACATCAAATCAATGGGAGTCTTATCTGATAAATGAGAGAGGGTCAAAAAAAGATATTCAACTGTTTGAGAACGAAGCTGACGCATGTGAGTATTTCTTTTCAAAAGTCTCTGCGTATTGGGATGAGGACAAACATTTGTGGAGTCGGAATCAAGATATTGATGATCTGATATCGGCTTATCATAATATAATAAATGTCATTTTCCGATGGACAGGACGTTTAATGGTGAAAGGTAAGCTGTATCCCGTAACAAATAGTTTTGACCGATTTCTGGCATACGTCACAAGGAAAGAACCACAAACCGCCGTTTCACAAAGCACCGAAGGCAGTACGTATATCTCTATTACACTGGGAGTCCAGACCATTGTCATTCATGAACAGAACGGCAAATTGTATGTAGTCAACAACTTTAACAAGTTCATCAGTGGTCTTGCCATATTGGACAGTGTACCTGAGGCATGCATCGTAGCATATGATTTCATGATGAATTGGCGTTCTCATGCAAAAAATGTCCTTTAGTCTTAGAATAAAGTTCAACACTATGAAAGAGTATAACGCTTCAGAAGTTTTTACTGATACTAAAATGGGCGGAGAAGAAGATGGCACAGGGGGACTGTCCCTTTTGGGTCATGAAACTATCGTTGTTTTTTGAGAAAGTTATGTTGCAAGTTGGTCCTTTTGAGATGACAGACACGGAAGAGAGCTTCTGGGAGATTGTCAAGAATTTCGGTTATCTGGTAAGTGAATTCCATTATGAAGGAGGGCGTTTGGAGATCGGATACGGACGTAATGAATGTGTGTCTGTGTCATTCTTTAACAGACGTACAAGGAAGCGCATTACGATAGCTAAGGACTACGATGGTAATTCTATCATTAAGAAGTTCCATCTGAGCGGATTCTTAGGAAAAACCAAAGCCGATGAAACCGGCAATGGAAGTTCATGGAAAGAGTTTGCAATGCATGTAAAGAAGCAATATTCTGGCATTCTATAATAATTAAAACTTACTCAAATGATTGATATACCCCAATTGGAGGTCCGGGACGAGATCTTTTGGAAAATATATAATGCCTTTTATTTCCTATTAAGGAATGGCTATTCCATACGCGGATTTGAAATAGGCAACTCCGTATCCCTTAAGTACCGCTCAGGATTTAAGACGATTATTATCACTTCCACTAAACCCTATTGTGTCAATTGGGTGATTTGCATCAAAAAATGGGGATTTACAGTTGACAGGAAAACCATATCGGACTACACTGAGCCCGAGAACCTTGTCTCAATCATCGCCACATCATTAGAATCCATTGATTCCGTCCAAACTGAATGACCCAATTGCGACAGTTTTGCAGCGAAGGTTTGTTGTTTTATTGATCTGCCGCTGCTTACATTTGTCACATAATTCTGTGAATTATGAGAAAGACCATCGTAAATGGCATATGTTTGCTGCTGATGGCAGTTGGTGCATGGCAATGCACTCCATCATCGGAGTATAGGCTTGTAGATTCTAAGGAGATACACTGGATATACCGTCTAAATCAGGATGTTGTCAAGAGGAATACTCGATATTCATATAAAGATGGCATTCTGGTTTCCAGGATTGATATCGACCGGGATTGGACAACCAACAAAGACGACAGTACTTATACCGAATATGAAACAAACATATATGATGACAGGATTGATTCTGTTGAGACAACCTGGAGGAGATACAGGAATGACTCTCTAAGACATGTGTGGAAAACGATAAAATCGTATAGTCTGGATGGAGTTATAATGAAAAACGTGATATATGACTTATCGGACAGCGGATGGGTGGAAGGATTATGTACAAGCTATAATGCATCGGGACAGAAATCTGAGGAATCTCAGCACGGACAGAGTTTTAAATGGTATTACTATGATTCATTGAACCGCTACACAGGGCAAAGAGAACGTAACTATTCTGATTTGATAATTGACACAGCCGTTTATTCCGATGACGGATTAAACGTGGTCTGGACAAGAAGCCGGCAAAATGAGGATGACAGCATCCCTACACTCAAATTGAAGATTCTCTATAAACTTGACAAGCATGGCAGGATCATTCGTGAAGAGAGTATTGATTATGATACTATAGGCTATGTACGTATGAATTACACAAATACATACAAGTATAACCGTCGTGGGCAACTTGTATCAAGAACCACAGCTCGTGATAAAACCGTATACCGCTACTGTCGCGGTCTCAAGACCTGGGAACTTTATTATGAAGACGGTCTGCTGAACCACGTGTACAGATACAAAAACGACTTCCACCACAAGCTTCCGCTGGAACGAATTGCGCACTACGGCGGCAATTATGAATTCAAAGGAAAAGAAGTTAGGAACAACCTCCTGATGTTTCTCCTCATAATAACAGAAAGAGTTGATGATAGGTTAGTCTGGACTTATGAGAAATAAAATGTTACTTTTGCAGTGAGTAATCACATTCAATGCATTTTATGAGAAGAGTCCTTGTCCTTTCCTTGTTGTCACTTTTGCTGGCAATTGCAATTATTTCATGTTCTTCAAAGAGCGGTGTTTCACAAATAGAAGGTGTAATAACGATTGATGTTCCTCTCGATTCCAGAGATTCTGTACAGTACCCCAGTACATCACGCATGTTTGATTCTGTCAGTGTGGTTCTTGAGACCGGCGGATTTGAGAGTCTGATTGGTGAAAGGATTAAGGACGTCAGGGTATTGGATGATACACTGATAATACTATCAGGAGACTATTCGGCCAACACATTGCAGCTGTTTGATATGAACGGCCGGTTTATCAGAAAGATAGACAGGAGTGGCCGTGGCCCCGGTGAGTATCTCAATATCAGAAGGATTGACCTGGATCCGGTTAAGCGTCAAATAATCATATTTGATCCGGGAGCGGGAATATTGCGTTATAATTTGAATGGTGATTTTGTTAGTAAAGTACCATATGAATATTATGCTTTGGATTTTGCATTGCTGCCTGACGGCGGGTACGTTCTGTTCAATCCGTTTGGCAAGACCCCTCATGGCGGATTATGGAGCATTGATTCACTGGGAAATTTCAATCGGACTCTTATTTCATTCGATGATCTTGAGATCCATACAATAATCGGCGACGTCTGGCTGACTCATATAAATGATTCTGTCGTAGGTTTCTCGGGGTTGAAGAACAAGATTTACCATATTGCCGATGACACCATCTATACGGCGTATCAGATTATATCCGAAGTGATAGATCCTGATGAGGAACAGAAAGAGGACAAATTGCCCTCTTATTATAAAGAGCGATATTTAGAATCCGATGACCTGATGATGTTCAGTCTTCAACAGTCAGAATCGCCCTACAAATATACCAGGACATTTTATGAAAAGAAGACGGATCAAACAGATTATGTCTTTTGGCATTACAACCCCAGTTATGCAAAAGACAATCAGATCCCGTACTTCTTGGGCAACTATAAGAACTTTTTCTTTAATGAGTTGTCAGTCGCCACAATCCTGGGCAATGATGATCTCAAAGCAAAATATCCGGGGATAACTGAGGAATCCAATCCCATAATCCAAATCTTCCGCTCAAAATAATTTTGTAACTTCGCGTACATGATAGTATGCATAGCTGAGAAGCCTAGCGTGGCTAAGGATATAGCCGATGTCCTGGGCGCCAAGACAAAACACGACGGGTACATTGAGGGTAACGGTTATCAGGTGACCTGGACCTTCGGTCATCTCTGTACCCTTAAAGAGCCCCATGACTACACACAGAACTGGAAGAACTGGAGCCTGGGCAGCCTGCCCATGATACCGCCCCGGTTCGGAATCAAGCTGATTGAAGACAAGGGTATCGAGAAACAGTTCAAGATAATTGAGTCCCTGATGCAGAAGGCCGATGGCATTATCAACTGCGGTGATGCCGGACAGGAGGGTGAGCTTATACAGCGCTGGGTGATGCAGAAAGCCGGTGCCAAGTGCCCCGTAAAGCGTCTGTGGATATCTTCTCTGACCGAGGAGTCTATACGTGAGGGATTCAGCCGCCTGCAGGACCAGGACGCATTCAAGTCACTTTATGAGGCCGGCCTGTGCCGCGCCATCGGCGACTGGCTGCTGGGCATGAACGCCACACGCCTGTACACCATCAAGTACCGCAACGGCAACAATCGCCAGGTCCTCTCCATCGGCCGTGTACAGACACCCACGCTGGCATTGGTTGTAAACCGCCAGAAGGAGATTGACAACTTTAAGCCTGAGCAGTACTGGGAACTCAAGACCGTTTACCGCGATACCACCTTTTCTTATACAAAAGGCAAGTTCACCAAGATTGAGGACGGCCAGGCCCTGTTGGATGAGATCCGCCCCCTGAACTTTGTCATTACCGATGTGGCACGCAAAGAGGGTAAGGACTATGCTCCGCGTCTGTTTGACCTTACATCACTGCAGGTGGAGTGCAACCGCAAATACGGCTACTCTGCCGATGACACGCTCAAGACCATCCAGTCACTCTACGAGAAGAAGATAACCACTTATCCGCGCGTGGATACCACATTCCTGAGCGATGACATATACCCCAAGTGCCCTGCCATTCTGAAGGGCCTTAAGGACTACGCCCAGTTCACCGCCCCGCTTGAGGGTGTAAAACTGCCCAAGTCCAAGAAGGTGTTTGACAACAGCAAGGTGACCGATCACCATGCCATCATACCCACCGGAGTATATCCTAACAACCTGACCCAGCAGGAGCGTGCCGTGTTTGACATGATTGCCCGCCGCTTCATAGCCGTATTCTATCCGGACTGCATATACGCCCAGACCACAGTATTGGGAAAGGCCGGACGGGCAGAGTTCAAGACAACG
This sequence comes from Bacteroidaceae bacterium, assembly GCA_045220475.1. GTDB lineage: Bacteria > Bacteroidota > Bacteroidia > Bacteroidales > Bacteroidaceae > Colenecus. Next base: position 6,031 of record JBGUVW010000055.1, read on the forward strand.
GGCCGTGAGATACTTAAGCCCGGATGGCGTGTCCTTTTTGATAAAGAGAAATCGGACGAGAAGAGTGATGATGACGAGCGCATACTGCCCCAGTTCACAGCCGATGAGAGCGGACCGCACCTGCCTGAGTTGCAGGAAAAGTGGACTACACCGCCCAAACCTTACACCGAGGCAACTTTGCTGCGTGCAATGGAGACGGCCGGCAAACTGGTGAACGATGAGGAACTGCGTGATGCCATGAAGGAGAACGGCATAGGGCGCCCGTCAACCCGCGCCGCCATCATTGAGACCTTATATAAACGCGGGTACATGCGTAAGGAGAAGAAGAACCTGTATCCCACACCTACGGGCACAGGACTTATCGACCTCATACATGAGGAACTCCTTAAGAGCGCCGAGCTTACAGGTATCTGGGAGAAGCACCTGCGTGAGATAGAGCGCGGCCAGTACCAGCCCGCACAGTTCATGGATGACTTGAAACAGATGGTTACTACCCTTGTTCACGACGTCCTGGCAGACAATTCTTCAAGATTATGATATTTTTTTGATTTTTCCCGAAAGGAATCCGAGAGTTTGGGTACTAATTGTATGAACAAACTCCAAAACAGATGGATAAACAAGAATTAGAATTCACAAAAATGGTCCGCGAGTACCGTAAGACAATTTATACGGTATGTTACTTTTTCTCGGACAATCCTACTGAGGTAGATGACCTTTTCCAAGAAGTATTGATCAGCCTGTGGAAAAGCTTTGCCAAGTTTCGCGGGGACTGCAGCCCCAAAACGTGGATATGGCAGGTGAGCCTTAATACCTGCTGTAACATAGACCGCAACAATAAAAGGCGTGTTGCGACTATCCCACTTGCGATTGACAAGGATGTGATGAATGATTCCGATGAAGTGGGCCAGCAGATCAAGATGCTGTACAACCGTATCAACAAGCTTGAGCTGTTTGACCGCGCCATTATCCTTCTGTGGCTGGAGAGTATGAGTTATGATGACATTGCCGCAATTGTGGGCATTTCCACATCGGCAGTAACAAGCAGACTGTTCCGCATCAAGGAACAACTCAAATCAATGTCTAACAATTAATACTTAAAACTATGACACAGAACAATAATGAACTCCTTGAACTGGAGCAGCTCAAGGCAACATACAATAAGATTGACGAGCGTCTGGACGGCCAGGAGATAGTATCCGATGAGCAACTCCGCGAGACCATGTGCGGTAAATTTACCGATATGCGCAGAAGCCTCAAGGAAGGTCTGATCTGGAGCAACCTGGTGTTGATACCCTTGCTTGCATGGCATTGGCATACCACAGTAGAACTGAACATGTTAAGTCTCATTCTGCTGTGCGTTTACTGGGTGGCTTCACTGCTCTTCAAGTTATTCATCCTGAAAAAGACCGGTAAGGAGGATTTCGGATCATATGACCTTAAGACTTTGACCGATAAGGAATCACATTATAACAAGAACATGATAAGAGCCACCATGGTAATGGTAGTATTCTGGTTCGTGTATTCCGTACAGTGGTGCCTGGGCAAAGGTAAGAGCGGCGTAGCTTTCCTGCTGGCAATGATCCTGCTTGTTATCATGAGTTTATTCCTCCGCAAGGTGATAATCAGGATCAAGTTCAACGGTCAGGCCATCGACCCCGAGACCGGCAAGCCGCGTGTCCTTTCTGAAGTCAAGGGAGTCAGGTATTTCCTGTTAGGTTCGTTCGGACTGGTAATTATAGCTTTGCTTGCAGCATCTGTAATGCCAATAATACAGAATAACGATCTGGCTGCCTACGTCAAATTCTTTAATTACCTTCCCATAATCATATCGGCCGTAGCCTTTATCCTGGCAGGACTGCACTTCAAGAAGAAAATAACCGTCTCTGCAAAGCTGATATACACCCTTGTAGCAATATCAATAATCCTTTGCATCGGAATGGTAGCACTTGCCAAGCTCACGACCATAGGAATAACCTACTCATCGAGCTACATCCTGAGCACCGTCTGCACCGCCTGCATGGCGCACTCCTTCTTCAAGATGAGAAAGTAACGCAAAGGGGACGGTTCTAAACGCGTAGGGGACGGTTCTGTTCGCGAACAGAACCGTCCCCTACGCGTACTATCAGAAATTACTAAATAACCCTAACGCTTACTTTTCGGCCAAGACCCTGGAACAGTTTTACAAGTGTGGAAAGCTGAATGTCTGCGTGTCCTCTCTCAACTCTTGAGATAAAACTCTTCTTTGTTCCAATCTTGTCAGCAAGTTGCTCTTGGGTCAGTCCAGCTCTAAGGCGTTCATCCTTAAGTTGCTCACCTATAATAAAGGCATCGCACTCCATATCGAACTGCTCACGTTCCGGGGTGCCGATTGCTCCAAAATCCTCTGTAATGAGGCCCTCAATTGGAGTCACAATCTTTTTATTTTTCATATGGGACAAAGATAACTAATTAGTGAACAATTATAAATTATTGGAATAAAAAAACCTTCTGACACCGATAGTCGAGAAGGTATGCAACTATATTGGCACCAGATATGTCAAAGATACACAAGAATTTAAATATAGTGGTTTCTTTGAAAAAGCAATCCGATTATTGGGATACAAGAGAAAAGCTGACGAATTTAGGAGAGCTCCAGAAAAGGTTCATCACCAAATAGGAATAATAAAATATGTAATTTCCTTTTCATAGGTCCACCTTATATTTTTTCAGTTTTCTTTTCAGTTTCCTTTCAAACCTCTTTACAGACATATCAATTTTTATAGGTAGGCCTAAGTTTAATATATCTATGCGGTCTAGAAAATCATCAAATCTAGTAAAAGGTCCATAGCCGACTTTATTATTGTTATTGTCTATTTTGAAGTATCTCATGTTATAGAAATAATTATTTGTGCTATCACTGTTAAAACCAATATAATAGTCCGATTGCATATTAAGGTACATGAATTGACTATTAGGTGTAGGTAAATCGTCATAAGAAGCAGTAGTGTCTGCTGGTAGCAGAACTAAAGTGTCTGCCAGCCCCTGTCCAAAATCATCCAAAACCTGAAAGGTGTATGAGTAGAAAGATTCAAAATCATTTTGATGATAGATGTTTCTTTCAAGCATTTTAGCTTTCACCACGTGCTGGGGATAAAAATGTGGGAAGTATGCTCTGTATCTCCATTGGGAAGCTTGAACAGAATATGTTATAATAAGAGCAATAATTAAAAATACGTTTCTTTTCATAATCCATGTTTTGATTGTTTCCGATGCAAATGTATGTAAGCACATATGTTCATAACGACAAAAAGGCGTTGCAAACCTGTCGCAATTGAGAATAAGCCGGCTAAGTGAGCAAAACTTGAAGGGGTATAGTCTCGGAAAACCGGAAAGGTTTCCAGTTGCAGGAGCCGGACTATCCGAGACTATACCCCTTCAAGTTTTCCTGAGAATCTTGCCAAAGTGTAACACGGGAGGAGGCGCGAGAGGGGGCTGGGAGGCGGGTGAGTGTGGGACACGGGCTCCAGATGAGGGGGTGTAACACAGTGAACCCCGCTACACGGGTTGTGAGTGGGGTTCTTGTGGGACACTTTGGCGAGCAAAGCGTTATTCTCTGCGGAAAGTGAGGAAGGAGTAGCGGAAGGGATTCTTCTCGTCAGGATCGTGGTCCTCTTTGTTTTCCAGATGCCAGGAGGTGTCGCTGCCGAACTCGGGGAAGAAGGTGTCGGCCTGGGCGGGAGTATCATACACGAACGTGACTTCAAGCTCATCGGCCATACCCAGAGCCTGCGTGTAAACCTGGGCTCCTCCGATAATGTAGACCTTCTCGTCACGGGAGCAGTGGCTCAGAGCCTCATCAAGTGATGCAAAAACCTCCGTCCCGGGGAACGTTGCACCCGGCTGGCGGGTAAGCACAATGTTACGGCGGTTGGGCAGAGCGCCCTTGGGCAGCGACTCAAAGGTCTTGCGGCCCATGATGATGGTGTTGCCTGTGGTGAGCTCCTTAAAACGTCTAAGGTCTGCACTCAGGTGATAGATCAAGTCCCCTTTATAACCTATAGCTCCGTTCTGAGCTATTGCAACGATAATTGATATCATACTGAAACGTCGGCTTTGATATGTGGATGCGGATCATAGCCCTCAAGCTGGAAATCCTCATACTTGAAGTCAAATATGCTCTTTACATCAGGATTGATAATCATACGGGGCAGCGGACGCGGCTCACGGGTAAGCTGCAGGCGGGCCTGTTCCAGATGATTCAGATAGAGGTGGGTATCGCCGGTGGTGTGAATGAAATCACCCGGTTTGAGACCCGTCACCTGCGCCATCATCATGGTGAGCAGAGCGTATGACGCGATATTGAACGGCACGCCCAGGAACGTATCGGCACTGCGCTGATAAAGCTGCAGGCTAAGCTTGCCATCAGCCACGTAGAACTGGAAGAACGCGTGGCAGGGCGGCAGGTTCATATTCTTGAGGTCTGCCACATTCCATGCGCTTACAATGATGCGGCGTGAGTCCGGATTATGCTTGATGGTATCCACAGCCTCCGATATCTGGTCAATGAATCCGCCGTCATAATCGGGCCATGAGCGCCACTGGTAGCCGTAGATATGACCCAGATTGCCGTCAGGATCAGCCCACTCATTCCATATGCGGACTCCGCGCTCCTGCAGCCACTTGGCGTTGGTGTCACCGTTCAGGAACCAAAGCAGCTCATAAATGATAGACTTAAGGTGCAGTTTCTTGGTTGTGAGCAGGGGGAATCCCTCCTCCAGGTTGAACCGCATCTGATGTCCGAACACGCTGATTGTGCCTGTGCCCGTGCGGTCTCCTTTCTGCACTCCCTCGCGGAGTATCCTTTCCAGCAGATCTAAGTACTGTTTCATTGGTGAATCTTGTTTCTTGTCTGCGAATATACTGATTTTTTGGCTTACCTTCGCAGCAGAAATCATGCAAGGTTATGGCTTTACCTAAGGAATTTATCAACATCTTGACGGAGATACTTGAGGCCGATGAACGCGATCGCCTGCTCAATGCACTTGAGACCGAGCCACAGGTGAGCATACGCTTCAATCCCCTGATTCCTGATGCAGAGAGCCTTGCACTCCAATCACTTGAATGCAGTGCCGATGGCCGCGTACCCTGGGGCGGCAATGCCGTATACCTGGACCATCGCCCCCAGTTTACGCTTGACCCTCTGATTCATATGGGTTGCTACTACGTGCAGGAGGCATCATCCATGTTCCTGGAGCAGGCAGTTCGCAAATGCGTGAGCGGCCCAGTAAAGGCGCTTGACCTGTGTGCCGCACCGGGTGGAAAATCCACACTGCTGGCATCACTCCTGCCCGATGGAAGTCTGCTGGTAAGCAATGAGATACAGCGAGGCCGTGCCCAGATCCTGGCCGAGAACATGACCAAGTGGGGCCGCACCGGAGTGATGGTGACATGTAACACCCCCAAGCAGATAGGCCAGTCCAACCTCATGTTTGACCTTATCGCGGTCGATGCCCCTTGCTCCGGCGAGGGTATGTTCCGTAAGGATGAGGGCGCCGTAGCAGACTGGAGCCTGCAGAACGTTGAGATGTGCGCCGCACGCCAGCGCCAGATAATTGAGGACATATGGCCTGCGCTCAAACCCGGAGGATATCTTATTTACAGCACCTGCACGTTCAACCGCCATGAGGATGAGGATAACGTACGGTGGATAATGGAGCAGTTCGGAGCAGAGGCCATAAAAATAGAGACCACCCCTGAATGGAATATTGCAGGTTCACTTACCCGGGACGACCTTCCGGTATATCATTTCATGCAGCACCGAACCCGCGGTGAGGGATTCTTCCTCTGCCTGCTGCGCAAACCCGATGGTGCTTTCCGTGAGATGCCTCAGAAACCGTTCAAGGCAGATCCTACCGTTCCCGCCGAATGCCGCAAGTGGCTCAATGACGGTTATGAGTATTATGTAAAAGGTGATTCCATATATGCCCTGCCCGCCCCGCTTGCATCGGACATGAATCAGGTCAGCAAGGAACTCTATGCCCTGATTCCGGGAATTGAGATTGCCGTGCGTAAGGGACATGACTGGGTTCCGGCCCATGCGCTGGCCATGTCAGATGCATTGAACACAGAGGCGTTCGATAAGGTTGAGATAACCCGCAAGCAGGCATTGGAGTATCTTCATTGTGACGCCCTGCGTCTGGAGGATGCTCCCCGTGGCATAGTCCTGCTCACATACAAGGGCATTCCGCTGGGATTTGCCAAGAATCTGGGAAACCGCGCCAACAACATGTACCCCCAGGAGTGGAGGATAAGAATCTCTATCAGCTGATTATCAGTTACCGCCAAACAGGCCGTATGTGGTACGTATAACGCGGAACTCAGTACGGCGGTTAAGCTGGTTGCAAATGTCCTGCTGCGGCTGCGGAAGAGTAAGGATAAACTCCTCGGTCAGCACCGTACCCTCCTCCAGGAAATCATACTGCTCTGCCACCTTCTTGCTCACGCTCTTGGGCGCGGACTCTCCGTATCCGCGTGCAGTGAGACGTTTCTTGTCTATACCCTGCCCTATCAGATACTCCACTACACTCTCGGCACGCTGCTGTGACAGGCGTTTGTTGTAATCATCATCACCCTTATAGTCACAATGGGCACCGATCTCAATGGTCACGCCGGCATTATCCTTGAGCAGCTGTACAAGCTCATTAAGTGACTGGGCCGATTCGGGACTAAGCGTAGCACGACCAAAGTCAAAGAATATGTTGTCTATCATGACCGGCTTGGAGATTGATGATAGCGGGAACTGCAGCACATATTCACGGTCCTGATCAGTGCTGTCGGCCGTCATCTCCTGCTTGTAGTTCATGAATCCCTTGGCAGTTCCAAGCAGCAGGTAACTGACTCCGGGAGTTACACGCTGGGTAAACGAACCGTCCTCACGGACATTCAGTTTCATGTTTGTTCCGTCATTGCCGATAAGATAAACCAAGGCATCGGGCAGCTCATAGCCGTCTTTCTCATAGACCCAACCCGTAATCATGTGGACCGTCTCAGGCAGTTCAAAACTCCAGATATGGTCACGGCCACGGCCGTCATTACGGTTACTGCTAAAGAAACCGCGGGTAAGGTCACCCTCAAACGTCATTCCAAAATCATCCGATGACGAGTTCACCGGAGTACCCATATTTGTAACCGTCCATGTGGAGTCACTGGTACTTACTGCACGGAATATATCCAGTCCACCCATACCCGGATGGCCGTTTGACGAGAAATAGAGCTCACCGTTACGGCGGAACGTGGGGAACATCTCATTGCCGGGGGTATTGATATCGGGGCCCAGGTTCTCGGCACCGATCAGACGCCCGCCCACAGGTACGCGCCATATATCCAGACCGCCATAGCCGCCGTCCATATCGGACACGAAATAGAGCCACTTGCCATCAGGTGATGCAGCCGGATGTGCGTAATTATATATGGTGTCCGATGCCGAACTGTATGCATGACCTGCACCCCAGGAGGCATTTGATCGGCCGGACTCATATATGGTGGCAGGACGCGGCATCTGAGGATCTGATGAGCAGTAGGTATAGTACATGGTGCTGAAATCAGGGCTGAATGCGCATGAACCATCCTCAAACTCTGTATTGGGTCCACCCTCTATACGTTCAGGTTTCTGCCATTTGCCTTTCTCATCCTTACGGATGACAAAGAAGTCACAGCTTTTCATGCCGGTTATGGGATTGACGTCATCACCAGCACACTCGTTACGGCATGATGTGAATATGATCTGGTCATAATCAGGACCGGCATAGACAGGTGACCAATCGGCATATCGGCCGTTCATGATATTATCCTTCTTTACCGTATAACGGGTGGGATTGTCTTTCCAATCCTGTATGAGACGGCAGGACTCCAGTCCGTTCTGTGCCAGGATATCATCAGGATCATGCTCAAGAGCTATCTTATAGTTCTTCTCTGCATCCTTGAGCTTACCGCTATAACGCTGCATATCGGCCAGATGACGGTAAACCACACTGTCCTGATATTTGTAACGTACGGCATTCTGGTATGCGGCAAGGGCACGCGGCACATAGTTGATATGACGGTAACACTCACCCAGCTTGAAAGCGGTGCTGCCACGCAGTTCCTTCTCTTTTGATGATATGCCCGCATATGCCTTCTTGTACTTGGCGGCAGCATCCTGATACTCGCCCAGGGCATAGCTCTGGTCACCACGTCGCAGACTGATCTCAGCCCCGCAACTGCAAAGCAGCAACAGGGCCGCAAAACAAAAGTATGCAGCCGTATGTCTCATACAACATATAAACGTTGAAAAGCCTGCTATATTGCAGAAAACAGGAAAGGCCCCGGAAATTTGTCCGGAGCCTTTCCATTATAGAACTCTATTACAAGTTTACTTACGCTTATCGTCCTTAGTGGCTGAATATACAACGTTCTGAGCCTTGGCCTTACGAAGCTCCTGCTTCACGTCAGTTACAATACCCATATGAACGTTCTCATCAATCTTAAGAGACATCTTCATGAAAGGCTTATCCTTCTCAAACATGCTCTCACGCTCAGCGTGAACGAAATCACGTACTGCCTCGGGCTCAGCGAAGAACTCATTGAGCTGGATACGGGGAGCAGCACCCAATGTAGCACGATATTCTTTTGAAGGAGGACCGATGTATATATGTGACACCAGTGATTTCCTCTCAAGTTTCTCAATCTCTGTTCCACCTACAGGAGTCTTGATCTCCAGGTTTACCGTAACGTCACGCATTGATGTTACCATCATGAAGAAGAACAATACGGTAAAGATAAGATCCGGAAGTGACGAAGTATTCAACTCCGGCATTTCTCTTTTTCCATTACTTCTGAACTTACTCATTGTGCAGTACCATATTGTCTCGGCTCAGACTCTGAGATCTTGTTTGTGTAGAAACCCTTTACAACCGGCTGTTCAGTCTTCTCATCGCACTGATTGAACTTCTTGCCGAATGTCTTCTGTGCCCACTCATCTCTCAACTCAGAATAAGCTTTGGTAAGCTCATGCTGAACCTGGAAATAAACATCATAATTCGTATCACGGTCTGTCTGGAGCGCAATTACATGCTTTACGGTAGTCTGTACCACTCCATAGCCCTCAATCTCATAATCCTCAAAAGCGGGGAGATCAGGATTATTGTCAGGATTTGAAATGAAATACTTGGCAATTTCCTTAAGCTCCGATACGTCAATGGAACGGTTAATCACACCGTTCTTGACATGTATCTCATTGAACTTGTTCACCTGGACCGTCATTACGTTACGCTCCTTGACCTTGACCTCCTGTTCAACTTCATCAGGGTTCCAATCCGGAAGACGACGGGGCAGACCCGAGTCAGTGTCCATAGATGTGGTCACCAGGAAGAATATGAGCAGGATAAATGAGATATCCGCTGTCGAAGACTGATTAAGACCGGGAACTTTTCTTTTACCTTTTCCCATAACTCTGATTCTTCAAAAACGTTGAATTACCTTCTTGCTTTGAATAAGCCTGTCATAGCGAGTATTACGCACAACAGAGCAACTGCGAACAGAGTATAAATTGAGAACAGGCAAACGTCTGACAGAATAAGGTCAAGAGGTTCATCTGCCCAAGTCTTTCCATCACCAAGCAGCACCTTGTTGGTATCAGCCAGGAAGTATGACGCACCAATTGCGATGAAGGTGAAAAGGAACACCCAACCGGCAAAACCGGTTCTCTGCTGTCCTGAGGTTCTTGTCTTGATGTTTCTGATTGCTGCAACGATTCCGAATCCCAGAACTGCAAGTATGCAGAGGCCTACAAGTGTGTAAAGCCAGATAAGCAGCAGACCGGTGTATGCGGGATCTGTCAGGCTCTTGTCTGCACCCTCGAAATAGGTCTTTGTATCATAACCTATACCGAAGAACATGCCAAGAACCACGGCTGACAGTACAAAGAGAATACCAAGAGCCCAAGAAGAAGCCTTTATTTGTTTATTCTCGTTTTTCATAATAATCGGTTCTTATTACTTCTTGAACTTAAGGTTGTACTTCATGATGATGTCCAGCAGAGATACTGAAGAATCCTCCATATCTGTGTTCAGGGCCTCAACCTTACTAAGAATGTAGTTATAGAATACCTGAAGAATAAGGGCAACGATAATACCGAAGATAGTTGTGATAAGGGCCACCTTCATACCACCGGCAACAACCTGCGGAGAGATATCACCAGCCTTCTGGATATCATCGAATGCCTGTACCATACCGATCACAGTTCCCAAGAATCCCAGTGAAGGAGACATGGCGATGAACAGTGTGATCCATGAGAGGTTCTTCTCAAGGTTTGAAGCCTGTACGCTACCGTATGATACAACTGAGCGCTCAACAACGTCAAGGCCCTCATCGATACGGAGCATACCCTGATAGCAGATTGAAGCTACAGGACCGCGAGTCTCACGGCAGATTGACTTGGCACCCTCAACATCACCGTTCTCAAGAGCAGCCTGAATATCCTCAAGGAGCTTCTTGCTGTTGATCTCAGAAAGGCTGAGGAATATGATACGCTCAATGCAAAGAGCAAGACCGAAAATCATAGCGATGGCAACGAGTGACATGAAGCCTGCGCTACCCTCGATGAACTTAACCTTGATAGTCTTGTGAAGACCCTCCTTCTGCTTCTTCTCTTCTGAGATTTCAGCGTCCTCCTGAGTGTCCTCTACATCAGCGGCAGCGATTGAATCAACTGCAGCGGAATCCTGCTGTGCAACCTCCTCTACGGCAGGTGCCTCTTCTGTCTCTTGAGCATTGATTGTCTGGTTTACTCCGAAAGTAAGGAGTCCCATCATTGCAACGAATGCAAATACCTTTTTCATTTGAGATAATTTTTAGTTAGTTATATTAATTAATTCATATTCTCGTTTATCAGCATCAATCTTGCGGAAAGACGGGGATTCGAACCCCGGATACGCTTTTGGCGTATACACGCTTTCCAGGCGTGCCTCTTCAACCACTCGAGCATCTTTCCCTTCAGGCACTACGGTCCATAGCGTCCAAAACGGGCGCAAATTACAACATTTTTAGTGAATATAGCAACCAAAGGTTATTAAAACATGTAAAAATGCTGTCATCTACGCGTCCACTACAAACCCGTCAGACACAAAAGCGCCTCATATCCCGTAAAATGTGTACTTTTGTATCAATTATCAATCAAAGATAGGTATTTATTACCACAATATGAAGCCTGAGTTCAGAATATATCAGATTCTGCGTCCGCTGGGATGGTTGTATGGTGCAGTATCGGGCATAAGGAACATCCTGTATGACAGAGGGATAGCCAAGAGCACCTCTTTCAATATCCCGGTAATAAGTATCGGCAACATAACCGTAGGCGGTACAGGCAAGACTCCGCATACTGAATACACGGCCACCATTCTCAAAGACAGCTACAGGACAGCCGTTCTGAGCCGCGGTTACGGCCGTCACACCAAGGGTTTCATAATGTCCGATTCCCACTCCGACAGCGGTCTGATTGGTGATGAGCCGTTACAGATAAAACAGCGGTTCCCGGATCTGGATGTGGCCGTCTGTGAGGACCGCGCCACCGGCATAAGGCGAATCATAGAGATGTGCAGCCCCGATGTCATAATACTGGATGACGCATTCCAGCACCGCAGGGTTACCCCATCACTGAACATACTTCTTGTCAACTGGCACCGCAACATACTGGATGACGTAATGCTGCCCGCCGGCAGACTGCGCGAGAGTGCAGCCTCACGCCGCCGTGCCGATATCATAATCGTGACCAAATGCCCCGAGGATCTGACTCCGGAGTCAGCGCAAGCCCTTGCAACCGAATTAAGAACACGTGAATCGCAGCAGGTATACTTTACCACGCTGGAGTACGGGACACCCTACCTGATGACCAACCGGGAGCAGGCCACTACCCTTCCATCGGGCCACGTCCTGGCCGTGACGGGCATTGCATCCCCGCGCCTGATGGAGGCCGAACTGAAACGTCAGGGACATGAAGTGACAATGCTCACCTTCCCGGACCACTACCGCTACTGCAAGGAGGATATCAGGCTCATTATGGAGCAGCTGGAAGACATGGGCCCCGATGCGTACGTGGTAACCACAGCCAAGGATGCCGCACGCCTTACGGACATGGATATAGATGCAGACCTGGCCGCAAAGATCTACGTACTACCCGTAGGAGTCAGGTTCATGCGTGACAAGGATGCGTTTGACCGCGCAGTAACAGGTCACGTGGAATCATTCGGAAAATAAAAGGAAACAAACATAATTATGGCAGAAAACAAGCGTACAGAGATAGCAGAACTGGGAGAGTTCGGACTGATAGACCACCTTACCAAAGACCTCAAGCCGCAGAACGCATCGACCAAGTATGGCGTAGGTGATGACTGCGCCGTCCTGGACTACTCGGACCCCGCCAAGGAGGTTCTGGTAACTACCGATATGCTCATGGAGGGTGTTCATTTTGACCTCACATACGTGCCCCTCAAGCACCTGGGTTACAAGAGCGCCATGGTGAACATTTCCGATATCTACGCAATGAACGGTACACCCCGCCAGATGACCGTATCGGTCGCACTGAGCAAAAGGTTCTCAGTAGAGGATATGGAGGATTTCTACGCAGGTGTGGTTCTGGCATGCCAGCGTCACGGCGTGGATCTGGTAGGTGGTGACACCACATCATCCCTGACCGGTCTGGCTATCAGCATAACATGCATAGGTGAGGCCGAGAAAGGCAAGGCTGTATACCGTAACGGAGCCGGCCAGAATGACCTGATTTGCGTATCGGGCAATCTGGGAGCCGCATATATGGGCCTGCAGCTGCTGGAACGTGAGAAAGCCGTATTCAACAGCACCCCGCACAGCAAGGATGAGCCGTTTGCCCCCGATTTTGCAGGCAAGGAGTACCTGCTGGAGCGCCAGCTCAAGCCCGAGGCCCGCGGTGACATCATCAAGGCTCTGCGTGAGGCCGGAATACAGCCCACAGCCATGATGGATATATCCGACGGCCTCTCATCAGAGCTCATACATATATGCAAGCAGAGCAACACCGGTTGCAGCGTCTACCAGGAGCGCATCCCCATTGACTACCAGACCGCAGTCATGGCCGAAGAGCTCAACATGGATGTCTACACCTGCGCCCTTAACGGCGGTGAGGACTACGAGCTCCTCTTTACCGTACCCCTGACCGACCACGACAAGATCATCCAGCTCAAGGACGTCAAGCTTATCGGCCACATGACCCGCCCCGAGCTTGGCCGCCACCTTGTCACCAAATCAGGCCAGGAGGTGGAACTTAAGGCACAGGGTTGGACTAGCAATCTTTGAACCATCCGGCGAATTTCTCGCCGCTTCGCGGCTCGGGCGTTTTTGACTTTTATGGCCCTTTCAGGGCCTAAAAAGTCGCTAGCTGGAATGTCAAGACATTCCTTGACCTCATTTTAGTTTCCTTTGGAAACACCCATCTTCCAGATGGGTTAGTCTGCGTATTAGAAACAACCTTTTTTTAGTTTGGGGCGGCGACGCCCCAAACCCGTTCCGCGGGATATAATCCCGCTCCACTCTGCCGGCCTTCCAGGCCGGGTAAAAACATACCCTGACAACGCTTCGCTGTCAGGGTATGTTTTTAATGGGTGCAATTGGAAACCTTGTGCAGGTTAGGGGCACGCACAGGGAAACGTATTTATATTTGGAAAGATCCAGCCGTTGAAACGGCTGGCTACCCCTATTATGTGCCTAACGGCACAGATTAATGCCGTAGGCATTGGATTATGGTAGCCAGCCAATTCATTGGCTGGGTGTTTACGGTTACGTAAACAAAAACGCCCGAGCCGCGAAGCGGCGAGCAGCCCGCCGGATGGTGCTCAGATGCTTTTTTCCACGTTCCAAGTAAACGCACGCAAACCCAGCTTTTCCGTAGCCACATCCATAGCGTGCAGATTTTCCAGGATCGTATCCACCTTGTCATCATCAACCATAGTGATGATGCCAGAGCACATGGAGGGCCAGGCGTGGTTGCCGTAATGTGGCTGTCCCGTCTTGGAACCCCTGCCCTGCAGCTGCTCCACCATGGAGAAGCCGCGGCAGTTGTTTGTAGTGAGCATATCTATGATACGCTCAGTATATGACTGGTCAAATGTTATAAGTATTGCTTTCATATTCTTGCTGTCTTGTCATGAATGAACTGATCCTTGTTCTCGGCCCAGAAAGCTGCCAAATCCAGCTGTTTGCGGTGTTTGCGGCGAGCCTTCTTGATACCGGTGCTCTGGAACATGCAGTACAGGGTAGGTACAAGTATCAGGGTAAGGAGGGTTGAAACGGTAAGACCGCCTATAACCGATATACCCAGAGGACGCCACATGGCAGCACCCTGTCCCTGACTCAGAGCCATAGGAATCATACCCAGGATAGTTGTCAATGTGGTCATGAGCACAGGACGCAGACGGCTGCGGGCAGCTGTCACGGTAGCTGTGATGGCCGACATACCACGCTCGCGGCACAGACCGGTGTAGTCAATGAGCACGATACCGTTCTTAACCACTATACCGATAAGCATGATGGCACCAAGCATACTCATCAGGTTGATTGATGTTCCGGTAAGCCACAGTGCAATGAGCACACCGCTCAGAGCGAACGGAATGGAGAACATGATGATGAACGGCAGTGTGAGTGACTCAAACTGTGCAGCCATCACGATGAATACCAGCATGATGATAAGCAGGGCAAGTGTAGCCATATCGGCAAATGACTCCTGCTGGTCCTCATAGTCACCGGATATCTGAACGTTCACGCCCTCAGGCAGGTCCATACCGGCAATGATCTTCTGTCCGGCCTCAACCACATCACTCAGAGCAGCACCACCGGCAATCACACAGGTAACTGAGTTGATACGCTGACGGTCCTTACGCTGGATGGTAGGCGGAGTGAACACCTCCTCAAGGTGACCTACGTCACGTACGCGAACAGCATTGGTGCCGCTACCGTAAAGCAGGATATTCTCAATATCCTCAAGCTGAGTACGGTACTCAGGAGCGTAACGAACCTTGATGTAGTACTCCTCACCATCCTCACGGAAGTATGATGCGGTAGCACCGTAGATACGGTTACGCAGATATGTAGCAGCGGTAGAGAGGTTCAGACCATGCTGAGCCAGTTTCTCGCGGTCAAATACCACCTCATACTCAGGCTGGTAGTTGTCACGGCTTATGTATGCCTCACCTACTCCCTCAACATTCTTCATTGCGGCAAGCAGCTTGGCAGCCACCTCATCGGTCTCATTAAAGTCATAACCGTAAATCTCAAACTCGGCAGTAGACTGGCTACCCATGCTCATTCCGCCACCTGCCACTACCATGAAACGCTCAATCTCAGGGCGTGCGTTAAGGTCGGCACGCATCTGGGCAACGACATCATCGGATGAAATGCTGCGCTCACCCAGCTCCTTAAGAGAGATGGTGAATGAGATGACGTGAGTACCGTTGGTCTGCATTGATGCGAATGTGTTGTTCTCATCGGCAGCACCCACACGGAAGTTACAGGTTACAAGATCCTGCTCATAACGTTTCATCCACAGGTCTGACAGCTCCTGGGCAACGCCGCGTGAACGGTCGGTATTGGTATTGATAGGCATGTAGATTGTGGCCGATATACGTGACTGCTCATCGGACGGGAAGAACTCGGACTTGAGGCTTCCGGCAGTGAACAGAGATGCCACAAACAGCAACAGCGCCAATACAACCACCAGTTTACGGTGACGTACTGCCTTGTTGATAAGACGTGAGTATGCATGATCCAGACCGTCAAGCGCCTTCTGGATGGGGCGGTACAGTATGGTGTGTATGCGACTGCCCTTTTTCTCCAGCTTAAGCATACGTGAGCAGAGCATAGGAGTAAGGGTAAGTGATACGGCCAGTGAGATGGCAATGATGATACACATCATCCAACCCAGCTGCTTGAACATGATACCGGCCATACCGGACATCATGGTGAGCGGGAAGAACACGGCGAATATGGTCATGGTAGATGCCATAACTGATACGGCAACCTCATTGGTAGCATGGATGGCAGCCTGCTTGGGGTTGGCACCGCGCTCAATATGTGTAGTGATGTTCTCAAGTACCACAATGGTATCATCCACAACCATACCGATGGCAATGGTCAATGAACTCAGAGATATGATGTTCAGAGAACCGTCGGTCACGAACAGGTAGATGAATGATGCTATCAGTGACAGCGGGATGGTGATGGCCACAACCACGGTTGCACGCCAGCGTCCTGTAAACAGGTAAACCACCAGAACCACAAACAGCAGAGCATATGCGATTGTCTCTGCCAGAGAGTTCACGGTCTGAATGATATCCTGTGATCCGTCATTAATAACACCTATATGGATATCACTGGGCAGGTTTTTCTCCAGTTCAGGCAGAGTCTTGATCACCTTACGGCAAATCTCAACTGTGTTGGCACCGGTCTGCTTCTGGATAACCATCATAGCACCCTGAACGCCGTTGTTATATGACTCCTGTGCACGCTCCTGGGTACGGTCCACAATCTCGGCCACATCACTCAGGTAAACGTTACGTCCGCCTATGGATGCAATCACCAGGCTGCTCATGTCACGGGGATCCTTGAACTCACCGTCCACACGCAGGGCATATGTCTCATTACCTACATCCAGGTTACCACCCGGCATGCTGCTGTTCTCGGAACCGATCAGGGCAGCTATAGCCTCAATGGTCAGGTTGTAAGCCTCAAGCTTGGCAGGATCGCAGTAAACGTAGATCTCACGCTGCGGGGCACCGGTTACAGAAACCGTACCTACACCCGGAATACGGGCCAGCGGGTTGACCACGTTCTCATCAAGTATCTTGTAGAGTGCGCCCTGGCTCTCGCCAGCCTGGACGGAGAGCAGCATGATAGGCATCATACTGGTATCGAACTTGAATATGATAGGTGATCCGGCACCGTCGGGCAATGAGTTTGTAATCATGCTCAGCTTGTCACGCACATCATTTGTAAGATCATCAATAGAGTATCCGAACTCAAACTCAAGAGTGATTACAGATACGTTCTCAGATGACTTTGATGTGATATGCTTGATATGAGTACAGCTGTTTAGCGTATTCTCAAGCGGGCGGGTCACGTTATTCTCTATATCCGATGCGTTGGCACCGTTATAGTAGGTGAACACCATGATGGTGTTTGACTCAATGTCAGGCAGCTGGTCAATGGGCAGCTTGGAGTATGAGAACAAGCCGAACACCACCACAGCCACAAAACAGAGTGCTGTAAAAATGGGTCGTTTGACCGAACTTTCGTAAAGACTCATAACGGTGTTTCAATTACTTTTTAACTTCAACTTCCTTACCGTCAGCAAGCTTGGCCTGTCCGGTAATTACAACCTGAGCACCGTTGGGTACTCCCGATATCAGCTCGTAGCGGTCGCCCAGACGCTGTCCCAGCTCAACCTTGGTGAATGACACCTTACCGTTATTATATACATATACAAAACGGTCACCAGATCCGGAGCGCTTCTCAATAGCCAGATCCGGAACAACCACATGGTTCAGTGTACCCAGGTTAAGTGTTGCACGGGCAAACATACCGGGACGCAGTTTCTGGTCTGTGTTGGCCACGTTGATCTCAACCGGGAATGTATGTGTCATGGCATCAACTGTAGGATATATCAGAGATACCTTGCCGGTGAATACCTCACCGGGATAGGCATCAAGCTCTATGCTAACCTCATCACCCTTCTTTACCTTTGAGTAGTACTGCTCTGATACGTTGATTGTAATCTTAACCGGAGCAATCTTCTGTACAACCAGGATAGGCTGACCTCCGTAAAGGTCACCGTTATCATAGTTACGGGCTGTAACCACACCGTCGATAGGGCTCTCAAGTCTTGTATTCTCCTTAAGTGTCTGGAATGACTTGCGTGCCACCTCAAGCTGCAGGTTCACGTTATCCCACTCTGACTTGGAAACACCGCCCACCTTATAGAGCTGGTCTATACGGTTGAACTCTGTCTCCAGGTTCTTGAGCTGCATCTCCTGCTGGCTCAGTGTGGTCTCATCCATCTCAACCAGCACCTGACCGCGACGTACGTTATCACCTATCTCCACGTTGATCTTGCTTATACGTGCAGGTGTTGCAGGTGCAATGTTATTCTTGATCTCACCAACTATGGTTGCAGAATAGACCTGAATCTGATCTACCGGCTCTTCAACCACCTGGGCAAGTTCAACAACGGGTTTGGCTGCAGGGTCAACAACCGGAGCCTGGGCAGCCTCTGACTTTTTCTGCCCGCAAGCTACCATAAGCAGCATGGAGCAGAGAGCAATTCCAAAAATTCTGAATGCTTTCATCTTATCTATTTGTTTGTTTCTTATTTCCTAACCTTAATGTTCTCGTCATTGCCAAGCACCTTGTCCAGGTCTGCCTTGGCTGCCAGATAGTTGTAGATTGACTGGCTGTATGTAAGCTTGGCCTGTGTAAGTGACACCTCGCTGTTATTCAGCTCCAGGATAGTACCCTTACCAATCTCATAGCGCTTGCTGGCTATCTCACGGCCCTTCTCGGCCTGCTCTATAGCCTCATGGTTACTGGCCACCTGATCGGCATTGGCTTTCATGTTGTCAATATAGCTGCGCACCTGGATATCCAGCTGCTTACGGGTATAGTCAATGTTCTCACTCAGCTGGCTTATCTGCAGCTTGGTACTGCGTATCTTGGTAAAGTTGCCCATACGGAAAATGGGGACTGACAATGACAGTACGACCGATGAACTCTTGGCCCAATCATAATCATAAACTCTCCAGTTGTCATTGTAAAGAGACTGGAATGAGTATGTACCTGCAAGAGCCAGTGTAGGCAGGAAATTCATCTTCTGAACTTTCAATGACTGGTTAAGCATGGTCTCATTCAACTTAAGCTGACGCAGGTTGGTGTTGTTCTCCAGTGAATAGTCGCCGGCTCCTAATGACTCTGCATAAAGCTGATTCTCATAATCCTCCAGACTTCCCTCTATAACCAGCTCGGTCTCAGGGTCGATACCCATAAGCAGCATGAGCTGCAACTTGGCCAGGTTGACTGCGTTACGGGCCTGTATAACAGTAGGATTCAGACTACGCAACTGAACCTCGGCACTTATCTTGTCATACTCACTGGTTCCGCCCAGTTCATAGAGAGACTTTACTACATCAAAGTTTTTCTGTGCCTGATCCAGACTCTTGCACAGCACATCATAACTATCCTGTGCCAGAATAACCTGATAATATGCCTTGGTTACCTGATTGACCAGATCCAGTTTTGAACTGCGGCTCTGTTCTACCGCATTGTCCAGGTCTGTCTTGGTAAGATTCATGGTTGCATATACGGTAGGAGCAAAAACCGGCAGGCTAACCTGTACCTGGCCGTTCCATGTGCTGGTATTGTCTCGACCTATAGGGAATTCATTAACCTTCATTTCTCCAGTAACTGGATCCGGCATTTGCATCTTCATTACCGAGGCCAATACTGTGTACTGTACAGTTCCGCTGAAATCGGCACTGGGCAGAAGTGACTGCCAAGCCTCGTCCTTACTGATTTTCTTCACCTCAATCTGCTGCTCGGCCACCTTGATGGTTGGGTTGTCACTCAGAGCAATGCTGAGTGCATCATCAAGAGTAAGTTTAAGAACAGCATTCTTGCCGGCATTCTGCGCATGAACGGCTGCACCTGCAAAAAGTGCAACCGCCATAAACAGGCCGGTCTTGAATAATAAACCTCTTTTCATCATCTATTGTTTGATTTATACCTATACTTCTCAAGTTTAGCCATACCCTTAGGTGCAGCTATACCACGCAACAGGACTACGATTGTTCCGTCAATCAGCTCATCATAACGCAACTCACCCCGCTCACACTCCTTGTTTACCGTTGCACCCATAGCACTGAATGCTTTCATGAGCACGTCCATGTTAAGGTCATCGCGGAACACTCCCTGCTTTACACCCAACTCCATGAAACCGCGCATACGGCGCGCCATGTCAGCCAGATGCTCATGGAACATTTTCTTCAGTTTGGGATATTTGTCCATATCCTCAAACTTTTTGTGGTCTCTCTCGCGTGATTCATTTATAAGGACCTCCAAGTGCTTAAGGAAAACCGTGAGCACATCCTCTTCCCTGCCAATCTCCTCCTCCATCATCTGAGACATATGGGCTATATGCTTTTTCATGCATTCCATAAGGAGAGCCTCCTTACTGCCGAATATCTCATACAAGGTACGTTTTGAAACTGACAGTTCCTGTGCCACATCATCCATCCGCACCGACAGATTTCTCTCTCTCATCAGTATCTCTGATGCGGTCTCTATAGCCCTTAGACGGATTTCATCTCTATTTGTTGGATTAAAAATCATCAGAACGTCCTTCTTTTCAGGCCGCAAAGATACAAGAAAACTCCATGCGCCGCACAGAGTTTTCCGCCCAAAATAGCTCATTTAGCCATTTTTAGCATTTCAAGCCTTACTCCTATTTGGATAAACTGTAACAATTGTTATTTATGCCAATTGATGGCTTAAAAGAGCCTATGGATATGTAATCAAGAAATGCATACGCCTTAAATCATCCAAAGACAAATCATATCTACGCAAAATCATTTGTCTTTCACGTATCTCTTCCCAAGAATACTTATACAACGTATCAGTATGAAAGATATAAATAGTCAATATTTCATGTGGAAGTTGTTTAAAATAGTGCTTTAACGGCATTGTTATAACATAATCAGGAATACCAGAATCTATTTCAATATCATAACAGACGTCTATATCGGTTTCTGGCAATGAGTCTGGATTACTTCTACCAAAATTACTTCCAGTTGCAAAATATGAACCTATGTGATGATCCGCGTTATTTTTTATATAGATAGGATATTCATAGTCCATTGCAACATAATCTATACAATTCACAAGAATTATAGTCAATATGAAAACAGATAATATATTTTTGATTTTCATTTTTAAATTACTTTCTTTACTCAAACGGAACTATTTATTTCGTTGAGCAACAGAGCCGAGCGTTGTTCTCAGTAAGGAGCGACTCCGCCGTACAGTTGAACGGAACAACAGCTCGTGTTCATTCAAAAATAGATGGGGCTTATACATAACATTCATATTATTTTGCAACTAAACTAATTCATTCTTTTATTTGGAATAAACAATATCAAAATCTACTATTTTTAAATCATCCAAAGACAAATCATATTGTTTCAATACTATGTATTTATCCCTTATTTCATTCCACGGATAACACTCCAACGAATCGGAATCAAATATATAAACAGATAATGTATCATGTGGCAACCACTTAAAAAATTTATTCCAAGTACTACATGGATTATATAAGAGAACTTTTCTTGTACCCGGTTCCATTTTCCGAACCACTAAACTATCAGTTTGAGGTAGAGAATCAGGATAACAGTTTCCATATAAACTACCATCAGCGACATAATAACCTATACTGATATCAGAATTATTAGTAATCCACATAATGTTAGATTCCGTGCCCATAATCCAAGTAACAAAATCACAACTATAAAATGCAATAATAACAATTGTACATATTGACATCTTTAAAAATATATTTTTCCTCATCTATTTCTTGTTGGGTAAAAAGTTTCAATTGTATGATCATGTTGTGAATCATCATCTGGATATACTAATGATGCGATAGTACAACTTTATATCATACAATTTTATATGATGAACAGGGAAAACGCAACAAGGAGAGAGTTGTATGTTGGGTATCTCAGAAATAGAAGGTTGCTCCCAGGAACATGTTGGGTGAGATCATGAACAGCTGGTAAGGATCCCTAATCCACTCTGCAGTCCTGTATGAGTACGCAATCTCTCCGGCACCGGCTTTGATTGCCAGCTTATCATATTGAGGGAATCTGTACTCCAGGACCAACGGTCTCAGTATCACCTCGGCCTTTCTGGTAATATAAGTGCTCAGATTATTCATGACAGGATAACCCGATGAAGTAAACCTGAATTGGAAATCTACTGTAGGATCAAGGAAGAAACCGTTTCCCAAACTTATTCTGCGTATGAACGACAATCCGGCATAAAGGTCTAAGACCAGGAGATTGGTAAAAGCATCACCAAGTTCCTCATCCCTGTAATGAGTATTGTTCTTTCCCAATCCCATGTTAACTGCGACGGCATATCTGGCACCGGCTCCTTTATCTGAGAATCTGTAACCTAAGCTGAGATTGGCATTAAATGCTTCTCTGTCAGAATAAGGCATTGCCCCGGGATTACCGTTAAAATCTTCAAATGTCTTATAATCGTAATCATTTGAACCTATTCCGGTTTCATAATTACCGTACACGTTACCTGATAGACTGACAAACAAGCCTCTATCTTGGGCTGACACACCTACGAATGATACAGTCAGCATAAATGCAAAAGCAACAAAGAAATATCTTTTCATTTTTATAGACAATTAGTGGTTAATAGGTGTCACCCTTAAAAATAATATATGAACGCTGCACTGAATGAGCTGAAATCCGCAAAGTATGAAACGAACGGTTCATCAAATTCACTAAGATTTTCTACATAGCCCAGACTTCCAAGCGTCAACTTAAAGCCAAAATGTTCATTTTTAGGACAGTTATACTCTATTGCCAATGGATTCAGCATTACATAAGCCATATAGGTATCAGTGAATTCTCTCCATTCGTCATCATTATACCTGATGTCATAAGGTCCATCCTGATATCCTGCCTTAACTGAGGGCTCATATATCCAGCCTCCGCCTAGATTTATTCTGCGTATCAGACGTGCATTAAGACCGGCATATCTGTAACGCTCATCATCACCCATATTCCTGTGATACTTTACACCGCCTAATTCATAATAAGCATCATCATCCTTATAATGGAGATTTTGGGTTCCAAGCAATGCAGAGAGTTCTGCAGACCATCTGTAGCCCTGACCTTTATCACCGAACAGGAATCCTACGCCTAATGACAATTCGGCACTCAGAGTTTTACGATAGGCCAGATCTCCTGTTACATTTCCGCTGGTACGATAGCGGGCATAACTTTCCGGATTGGACTTGAGTCCAATCTCATTTGCATATTCAACAGTGCCTTCAACAATTGAATAAAAGCCATTCTTCCGGGCCGAAGCAGTCGTGAAAGGCAACGCCAAAATAACCAAGGCAAAAGCAAAAAATCTATTCATATAAGTACTAATTATTGAGAAACAAAGGGAGTATTACATTCAACGGGATATCCGTAACAAAAGGACCCAATAAGGAGAGGTTTTCATAAAAAAACAATTGTATAATAATTCTGCAAACAAATGAATTAACTAATGCTATAAAATTCTTTTTACGTCAACCGTACAACTGGCGCTTATTCCGTTATATGATGCAGTTACAATTGTCTTACCTTCCGATTTGGCCTTAACCTTACCATTTGAATCAACTGTTGCAACAGACTCATCACTTGAGGTCCATATAACATATTTCCTGTAATAATCAGACTCAACATCACCACTCATTAAAGAATAATGGATAGTTGACTCTCCAAAATAATTGTCTGCAGAATCAGCCCTTAGTTTGAGACTTTCTTTATCTAATATGATAGAGGTGATTCCTATCCAACTGTCGGAAGTACAGACAGGTCTGATGGTTTGACCTATACTACGATCTTTTAGATTCTTCAAGACAGCATCTCTATTTCTAAATCTGAGATACCATACACAATCCGGTTCTTCTTCATTAAGAGAGCTGGACATATAACCACAGCAGTTAAAACCATCAAAATTGTGATCGTCATAAGGATAGTAGTAAGCATCAAACAATCCTGTTGCAGGCAAAAAAATGGACTTATCTGTATATCCAGGTTTCTTACTTGTAACTTTAAAGCCTTCTACACCCTTTTGGGTTATCCAAGACCATTTACAATTGTTGGTGTCAAGCAATTCACAGATCTCCAATTGTGTTGGAATGTGCCAGCTTCCACCCCACTTCAGATGAGCCACATCATCACATTCCTCCAGGAGGGTTTTATTATCAACCTCACCTCTTTTATCAATCGTATTATACTTGGTATAAGTAATATCATCATTATCTATGCTACCTCCGGCACGTAATCTGTAGTTTTCCCAGGTATATCTGGACTTGGTTTTGTTTTCACCCCACGCGTAATAATCGCCTTCGCCTTCAACAGAATCGGCGCCCAAATTGCATGAGGCCCAATTTACACTAAGGCCCAAATCAACAGCCTGGACAAATGACGGGATACCATCTATCTGCCCCATTGTCAAGGTGTCATCATCATTTTTGCATGACAACAAAATAAAAGATGTAACTGTTAAAAGAGAGAAACTAAGGAGAAAGAACTTTTTCATTTTTTATTTCTGCTTTGTGTATATTTGAACTATTTCAAGAGTATGAGTACCATTTCCATCAGCCCCATAAACCTCTTCTGAATCTTCAGGGGCCCATCCGTATATATCAGACTCAATAATAGATTCCTTTAGGTTTTTATTATCTAACTTCAATTCGTACGTGACTTTTTTACCTTTACCAGAAATGCTTATACGGACTGTCCGGCCTTCTTTAGTATAAGTAATATCATACTCATCTGTCCCGAACTCGCCTAAGCCAAAGACTTTTCCTGTTCCGTCATCATTCAAGATAAGCCCTCCTTGAGAAACAAAGCCAAAACGTTCAGCCCTATGGGATGTAGGCCAAACATCTATCTCGAATTCCTTGTAATCCAGAAGTTTCCCGTCATAGTAGTACTTGACATCTGTAATTTTCCACGTTCCTACCTCTGATACCAAATCCTCAGAATCATTTTTGCATGACAGCATCAAAACTGTCATACAGGCAAACAATAAATAACCAGCAATTCTCATAAGTAAAAAAACAGACAAATATAAATGAATTACTCAGCCAGAAGGTCCTTGAGGAAACTGTCCAGTTCCTCATCAAGGCCCTGCATGAGGCTTTGGCTGAGCAGGGTGTTGTCCTCATCAAAGAGCATGAGTTCAGCTACGGTCTCACGGTCATCATCCACCAGCACGAATGAGAACGGTTTCCAGATAGCCAGGTTCTCAAGCGGATCCACCTGATCTATGTCTTTGAGGATACGGCGCAGCGCTTTCTCCATGACCTGGTAGAAATCCTCCTCAGGAATCTCCACAAGGTCCGATAGACGCACGGTAGCCAGGTCGCGGTCATCATCACTTATAGTTACATCGCCCGTTTCACGTATGGGCATAATGTGAATGTCCGTTACCACCGACTGTTCCTGTGGACGGCGGAACTCGTTCAAGGCCTCACCGATAAGGGCCTTGAGCTGCTGAAATGATGATTCGCTCAGTCTCATAGCTTACGTATTTAGTAATTCAAATTCTTAAAGTCCCTGACCGTGGCAGTTCTTGAACTTCTTGCCGCTGCCGCACGGGCACGGGTCATTACGACCCGGGGTCTTATCGGCACGGATAGGTTCACGAACCTGCTGACGGGTATCGCGGGCTGCCGCAGCACGCTGATTAGGATCAGACATGTCACTGCGGTTCTCTGTATACTGACGACGCTGCTGACGGGTCTGGGCCGGTGCCTCACGTACACGGTCGGGATCGGGCTCAGGGATCTGGCCACGCATCAGGATTGAAACGGTCTGGTCATTCATCTTGTTGACCATGTTGTCAAACAGGGTAACAGACTCAAGCTTGAATATCAGGAGCGGGTCTTTCTGCTCATAGCTGGCGTTCTGTACTGAGTGCTTGAGTTCATCAAGCTCACGCAGGTTCTCTTTCCAGCACTCATCGATGGTATGGAGCAGTATGGCTTTCTGGAAAGCGGTAACAACGCTCTTACCCTCAGAGTCATATGCCTCCTTGAGGTTGCACGGTATCTGGTAAACCCTACGGCCATCAGTGATAGGAATCAGGATATTCTCATAGCGGTCACCCTGCTCCTCAAACACCTTCTTAATAACGGGTGTCACAATCTGGGCCATGCGCTCACACTTGCGCTTGAAATTATCCATAGAGGCATTGAAGATACGCTCTGACACCTCATCGGGTTTCATTCCGGTAAACTCCTCCTCAGTGAACGGGAGTTCGGTTGCCAGCACACGGAACACCTCCATCTGCAGGCTCTCATAGTCAGCGCAGTTCTCGGCGGCACCGGCAGAGCGGTCCCAGATCATATTGGCAATATCCATGCCAATGCGCTCACCTATAAGGGCGTGACGACGTTTCTCATATACCACGGTACGCTGCTTGTTCATAACGTCATCATACTCAAGCAGACGCTTACGTATGCCAAAGTGGTTCTCCTCAACTTTCTTCTGTGCCTGCTCAATACGCTTGGTGATGAAACTGTTCTCAATCATCTCATCCTCCTGCAAGCCCAGCTTATCCATGAGCGGAGCGATACGGTCAGAGCCGAACAGACGCATCAGGTTATCCTCAAGTGAGATGAAGAATACTGATGAACCCGGATCACCCTGACGGCCGGCACGACCACGCAGCTGGCGGTCTACACGGCGGCTCTCATGGCGCTCAGTGCCTACGATTGCAAGACCTCCTGCCTCACGGACCTCAGGTGACAGCTTGATATCAGTACCACGACCTGCCATGTTGGTGGCAATGGTTACTATGCTCTTCTGACCGGCCTTGGCTACTATATCGGCCTCTTTCTGGTGCAACTTGGCGTTAAGCACGTTATGCTCGATCTTACGCATGGTAAGCATACGGCTAAGCTGCTCACTTATTTCGACCGATGTGGTACCAACCAGTACAGGACGGCCCTCACCAACAAGTCTTACAATCTCCTCTATGACAGCCTTGTACTTTTCACGTTTGGTCTTGTATATGCGGTCATTCTGGTCTATACGTGCTATGGGTTTATTGGTGGGGATTACCACAACATCCAGCTTGTAGATATCCCAGAACTCACCGGCCTCGGTCTCAGCCGTACCGGTCATACCGGCCAGCTTATGATACATACGGAAATAGTTCTGCAGGGTGATGGTTGCGAATGTCTGGGTTGCTGCCTCAATATTGACACGTTCCTTAGCCTCCACGGCCTGATGCAGTCCGTCACTCCAGCGGCGGCCCTCCATTACACGACCGGTCTGCTCATCCACGATCTTAACCTTGCCGTCCTCGGTAACGATATAATCTACATCGCGCTCAAACATGCAGTAAGCCTTGAGCAGCTGGTTTATTGTGTGTATACGCTCGCTCTTAACGGCGTAGTTGGTAAGCAGCTCATCCTTCTTGGCCAGACGCTCCTCCTGACTCAGTTCCTTCTCATTCTCCAGATCAGAGAGCTGGGTTGCGATATCGGGCATTACAAAGAACTCGGGGTCCTTGTTGGTGCCGCTTATAAGCTCAACACCCTTATCGGTCAGGTCAACACTGTTAAGTTTCTCATCGATAACAAAGTAGAGCGGCTCTACAGCCTCGGGCATACGTTTGTTCTGCTGCTCCATGTAGATCTCCTCGGTCTTCTGCAGACCTACCTTGATGCCCGGCTCACTGAGGAACTTGATAAGTGCCTTGTTCTTGGGCAGTGCCTTGAAACTGCGGAACAGTGACAGGAATCCCTCGGCGCGCTCATTCTCATCCTCAGATGCAACCTTCTTACGGGCATCGGCCAGATACTGGGTAGCAAGACGCTTCTGAGCCTCAAACAACTGCTCAACCTGCGGGCGCAGCTGCTCAAACTGCTGGTCATCACCCTTGGGTACGGGACCTGATATGATAAGAGGTGTGCGTGCATCATCTATGAGCACGGAGTCAACCTCATCCACGATTGCGTAGTTGTGACCGCGCTGAACAAGCTCATTGGGATGGCTTGCCATATTGTCACGCAGGTAGTCAAAACCGAACTCGTTGTTGGTACCGAATGTGATATCGGCACGGTAGGCGTTACGACGGGCCTCGGAGTTGGGCTGATGCTTGTCTATGCAGTCAACTGACAGGCCGTGGAACATATAGAGCGGACCCATCCACTCGGCATCACGCTTGGCCAGGTAATCATTCACGGTAACAACGTGTACACCGTTACCGGTCAATGCGTTAAGGAATACCGGCAGTGTAGCCACCAGGGTCTTACCCTCACCGGTAGCCATCTCGGCAATCCTGCCCTTATGCAGTACCACGCCACCAAACAGCTGGACGTCATAGTGTATCATGTTCCACACCGTATCGTTGCCACCGGCAACCCAGTGCTGCTGCCACAGTGCCTTGTCACCGTCTATGACAACAAAGTCATGCTTGGCGGCCAGGTCACGGTCAAAATCCGTGGCGGTAACCTCAACCTGCTCGTTCTGTGTGAAACGGCGGGCGGTATCCTTGATTATGGCAAATACATCAGGTAGAACCTCATCCAGAACCACCTCATAGCGGTCCATGACCTCTTTCTCCAGCTTGTCTATCTGATTGAACAGAGGCTCGCGCTCCTCCATCTCAGTCTGTTCTACCTTAGCCTTAAGCTCCTCTATGCGTTTCTTTTCAGGTATTACAAAGTCCTGGACCTTGCGGCGTATCTGCTGTGTTGCGGCACGCAGCTCATCATTGGACAGTTTCTCATACTTGGGATACGCAGCCTTGACTTTCTCCACCCAAGGCTGAATCTCCTTTATGTCGCGGGTCTGCTTATTACCAAAAAGCTTCCCGATAAATTCATTAAAACCCATTATGTGGTATCTGTTTTTAAGTTACTACTATTGAGGCAATCGCAAAAACCGTGCCGAAATGCAAAGGTAGCATTTTTTGAGTAATCTCAATTTAAAAGTGCACTAATTCAGAACAGTCGGAAGTAATGGATTCAGGAGACGACGTTCCGAGGCTATTACTTCCGGCTGTTTGAAAATAGGCTTTTGCCTCCATATTTTGCGGAAAATTGTTTTGTCCTATATATAAAATAGGTATCTTTGCGGTCACAAAAAACGAGAGCATGTATAATCTGTCAATCCTATCCTTTATTATTGACGTGGTGGTCATTAGACCGTTGCGTTAAGGGAGAGGCTACCTGACATTTTGCATACAGGCCCTTCTCCCTATGGGAGAGGGGTTTTTGATTGATAATAAGTACTTATAGACAGGATATGAGAATTCCACTTAGAAGTGACCAGTGCACAGTAGGACGACGCATGGCCGGTGCCCGTGCCCTTTGGGTCGCCAACGGCATGAAAAAGGAGCAGATGGGTAAGCCCATCATTGCAATCGCCAACTCATTCACACAGTTTGTACCCGGTCACACGCATCTTCATGAGGCCGGACAGATAATCAAGAAGGAGATTGAACGCTTAGGCTGCTTTGCAGCAGAGTTCAACACCATAGCCATTGATGACGGCATTGCCATGGGTCATGACGGAATGCTCTACTCGCTGCCCTCACGTGACATCATAGCCGACAGCGTTGAGTACATGGTTAACGCCCACAAGGCCGATGCGCTGGTATGCATAAGCAACTGCGACAAGATCACTCCGGGTATGCTTATGGCCACGATGCGTCTGAATATCCCCACTGTATTCGTAAGCGGCGGCCCCATGGAGGCCGGCGAGTTAGGTTCTGCTCACCTGGACCTCATAGACGCCATGATCAAGTCTGCCGATGAGAGCGTATCGGACGCCGATGTAGAGGCAATCGAGCGCTCAGCCTGCCCCGGCTGCGGATGCTGCTCCGGTATGTTCACCGCCAACTCCATGAACTGCCTGACCGAGGCCATCGGACTCTCACTCCCCGGCAACGGCACCATCTTAGCTACGCACAAGAACCGCATCCAGCTTATGAAGGATGCCGCAGCGCTCGTAGTAAAGAACGCCCTCAAGTACTATGAGGAGGGTGACGAGAGCGTACTGCCCCGCAGCATAGCACAGAAAAAGAACTTTGAGAACGCCATGAACCTGGATATAGCCATGGGCGGTTCAACAAATACAATCCTGCACCTGCTGGCTGTAGCATATGAGGCCGGCGTTGGCTTCAAGATGGATGATATAGACCGTCTGTCACGCCACGTACCCTGCCTCTGCAAGGTTGCTCCCAACACCCAGAAGTATCACGTTCAGGATGTAGGCCGCGCCGGCGGTGTACTCAATATCCTGGGTGAGCTGGCCAAGGGAGGCCTGCTGCACACCGATGCCAGGAGCGTAACCGGTTACACATACGGAGAGCTTATTGACAAATACAGCATACTCAAGGATAACATTGATCCTGAGGCAAAGCGTATATATACCTCTGCTCCCGCCCGTAAGTTCAACATTGAACTGGGCTCACAGGACAGCACATACAGCGAGCTGGATACCGACCGCGCAAACGGTTGCATACGTGACCTGCAGCACGCCTATTCCAAGGACGGCGGTCTGGCTATCCTCAAGGGCAACATTGCTGTCGACGGCTGCGTGGTCAAGACCGCCGGTGTTGACGAGAGCATATGGAAGTTCTCAGGTCCTGCCAAGGTATTCGACTCGCAGGAGGATGCCGTTGAGGGCATACTGGGAGGCAAGGTAGTAGCCGGTGACGTGGTAGTCATCACACATGAGGGTCCCAAGGGAGGTCCCGGCATGCAGGAGATGCTCTACCCCACATCGTATATCAAGTCACGCCATCTGGGCAAGGCTTGCGCACTGATCACTGACGGAAGGTTCAGCGGCGGCACATCCGGTCTGAGCATAGGCCACATATCACCTGAGGCTGCCAACGGCGGTGCCATAGGCAAGGTCGTAGACGGTGACATAATTGAGATAGACATTCCGGCACGCTCTATAAACGTACGACTTTCGGATGCCGAGCTTGAGGCACGTCCCATGCGTCCTCTCACCCGTAAGCGCGTAGTCGCAAAGAGCCTCAAGGCTTATGCCAACATGGTTAGTTCGGCCGATAAGGGCGGCGTGAGGATAATAGACTGATAATATTATGAGTAATATGATAACAGGAGCTGAGGCAATGCTCCAGGCATTGCTAGCCGAGGGGGTTGACACCGTTTTCGCCTACCCCGGCGGCTCAATAATTAAGGTGTATGACGCCCTGTATGACCATCAGACTGACCTGCGTCAGATCCTGGTACGTCACGAGCAGGGTGCTGCCCATGCCGCACAGGGGTATGCCCGCGTATCGGGCCGTACGGGTGTAGCCATAGTTACCAGTGGTCCCGGTGCCACCAACACCATCACAGGTATCAGCGACGCCATGCTTGACAGCACGCCCATCGTGGTAATTGCAGGTCAGGTAAGCACCGATGCCCTGGGTACCGATGCCTTCCAGGAGATTGACCTGGTAGGTGTTACCCAGCCTATCACCAAGTGGAGCTACCAGATCCGCCGTGCCGAGGATATTGCATGGGCCGTTGCCCGCGCATTCTACATTGCAGGCACAGGACGTCCGGGTCCCGTGGTTCTTGACTTTACCAAGACAGCACAGATGGCCAAGATTGACTTCAAGCCTGCCAAGATAGATTTTGTACGCAGTTACATCCCCGCTCCCGATCCCATAGAGGAGCAGATCAATGATGCCGTACGTCTTATTGACAGCGCCCGCAAGCCTCTCGTACTGGTAGGACACGGCGTTGAGCTGGGTCATGCCGAGAAGGAACTGGCCGAGTTCATTGAGAAGGGTGACCTGCCCGCAGCACGCACGCTGCTGGGTCTGGCCGCACTGCCCACCGAGCATCCGCTCAACATGGGTATGCTCGGCATGCACGGAAACCTGGCTCCTAACGTAAAGACTAACGAGTGTGACGTTCTCATTGCCGTAGGTATGCGATTCGATGACCGCGTAACCGGCACTCTGAACACCTATGCCAAGCAGGCCAAGATTATTCACCTGGACATAGACAAGTCTGAGTTCGGCAAGAACGTAAAGCCAGATGTCACCGTACTTGGCGACTGCCGCCAGACCCTCAGACTCATTACCGAGCGCATGGCCAAGGCCAGCCACACCGAGTGGATTGAGAGTTTCAAGCCCCTTGGCAAGGAGGAGTATGACAAGGTTATAAAGGAGGCTGTACATCCGGAGAGCGGCCCCATCAGGATGGGTGAGGTTGTCACTGCCGTAAGCGACGCCGCCCCCCACAATGCCGTTCTTGTAAATGACGTAGGTCTGAACCAGATGTTCTCATCACGATATTTCAAGTACCGTTCACCGCGCAGCATCGTCACTTCAGGCGGTCTGGGCACCATGGGATTCTGTATGCCGGCTGCCATAGGAGCATCATTCGGAGCACCCGAGCGTATGATCCTGGCATTCTTCGGCGACGGCGGATTCCAGATGAACATACAGGAGCTGGGTACCATCATGCAGACACAGGCACCTGTCAAGATGATCCTCATGAACAATACCTATCTGGGCAATGTACGTCAGTGGCAGCAGATGATGTTCAACAGCCGCTACTCCTGCACGCATATGATGAACCCCGATTACAGCAAGGTTGCATCGGCCTACGGAATACCTTATATACTGGTTACGGAACGTGAGCAGCTCAAGGATGCCGTAGAGCAGATGATTGCAGCCA
The DNA here is from genome assembly GCA_045220475.1 of Bacteroidaceae bacterium. Taxonomy (GTDB): domain Bacteria; phylum Bacteroidota; class Bacteroidia; order Bacteroidales; family Bacteroidaceae; genus Colenecus. Next base: position 38,579 of record JBGUVW010000055.1, read on the forward strand.
AGGGGCCGTTCCTGCTTGAGGTTGCGGTTGAGAAAGAGGAGAATGTAATGCCTATGATCAAGCCGGGCAACTCGGTTGATGAAATGATTTTCTCAATTTAATTATTATGGAGAACGAGAAAAGATTATACACGCTGATAGTGCATTCGGAGAATATTGCAGGTATCCTGAACCAGGTTACCGCAGTGTTCACACGCCGTCAGGTGAACATTGAGAGCCTGAATGTATCGGCCTCATCGATTCCCGGTATACACCGTTATACCATCACCGCCCTGACCGATAAGGAGACTATCGTAAAGATAGCCGGTCAGATCGAGAAGAAGGTTGACGTACTGCAGTGCCAATGCTATACCGACAGTGAGATATTCATGCAGGAGGTTGCCCTCTACAAGGTCATCACCAGCGTGCTCACCGGCAATCCGGAGATATCGGCCATAATACGCAAATACGGCGCCAAGCTGATTGAGGTAAACCCCACCTTCGCGGTAATCGAGAAGACAGGACATACCGATGACATCACGGCACTCAACCGCGAACTCACCGCTCAGGGAGCAGTGCTCCAGTTCGTGAGCTCAGGCCGTATAGCCATCACACGCGCCCGAATAGAGCACGTAAACGAATACCTGGACAAGATGGAGGCCAGGTACGGAAAAAAGTAAATACTTTAACTTCATAAACAACACAGAACTATGAAAATGAATTTTGGAGGTGTCATAGAAGAGGTTATGACACGTGAGGAGTTCCCGCTGGAGAAAGCCCGCGAGATACTCAAGAATGAGACAATCGCAGTTATCGGTTACGGTGTTCAGGGTCCCGGTCAGGCTTGCAACCTGCGTGACAACGGTTTCAACGTAATCGTTGGCCAGCGTCAGGGCAAGACCTATGAGAAGGCTGTTGCCGACGGTTGGGTTCCCGGCAAGACTCTTTTCTCTATCGAGGAGGCTGCCCAGAAGGGTACAATCATCTGCATGCTTCTGTCTGATGCAGCTCAGATGCAGCAGTGGCCCAACATCAAGCCTTACCTTACTGCAGGCAAGACTCTCTACTTCTCACACGGATTCGCTATTACCTGGAATGACCGCACCGGCGTTGTTCCTCCCAAGGATATCGATGTTATCATGGTTGCTCCTAAGGGTTCAGGTACATCTCTGCGTACCATGTTCCTTGAGGGTCGTGGCCTGAACAGCTCATACGCTGTATATCAGGATGCATCAGGAAAGGCTCTTGACAAGGTTCTTGCATTCGGTATCGGTATCGGTTCAGGTTATCTGTTTGAGACCACATTCATCCGCGAGGCTACATCTGACCTTACCGGTGAGCGCGGTTCACTGATGGGTGCCATCCAGGGTCTGCTCCTGGCTCAGTATGAGGTTCTCCGCGAGAACGGCCACACTCCCTCTGAGGCATTCAACGAGACCGTTGAGGAGCTCACTCAGTCACTCATGCCTCTGTTCGCTCAGAAGGGTATGGACTGGATGTACGCTAACTGCTCAACCACAGCTCAGCGCGGTGCTCTTGACTGGATGGGCCCGTTCCACGATGCAATCAAGCCCGTTGTACAGAAGCTCTACGCTAGCGTAAAGTGCGGTAACGAGGCTCAGATCTCTATCGACAGCAACTCAAAGCCCGGCTATCGTGAGGGTCTTGAGAAAGAGCTGGCTGCTCTGCGCGACAGCGAGATGTGGCAGACCGGTGCTGTTGTTCGCAAGCTCCGTCCTGAGAACAATTGATTATCAATTGAACAAAAAAATAAAGCCTCGCAAATTGCGAGGCTTTATTTTTTTATGCAGGTAATATATCAGAAGATCTTGTATCTGTTATCAACTACCTTGGCGTTGTAGTACAGAGAGCTGAAGATAGAGTTAGGAACAATCTGACCTACAGCAATGCTCTGGATACGAGCCTTCTCGGCAGCCTCATCAAACTCACCTGAGTATGAATCATCAGATATCTTCTTAGCTACGAATGCGCAGTTCTGACCCTTGATAGGAGCAGTGAGCTGATCCTTCTCCAGATTCATTACGCTGGCACCAAGTGCAATCTCGTTAGATGAAGAAGATGCAATGTAAGCTGAGTTGGTGAAGTTGAGATATCTTACGGTATCGATATTTACATTATCTACAGCCTTAACCTCATCAAATGAGAGACCGGCAAGCTTATCCTTAAGTATCTGGAACTTCTTGTCCTTGAGAGCGTCAAGTGAGATGAATGCAGTTGCATCCTCAACGCTGCGATAGCCGCGCGGATGAACCTTGTCAACTGCAACTACAAGCAGATGATCATTGGCGGGACCAACCTCAAATATACGTGATACCTCACCTTCCTCTGCACCGAAAGCCCAACGCAGAGCCTCATGAGACTTGCTTACGCCGCTGATGTTGTAGGCGTCGCTCTCAAAACCGGGATAGTAAAGCAGACGGAAATCTGAGTCCTCGGCATTTGCCTTGAGCTCCTCAATGGCGCTGTTCTGAGCTACAAAGAGGTTCAGGTTGTTATAAGCGATATTGCTGGTCTCCTCGCTGAACTCAACGGGACGCTTAACTACTGCAGTGTTATACTTGGTTACAGGGTTCTTTGTATCCACAACCTTAACGATGATGGTTGTACCGCTGAGGTTAAGGCTTGCAACCTCACCCTTCTTCATGCTGTTAAGCTTGTTCAGATAAGTAGCGTTGTCACCGGTCATGGCAGCAGGCTCATAAGAGTCAGCACCAAGCCACTGCTCAACTGCGGTCTGGTCATACTTTGAAGCAATATCAGCAAAATTGCCACCCTTCTTGAGAGCGTTCATGATGCTGTCTGTACGCTTGGCGGTAGCAGCCTCATCATCGGCAATAACCTGCATGGCTGTGAACTGGATTGAGTCATAACCCTTAACGGTGCTGATAAGCTTGAATGTATTGTAAGTGTCATCATCCTCATTGTAATAGGGACCGAACACACCACCAACCTTGACTGAGTCAAGTCTTGCTGCTACGTCATAGGGAAGGTTCTTGGCTGAACGGGCAACCTCGCTGAATGTCTCAACAGAAGCGGCACGACGCAGGAATGAAGCGTAATCATCATTTGTCTCCTCAAGCTGTGTTGTGAGCTCGTTAACCTCCTCCAGGAGAGCGGCACGATCATCGTCGCTGGGCTCAATCTCATAGTCGATATAGTAGATGTCACGGCTCTCAGCATAGTTGTAGAGTGCCTCCTTCTTCTCAGCGTAGGTCTTCTTAAGGTCTGAGTTTGTCAGGTTGGCATCGGCATCGGCAATAGATGAGAAAGGAATTGAAGCCATCAGAACGTCAGCTCTCTTGATACGGTTCTCATATGAGTTCTTGGCTGCGACAGGGTTTGAAACGACTGAAGCTCTGATGAGTGCCATATACTTTGAGTAGAGCAGTCCGGCCTTGATATCCTTCTCAATGAAGAGCCAGTACTTATAAAGGCTCTCATAGTAGCTCATCTCCTCATAAGAAACCATGTCACGGTCAATTGACTGGTAGAAAGCAAGGAAATCCTTGAGCTTGTCTGAGTCAAACTTACCCTCCTCATTGCTGAAAGGAGTCTGGGCAAGAATAGGATCAGAACCGCGGTCAATTACATCCCTGACCTCGGCATCAGTTACAGTAAGACCGATGGCGTTTGCCTCATTCTCAATGATGGTGTTGCGTACCATCATAGCCCAAACCTCATTGCGGATAGCTGCGCTGGTCTCCTCTGAGATCTCATTGGTCTGATTTGCGAACTTGATTACCTCTGTGTAGTTATCAACCTCATTCTGGAAATCCATGGCCGATATGTTCTCACCGGCGATAGTTCCGACAAACTGGATACCCTGAGTAGGACGTATGATTTTCCATGCGTCACCAAGAATGAAGGCCAGCATAGCAAGGCCGATAACGATAAGAAGCAGTGGTCCTTTGCTTCTGATTTTCTGTAATGTTGCCATTTTTATTGTTGTTTTTATTTGTTTTTACCTGTATACACACGCCTATGCGTGCAAAAAGCGCACAAAAATACTAAAATTTGTTCTTTTATCCCAATTCCCACCTTATTTATTAAGATGAAAACGGACTATTTTTAAATGAAGGATTTTTTACTGGCCCACCTTGGTCAGTTCAACGAGCTCAATCTTGGTCTCGCCTTTCTTGAGAATGCGCAGTGAATAGTCTCCAACAATGATCTTTTCATTCACCTTGGGGAACCCTTTGGCCTTGCTAAGGATCAGTCCGCCGATGGTCATGTACTCATCGGACTCCGGTATGTCAAGGCCGAACATGGAGTTTACCTTGTCTATCTCCATACGGCCGGAGAGCAGGTAGCCGTCATCGGTCTTCTTGGCAATCAGGTTCTGTACGTCATGCTCATCCTCGATATCGCCCAGAATCTCCTCAATGATATCCTCAAGCGATACTATTCCCGATGTCCCGCCAAACTCATCGACCACTACGGCGATACTTTTCTTACGGGCCATGAGCTGTTTCATAAGTTTCTGTGCAGCAAGTGTCTCAGGCACAAAGGGGACGGTCTGGATATGCTCATTCCAGTCATCCTTATGACGGAACAGCTCGGATGAGTGGATATAACCTATTATATGGTCCATATCCTCATTATAGACCAGGATCTTGGAGTAGCCGGTCTCAATGAACATCTCCCTGAGCGCATTCCAGGAGACCCCCTTCTCAACTGCGCACACCTCATTGCGCGGCACCATGCAGTCACGTGTCTTTACGTTTGAGAAATCAAGCACGTTCTGGAAAATACGGACCTCCTGATCCGGCTCGGCATCCTGCTCGGTGCCTGACAGACCGGACTGGACAAAATAGTCCAGGTCAACTTTTGAGAAAGCCTTTACCGTATTGTCCTTGTCAATCCTTACTCCCGTCATCCTGAGGATGATACGTGAGAGCCAGGTGGTAAAGAGTGATATGGGATAAAGGATTATGTATATCAGGTATATGGGGAACGCAAGTATGTTGAGCTTGCTGTTGGGGTTGGAGCGGAAAAGGGTCTTGGGCACATACTCACCCACCACAATGACTATTGCGGTCGACACCAGAGTCTCTACAAGCACCAGTACAAACTCATTGGTTATACTGAAACCGGGTATCATTGCCAGCAGCATCTCAATGAGATGCGCCATCATGGTACTGTATATTACAAGAGCGATATTGTTGCCTACCAGCATGGTAGAGAGGTAGATGTTGGGGTTGCGGAAAAACCTCTCCAGTATACGTGCGCCCAGCGTATGCTGCTCAACATCCATCTCAAAGCGGAGCCTGTCGGCCTGTACGAAAGCAATCTCAAGACCGGAGAACAGCGCCGAAAAGAAAAGCGCCACAAGCATTATAAGCAGCGTATGGCTCATTGATCCTCCGTTACAGGGAAAACGCCCTCAGTCTGGCGTATGGTATATTCGGTCATGTTGTTGTTTGATTCAAAGCCATGACCTATGATAATCTGCTTATCCTGTTTTATCTGGATAAGACTGTCTGAGTACATGCGCTCGGAGGTGTTGTTTATGAACAATTCCTGCGTATCAAACTCCTCCTTGTTTATGTTCTCTGCGTGGACATTATGACGCAAATGCCACACTTTGGTGTCCTTGATATAGTATGCGGTATCGGCCACCAGGTTTGATTCAGGCTGCATAAGTGAATCCAGCACCTGCAGCAGCACACCCTTCTCAAGGGTAATCAGTTGAGGAACCAGCTTGTCAAAGAATTTCCACTCCTCGGCTATCACATGATAGCGTACCACGCCATCCTCGGATATGAGCATATCCACTCCGTACGTGGTTACGAATGCTGTAGAGTCGCGGTTTGTCACAGCTGCGCCCAGCTGCTTATCCTTGTTTCCGCAGGAAAGGCAGAAAAACGACGAGACAACCGCCAGTATGACGGTTGCCAGGTACGTTGTTCTTATCATCGGTTTCTCACCGGTGGTTTGTATCATTTATCTGATAGTGGTAGTCTCGTTTATCCAGCCCTTGATCTGAATCTGGTCACCGGCCTTGTAGCCAAGCATGAAGAGATCCTCAATCAGGTTCTCGGTCTGGCCCTTATACTCCTTGATGAGAGAGTTTGCCTTTTCTGCTACGCTGGGATCAACCTTCTTGGCGGTCTCAAGCTTGTCAATTGCGGCATAGAATGCGCAACGGTTAAGATTGTTGTCATCAGACCACTTGTACTTGATGGCGTAGAGCTGAGCCAGCAGGATGTAAGCATCACCCTTGTTGGCGTTGTTGGCAATACATTTCTGCAGAGCTGAACGGCAGCGGTCATAATCCTTCTTGGTGAGGTAGATGTATGCTATTGCATAGTATGTGTCAGCCATATTGGCCTTATCCTCATCAAGTTCAATTGACTGGTTGTAATACTCAAGAGCCTTATCGGCATCATCGCGCTGCTTCAGATAAAGGGTACCAAGGTTCTTGGCGGTCTTGGCGGTACGATCCAGCTGATATGCGTACTCAGAGGCTGCAAAGAATGCATCGCTAGAGTTGCACTGGAACATGCTCATGAGCTTTATGACCTTATCCAGATACTCGGCATTCTCCTTGTTGTCCTCAATCTTGGGACCATAGATCTTCTGCAGTGACTCGCAGTCTGCAGCACCGCTGGTACCGAACTGGTTGTCAATTGCCTCCTTAACCTTGATGGCAGCCTCACGAACCTTGTCGCTCTCCTCATTGGCTATGAACTCATCAATATAGTTTGCGCAGTCAACATAGTCCTGAAGCAGGGCGTCACGGTACTCCTCATTGTTCTTGTTGTTCTTGTAACGGGCTGCTGAAACGGCCATAAGGTCATTCAGAACGTAGTACTGAGTCTTACCCTTACCCAGATCAACGGCCTTACGCAGAATCTCATAAGCCCTGCTGATTGAAACCTTGGGGTTGTAAGACCTGAAATCATGTCCGTACTGGCCCATGATGTCAGCCTCGGTCATCTTGTTGGTTGCAATTGAGTTAAGCTTGTCCAGATACTTAAGACGCTGCTCGTAAACCTGGAACAGCTCCTCTGAGTACTGGGCCATCTTCTCCTCATCCTTGGCTGCCTTGGCATCATTGTAAAGGCTGCGCAGGATCTTGATACCGTAGTTATATGTATTTACTGATGCCCAGGGTGCATTATGGAACACATACTTCCAGCCATAATCATAGGCATCCTTGAAGCTGTTGGTCTTGTAATACTCCTGATAGATAGTGATGTTCTTGATAACCTCAATACTATCCTCTCCATGTCCCCAGCGAGAACCATCCTCCACGCCTTTCTGAGCGTAGGTACCCGTGGCTGTGATAAGCGCAAGGGCAAGCAATGCAAATTTTTTCATATTGTCTAAAATTAATTCTCAATAATAAGATATATAAAACACATATTAGGTTAAATCAAATCAGTCTATCATGAGTTTCATGAACCAACGTTCCATGAACGTTACGCCTATGTTGATTCTCAGATAATTCTCTGTTATCATTCCCTTTACCAACGGCTGCACGCGCACGTACTCTCCCGATATATGGAGGTATGACATGCTGTTGTAGGAGCTGTTGATAGGTATTGACATACCTGCTGTAATGCCAAACTGCATGGGGCCCTTTGAGTCACCTACCTTAAAGTATGACTGAGACACGTTGACACCCATCTGGTATGATGAGCGTTTAAACAGGCCATGGCTTACATCATCGGGTTTGTACATGAATCCCAATGCGGCAGACAGCCTGTCACTTCCGGTCTTCTGTCCCATCAGACTGGCCTTGGACCATGTCTGATAAGAGACATCGGCACCAATCATACTGGTCTTGTTCTTGTATGTAAAACCTGCCGATATCATATCAGGCAGAGAGAATGCATCAGTAATTGTGACGGTATCACTGGATGAGTGGACATCTGTGACGAATGTCTCGCTCTCAAGTTTCTGGGCAGGAGTATAGGAGAGGCCCAGCACCAGGTCATTGTCTCCGCGGGATAATGTTCCCTGAACGCCGAAATCCAGTTTAAGGGCTGCCATATCGGCCTGATATGTCTTTTTTCTGGACTGGACGTCGGATGATGAGTAGCTGTTGCTTATCTCATGGGTCATGTCTCCAGTAAGGTATGATGCGTTCACACCAAGAGAGAGCCAGTTGGTTGTACGCCATCCCAGACCTGCCATGAACTGACGCACGCCTCCGGTTCCGGAGTATGAGTTGGTAGATGTGATCTCTCCATCCTCATCACGGCGTATCAGGCTTGATCCGGAGAAACTGTAGCCCACATTTGAAAACGGCATGAAGCTGACTGTCATACCCACCTTGGGCAGAATCCTGAACTGCATTGCCATATGACTGATGGAGGCGTTATGTGCGTTGATCCTTACATCACCCTCGCTAAAGTTTCCGTTCTGGAGTGAGAACCCAAGGTCTGCCACGAACGTAAGCGTATCTATGGCAGAGTAAGAGGCCGGATTCTTAAGGTTCAGGGTGTTGGGATAACGGAAACCCGCACCGATACCGCCCATGGACCTGGTAATGCCGGTGGATTGATCCGACAACATACCCAATCCATATCTGGAATATGGTGAATTAACTCCGGTCTGAGCCATCACCTGGCTTGAACCTGTCAGACAGAAAACGTAAAGCGCCAGAACGGCTGTTATTCTCTCAAAAAATCTTCTCATCGCATTCAACAATCCGGGCCAGACCGCGAAGTACCAGATCCGGAACCGCAAAAATACTGTTTTTGCCTTTTATATCAAAGAATTCGGCATCACCTCCGGTTAAAAAAACCAAAAGAGACGGGTATTGTGATTCCAGTTCCCTGATATAGCCTTCGGCCTCATATCTGATACCCCTCAGGACGCCGCTGCGAATGGCAGTCTCAGTGTCTGTTCCAAGGTCTGGCACAGGCCCCTGCGGAGCCACCATCGGAAGTGCTCCGGTATGCTCATGTAACGTCCTGAACCTCAAGCCTATACCCGGTGAAATATTACCCCCCTTGTACTCTCCTTGGGATGAAATGAAATCATATGTAACCGCAGTCCCGGCATCTATTACCAGGATGTCATGACCAGGCTGCATGGACCATGCTCCGACCGCTGCGGCAAGACGGTCCATACCCAGGGTCTTGGGGGTGGAGTATGCGTTCCTTAACGGAACCGGGGTTGACGCATCCAGAGGCACAAGTCCCTTGCCGCGCATCCATGATTCCACATCCTCAGGCAGAGTGTGGACAGCACACCACATGCCGCCGTTCACATCAAGCCCGCTTACCGACGCACTGATTCCGCTCAGCTCCACAGGACCCGAGTAAACCTCACGCAGAGTGCCGCAATCCTTTACGGCAACCTTCACGCGAGTGTTCCCAAAATCAAGCAACAGTTCCATACAGAGCGCAAAATTACTATATTTGCACGAATTTACACGAAATGACACAAAACAAGAGATGAACAAGATACTGGCCACCTTCCTGACAGCACTTACACTGGTAGTCCCCAACATAAAAGCCCAGAATGACAGCATAAACGCATACCTGCTTACATGTGAGCCCGGCAAGGCCATCTATGAGCTTTACGGTCACACGGCCATCTGGATTGAGGACGTGACCAACGGCACTGATGAGGTATTCAACTACGGACTTTTCAACTTCAACACCCCCCATTTTGTATGGCGTTTCACCCTGGGTAAGACCGATTACCTGCTGGGGTCCGAGCGTATGGGTTATTTCCTGAGGGAGTACAGCGAGAGGGGATCGGAAGTATATGCACAACGGCTCAATATAAGCAATGCCGAGTCACGCCGCCTCTATTCACTCCTGTTGGAGAACAAGCGCCCCCAGAATAGGGTTTACCGCTATAATTTCCTATTCAACAACTGCGCCACAATGGCCATAGACAAGGTTGAGCAGTCTATTGACGGAACGGTCTCATACAGGGAACCTGATTCCGTACTGACATTCCGCGACATACTTACCGAGCATACCAAGGTACGTCCATGGAGCGAGTTTGCCGTTGACCTGATCATCGGCGCCGAAGGGGACCGTCCGGTAGGTTATAGACAGGAGGCATTCGCTCCATTGCACCTTAAAAAACTAGCTGAGGATGCAGTCATTACTGATACCGCAGGAGTAAAGAGGCCTCTTGTACTGCCCGCCATAAGATTGATAAATCCGGATCATGGGGTTGATTTTGGCAAGCCCCTGTTCACACCGTTCCAGGTAATGTGGATGCTGTTCATGCTGGTCCTGCTCATAACGCTGCTGGGATGGTACAGGAACAAGCCTTACTGGCTTGTGGATGTGATACTCTATTCACTCCAGGGATTGGGAGGTATCGTGATTGCTCTGATGTTCTTCTTCTCCGAGCACCCCACTCTGGATTCAAACTGGCTGGTAATATGTCTTAACCCGCTGCCACTCATATTCATACCTTTCATGGTACGCAGGATAAGACGCGGCAAAATATCTCTTTTTATCATAGCTGAATTTGCGGTCTGCACCGCTTTCCTAATAATGTATCCGCTCATTCCGCAAAGAATAGAGCCTGCGGTGCTGATCCTGATAGCCGTATTCGCATTCAGGGCATTCTGTTCTTTTGTTTTCCAGTTGCTGAGCAAGTTGTGCAAGACTCCCTGCCCCAAGATTAAAGATAAACGTCTGCCGCTTATACTGCTGGCACTTTCAGTATCGGCCGGCCTCTCTGCAGAACCTGAGAAGAGCCCCAAGCTGGTAGTAGGCATAGTAATAGACCAGCTGGATGAGGAGTGCCTGGAGAAACTCATGCCCATCATGGGACAGGACGGTCTGAAACGTCTCTGGACCTACGGTTACAACCGTACCAACGCCACTTTTGATTATGATGAGATGGACCGTGCATCGGCCGTAGCATCCGTATATACCGGAGCATCACCGTTCCAGCACGGAATTGTGGCTGAGAGGTGGATGAATCCCCGCACGCTGATGCCTTCATCACCGGTTGATGACAGTAACAACAAGGGTATCAACACCATTGAGATGTCATCACCCCGCCAGCTGCTGGCAACCAATCTGGCCGATGAGATGAAGCTGGGATCAGCCAGCCGCTCCAAGGTCTGCTCAATTGCAATTGAGCGTGATGCCGCCATACTGGCCGGTGGTCATGATCCTGACGTGGTGATGTGGCTTAACAGTGCCGACGGACGCTGGAGCTCATCCGATTATTACGGAGCGCTGCCCCAGTGGGTGAACCAGCGAAATGACAGCTCATGGCAGAACACAGACTGGCGTCCCGCATTGTCAACAAGTTCATATGTACCGGTATCGGAGAATGAGAGGTTCCGTCCCTTCTCATATACGTTCCGCAAGAATGACGTATGGGACTGGCGCACCACCCCCTACGCCAATGACAAGGTCACAGAGATGGCTCTTGCATCAATTGACGGTATGGAACTGGGAGATGACGACACCCCTGACCTGCTGGCGCTCACCTATTATGCCGGCAATTTCAAGCATACGCCCAACAGCATCTGGTCTCTTGAGCAGCAGGATATCTACGTTCGTCTGGACCAGACCATAGCCCGTCTGGTAAGCACCATATCGTCAAGGGTGGGACTTGACAACGTGCTGTTCTTTGTTACATCTACCGGATACGTTGAGAATGCAGCCCCTGAACTGGGCGGTACCCGCATACCTACCGGTCAGGTAAGCATGGAACGTACCACTGCGCTGCTCAGCCTATACCTATCGGCCAAATACGGAAGCGGAAACTGGATCAAGACCTACTATCTTAACCACATATACCTTAACCGCGACCTTATTGAGGACAAGGGGCTTGCGCTGCATGAGATTCTTGAAAGCAGCGTGGACCTTCTGGTACAGGTAAGCGGCATCAAAAGCGTGCTGCGCATGCGCGACCTCATGTCAACCGTTCCGGATATGGAGGCCGTTCGCAAGCGTAACGGTCTGAACGCCGCATGCTCGGGCGACATAATCATCGAGGCCATTCCCGGTTGGGGTATAGCCGATGAAAAGGAGGGCAAGGTAATGTACCGCAAACCCGTAGCCAAGCCCGTTCCCATGATTCTCTACGGCAACGGAATCCGCGCCGAAGTCAACCACGAGCCCATATCGGTAAGCGTCCTAGCCCCCACCGTATCCCTCATCACCCGCAACGACCCACCCAACGCCTCCTCCGCCATCCCCCTAAAGAATCTCAAATAAACCCCAGCCAATGAATTGGCTGGCTACCCATATCCAATACCTACGGCATTACCCTGTGCCGTTAGGCACATTATAGGGGTAGCCAGCAGTTTCAACTGCTGGATCTTTCCAAATAAAAATACGTTTCCACGTGCGTGACCCTAATCCGCAGAAATGTTTCCAGTTGCACACACCAGCGCGGTCCCCAGCAGCAGTTCAGTAAAACGGAATCCCGACAGCAAAGCGTTGTCGGGATCCCGTTTTACCCGGCCTGGAAGGCCGGCAGAGTGGAATGGAACGAAGTGGAATGAAACGGGTTTGGGGCGTCGCCGCCCCAAACTAAAA
>JBGUVW010000056.1:0-9884 GCA_045220475.1 Bacteroidaceae bacterium
TCAACACCATACGTATCATCAAGACCAAACTCAACCCGTCACTGGATATTGAGGGATTCCTGCTTACCATGTATGACTCACGTCTGCGTCTGAGCAACCAGATCTACGATGAGATCAAGAAACATTTCCAGGAGTTGGTATTTGAGACCATTATTGCACGTAACGTAAAACTGAGCGAGGCTCCCAGCTACGGACTGCCGGCCATCCTTTATGATGCCGAGTCAAAGGGATCCAAGAACTATCTGGCACTGGCTCAGGAGATACTCAAAAAAAATCAGAAGTAAATGACACCTCCCAAGAAATCGGCACTGGGTCGCGGCCTGGATGCCTTGATATCAACAGATCTTGTTAAGACACAGGGATCATCATCCATCAATGAGGTTCCCATAGACCAGATACATGCCAATCCTGACCAGCCGCGCCGTGACTTTGATCCGGACAGCCTGCAGGAACTGTCAGACTCCATACGCCAGATAGGCATCATACAGCCCATCACCCTGCGTAAGATCAAGGAGGGTGACTACCAGATCATAGCCGGTGAGCGCCGTTTCCGTGCCACAGTCATGGCAGGACTCAAGAGCATACCCGCCTATATCCGTACTGCCGATGACGAGAACGTCATGGCAATGGCTCTTATAGAGAACATTCAGCGTGAGGACCTGAACTCAATGGAAGTTGCGCTGGCCTGCCAGAACCTGCTGGAGGTCTATGACATGACACAGGAGCAGCTCTCATCACGTATCGGTAAGAAACGCGCTACCATAGCCAACTACATACGTCTGCTCAAGCTCCCTGCCGAGATTCAGGTGGCACTCAAGAACAAGCAGATTGACATGGGTCACGCCCGCGCCCTGCTGGCAATAGATGACCCCATGAAACAGCTGCAGCTGTTCCATGAACTCACCAAGTACGGCTACTCAGTCCGTATGGTTGAGGACAAGGCACGCCAGATGAATGAGACCAAGCTCACACCCAGAAAGAAGGCGGCCGATGACTCTCTGGCACCACTGGCCGGACAGCTCTCCAAGTTCCTGGGCGCACCCGTCAAACTCAAGACGACAGCCAGCGGAAAGGGAAGCATCAGCATCTCATTCAAGAATGAGGATGACCTGGCACGTATAATGCAAATGTTTGACAAACTCAAGAAATGACCATCAGCTCCCCATCCATAAGAAGGTTTCTGTTAGCCGCAATGGCTGTAATGACCGCGCTCACGGCCAGGTCACAGTCAGCCGACAGCATAGGATACCGGCAAGATGAAAGGAGCGCCCGCATAGACAGCATCTACAGTTCTCTCAATGACTCTGCCACATGGCGTGAGGAGTTGGAGTTTGTAAGGAACCTGCAGTTTGATGAGCTGAATGACTCAGACCTGGTGCAGACCGCACAGGCTGACGCCCCCCAAAAGCGCAAACGCCCCACATGGAAGGAGCAGGAACGCCAGGCTATAGAAGAGATGGAGCGTGAGGCAACCGTCTGGGAGCCGGAGCCCCGTGTTGCAGTCTGGATGTCACTGCTTGTACCGGGTGGCGGACAGATCTACAACCGCAAATTCTGGAAACTGCCTATCGTCTACGGAGGTTACGTAGGCTGCATCTATGCCCTGACCTGGAACCAGTCCACATATACAGACTATCAGAACGCATATGTGGATATCATGGATGACGATCCCAATACCAAGAGTTATGAGGATTTCCTGCCTCCCCGTTATGAGATAGATACGGATATGGAGAACTGGCTCAAGGACGTCTTCAAACAGAGAAAGAACAAGTACCGCCGTTACCGCGACCTGAGTATTTTCGCGTTTGCCGGCATGTATATAGTGGCTGCCATTGACGCTTATGTGGATGCGGAACTGTCACATTTTGACATATCCCGCGACCTGAGCCTCAGGGTTCAGCCCAATATTTTGTTGGACCACATGGGAGCTCCTTCAGCAGGATTCTCCTTAGCACTGAATTTTTAAATGAGCACGAACAGAGTGATGAGGACAATGGCTTTGGCCATAGGGTTGATTTCCGTGAATAGCGTATACGCACAGGAAACACTTGCAGACAGCATAACAGTTGCAGTGGACAGTACTGCAGTCTGTACTGACTCACTGAGCATGGAGTTCCCTGAGAGCATGAGCTATGACGTGGACAGTCTCATGCAGATGTGGTTCGCCAAGCAGTACATGACTTATGACGAGGATTGCCTGGAGAACTCCATAAACCCCAAATTCAGCGATACAGTCTATGCAGAGCGTCTGAGCGCCCTGCCCACAATCGTGGAGATGCCCTACAACTACGTGACCCGCAACTCTATCGACGCCTATATGGGCCGCAACCGCAATGTCATATCATTTGCTCTGGGTATGATGCCCATCTATGAGGACATATTCGTGGAGGCGCTCATGAAATACAACGTACCCCTGGAGCTCAAGTACCTGCCTATAGTTGAGTCGGCCCTCAAGCCCAAGGCCTACTCCCGCGCCGGAGCCGCCGGCATGTGGCAGTTCATCTACTCTACCGGACGTACCTACGGCCTCTACGTGAACAGCCTGGTCGATGACCGCTATGACATAATAAAGGAGTCCGATGCCGCAGCACGCCACCTGCGCGACTTGTATGACATGTTCGGCGACTGGTCACTGGCCATATCGGCCTACAACTGCGGCCCGGGCAACATTACAAAGGCAATCACACGTTCCGGCGGCAAGCGTGACTTCTGGGACCTCTACCCCTACCTGCCCCGCGAGACCCGTGGCTATCTGCCGGCATTCATCGCCGTGAACTATGCCATGAGTTACTACAAGGAGCACGGAATCTGCCCCATGCAGTCCACCCGTCCGGCTCAGACTGACACCCTGCACATAAACCGCAATCTCCATATAGGACAGCTCATGCACTACAGCGGCATAAGCAAGGATGAGTTCACCGCACTCAACCCGCAGTATCTCACCGAGGTGATTCCGGGCGCCTACCGCACCTGCATACTCACCCTGCCCCAGCAGTACATCCGTCCGCTCATTGAGGCCGGAGATTCACTTTATGAGTATGACAAGGAGAAATATTTCCCCAAGTCCAAGCTGGCATACATAGATGATGACATGAAGAACCGTGTCACCTATGTAACCCATAAGATCAAGGCCGGTGAGACCCTGGGTGGCATAGCCATCAAGTATCACACCACGGTCAAGAACATCAAGAACTGGAACAACCTTAAGAGTGACAATATCAGGGCCGGCAAGACTCTGAGAATATATAACCGATAAAACGTTCTGCAAGATGAGTGAGGATAATCTTTTTTCGCCCGATGAAGAGAGACTCATTGATGAGGCCTTCCAGCATCTGATAGAATCATATCTCCAGACCAAGCACCGCAAGAAGGTGGAGATAATCACCAAGGCGTTCCAGTTTGCGCGTCAGGCACACCGTGGCGTGCGCCGTCATTCAGGTGAACCCTATATCATGCACCCTCTGGCCGTTGCGCAGATTGTGTGCTCAGAGATCGGGCTGGGTTCCACATCCATCTGCTCCGCCCTGCTTCATGACGTGGTTGAGGATACGGATTACACCACTGATGACATCAAGAACGTATTCGGCTCCAAGATTGCCCAGATAGTGGACGGTCTTACCAAGATTGCCGGCGGAATATTCGGTGACAAGGCATCGGCCCAGGCAGAGAATTTCAAGAAGCTGCTGCTCACCATGAATGATGATATCCGCGTCATCCTGATAAAGATTGCGGACCGCCTGCACAACATGCGCACCCTGCAGAGCATGCAGCCGCGCAAGCAGTATAAGATAGCCGGTGAGACCCTTTACATATACGCCCCCCTGGCCTACCGTCTGGGACTCAACAAGATCAAGACGGAGCTTGAGGACCTGAGTTTCAAGTACGAGCACCCGCAGGAGTATGAGGACATACAGCAGAAACTGTCATTCTCACGTGAGGAGCTGAACAACATCTATGATGACTTTACGTCACCCATAGTTGAGAAACTGGACGAGCTGGGAATCAAGTACAACATGTACGGACGTATCAAGTCACCCTACTCCATCTGGAAGAAGATGAACAAGAACAACCTTACCTTTGAGGAGGTCTATGACATCCTTGCGGTAAGAATTGTCTTTGACCCCCAGTCTCCCGATAAGGAGCAGAGTGAATGTTTTGACATCTATCTGGCACTCACCAAGATATACAAGTCACACCCCGACCGTCTGCGTGACTGGGTATCACATCCCAAGGCCAACGGATACCAGGCCCTGCACGTGACCCTCATGAGCAAGAGCGGACAGTGGGTTGAGGTACAGATCCGCAGCCGCCGTATGGATGAGATTGCCGAGCAGGGTATTGCCGCACACTGGAAATACAAGGACGGATCCAGCTATGAGGAGGACGAGTCAGAACTCACCCACTGGCTGGAGACCATCAAGGAGATACTTGAAGACCCGCAGCCGGACTCCATGGATTTCCTGGATACCATCAAGCTGAACCTCTATTCATCGGAGATATTCATATTCACCCCCAAGGGAGAGCTGCGTACCATGCCTCAGGGCAGTACCGTGCTGGACTTTGCATTCACCATCCACACCTATATGGGCACCAACTGCATAGGTGCCAAGGTAAACCACAAGCTTGAGGCTATTAACTATGAGCTCAAGAGCGGTGACCAGGTGGAGATACTTACCAGCAAGAGCCAGAAGGTAAGCCCCGAGTGGCTGGATTTTGCCACCACGGCCAAGGCCCGCGGCAAGATAAAGCAGGTACTGCGCAAGGAGGAGCGTGCCAACCAGAAATTCGGTGAGGCCATATTCCATGAGTTCCTTGAGAATGAGGAACTGGAGGTTGACTCCGACAAGATGGAACGCATATGTCATCTGCACGGCATGGCCAGCCGTGACGAGCTGATGATAGCCCTTGGACAGAAAAAGATCATTCTGGGCGACGCCGAGCGTAATATTATAAAAGGTGAGAGTGACAGCTGGTACAAGAGATTCTGGTCATCATTCTCATCATCGTCCTCATCAAAAGAGAAAGAAAAGAAGGACCAGGAGGATTCACAGAGTGGAGTTGATGTAAAGCGCACGCTTATCATCAATGACATGGATATGCACAAGTACACCTTTGCCCACTGCTGTAATCCTGTTCCCGGCGATGCCGTCTTGGGTTTTGCCGATGAGAAAGGCCATATTACCATTCACAAGCGCAAATGTGAGGTGGCCAACAAGCTCAAGGCAGCCAAGGGTAACCGTATCCTTACCATTGAGTGGCAGATTGAGAACAGCCTCTTCCCCGTAACCATCTACATGAAGGGTCTGGACAGCATAGGTACCTTAGGTAAGATCACTGAGATCATCTCCAAGAAGATGAACGTGAACATGAACAAGCTGGTGATTGAATCCAAGGAGGGCCTGTTTGAAGGCACAATCAGCGTCGAGGTCCACAGCCTTAAGGACGTGGATAAGATTCAGAAAGAACTCAAGAAAATCAAGAATATTACAACGGTTGTCCGCAAGGAGGAGTAGCGTTCAGCTCATCCAGTATAGCCAACAGCTCTTCACGTACCGCCTTAAGACGCTCCACCACCTCATGGGTATCGGTGGTTTTCTGCGGATTGTCTTTCATACGGGTCTTGGCACCCTTTATGGTGAGTGACTTCTCCTTTACAAGGTGATTCACCAGCTTTATCTGCTCAATGTCATCGAGAGTATAATGACGAACGCCGTTGGCATTCTTCTTGGGTTTGATCTCCTTGAATTCCTTCTCCCAGTAGCGTAGAGTACTCTCGGGGATTTCAAGCATCTCCGACACCTCCTTGATGGAGTAATATTTCTTAAGAACCTTGTTAGGATTTAGTGCCATATCAGTCAAATACTTTTCCGTGGTTTTCGGCCAGTTTTATCATCTCCTCATACTGGTCCGCATTCAGATCCATGAAATAATAGTTAATAGGATTGACATCCTGCCATTTTCCCTTGGCCTTGTCATTTACCAGGACCTCATAATGTACGTGCGGGCCGGTACTCTTTCCGGTTGATCCGGCCAGTGCTATCTCCTCACTGCGAACCACCTTCTGACCCTCCTTTACAAGGATCTTGCTCAGGTGTGCGTATCGGGTCTTGTATCCGTAACCGTGGTCAATCTCCACCAGGTTACCAAAGCCGGTCTGCCACTTGGCATAAACCACCGTTCCGTTACCCGTAGCATAGACGGGAGTGCCGGTATCACATGCAAAATCCATTCCGCGGTGGAATCGGCGCACATGATATATGGGGTCATTACGGTATCCGTAACCGGATGCGGTACGTTTAAGGTCCTTGTTTGATACAGGCTGGATGGCAGGGATGCAGGCCAGCTTGTTCTCCTGCTCACGTGACAGCTCCACCACCTCATTGAATGAACGGGTCTGCATGTAAAGCTTTTTCTCCAGCAGGTCAACTTTCTGTGATGTGTTTATCACAAGATCGGCGTTTGACATGTCAGTGAGCTCGGCATAACGGTTGGTGCCGTTGAAACCGGCCTGACGTACCATGTCCGATACGGGATCGGCCTCCAGCAGAACGCGGTACAGGTTGTCATCACGCTCCTCTATGTCATGCAGCACCAGCAGTGCGTCATCGACCTTACGTGACAGCACACGGTACTGTGACTGCAGACGGCTGTTCTCTGTCATCAGGTCACGCATCTGAGGCGTGTTGATTACAAACCAGTATATGATGAAGAATACTCCGCCCAGAATGAAAGCCAACAGCAGACGCCACAGCCAGGAGATCAGCTTCTGCCACAAGGTGGGATAGACCCTGCGGTAAACCCTGTGGTTGGGATCATACTGATAGTAAATCTTCCTCATAATCTTTATATAACGCACAAAAATAGGAAAAAAGCCGTAAATTTGCACCTCAAATTGAAACACAATTGATTTACATATGATGACAGCTAAGGAAATACGTGATTCCTTTAAGAGTTTCTTTGAGAGCAAGGAACACCTGATTGTGCCCTCTGCCCCCATGGTGGTCAAGGATGACCCCACACTTATGTTCACCAACGCCGGAATGAACCAGTTCAAGGATATCATTCTGGGTAACCGTGCCCCCAAGAGCCGTCGCGTGGCCGACTCACAGAAGTGCCTGCGTGTAAGCGGTAAGCACAATGACCTGGAGGAGGTAGGTCACGATACCTACCACCACACCATGTTTGAGATGCTGGGTAACTGGTCATTCGGTGACTATTTCAAGAAAGAGGCAATCAGCTGGGCATGGGAGTATCTGGTAGATGTACTCAAGCTGGATCCCAAGAACCTCTACGCCACTGTCTTTGAAGGCAGCAAGGAGGAGGGTCTGGAGCGCGACAATGAGGCCGCTGCCATCTGGGAGCAGTTCCTGCCCAAGGATCATATCCTTAACGGTAACAAGCACGATAATTTCTGGGAGATGGGCGATACCGGTCCCTGCGGCCCCTGCAGTGAGATCCATATGGACTCACGCTCCGATGAGGAGAAGGCCAAGGTTCCCGGCCGCGACCTTGTAAACAAGGATCATCCCCAGGTAATTGAGATATGGAACCTGGTGTTCATGCAGTTCAACCGCAAGGCTGACCACTCACTTGAGCCCCTGCCCGCCAAGGTAATCGATACCGGTATGGGATTTGAGCGTCTGGTCCGCACCCTGCAGGGCAAGCAGTCCAACTATGACACCGATGTATTCCAGCCCATCATCAAGCAGATAGGTGCCCTGACAGGTAAGGAGTACGGCAAGGATGAGAAGGTTGACATAGCCATGCGCGTTGTGGCCGACCACATCCGTACCATCGCATTCAGCATCACTGACGGCCAGCTGCCCTCAAACGCCAAGGCCGGTTACGTAATCCGTCGTATCCTGCGCCGTGCAGTACGTTACGCCTATACCTTCCTGGGCCAGAAAGAGGCATTCCTCTACAAGCTGCTGCCCGTGCTCATAGACAATATGGGTGACGCTTATCCTGAGCTCCAGGCACAGAAGACCCTCATAGAGAAGGTCATCATTGAGGAGGAGGAGTCATTCCTGCGTACCCTTGAGACCGGTATCAAGCTGCTTGACAAGGTTATGGCCGATACAAAAGCTGCCAAGAGCACCGTTATCAGCGGTGTGAACGCATTCACACTCTACGATACCTACGGATTCCCGCTTGACCTTACAGAACTCATACTGCGCGAGAACGGCATGACCGTCAACATCGATGAGTTCAATGAGGAGATGGCCAAGCAGAAGGCCCGCGCCCGTAACGCCGCCGCCGTTGAGAACGGTGACTGGGTTGTACTCAAGGAGGGTGAGACTGAGTTTGTAGGATATGACTTCACTGAGTATGAGACATCCATCCTGCGTTACCGCGAGGTTAAGCAGAAGAGCGGTGTTATCTACCAGATTGTACTTGACAAGACTCCGTTCTATGCCGAGATGGGTGGTCAGGTAGGTGACACCGGCGTTATAGTAAGCGAGTTCGAGACAATCGATATAATTGACACCAAGAAGGAGAACGGCCTGCCCGTTCATATCACCAAGAAGCTGCCCCAGCACCCAGAGGCTCCCATGATGGCTTGCGTTGACACTGACAAGCGTCACGCCTGCGAGGCCAACCACACCGCAACCCACCTGCTGGATGAGGCTCTGCGCGAGGTACTTGGTTCACATGTTGAGCAGAAGGGATCACTTGTAACCCCCGACAGCCTGCGCTTTGACTTCTCTCACTTCCAGAAAGTGACCGATGAGGAGCTGCGTCAGGTAGAGCGTCTGGTCAATGCCAAGATCCGTGAGGACCTGCCCCTGCAGGAGCATCGTGACCTGCCTATTGAGGAGGCCAAGAAACTTGGTGCCATAGCCCTGTTCGGTGAGAAATACGGTGACAAGGTACGTGTAGTACAGTTCGGCCAGTCAATAGAGTTCTGCGGTGGCGTGCATGCCGCATCAACCGGCCGCATCGGAATGTTCAAGATAGTATCCGAGAGCTCAATCGCAGCTGGTGTACGCCGTATCGAGGCACTTACCGGCGCTGCCGTTGAGGAGATGCTCTATAACTACCAGGATTCAATGAACAACCTCAAGGCCCTGCTTCCCGGCACATCGGTTGAGGCATCGGTCAAGAAGGCTCTCGATGAGAACGCAGCCCTGAAGAAACAGGTTGAGGAGTTCATGAAACAGAAGACAGCCCAGCTTAAGGATGACCTCATCAAGCAGGCTAAGGATATAAACGGAGTAAAGGTAATCAGCACCGTCATCTCTGCCAGCGCAGCCATGGTCAAGGATCTGGTATTCGGAATCCGTGGTGAGCAGACTCAGAACACACTGGTTATAGTGGGCAGTGAGGAGAACGGCAAGCCTATGATTACCGTAAGCGTAAGCGAGGACCTGACTTCACGCTTCAATGCCGGCCAGATGGTCCGCGAGGCTGCCAAACTGATCCAGGGCGGTGGCGGCGGCCAGCCGCACTACGCTACGGCGGGCGGCAAGAACCCCGACGGCCTCCAGCAGGCAGTGGATTCCCTTACCAAAACCATCTAAGGTTTCCAACTGCACAAACCAGCAAGGTTTCCATTATATCCGGTTACCATTAATACCACCGCACCTGCGTTTCCCCGTGCGTGCTCCAAATCCGCACAAGGTTTCCAGTTGCACCCCCCAAGGTATAAAAAGGTTTCCAGTTGCACCCAGTAAAACGTAACCCTGACAGCAAAGCGTTGTCAGGGTTTCGTTTTACCCGGCCTGGAAGGCCGGCAGAGTGGAGCGACATGTAATAAAATGGAATGTCGCGGAACGGGTTTGGGGCGTCGCCGCCCCAAACTAAAAAAATGTCGTGTACCTAATACGCAGATAGGTTTCCAGCTAGCGACTTTTTAGGCCCAAAGGGCCATAAAAGTCAAAAAA
>JBGUVW010000057.1:0-53556 GCA_045220475.1 Bacteroidaceae bacterium
GGCACAGGGGGACTGTCCCTTTTGGGTCATTAACGGCTGGCGGGGATGATGAAGCTGATGGCTTGGGGGAGGATTTCTATGTGGAAATCGGTTCCGGCCAGCATTTCACCGTCCAGGCAGAGTTCTATCTGCTTGTCGGAGTGAACGTCTACGGTCTTGGACTGGCGGTAGATGAAATGCTTGCTTACCTTGGGATCATCCAGGTGGTTGCCGAGGGTGTAGACCTTGAGCATGCCCAGGAATCCCATCAGAGTGGTGGTCTTGCAGTAGCATACCTCAATCAGACCGTCGTCATTCTTGGCGCGGGGTGAGCAGAAAAACTCGCCGCCCACGTGGTTGTTGTTGCCGAGTGTGCACAGCAGCATACGCTTGCCGGGGTTGAGCTCCTCGCCGTCGGCGCTTACCTTAATGGGGTTGAATCGGCCGCAGAAAATAGCCTTTACGATACCCCAACGATAGGGGTTCTTGTTGCCCTTGCGGCTCAGCTTGTTTGCGGTCGAAGCCACAACAGAATCAAAGCCAAAATTGCAGACATTTATTGAATAGTGGTCCTGACCAACCTTGAGAATATCAATCTTGTGGGCAGTTCCGTTAACAAGGTTTTCCAGGCTGCGGAAATCCTTGCCCTCATAATACTTTATGAAATCGTTGCCGCTTCCGTAAGCCAGCACGGCCAGATGCTTGTTCTTGGATCCAACCATTCCGGTGGCAACCTCATTGATGGTTCCGTCACCGCCGCAAGCTACAAAGCAGGTCTCCTTCTCAGGGTTTGCCTGACAGTATTCGCGGACATGATCAATGGCCGTTTTCTGGGCGGTTGTAAGATAAATTTCAAAATCAATCTTTTCCGGAAGTTTCTCTATGTCGGCACGGATGATATCAGCGTTGCCTGCTTTTCCGGGTTCGTTGTTGATGATAAAACAATAATGCATAGTCCTGAAAAACTCAGTTAATTTGTAAAAACGTGCAAATATAATACAAGCCGAGAGAAAAATAAAGGTTTCCTTTATTATTCCGAGGCGAAGTTTTATTCAGCCGAAGGCTAAATATAACATTTTTTTACATATCTTCGTAGCAACAATAACAAATACGATATGAAAAAGACACTTTTATTCATAGCTACACTGCTCTGCATGAGCCAGTCTATGATGGCTATAAAGCCGCTTCTTACAGAAGGTTATGACAAATACAACAATAGCTTCAAGGTTGATCTTGTATCGGTTGCCTACATGTCTCCCCAGATAGTCTGGGAGCATTATACAAACACCCGTTTCTCATACGGTGTATCGGCGCAGGTGCATTTTGTGAACCGCTCCAGTGCTGTGGCTGTATTTGACAAGGAGGACCAGCCCGCTACTGCCAGGATAGACGGAAAAACCAGAAACGTGAACTGGCAGTCAAAGGACCATCCGCTGGATTGGTATGCAGAGGTGGGCATAGACGGTAAGACATATGATATAGAATGGGACCGCAAATACGTGGGCGTTATGCTTTGTCCAGAGGGCCGATACTATTTTGGACGTAAGCCCGACCGTGGTTTTTATGGTGTGGCAAGAGTTGACGTGGGCCTGTTCCGTGAGATGTTTGACATCTTTGTGACCACTCTTGACAAGGAGTACATAAGCGGTCTTACGTCCGATCAGAAAAAGACCGATGCCCGATACCAGGAGTATCTGGATGACAAGTGGCGCAAAGCCGGCGTTAGACAGGGTGAGACCTTTATGGCTATAGGCTGCGGCTTTGGTCTGGGTTACCAGGGATGGTTCGGGAAAAACTCTCACTGGGGCTTTGATTTGAACGTTTTCGGCAAGTCTGACTGGAAGTTCTCGGAGGACGACAATGTATGGGAGTGGTTCTGGGGTGTAGGTCTGCCGGGTGATTGGAACGCCTCCATCATATACCGCTTTTGATTTTTATTAAACCGCAAATATTTGCAAGGGTGCGCAATTTTGACGAAATTTGCGCACCCTTACTATTTAGAAGAGGTATTTAAACAATTATACTATTCAAATGAGTACAAAAAGCGCATTACAGATTGCACGCGCCGCTTACCAGCCCAAACTTCCCAAGGCTCTGCGCGGTGCTTTGAAGGCTGTTGAGGGTGCTCCCACACAGTCAGTTGCCGATCAGGAGGAGGTAAAGAAGCTCTTCCCCAACACCTACGGCATGCCCTACCTTAAGTTTGAGCCTACAGAGGGTTCAGTTGCCAAGAAGACCCTGAACGCAGGTGTTATCCTGTCAGGTGGTCAGGCTCCCGGCGGACACAACGTTATTGCCGGTCTGTTTGACGGTCTCAAGAAGCTCAACCCCGCCAACAAGCTGTACGGTTTCATCCTGGGCCCCGGCGGTCTGGTTGACCACAACTACATGGAGCTCACTGCCGATATCATTGACGAGTACCGCAACACCGGTGGCTTTGATATCATCGGTTCAGGCCGTACCAAGCTGGAGAAGAAGGACCAGTTTGACAAGGGTCTGGAAATCCTCAAGGCTCTTGACATCAAGGCTCTTGTAATTATAGGTGGTGATGACTCAAATACCAACGCATGCGTTCTGGCCGAGTACTACAAGGCTATCGGTGCCGGCGTTCAGGTAATCGGCTGCCCCAAGACCATTGACGGTGACCTTAAGAACACCGAGATTGAGACCTCATTCGGTTTTGATACCGCTACCAAGGTTTACTCAGAGATCATCGGTAACATTGAGCGTGACTGCAACTCTGCACGTAAGTACTGGCACTTCATCAAGCTGATGGGCCGTTCAGCCAGCCACGTAACTCTGGAGTGCGCTCTGCAGACCCAGCCTAACGTAACCCTTATCGGTGAGGAGGTTGAGGCTAAGAACCAGACTCTCGATGACATAGTAACATATATCGCTCAGGTTGTTGCTGACCGTGCTGCACGCGGCCTCAACTTCGGTACCGTTCTGGTTCCCGAGGGCCTGATCGAGTTCATCCCCGCTATCAAGAAGCTTATCGCCGAGCTGAATGACGTTCTGGCTGCAAACCAGGCTGAGTTCGACATGATCCAGGCCGATAAGAAGATCCAGTACATCGTTAGCAAGCTCTCTAAGGAGAACGCTGCTATATTCCAGAGCCTGCCCGAGAGCGTAAGCCGTCAGCTTGCCCTGGAGCGCGACCCGCACGGAAACGTACAGGTATCTCTGATTGAGACCGAGCAGCTGCTGGCCGATATGGTTGGCGTTAAGCTGGCTGAGTGGAAGAAGGAAGGCAAGTATCTTGGCAAGTATGCTACACAGCATCACTTCTGCGGTTACGAGGGCCGTTGCGCAGCTCCGTCAAACTTTGACGCTGACTACTGCTACAGCCTTGGTTACAACGCATCAATGCTGATCGCTGCCGGCAAGACCGGTTACATGTCATCAATCAAGAACACCGTTGCTCCTGCCGATCAGTGGATTGCAGGTGGTATACCTATCACCATGATGATGAACATGGAGAAGCGTAACGGTGAGATGAAGCCCGTTATCCGCAAGGCTCTGGTTGAGCTGGACGGTGCTCCCTTCAAGGAGTTCGTTAAGCATCGCGCAGAGTGGGCTCGTGAGACCTGCTTCGTTTACCCCGGTCCTATCCAGTACTTTGGTCCCACCGAGGTTTGCGACCAGCCTACCAAGACTCTCCAGCTGGAGCACAAGTAAAAATCGAATATGCCTGCCAATAAAGGCACAAATAGGAAAAGAAGGGCTTCCGTTCATAAGAAAGAACGGAAATCCTTCTTTTTGTTTTTATTTGGCGGCAAGAAGAAACCACGTAAAAACACAGTAAAACGCAAGACTACATCCCGGCCAGCAGCCAAAAGCACCACCGGACGCCAGAAAGTCCAGCCCGTAAAAGACTATTACATACCCGATTGGATGCACTGGGTCATGACATGGCTGCTTATAGGTCTTGTGTCAGTAGGTGCATATTATCTTTTCCTGCGTCCATACTTTTACCGTCTGCGTCCGTGCCGCGGTACCAGGGAGTACGGCGTATGTCTGCCATCGGGATTCCTCTGTTACGGAATAGACGTATCCCATCATCAGGGGCAGATTAACTGGCGTGATGCGGCACTGGCATCGGCCGTGAATGAGTTCCCCATACGGTTCGTGATAATGAAGGCGACCGAGGGCAGCACATTTACCGACCCTGAGTATACCGATAATATCCGCGAGGCCCGTACCGTGGGTTTTGTATGCGGAGTATACCATTTCTATGATCCCGGCGTATCGCCTCAGAAACAGGCCGAACACTTTATAAACACCGTAAAACTGCAGAAGGGTGACCTGGCTCCGGTGGTAGATGTGGAGCGTTCCGGCCGCTCATCAGGAGACCTGCAACGTGAGCTGCTGGTGTTCCTCAAGGCGCTTGAGACCCATTACGGAGTCAAGCCCATAATCTATGCCTCAACCAAGTTCCGTAAAAGACACCTTAATAATCAGGCCTTTGACAGCTATCCTTTCTGGGTGGCCCATTACTACGTGGTTCGCCCCGAGACTGACAAGCCGTGGACTTTCTGGCAATTCACAGACCATGCCAGAGTGGAGGGAATCAAAGAATACACTGATTTCAACGTATTCCGTGGCTCCGAGTCCGATTTCAATTCCCTGCGTTTGAAATAATAGGGATTTTCCCCTGATTGATTAGGGATTTTCCGTGATGCGGGTACTATTACCTGATTATTTTTGCATTGGAAACAAACCCCAAAACGGAACGGTTATGAAAAAGTCAGTATTATTTATAGCACTCATGGCAGTCACAATGACAGCCGGTGCACAGAGGAATGACCTGTACTCAACCGGTAGGAACAAGTCAAAGCAGTCTTCCGGAACTGAAACATCGGTCATAACAAGGACACCCTCCAGTACGGTACCCGCTCAGACAGTACCGTCACAGACCATCCAGTCACAGACCATCCAGTCACAGACTGTACAGGCCCAGACCGTACCGGCTCAGGCTGCTCCCGTCATCACCACTACTCCCCAAATAATAGTAGACCGTGATCCCGATGAGTATAACCGCCGATATACATACGGAACAAGTCAGATACAGTATGAGGACGGATCGATATTGGATGATGTACCCACAGTTTACATACATGACACCATTTATGTATCTGATGAGGATGAGAATGAGGGCCGTTCATCATACGCCGAGGGTTACAGCGACGCCGTTGATGATTTCTACCTGACCCGCCGTCTGTACCGTTTCCGTCATCACGCACGTCCCTATTACAGTATTGTTGACGATATCCTTTGGGATATAGTATTCTGGGACAATTACTTTGATGACAGTTACTGGTACTACTCACACACCTATTATTATGATCCCTGGTTCTATGATACCTGGTACTATGATCCCTGGTATTATGACTCATGGTATTATGATCCCTTCCATTACAGGGCATCATACTATCACAGACCGGTATACTATTACTCAGGACCTACCTATATCATTGATAACAGGTCATCGTCCTATGTACCTAACCGCAGGATCAACGGCGGTGGATGGGACAGGGACCTGAGCCGCTCATCGGACCGTTTTGCATCTGTCACATCAGGCCCCAGCCGTGTGGTTAACCGCAGCGGAAGCGTAAACGGAGGTGGCAGCGGCAGCTCAGCATCCAGGACAGTTGCCAGAGCATCAACTGACAATCCCGGTCGTGACGCAGATAGAGTACAGTCACGCAACAGCTCGACTGCAAGCGGACCTGCACGAGTAGCATCAAGGTCAACCAACAACACCGCAGTCAGAACCGTTACACCTGCAACTGAGAGCCGTTCAAGCGCATCTCGCAGCGTAAGCAGCAGTTCAGCTACATCCAGGAGCACTCAGTCATCAGGTTCTACATATGACCGTCCCAGCAGTACCAGCGGTCCCAGCCGCACTGCAACAAGCAACGGCACACGTGTGGTATCACGTAGCAATACAGGCTCCGCTCAGTCAAGCAGTTCTGCCAGCACACAGCGCAGCACTACCGGCACACAGCGTAGCGTAAGCACCAACAACAGTAACAGCTCAACTTCACGCAGCGTAAGCAGCTCTACCAGCGGCCCGTCACGTACCGTGAGCAGCTCCAGCAGCAACTCATCACGTAGCGTAAGCAGCAGCTCAAACAGCACATCACGTAGTGTGAGCAGCAGTTCAAGCAGCACATCACGTAGCTCAAGCAGCTCCAGCAGCAGCTCTGTACGCAGCTCAAGCAGCAGTTCCAGCAGCTCAGCACGCAGCAGCATAAGCAGCGGTAGCAGCTCCGGTCCCAGCCGCAGCGTAAGCAGTAGCAGCAGCTCAGGATCCAGCCGCAGCAGTGGCAGCAGCTCAGGCCCGTCAAGATCGGCCAGCCCTTCAAGCAGAAGGTAACCCGTACCGTTCAGGGAATTGACAGTTAGTGAACAGTATATCCTATTATTGAATAATTTAATAATTAAGCATATGAAAACCAGTAAGTTGTTGATGAGTGTAGCAGCCTTGACGGCAACCTTGTCAGTAGGAGCACAGACCTCATTCGATGCAGCAAAACTATATGAGGAGGAACTTAACGGTACCGCACGTTACATGGGTATGGCCGGCGCAATGAGCGCTCTGGGCAGTGACCCGTCGGTTATCGGACATAACCCGGCAGGTATTGGTACCTACCGCACCAGTGACCTTAACGCGTCAGTTTCATTCTTTGGCACAGCCACCAATACGGACCCGCTGTACACAGCGGCCAACAAGGGCTTGACAAACGGTATCTATTACTACTCCGGCAACATCAAGTCTGACATACACATGGCACTGGATAATATATCCGTGGTGTTCTCCGGTTATGACGGCGGTGACAGGTATATGAACTTTGGGTTCTCATACCACAAACTGCAGAATATGGACCGTACGACAGATTATCTGGACAAGTTCTTTGAGCCCGATAATACTGATCCTACCCGTGAGTATGTGGTATACCGTCAGTACACCGAGTACCAGCGCAACAAGATAAACGCATTTGATTTCAACCTCTCATGCAACCTGTCCGATGTGCTCTACCTGGGATGGACTCTGGGTATATTATCAACCGATACATGGTCAGAGAGCAGCTTCTATGATTACTATCCGTCAGAGGATGAGGTAGCCTATGAGGATGCCGGCTATCTGTGGGAAGGCTATGGCGGTGACAGATATGAGTATACCATGGTTGATAAGATGAACTCGGCCAAGGGTTCCGGTCTGAACATGGCATTCGGCATAATCGTACGTCCGCTGCCGGCCCTGAGACTTGGTGCATCGGTCAAGACTCCCACATACTTTAAGCAGAATATTGAGTATCAGGATTATCTCTATGCCTATGAGGGAACAGCAGAGAGCGGTGAGCCTTACTCACCCACACCCAATACCGACTATAAGTTCACCTCACCTTGGAAACTGAACCTGAGCGCAGGTCTTACATTCGGTCATACCGCAATAGGTGCTGAGTTTGAGAAGAACTTTACACAGCGTTCATCACTCTCTGTAAACAACACCAAGATGCTGTATCAGGGTTCAAATGATTACCAGGATTTCTCAACATTCAAGATTGGTATTGAGCAGAATATAGGTAACCTGGCACTGCGTGGCGGTTACAGCCTGACCGAGTCAATGTTCAAGGACAATGCATACGTAAACCTTTCAGACTCAGAGTTCAACAATAAGTACCGTATGGATTGGCAGAATGACCGTCCGGGCAAGACCAAGTACTACACCTGCGGTCTGGGTTACTGCTCAGAGCCTGACCGTGACGGTACCCAGTTCTACTTTGACCTGGCTTATGTTCACGGCGTAAGAAACAGTGTTTTCAACACCAATGAGCCGGGAGCTACAAATATTGATGTCAATTACAATTACAATACAGATAAGGTTCTGTTTACAGTAGGATGGAACTTCTGACTTTGAGATAATTAGGTTGGCTCCGGCTGGTCTTGGTGACCGGCCGGAGTCTTTTTTTATCCGTCTGATTCTTTAGAATTTGCCCAGTATGCGGTCCATCACCCAGTTGGTGGGGGTGGCGCTTATACCGTCACAGGTGCATGTGGACTTGCCGTTAAGATGATCCACTACAGCCTGCACCAGCGGGAACTGCACATGCTCAGGATTGGGAATGTCAAACTCATGACGTCCGTCCTTGTCATGCAGCGCTATGGGCTGGAATGTGAATATTGAGAAACAGATCATTCCCTGGTCACCTATCAGCTCAATGCGGTCCTCCTTGGCGGATTCATCGGCCACAAAACACCAGGAACCGGAGCCTACCAGTCCGTTCTCAAACTTGAAACAGGCGCTTACAGTATCCTCGGCCTGATACAGACCGCCGCGGTTGCTGCACAGTCCGTATGCGTCGATGATGCAGCCGCACAGCTCCTGTACCATATCAATCTGGTGGGGAGCCAGGTCATAGAAATATCCGCCGCCCGATATATCCGGGATGACGCGCCAGGGTAGGTTGGTGCTGTTATAGTCCAGCTCCTTGGGGGGCTGGGCAAAACGTATCTGCACGTTGATGAGCTTGCCTATCTGGGGTATGAGTTCCTTAACCTTGAGGAAATAGGGCAGATAACGGCGGTAATAGGCAACAAAGCAGGGCACTCCGGTCTCGCGTGACACGCGGTTTATGCGCATGCACTCATCATAGCTGTGCGCCATGGGCTTCTCAATATAGACGGGCTTGCCGGCTTTCATGGCCATGACAGCGTAGGTGGCGTGCGATGAGGGCGGGGTGGCTATGTATATGGCATCGACCTTGGGGTCATTGATAATGTCCATGGGATCGGTGTACCATTTCTTAATGTTGTGCCGCTCGGCGTATGAGCGGGCTTTTGCCTTGTCACGGCTCATTACGGCCTCGATGGCAGAGCCCTCAGCCTTGGCGAATGCGGGGCCGCTTTTCTTTTCAGTGACTGCGCCACATCCTATAAAACCCCATCTGATCATAGTATATTGAAAAAGGATTGTATTGACTTAATCGTAGAACGTCCAGCTAAGACCGAACTTGACCATGCTTGGATTGGCCGGATAACCGGGAACGATGAATGAGTCACGGTTGCCCATACGACCGTCATTGGCATGGTAGTACATGATGTAGAACCTAACTCCGCGCAGGTAGCAGTTCACATAGGCAGTCATGAGCGGATAACCACCCACCTTCTGGGTGTAGCTGTCACTCTGCAGATGGTACATGCCTACAGCGGGGCAGTAGCCGGGTGCGTTGTATCGGGTAAAGAACAGCGCGTTGGCACCCACCTCCATATGCAGTCTCTTGTAGTATACGAACTTGAAATAGAGATCGGTAAACAGGTTCAGGGTAGGCAGAGGTATGATATCCTTGTTGCCCGATAGCTGGTAGGTTATGTGGTTGTCCCAGTGCAGCGGACCTGCCTTGAAATTCTGCTGCAACGTGGCGCTCAGTATCTGGATTGAACCGCTGTGCTGTGCTGCAGTGATGGAGTAGGTGGGCTGCGTTATGGCATATTGGTCCTGAGTGACATATGTGCCGCCATCATTCTTAAGGTATACGTAGTTGGCTATGTTCTCAACATCCAGCTGCAGCCGGGTACCTGTCTTCTCTATCTCAAGTGAGCCTCCAAATCGGGTGCGGAACACCTTGTCAAATTCTCCGTCCCACCAGGCAAAGGTGGAGTGCTGCTGGGCCATGAAGAACGGGACCTCAGTGGCCGATATATGGGCATACGCACCGATGCTGGCATCGTGACCCATTACGGGGTAACTCAGTTCCATCTCACCGTCAAGACTGAAATCACCTATGTTCTCACCCAGCAGTACGGTCTCAAATTCTGCTCCGAAGGTGAGGTTATCGCCCTGTTCTTTGGCAAGTGTGGCACCTACTGAGAAATTGCCCTCAGTGTATCGGTGCATGTACTCGTTGTTCCTGCTGCCCAGGGTATCGGGCATGGAAAAGCTGTTGTACTCATATCGGGCAAAACCGGAAAGACCGGCCAGAGCCCATCTGGTGGAGCCCTCAAGCAGTGACAGTGACAAGGTGTTGTTTACGTAGAAGTTTTTCATCTTGTCTACCGAGTCATTGTTAAGGTAGGTGTGGGCGTAGTAACCGTCAGGGATCCTATGGAATATATACCTGCGGCGCAGCTCACCTATCTCAAAGGTGTGGGCCAGCTTTCCATACTCAATCTCACGGGCAAACGTGTAGACGGTATCGCCTATGCTGTCCGTGCGGTATGTGGTGGTCTTTATGGTGAGCTCCTGGTTTACCAGAGCCTGTGAGTGCTTGATGTTGTTCCAGTTCTCATAGAGACGGAACGGGATATCCTCGGGGGCATAACTCTTCTTGCCCTCCTCTTTCTCCTCGGGGTAGGTTATGTAAATGGGATCATGAACGCCTCCGTTCTCGGTGATCTTCATGTTGTCACGGTTTACTGTGGCGTAGATGTGGTACAGGTCACCGCGGTAATAGGTGTAGAGGCGTGCATCGAACATTGAGGTGGCCTGGTTCTCATATCGGCCGCGGCCCAGCTGGTAATCCAGATCGAATCCTATGCCTACCCTCTTGTTGAAATTTGCTGCAAAATAGCCCTTGATATGCTCCTCACCGGTACGTTTGTTACCGCCCTTGTAGTAGTCAATGCTTACATGGGGTGATTTGGTATCGGTAAATCGGAACTGGTCCGGGCTCTTTACCCAGAAGTCATAGGGTGCGTCAAAGATAAAGTCCTCAGGATCCTCACGCTCAAACCAGAGCCTGGACAGACGGGGAGAACCCATATTGCCCAGATGGCTGTAGGTGCCAAACATACCCTCAGTAAGGTGTACGTTATGGAATGAGTGGTGAATGGTATCGGGGTCAATTGAATCGGGCAGCCCCGTATTGGTGTTGATTGTCCACTGGTGATACTCTTTTGATACGGTACGCTCAACCACGGTCGAGTCCTTGTCGGGGTCCATGTTCATGTATCCGTCCATGGTCTCACCGTTGAACCCGTCCTGATTCTGTGACAGGGTACTCTGTGCGCTGCCATGTGCGGCAAATCCTGCCAGCATGGCTGCCATCGCGATAACGGTTCTAAGCTGTATCTTTATGGACATGTCAGGGGATAAGTCTGAGTATGTATTCTGCAATCTTTATGAGCAGTGACGCTCCGCATGCCCAGTAGAACGGCATGGTTGTAAGGGTTCCGCTTAGCTGGAGCACAAATAGGATTGTGGTTACGGCTGCACCGGCCAGGAACAGGGTGTTAAGCGTGTATCGGGCCTTGTCAATACCGTTGCCGGCTGTGCTGCGTCTGCGCTTGGGGGCGTTCTTTACCTTACCGGTAATGTCATATGCGGCACGGCTGTCCATATCGGACAGGATGGTGTAAGCCCTTACTATGCTCTCATATTGGGGCGTGCCCTCCGGGTTGGCGGCAATAAGGCGCTCGTATGCACTGCGTATCTCTGCGTCGGTCGCAGCACTGTCAACTCCCAGTATATTGTACAGTTCCTTGCTGGCGGCCATACGGATCAGTTGTTTGCTGAAACGGCATCGGCCGCAGTCATGAACAGGATGTCCTTAAGGTCTATTGTCTTTACACGGAACTTACCGGTACTCTTAAGGAACTTGGAGCCTTTCTTGTTGTAAGCTTCCTTATCGGTAATCCAGTCCTCGGCGGGGAATGTCTTTGAGCCCTCACGACCCTCCTCATAACGGTACTTGATGTCTGTCATCTTCAAGGTGTACTTGCCATCCTTTATCGTTGCTGAGAAGTTGTATGTGATTCTGGATTCATCGACAGAGAATGCGGAGCTTTTGAATACTATCTTCTGGTCAACGTGGAATATGAAGCGCTTGGCATCGGCATCCTCATTCAGGATACGTCCGGACTGTGCGTAAGGCTGAGCGAAACGTCCCTTGGCCCAGTTGAGCAGGATTGCGTAGCACTGGTCTTCTGATACGCCCTGGGGGATATCGGCGGTTTGGGTAAAATATACGGTTCCGTTCTCATCCTGGGGTACAGCACCCTTGCCGTATTTGGGATTCAGCTCATCAGCAACCTTAGCAAAACTAAGTACGGTAACCAAAAGTGCGGCTATTGTCAGTAAAATCTTTCTCATAAGATACCTTATTTTATATACTCCACAAAAGTAGTCATTTTTGCGCAGATTGGATAGGGGGGCAATGTATTATTCCCATACATGTTCTGAATTAACACGCAAGTGTTGTTTAAGGGCTCTACAGGGCCGATTTTATACCATTTTACCCATTGTATAGAAATTTTTGACATTTTTTTTAAAAAAAGCGGGCGTAATCTTTGCAACAAACGGATTTAGTATTATTTTTGCGTCAGTATGAATTTTATTTTATCATAATCATTTCAATAACAAACAACTATGGAGAAAATTTTGAAAGAGGCTGCTGAGCTTTATGCAGCATTTGCTAAGGACGCAAATTCACAGATCGAGAAGGGTAACAAGGCTGCCGGCACACGTGCTCGTAAGGCTTCTCTGGAGCTCGAGAAGTTGATGAAGGAGTTTAGAAAGGCTTCTCTCGCAGCTGCAAAGTAAGCAGATCTTTATTGCTTTAGGTAGGGCGCCTTTTGGCGCCCTATTTTTTTGTTCACGCAGGTGAAAACGTTTTTTTTACTCGCGCCTTTGGCGCTCGGGCGTTTTTGACTTTTATAGCCCTTTCAGGGCCTAAAAAGTCGCTAACTGGAAACCTATCTGCGTATTAGAAACAACCTTTTTTTAGTTTGGGGCGGCGGCGCCCCAAACCCGTTCCGCGGGATATAATCCCGCTCCACTCTGCCGGCCTTCCAGGCCGGGTAAAACTAAGACCTCGCTAGCTTTGCTTGCGAGGCCTTAGTTTTACTGAACTGCAACTGGAAACCGTGCTAGTGTGTACAATGGGAAGCCTTGTGCGTACCAGAATCACGCACGGGGAAACAGCGGTGGTATTATTCCAGGTACTGGGTGATTCGGCCGCTGATCTGGAGGAGGGAGATCTCGCAGACTTTGGTGTCGTACTGGGCTTGGAGGAGGCTCTCTTCGGCGTCGAGGAGGGATTTCTGGGCCTCACGCATCTCAAGACCGGAGAGGTTACCCAGCAGGTAACGCTCCTGAGCTATCTCCATTGTCTCCTGAGCGGCTTTGAGGTTCTGCTCCTGCAGCTCCAGCAGCATCAGGTTGTTTTGGTAAGCCTGCCAGAAATCATCCAGGTTGGCGCGGAGCTGAAGCTCCAGCTGCTCTACGGTGATATCGGCCGTAAGTTCATCCAGACGGGCGTTACGCTCCTGTACACGCTGCTTGCCTGTAACCAGGTTTATGCCCACGGTTGCGCCGAATGACGGTCCCCAATTGGTACGGTCAGAGTAGGTGTTGTTGCCATAGATGTTATGTGACAGGCCGTATGATGCGTTAACCTTAAGATACGGGTAGTTGCGGGCCTGAACGGTACGGCGGTCCAGCTGTGCCAGCGTGCGGTTGCTCTCGGCACGCAGCAGTGACGCATTGGCTTTCATCATATCCTCATAGAGAGACTCGTAATCAAGTCCGGTAAGCAGGGTGATGGATGTATCGGCCGCAACATGCTCGGCACGCAGGTCCTGGTTTGACATGAGGCGGTTTATGCGGATGTTGGCCGATGCCAGCGACTCATGCTGCTTAAGGCTCTTGGCGCTGTCTGCGTTAAAGTAAACCTGGGCCTGCTGGTAGTCCAGACGTGAGTTTCCACCCATGTCATAACGCTCGCTGGTTATGCGCAGACGCTCACGTGAGAGTGATGTGGCATACTCCAGGTTCTTGAGGTGGATGGTCTGCTTTACCAGGTTGTAATACTCAGTGGTAAGGCTTGCTATGTAATCCTCAATGGTGATGCGGGTCTGTATGGTGCTCTGGTTGTGGAGCTCATCCAGACGGCTGCGAGTGGCCTGTATGCTGAATCCGTCAAACACGGTCCAATCGGCACGGATCTGGGCGCTGAGAGTGTGGTCCAGCACATCGCGGTTGGAGACGGTGGCGCCACTGGCCGCAACGGTTGCATCATTGCTGGAAAGTGATCCGGAGTAACTGCCGGTGGCGCTTACGGTAGGTAAACCTCCGGCATAAAGCCATGAATCATTGTTGGCAGCCTTCTCCTCAGAGATATTGACCAGTTTTATCTGGTAACTCTCGCTGATACCGTTCTCAAGGCACTCCTTGAGTGTCATGATCTGGGCCTGTGATGCCAGACTTACGGTCAGGGCTGCAATAGCCAGTGTTATTCTATGTAGTTTCATTCCTTTTTCTTGCGGGTTTTACGGTCAGTAGAAATGTAGCTGTATATGGCCGGAACAATATACATGGTAAAGAATGTGGATATGAGCATACCGCCTACAACGGCTGTACCCATGGCCACACGTCCGGCGCTGCCCTCACCGTGTGCGAACATAAGCGGCAGCAGACCCAGCATGGTCGATGTACTGGTCATGAGGATAGGACGCAGACGCTGTATTGATGCATCACGGATAGCTATGAACTTGTCAATTCCGGCCTCCTGTTTCTGGTTGGCAAACTCCACGATCAGGATACCGTTCTTAGCCACAAGGCCGATAAGCATGATGATACCTATCTCACTGAATATGTTCATGGTCTGTCCGCCGGCGCGCAGGAACACAAGCGCTCCAAACACGGCCAGAGGCACGGTAATCATAACGATGAGCGGATCCTTGAAGCTCTCAAACTGGGCCGCCAGAATCAGGTAGATAAGCAGCAGTGCCAGACCGAACGCGAACAGCAGGCTGTTGGAGCTCTCGCGGAAATCCTTGGACTCACCGGTAAGTGCGGTGCGGAAGGTGTCATCAAGAGTCTCCTTGGCAATCTTGTCCATCTCATCCAGAGCCTGTCCCAGGGTATAACCCTTACCCAGACCGGCCGATACGGTGGCCGATACAAATCGGTTGTAACGGTACAGACGGGGTGGTGCAATATCCTCCTTAAGGTCTACAAGGTTCTCCATCTGTATCATGCTGCCGCTACCGCTACGCATGTAGATGGACTTGAGGGCCTGTGTGGTATTACGCTGCTGGCGGTTGATCTCACCAATTATATCATACTGCTTTCCGTTCATGTACAGGTAACCCATTCGCTGTCCGCTCAAGCCCCACTGCAGGGTCTGTGCTATGTCACGGGTGCTTACGCCCAGCAGGTTGGCCTTCTCACGGTTGATTGATATGCGGACCTCAGGCTTGGAGAACTTAAGGTCGGCATCGGCCATCTGGAAGGCGGGGTTCTCATTTACACGTGCCAGGAATGTAGGCAGCACATCCTGCAGCTTCTCAATGTTGGTGGCCTGCAGTACATAACGTACCGGCATACCTCCACGTCCGCCTGCAAATGATGACTGCTGCTGAACGAACGCGCGGGCATCGTTCTCACGGCGTACGGCGGCGCTCAGTTTCTCGAACACCTCCATCTGTGAGTAGCTGCGCTCATTTATGTCCTTAAGGGTAATCTGAATGTTTCCTCCTCCCGATGATACTCGTGCGGTCACGAATTTGGCATCGGGCATAAGTGAATCTACCACGTCATTTATGCGCTCGGTGTAGTCACGCATGTACTCGTAGGTTACGCCCTCGGGGCCCTGGGTGCGGACGGTTACCTGTGATCGGTCCTCCATAGGAGCCATCTCGGACGGGGTCTTGGTCCACATCCAGGCGGCGAATCCAAGTGCCAGAACCATGGTGGCAACGGTAATCCATCGGTTGCGCAGGATAAACTCAAGACTCTTGCTGTAGTACTTATTCATGCCTTCAAAGAAGGGCTCGGACCATGCGTAGAAGGCGTTTTTCTTTTCACGCTTAACCAGGATCTTGGTGGAGAGCATGGGGGTGAAGGTGAGAGCCGCAAAGGTTGAAATTACAACGGCACCTGCAATCACGAACGCAAACTCACGGAACAGACGGCCTGTCTGGCCCTGCATGAATACGATAGGCACGAATACGCAGAGCAGCGTGATTGATGTCGATATGATGGCAAACAGGATCTCACGCGAGCCGTCAATACCGGCCTGCAGCGGAGTCATGCCTTTCTCAATGCGGTTGTAGATGTTCTCGGTCATAACGATGGCGTCATCCACCACAAGTCCTACCGACAGCACCACCGCAAGCATGGAGAGCACGTTGATACTGAATCCCAGCAGGTACATCACAAAGAATGAACCCACGATTGATACCGGGAT
Source organism: Bacteroidaceae bacterium (assembly GCA_045220475.1). Lineage (GTDB taxonomy): Bacteria > Bacteroidota > Bacteroidia > Bacteroidales > Bacteroidaceae > Colenecus. The sequence goes on from JBGUVW010000057.1 coordinate 16,173, forward strand.
TACAAGGCAGGGAATAAGGGTTACACGCCAGTCACGCAGGAACAGGAATATGATGAATATAACCAGCACGAATGCCTCATACAGGGTGTCCTTAACCTCATTGATACTGGCACGGATGAATCTGGTGTTATCAAAACCATACTCGTAACCCACGTCCTCAGGCAGGTCCTTCTCCATCAGTTTCATGCGGTCATAGACTGCATTGGCTATGTTGATGTGGTTGGCACCGGGCTGGGGGGTAACTGCTACGCCCACCATGGGGATGCCGTTCATCTTCATGTAACTCTTTATGTCACGCGGGCTCAGCTCGGCCTGGCCTACGTCACTGAATCGGATAACCTTGGTGCCGTCATGCTTTATGACCAGGTTGTTGAACTCCTCGGTGGTGTGCATCTGGCCAAGGGTACGGATCTCAAGCTCGGTTGTGTTACCCTCAATGGTACCTGACGGCAGCTCCACGTTCTCCTTGTCAAGGGCGTTCTTTACGTCCATGGGGGTGATGCCGTAGCCGGACATCTTGACGGGATCCAGCCACAGGCGCATGCAGTAACGTTTCTCACCCCAGATCATTACGGAACTTACGTCCTGGATGGTCTGGAGCTGCTCCTTAACCACAAGGTCGGCCAGCTCACTGAGCTCCAGCAGGGAGCGCTTATCGGAGTGGAGGGCAACCATGAGGATTGGCATTGCGTCGGCATCGGCCTTGGATACGGTGGGGGGATCGCAGTCACGGGGCAGCATTCGCTGGGCGCGCGATACCTTGTCACGCACGTCGTTGGCGGCGGTCTCAAGGTCTACCGACAGCTCAAACTCTACGGTGATGCGGCTGCTTCCGTACTGGCTGACCGATGAGAGCGAGCGGATACCGGGGATACCGTTGATCTGCTGCTCCAGCGGCTCGGTAATCTGGTTTTCTATAACCTCGGCGTTGGCTCCGGGGTAGGAGGCCGATACCGATATGATGGGGTTATCTACTGACGGATACTCGCGCACACCAAGGCTGGTGTAACCTACGATACCGAACAGTATTATTATGAGCACCAGCACTGTTGCAAGTACCGGGCGCCTGATACTAAGTTCAGAGATGTTCATCGGGCCTGGGATTATTTGAGTTCAACCCTCATTCCGGTACGCAGCTGCATGGTGCCGCTGGTAATTACGGTGTCGCCTACATTCAGACCGCTCAGCACCTGTACCATCGCGTCGGTACGCAGACCCTTGGTGATCTCCTGCGGCATGGCCTTGCCGGCCTTGTAGAGGAACACCTTGTCAATACCCATCTCGGATATGATGGCCTCACTGGGAACGGCCAGGGCGTTATCGAATGTGCGTGTGTTCAGGTTGACGCTTACGTATCGGCCGGGAACCAGCTTGCCGTCTGCGTTGTTGTAGATGGCACGAACCAGATAGGTGCGGGTGCCCTGGTCAACCTTTGAGTTGGTGGCGTAGACCTGTGCGGGGAACACCTCATCAATGCCCTCAACGGTGAAAGTCAGCTTGGCGCCGTTCTGCAGCACGCCGGCGTAACGCTCAGGGATTGCAAACTCAACCTTGAGTTTCTCTGTGTTGGTAAGTGTGGCTACGTTTATGCTGGGTGATGCATAAGCACCTACGCTCACCTGACGCAGACCGATGATTCCGTCAAACGGAGCCTTGAGCTCGGTCTGGTCCAGCTTGGCGCGGCACTCTTCTATATCGGCCTGGAGTTTGTTGAAGTTTGCCTCGGCCTCCTGGTATGCCTCCTTACTTACGGCCTCCTTCTCGTAGAGCGCTTTCTGGCGGGCCAGACGGTCCTCTGTTGACTGATACTGGGCCTCAAGCTTCTTGAGCTGGGCCTGCAGGGGAGCGTCGTTGATCTTGGCCAGCACCTGACCCTTCTTTACTTTACTGCCCTCCTCAAAGAAAATATCGGTAATCTTGCCCGATGTCTCGAAAGAGAGGTTCACCTCCTCATTTGGGATGAGGCTGCCGCTGATGTTGATTCCGTCCACAAGTTCTGTGGGCTGCATGATTGCGTAGCGTACCAGTAAGGTTTGGCCGCCACGACCCAGTGCCGCTGCCGGTCCACCCATTGCTCCGGGCATGGGTCCTGCAGGAATGTCACTGTTTTTCTTTGGTTTGAAACTGATAATGCCCCATACGGCAAGGCCTATCACGATCACGGCAATAAGCACACGTTTGGTTGTCTTATTCATGTTGAATTGAAGTGGTTTCTAATTAGAACCACAAATTTACAGAATTGACACCTTTTTACTCCGCGCGCACGTACCCGTTAACGTTTTTTAAGTGGAAAAGGGGACAGTCCCCTTTTCCACATGTGGAATTGGGGACAGTCCCCTTTTTCACATTTCAAAATCCAGGCAGCTGCGCTGGACGGTGTAGGGGCGGACTTTTGTATCGGCTACAGCAACGTGAGCGGGATGCTTGGCGTATGCTTTGAGGGCGTCATAGCTCTCCAGGGTGCTGTCCAGCATGACATCGGCGTTTGATGAATCCAGACGGCCGTCAATCTGAACCTTGACGTCAATCAGTCCGGGGACTTTTCCAACCAGGCCCTCAAGACCCTCCTTAATACCAGCCTTTACGGCCTTTTTCTCTACTTCCGATAACTCCGGATTCAAAGTCCAGAGAATAATGTGCTTTACCATAATCTATTGTGTTTTATTTAATTAGCGAAATTGCTTTGCGGCACCTGGCCTTGTCTTTATCGGTCAGTTGCGGGTGCATGACAGTACCGCCGCGGTCTATGGTCTTGACAATCTTGAAACCCGCGTATCGGCATATCTCACGCATGGCGCGAATGGCACCGCGTGACTGCTTGAACCATACGTTCCAGGGCCATGGGGTGGTGCAGGTGCTCAGCAGAACGCATTTCTTGCCCTTTAGGAGCGGCTCCGGGAAACGTGGGGTGTCGCGCATCATGCCGTATACCATTCGGTCAAACAACAGCTTCATCTGACCCGGAATGTTGCCCCAATAACACGGCGCGCCCATTATGACGGCATCGGCCTCCTGTAAAAACTTTATCACGCGCTGTGAATCATCCTCGCCAAGCACGCATTGGTTCTTGCTGCGGCATACCATACAGCCTATGCAGGGCTTTACGTTGAGGTCATTAGTAAACACGGTCTCCACGCGGTCACCGCGATTCTCTGCCTCACATCGCATTATATCCAGCATCTGTGATACCAGACCCTTCTTGCGGGGGCTTCCGTTTATGATAAGTACGTTCATAGTTTAACGTGATGTGGAATGTGGAAAAGGGGACAGTCCCCTTTTCCACATTTTCCTTTTCCACATGCAAAAATACTCATTTATTGATGACATCCCTTACCTTTGTATACCGATATGAAAGCCTTACTTAAAATACTGACAATCTTTATTGCAGTAGGCGCAATAGCCGGAGCTGTAATGATGTGGCTGGATCCCACCGGCGCAAGCTGGGGCGGAGAACCCATGCTTGAACTGCTCCGTGCCAAAATGCCCTGGCCCGATATCTTTTTCCGCAATTTCATCCCCTCGGGCTTTGTGCTCCTGGCCGTGAACGGCATCACACAGATAGTGGCAGCGGTAATGCTCTTTAAGAACCACCGCAGAGCCTATCAAATGGTGATAGCCTGCGGCATAATCCTCATGCTCTGGATAGTTCTGGAATGGTACATCTGGGGGTTCGTAGCCCTAAGCAACATATTTTTCATCCTCGGTGCTGCTGAATCAGCCTGCGCCGCCAAAGGAGCCAAAGGGGACGGTTCTATTTGGCCCCAGTTTTGAAATTGGGGCCAAATAGAACCGTCCCCTTTGGCTCCTTTTATCTTTTTCTGGCGCGGAAGTAGAGCATGGCGCCGTCGGTGAAGAACTCCTGGATGTCGTAGTACGGAGCAAGACGGCGGCGAACGTCATCGGCAGTATCAAAGGGTGGGGTGAACCATCCCATTCGCGCCATGACGGTGCGGGCCAGCCAGTCGGCGCGCTTGAGCTGCCCGGCGATGTAGAAGCATGCCAGCAATTCACCGCCCTTCTTCAGGGTGCGCCTTATCTCGGCATACGCGCGGCTCTTGTCGGGGAACACGTGCAGGCCGTTCATGCAGAGCACCGTATCAAACGTGCCGTCATCAAAGGGTAGGGCACCCACATCGCCCTGCATCAGCTTGACGTTGCTGATTCCGGCCTCGCTCAACCGCTCCTGGGCCCGCTCCAGCATATCGGTACTGTAATCAAGGCCAGTAATTTGAGCCTGCGCCATGCGTTTGTATTTATCGGCCGTAAAGACAGCGGTTCCCACGGGCACGTCGAGCAGTTTGCCGTCAAAGACATCTGGGATCCAATCAAGCACCCTGCGCGCAATCTCGTTGTCGTTGGTGCCGCCCCAAAGCAGCCTGAAATACAACCTGCTCCACCATTTGCTCTGCGTGAGCGCATCGTCATAAAACTTCTTGCTGAACTTGTACGATTTCTTGATTTTGTCTGCCATAATCATTCCTTTTGCTTATTCTGGCAGCAAATTTAGGCCGATGCATGCGCAACCGGGTTGCAAAATGTGGAAAAGTGTGGAAAAGGGGACTGTCCCCTTTTCCACATTTTTACTATCTTTACACACAACTAATAATCAGAAAGATGTTCAGAAAACTATTACTCACGGCAGCAGCTGCGATAGTACTTGCAGCGTGCGGCAACTCCACGCAGAACAATTCAAACAGTGAAACAATGATAACACCCAATCCAGAGAATGCGCTCAAAGCGCAGCAGTTCCTCAAAGATGCCCAGACCTACTTCCTGGCCACTGTCGACGAGGATCAGCCGCACGTGCGCCCATTCGGTACCGCCGAGATATTTGAAGGCCGCCTCTACATCCAGACCGGCAAGGTAAAGAACGTATACAAGCAGCTCATAGCCAACCCCAAGGCCGAAATCTGCGCCTACAAGGACGGCCGATGGATACGCATCTGCTGCGAACTCATACCCGATGAACGCATCGAGGCCAAGAAAGATATGCTGGACAAAAACGAATCGCTGCGCTCCATGTACAATGAGGCCGATGACAACACCATCGTCTTCTATGCGCGCAACGCCACCGCCACCATCTCATCCTTTACATCGGATCCGGAAACATTCACCTTCTGAGTGCTTCTAGCACAGGTGGAAAAGGGGACAGTGACTTCGTCGAGCTAAACCTTCCCCTTTTCCACATTTTTAGTCAACAATCAGTTTCTTAAGATCTTCCATATCGGGCAATGCCTGTCTTAATTCCGGAGGTAACTCTTTCGATGTCCTGTATGTTGCAACTCCCATCGGCTTTGAAGTATCAGAGAATGACAGTTCCACAATCTCTTCATTTCTTGTTTTACAGAGAATGATGCCAATTGATGGGTTCTCATCGGGTAACTTAATGTATTTGTCAAGGGCTGCCAGATAAAAGTTCATCTTACCTGTGTACTCCGGCTTAAATTCCCCTCTTTTGAGTTCAAAGGCAACTAGGCTTCTAAGTCTACGGGAGAAGAACAGTAGGTCAATTGCGTATTCCTGACCGGCCACTGATAAGCGGTACTGATTGCCCATAAACGTGAAATCAGAACCAAAAGCCATGATAAAGTTCTTGACATTGTGAGTTATACGTTGTTCTATAACTCTCTCGTCAACTTGTTCAGGGTCTTCAATATTCACGAAATCAAGCAAGTATTCATCTTTAAACGACTGCAATGCGCGTTGTTTGAAATCTGTGTTACCGATGGTCTGATTAAAGTTGGTCTGCTGTATTGAACCTTCTTTCTTGTATAGGTTCTCGGCTAGATGGTATTTTGCTTTTTCGTAAGACCAAAATTCTTTTGCGCTTTTGCGTATGTAGAATAAGCGTTCTTCTATTGTTGTGGTTTTTCTCAGTATTTCCCGATGAATGGAAAAACCAACACTTAAAAAGCATTCAAAATCATCTGCGCTCAAATCGGCAGCTAACGGTTGCCGATTTAGTAATAATCTTACATCCAATACATTATCCAAATCGGCAGATGACGTCTGCCGATTTAAGACAGGACTCCAAGCCTCGAAAAAAATACGCATGTTTTTGATGTTGGTCTCAGAGAAACCTGTCAGGCCAGGTAATTCCTGCTGCAACATTTTGGATATAACTCCTATGGCGTTTGTTTTCCACGCATCAACTCTACTATGTATTGATACGTAATGACCAACCCAATAATAGAGTGTAAGCATTTCTTTGTTCACATGCCTGGCTGCCCGGTAACGGCTCTCCAGAATCGCTTGCTTGATAGCTTTTACGGCCGATAAATACTCGGCTGAGATAATAGATTGTTCCATGATGTTGTGTTTTAGGTTTATAATTAGTTAGTATAATCTGCAAAAACAAGGAGCATTCCAACCTGACACCTGGAGCCAAAGGGGACGGTTCTATTTGGCCCCATTTTTGAAATTGGGGCCAAATAGAACCGTCCCCTTTGGCTCCTTTTTAATCAGTAGTACTCAATCTTGAGCAGGTCACTCACCTGGAAGTCGTCGTGGAAATCATCGTCATACTTGTAGACTATGCGCAGACCACGGTAGACGTCGGGAACTTTCAGTGTATCAAGCAAATGCCAGCGCGGAATCCCAAAGTCATATGATGCCCGATCCAGAATCATCCGGTTGCAGGTAAAGTCAAACTGATAATACCCGCCGCCGATGCAATCGTCATCGGGCTGCAGCAAGTCCTTGTGCTGATTGACCATCCCCAGGCGCAGCACACCGTCTCTTGTTATTATGAACTTGGGTAGTGCCATACTAATGAGTCAGAGTGTGACGGATGCTGCGAATCCTTTGATTGATTTGAGCCTCTTTAGGAAGGATTGATCCTTCATAAGAGTCTGCATATTGTACTTGTACTGAAGCCTTAACAGGGGCTCTGAATCAATGTCGAGAGCAGCGCCGATAAGCAATGCGCTACGCTCAGTTAAAGGCCTTCGGCCATTCAAAATCTCATTTATAACCGTAAAGCCAATTCCAGTCCTCTCCGCCAGCATCCTCTGAGTAATGCCGCGACTCTCTATTTCATCCTTTATTATATCGCCAGGATGTGTTGCGTATGCTCCAAAACCTAATTCAGTCATAGTCGTCAATCGTAGTGATTAGATAAATCCAATATGTTGCATATACTTATAGAACACTGATCAGTACTTTGCTCAACAGTGAATTCTATTCTGTATTGAAGATTTATTCTTATTGAATACTCTCCTTTCTTATCACCTTGAAGCGCTTCAAAATGTAGGGAGTTATACTTGTACAACTCTTCAATTCCATCTACACTCTCCAAAGTGTTAATCCTATCAATATATTTCTTTATGATTTGCTCTTGAAACCTATGCTTCTTGTCAAAACACTTTCCATAATAAAACAAATCACTAAGGTAATCTTTGTCAAAGTGTATTTCCATGGAAAGATAAAGTCATAGGCAAAGGTAAAACATAATTATTAATGTTCGCAATTTTTGCGAACATTTTTACTCTGAATTTGATAATTAATAGTCGCCACGCTGTAGCGAAAATTCTGTCTGTCTCAAGATTTTTGTCTTTCATTGTCATTACAAACAAGTATAGTTAGGTTAAACATGATATCAACAAATAAGCGGTGTCCGTAGCCAGAAACCAAGGCACAGCGGAACACTTCAGGTTTCAAACAAAGCAAAGATAGCAAATTAATCTGCAATCTGATTTTATATAGCCCCCTTTCGTTTCAATTTGTAGCGCGGATAGCGCCAAGGCTGTGGATCTTAACAACTCTGTTGGGGTCAGTATCTGCAATCTTTTGCAACAGTTCCAGATAAGGCTTGACAAAATCCGGCCGGCGTTTGCCAAGCACACGGAATATCTCCGGAGCCTCCATTCGGACCTTATCAACACTATCATGAAGCAACTCCGCAAATATCGGCATATAATCCTTATATGGGTCAGGCGTGTTTGTGGCAATGTTTTCCGATGCCCAGATGAACGCCAACCTGACGTTTGCCTCCTCATCATGCGCAAAACGGAACATATCCTGCCAATACGGCTCAATTGTTTCATAGCATCCGCGTCCAATTCGCCCGATGGCGTTCACGGCACGCTCACGCAGAAGCGAATCAGTTCCGGATAGAAAAGGCACGATTGACGGAACGCAATCCCTGATTGCATCAGGAAACATAAGTCCCATCTCGCCAAGCATCCAAAGCGCTTTTGCCTTAATCTTGACCGATCCGGATGAAAGTAGTGACGCAACGTAGGGGATGTTTTCCTCCCACCGCTCTTTGTCTTTGGTCAGCTCGCCCAGCTCTTTGTACAACTCTGAATCAGTCATGCTGCAAAAGTACACAAAAAGGAGCCAAAGGGGACGGTTCTATTTGGCCCCTTTTTTGAAATGGGGGCCAAATAGAACCGTCCCCTTTGGCTCCTTTTCAAACTCCTCTGCCCAGATTGTAAGCCTCGGCAAGTTTGGGGTTGCCCTTGATGTCGTTGGCATCGTTCACGTCACCGCAGAACAGGTGCGCTTTCAGGGTGGCTTTCTCAAAGCAGTCAATCCATCCCTGCAGGCCGCTCTCGGCACGCTTGGGTGTATATTCCTCATTCTCGGCGGCAGTCGTGAGCAGATATATGTCGCGGAATTTGTAATCCAACGGGTACATGGCGTTCATGCGGTCTATCAGCGTCTTCATCTGTCCGCTCATCTCGTAGTAATAGATAGGAGTAGCCCAGCAAACCACATCGGCACTGAGAACCTTCTCCATAATCTCATTCACATCATCCTTAATCACGCATCGGCCCAGCTTCTGACAGCCGAAACACCCACGGCAGAACTGGATGTTCTTACCCACAAGCGATACCATCTCAACATCATTCCCGGCATCTCTTGCGCCATCAGCAAACCGCTCCGCCAGAGCCTTGCTGTTTGATCCCGCCCTCAGGCTGGTCGATATCACTATCACTCTCTTCATATTTCTGTACTTTACCGTTCTTTTTGCGAATATACACATTTGTTTGAGGTGAATTTTTTGCACCTCAAAGAATTTTTGTCCGTTTTTCCAAGGCAATTTTGGGTATTTTGTCCGTTTTTCCAAGGTGATTTAGGTTGTTTTTGTCCGTTTTTCTAAGGTAATATATAAAAATGTCTCCTTTTTTACCCTCTTTCAAGAAATTAAAACGTGATGGATTGAGTCAGCCCCCAATTGCACAAAAACCCATATCTTTGTGACAGTAACCCTAATAACTACCGATATGAATGAGCGCATAACCCCAGAGCATATCAGCACCCGCGCCGCCGTACAGCGCTTCATCGCCTTTGCCAAAGCCCATCCCGAACTCACCTTCCTGGTCACACCCATAGGCTGCGGAATTGCAGGGTATAGGGCCGATGAAATCGCACCGTTCTTTACCGATGCACGATCGCTCACAAACGTTTACCTCCCGGCTTCATTCCTGAAATAGTCGTATATATTTGAGATGAAATTTTTGCACCTCAAAGCATTTCTTTCAAAAAATACAATTAACTTTGCACCAGTTAAGTAAGTCGTGGGCTGACGATGTATATGGGTAGTGCAAAGTCCCCGCCAGCATAGCATCACACCGAAAGATGTAAACTTCGCTCACGCATTAAGGGGCAAATCTAGGCATCTCCTACTTACAGGAGATGCTTTTTTATTTGCTGTCTATGGCAGTTATACAGTATTGAACTTTTTCCCAAGTACGTTTCCTAACCCCTACAGTCATCTTTACAGTTCCAATCCCAGTAAGGTCATATTCCATTATCATTATTCTTTCAAACGGTTGTTGGTTTTTATTGCCTGGTTTAGTCTTTTTGATTGAAACCTTCTTTGCTCCAACAAGTATTGAATCAAGTTGAAGTACTGCAAGAGTAGATAGGTAACTCTTGGATGCATGTTCACTAGTTTCAATAATAGAAACCATACGAATGTTAATAAACTCTTTCAGAAAAAGATTGTACTTTCTTTGTGAAGGATTACGTTCCTTCCATTCACGGTAAAAATCACGAATGATTTTTTCTCGGGTCTTAATATCTTCTAGTGAAGTTCCTTGTGGTATCATAAAGCATAGTATTATTATTCAACCTTTCAATTTGCCCTTACCACCCAATATGTAGGTGATGGCTTCACTTAAGATTGTCAGAAAACATAACACTCCCATAGCAGTATTGTCTTTAATTTCTGACTAAGGTAGAAGTGTGTTGTACCACTACTCGGTACAACGTCAATATATTTTATTCCTCATTATACATACTTATGGCATTCTGCAACCGCAGCTGCATCTCCTTAACCAGCCATGACGGTTCCATGACTCTAACCTGTGTACTCAAAGAGAGTAGGTGCTTTATAAAGTCTTCGGCCGGGCGTAGCTTCAATTCAAAGTCTGTATAACTATCGGTTCTCTTTATCTCCTTTTGGGAGTGATGCATAGGTAGGCCCCTAAGGTAATATGGCTCTAATCCATAAGCCCTCAATACTATGCGTTCGGCTTTCAGGCTGCCATCAACCATAATGCCAAAGCAATCACTAAAGTATGTTTCAGCATCAAAGTTCTTGTCTACCTTGAACTTGGTCTGTAATAGTTCAACATTCTCAATCCTATCAAGTGAAAAGACAAACAGGCAGCCCTTCTTCTCATTGTCGTCGTTATCTGTTGGGGCATCGGCCTTCTTTACAAGCATGTACCATCTTCTGTTGTATAGTTTCAGGCAATAAGGCTCCAGCGTGTATAGCTTGGACTCTGAGCTGGAGTATTTGTGATACTGGATCCTGATGCGCCTGTTGTCACGCATGGCGTCAATGATCTGGCGCAGCTTGTCGTCTCCGCTGGGGATGCTTTCCAGCAGGATCCTGTTCTGCAGGCCTGCATTCCCCTCCAGCATATTGCTTACGCTCAGGGTGGAGAACATCCAGTTCTGGATGCTGTTCTCCCTGAGCACCTCCTCATTCTCTATATAATACCGATACCCGTCTTTGCGGTCGCACTCTATAATCACGCCAAAGATATCCAGGATTGAATCCCTGTGCCGATTAAACGTGGTGCGTGACAGCTCCTGCCCGTCACTCTCCTCCTGCTGGCGCCAAAGCTCACTTATCTCAGCCAGAGTCATTCGGCCATTCCTTCTTATGGTCTCAATCAGCCAGATGTACTCCTTAAATAGAGATGGAATCTTCATAATCTATACGTAATTAGGTCACATTGTTTGGCAAATATATGTAAGTTGTATCAAGTTTTGGTACAACCGCTATATATTTTTGCTCCAGCAACCCTTAAAGAATAGGACTATGTTAATTTACATTGGAGCAGTTATTTGGATTTGTTGTGAGGTACTACGTTACTTTAGGAAAGGGAACTAGTATTTTGCTGGAGTTATGAACAGCAATTACGCGGGGGATAACGCACTAACCTAGTTTCTTAATATAATTTACGCTCATATGTCCACTTTATATACGTATTATGCATATCACTGAAACAGGTATTAGTGTTGTGCCCTGATTGTTACAGTAGCGACATCTTGATGGATATGATGATACCGATTGAGCATTACACAAGTGTCCTATTGAATGCAAAATGTGGAATACATTGAGCACTATTATCATATATTATTGCTCATAACTTGGGTAATTCTTGAATTGTTTTTCCTTGGAGTTTTTTCCCGTTTACCTTTTTGTTACGTTTAATACCATCTTGTCCCCATGTCCCCCACTGCTTAAAGAAGAAAGGAATGCTATTTGTGGATGCTTGCTTTTTTATATTTATCACCCATTCTTCATTCATAGGTCTTGCTTTAGGCCCACTTTCACCTCCAACAATTATCCATTGTATATTATCAAGGGTTAATGCTCCAAGATCTTCTAATAAAGGTTCACATGACAAGAAATGAATGTTTGCTTTGATCTTTGTCAAATAGTCTATTCGAGAAACTGCTTTGACATTTTCTACTGTAACTCCCAACCATGCATTCTTGGGAACTAATCTAGTTCTGAAATACTCTTCCATGCGTTCAGCTCTTTTTGTCAGTATCTGGTAACGATGTTGAGGAGTTTCTTTAATTACATTCATTATTTTGTCGATAAACTCAAATGAAATATCTTTATGAAATAAATCAGACATAGAACAAACAAATACATTATGACTTCCTTTCCATTTGTAAGGTTCATTTAGTGTTTCTTCATGCATTGTAGGCTTAAAACCATTGATATATTTTTTCTGTCCCATTGCTTTTAGTCGTCTAGTCATTATTTCTGCGTAGCAATTAGCACAACCTTCTGATTGCTTTGTGCAACCGGTAACAGGGTTCCAGGTTATATCAGTCCATTCTATTTTTGTTTCTCCCATCACTTAAAATTTAAAATGCAATCCTTAATTAACAGAACACTAACCTTATGCTGTTTGTTGTCCAAGAAAACCGATGATAGCTTATTTTCGTTAACTAGTCTTCTAAGAGCATCAGTATAGTGCTTGCGACAATATAACTCTTTCTGTTGGTGTTCCTCAAAGAGATCTAATGCAGTAATTTTGGTCCCTTTATACGTTGAATATAGCTTATCCTTCAACAAATCAATGTTTTCTGATGCGACATCAAATAAATCTTCAACAGGGTTGACTATCTTCTTAACATCAAAAGTATAAGTGTTTACGCCGTCAAAAATTGTTCCCACATTAGCAAAGTCATTATAAATTTGTTTAATAAGATCGAAGCCTCGTTTTGATTTGGTCAAATGAAGAATAAAATGGCTAGTAGTTTCTATATCTTCTTCTTGGAACTTAAATGCTGTATAATACACGTTTCCTCCGAGTTGTTTTTTATATTCATTACCTAGATTTTCAATAATAAACTGAAGCCTCTCGGATACTCGTCTTTTATCTCTTACTAATGTTTTTAGACTATTATAACTTTGTGGAAATAAGCATCTCATCAAAGGTTCAAACTTTTCATTCTCCAAAGCAGGATTAATTCTTTTTGTATTTATGAAAATGAACAACTCATTACCCCAATAATTAAGGAACTGGGATAATACGTTTGTGTCTATTCCCTTGTATCCAAATGGGTCAATAAAAAGAATTGATGGACATTCGTTTACTCCATTTTTCGTAGGGTCGCGAGTAATGAATTCATCAATTTCTCTGCTCTCCCCAACAGCGCTATGACCAAAATGTGGATTAAATGAAAAAGTACCTTCTGGAAATATATTAGAAAAGTTCTTTTTCAACTGTTCTGAATACTCAATATCATTAAAGACCATCCAAACCTTTTGTTTAAGAAAGTCATCATTATAGCAATTTTGCGCAATTAAAAGTGGCGTTGAATAATTGCCGTCTTCATACATACCTGGTCCTGCGAATAGATCGAAATAACCTATGCGCTCTGGTATATGTCTTTTCACTATAATTTTGCAGTATTTGGGGAAATACTCAGATACAATGCATGCTTTTACTCTTGATGAAAGAGTCTGTTTCTCAAAAAAGTCCTTCTCGCTCATATTATTTGATCAATTTGTTGATTAGTGTTGTTGTAAGGCAACAATGATATGGTTGATAAAAGGCTGTATAATTGTTTATCAATACAGGGCAGGGACGTTAGGCTCCTTGTTATGTACATATGCGTTGGCAAGAGCTATGCCAACTGGAGTAATTGTAAAATAACAGGAGAGGTTGTCCCACCATTTTCTAACTAGTTTAAGATTAGGGTATTTATCCCATTCTTCCATTAGTTTCTTTCGCATAGACGGATTGTTTGATTCATCTCTTCTTAATATTGCAATAGCTTCACTCATGACTTTCTGCTGCTCTTTGCTCAAAGGCGTTTTTAGTATGTTGCCATCAGAAAGGGCTGTTGAAATCACAATATCCTCAATATTTGCAGATACATTTAGTTTTACATAATTAGGTTTTAATGGATGAGGTATTAAACATTTTGTGGGTATACCACATTGTTCAAACTCCTTTTTTATTTTTTCAAGAGATGCAGAATCCGCTTCGATTCCTGAAACTAATAGTTTTGATAGCTTTGAAGGAATGTATTCGTCAAGTTTTTTAAACTCACTTAATCCTTCTGTGCCAATTCTAATAGCCGACAATAAGTCCAGATGTTCCATCCAGTTTTTCCCAGTAGGCAACGGTTTCATATCTATTATTTTCCCATATAATTCATTTAAAACCGAAAGACCAGTATTAATGTCATCTGATGTTGGCACGAATTTGCTAACGACATAAACCATTGCTAAACCAATTAAGGATTCGTCTGTAATTTGGTTTACAACCTCGATAGCCTTACGTATTCCTAATCTTCTTTCTCTGTTCTCTCCCTGTTCAATCCTATGTAACAATAGTTCCGACAGTATATCATAATCAGATTCTCTTTCCGATGCAGCTGCTGATATTTGAGCCTGTCTCAAAGTGAATTGGAAATCTGGATCTGCAAAAAAACTTAAAGTATTGTCATATGCTATCATTTTAGGCAACAACTTATTTTCCAATTGATGAACTCGATTGTCAGCTATAGCAATAGCTTCGCTTGTCCAGTTCTGACGTGCAATTGCGTATTCTTCTTGACAGATTAAACGCGCTCGTTCCTCATCGATACCAGTTATCGTAGTATAATAATTATTGGTGATCGTGCCAGCTTGCATCTGGGTGGAGTTATCTCCTGCCTTTTGAGATTGTTTACTTATTTCCATTAATAATTATTTGACCAATTTGACTTTGATTTGAATTCTTCCCAGACTTCTGTTTTTGCTTATTTTTGTTGTGTATTCCTATGTTATATCCTGCAACTCCTCCAATGAAGAAGCCAACAATCCCGCTAAGCAAAGCAGTTCCTATTCCACTAAATATCCATTCCATGATTTCTTATTTTTAAATTCGAGAGTTATTTTAATTCGTATTCTTGTCGAGTGATGGTAGTATATGGGTCAATAATGAGGACTTCATCGTATGACAACTTTAATATTTTAAAGCATTGCTTGTCTAACTCTGAAAACATGCTCTTATCTCCTGCAATAATTTTCTCTACAATATTATAAATGATTTCATTTCTGTTAATACTTTGTGGTATAAACATACATGATAGATATGGAGCAGTGAATGGTAAATAGCCTCCAGACATTTTCAAGCCTTCAAAAAAGCATTCATACATATAGTGAAAAGCTTTTGAATGAACCCATCCAAGGAGAATTTCAGGGCGAATTAGAAAAGAATGAAAACAATTTGTGTTTATTGATGCATATTTTCCTTCTTTATCTAAATAACCTTCAAAGATTAAGGACATTTTAGAAATAATTATTTTGGGGCTATTGTACATCTTATAGCGATTAATGCCGAGTATTTCTTTGTTATTGGGCAAATATGGATGAAGATATTTACATCCCTTATCCACAAGGTTTTCAATACCCCACAAAGAAATGAATGGATCTATGGTTCCAGTATTAATCAGTCTTAAGCCATAGTTTTCAGTAATATAATCATGAAGGAACTCTGCTTCGGATGCTGTTGATGTTGCATTTATTTTACAGATATTTGTTATTGGCTCACATTGAGAAATCATTTTCTTTGTTAACCCATAATTCGAACTTAGTACAAATCCCCAAATTAAATCTGGTAAGGTTGCCAATTGTGAAGAAATAAAAGTTCTAATGCTATTATTTTTATCGCATACAGTAAATGAATAGTCTTCTTTCGTGTTTTCCTTTGCTAGGCTTGTAATTACTGGATATATTGAGGCATCGAATATATTTTTTCTTGAAACATCCACAAGATGTATAAGCTTAGTGTTGTTATATAAATATTTTCTTAAAGCCTTTCCATAGTTTGCGGACAAATATTTGTTGGGCGTAATATATGTAAGAATACCTCCGCGCCGCAATAGATTAACTCCTTTTTCAAAGAAATAAACATAAAAGTCTATAGTTCCTTTCGCTGTTACAAATAGGCTTTTTAAGTTTAGATATGTTTCTTCTCCTAAACTTTTCTTTAAATCATTAGCGTTAACATATGGTGGATTTGCAATAATAATATCAAATCCATCTGTTATGTCAAACATCCATTCTGCATCAAAAAAATCGGCATGTGTGTTTTGATCGAACATATCCCAAGATGCCAACTGGTTTGCTTCTCCGTTGCCTACTGCACCAATATCATTAAGCATCTTAGCTAGGTCGTTACGCAATTCCGTTACACGTTCTTTATATTTACGTTTTGTTTTAACTGTTTTAGCCCCAAATATTCGATGCTTAGCATCTTTTATTTCAGTTTCTTTTTGTAAAATAACATCAGAGGAAAAGAGGCCTTGATCTTTCTTCTCAATACCAATTAATGTATTTGCCGCAACAAACTTAGCTTCCAGATTTGGCAAAGGACGTATTCCAAAATTGTCAACAGGATCATTATTTGTTTTTTGGTCAACAACTAGGGAAATAAAGAAACGTAGTTTGCTAATTTGTATTGCAATTGGCTGAATATCCACACCATAAATACAATTTTCTATAATATACAATTTTCGAGCATAGTCTGGACGGTTTACACTTTCGTTAAAGCTATGTTCTATATCTGCTATTATTTCTGCTCTTTCATCGTCTGTTGAATTTCTGTAAGCCTGGGATGTTTCACAAATGGCTTTTTCCATCATCATGTTTTTCCACTGTTTGTTGTCTGGGTCAATACGGTTAAGGATATGTACCATTTGCTGAAGCATTCCCATTGGGAAGGCGCCCGAACCGCAGGCTGGGTCAAGTACCTTGCAATCATACAACGAATGCATTATTTTTCTTTTTTGTTCATCAGTGAGATTGAGTTCCTCATCTGTGTATTGCAACAACTTGCGATATTCTGGTTCCAACTCTTCGTTCACAGTGCGTTTTAAATGGGCAACAAGACTTTCGTCAACCATATATTGTACTATCTCACGTGGTGTGTAGAATGAACCAGTCTGTTTTCTGGCGGTAGTTTGTGTTTCAGGATTGTATGCAGCTAAAAGATTCTCAAATACTTTTCCAAGCAATTCGGGGTCAAGTGAGACATCCTGATCAAAAGGGGTATTTTCCTCAACTGTAAAGTTGTAACTTCTTAAGATATCTATGATTCCACGAGTATCAACAATTTTCCTGTATCCGTAGAACCATGTTAAATCAACCTTTTTACCAGCCTCTTCGCCAAAGAAAAGAAAGTCGGGAACAATTAATTGCTTTGTGATTTCTTTTTTTTCAGTAAAAGCATCAATATATTTCCCATTATCTTTATCATCAAGACAATCGAATAAACCACCATTCAAAAAAGGAACATATTGATTTGCTAATTCTAGAAATCTTTCTGGATTAGTAAATAAATCCTTATGGCGCATCAGCTTGTTATTGTCATAATCATTGCGCCCCTTGCAGAATCGTCGCTCAGAAATAGAGTCTCTGCCTTCGGGCGTAATGGGGCTATTGAGCATTGCAAAGAATAGATTTTGTAATATCCCTTTATAATATTTGCTTTCACGCGCTTTCCCAAAGATGTTCGTTTCTGCGTTTGGCCTGAAATCTTTTAACAGTTCTGTTGCAATATAATCCTCTTTGAAAAATTCATCAGGTACAAGATTGCGTTGCTTTAAAAACCAGACAAATATGAGTCTGGTAATAAGACGTATCATCGCTTCAGAGTTGTATTTCTGATTATCCTCATCAGTCTTTGTATCATTGGGGAAACGGACCTCGGTAATGGCCCAAGCATACCAATCGCTGAGTTCCTGATAGAATGCGCGTGTAAGAACCTCGACAGAGAAACGGTTTCGCAAGTCATCGATGTTAACCACTCGTCCGTTCTCGTTAAGGTATTTATTGGGAGTGTAATATGAAATGCCTTTTCCTAAATAGTAAGAGTAACGGTGCGGATTGGAGTAGCGCCGACTGATACGGGATGAAGATTCGTCTTGCTCAAGTGTTATTTCAATCAAAGAAAAACGATAGTTGCTATTATCATCTTGTGGAACAAAGAATACCAAGGCCCGTTCACAGAATTCATCGGCTAACAAACGGAAAGCTTCTTTAGTCAAACCAACACGAGCATCGTGTTGGGATGAATGGTAAACCTCATAGACCACCAAGCCTAATGATTCACATTCTCCCAAACGTGTCACTTGTTTGGTATATTGGAATTTGACAGGGTTCTCTACATTACTAATTTCCTGGCGGAAATCCTCAGGCAAAAAGTTTACTTTCAAAAAAAAGAGAAACTCGTCACGGTTGTATGCTCTGTTAAACTCCATAGTGGATGCTATTATTTTAATTCCTCTGCTAATATGATTGATTCCTCACCGTCATCAACATGATTACAAGTTTCAATGATGCGGTTGATGTAGTACTCGTCTATTTGGTCGGGTAGTTTATGATAATCTGAAGGTTTCAATTGATTAATATAACGAAGTTCGTAACCCGATAGTCCGTCGCTCTGAATAACCTTCATAAGATCTTTTAGATAATCAGTGGGGAGGGCTTTGCGATTCAAAATTACCTTAACCTTCTGCATGGCTTCAAGTCGAATCTTTTCATTTTTGTCCTTAACATCGCTACTGAACAAATGGGATTTTGTTATCTGATAGGCCGGCTCGAAAGATTCAGAGAGAGCTGAAGGGTGTTCGCTTATTTCTGCTTCGAATAGGCCAATGGCTTCTTCTGCTGTTAGTTGAACAATTAAGCCTTCATCGTTTCCTATCTTAAAAACGAAGTCGTTACCTTTCTTTCCAAACATTAATACGCCACTTCTAGGTTTAAGGATAGAACGACCTGTTCGGGCACGGTGTGGCAACTGTATGGCTTCATCATACAATTCAGTGCCTTTAGCTGCATTTAGCAGTTTTTGATATTTAACATCCCATGATACTTCCTCGCTTTTTGCCATCTCCTTGCGGTATTGTTCTAGGAAATAGGATTGTATCTCTTCGTCCTTGGTCAGAACTTTGGTGTCTTCGCCCATGATGGCATGAATCATGGCCATCTTTAGAGTAGAGATTTCCTTGGTGCGAGTTTCTGTTTCACCTACATCAGTGGGGAAGTAGTTGTAGATATACAACTTATTAAACACTTTCTTGTTAACACGATTGATTCGGCCAATACGTTGAATGATTCGAGTGGGGTTGTATGGTATATCGTAGTTAATAACAGTTCCGGCACGGTGCAAGTTGTATCCTTCAGATATGGCATCGGTAGCTACCAGTATTTTGTAATCATCCTTTTGGTGTTCTGTTTTCTCGCCCGCATTGAAGTTCGCGTTGATGACATCCTTGTTGGTTTGGGAAGCATCTGCTGAGGTGTATTTGAATACGGGAAGCCCGTATTCCTTTAACGATTTGCCAAGGTAATCGGCTGTATCGGCGAATTCTGTAAACACTATGATTTTGCGCTTGGGTTCTTTTGCTAGCTGCTTGTCCAATATTTTTTTGAATGAATCCAGTTTTGGATCGCGTTTTATCGAGCCATCCAATCCGAACCATTTTTTCTTTATCTCAAGTAAAATGGCCATGTCTGATTTGATGTCTTTTACAAATGAATCTTTGATATACTTCATGTCTATTTCAAAGAAACCACGCTTCTCATACTTTTCGAAGGTTTCGGTGATTATATCATTACCATCATCGTCCGTTCTATAGAAGTCGTCGACATCGGGTAGGTTGCCCTTTTTGTAGACAGGCATCTTGCCTTTTGTCTCAATCCATTTCAGAATCTGGCTAGAACTGTCTATCATATATTCCAATGACATGCGGAAAGAATATTCAGAGCTTTCAAAACGACGCACCAACAAGCGACGCATGAACTTGGCTACGTTGGCCTGTCGTCCAAACAGCAAGTTCAATTCTACTCCTGTTTTTTCTTCTAGTAAATCTGATAATTCCTGTTTGAGTTCTTCTTTAATATACAATACAGGCGAGTATCGAGCAGCTTTAAAACGGTATTTCCCATCGTTATCTTTTTTATCAACATCCTCGCTTATGCGGTCAAGCGTTTCAAGGTATAAATCTTTTAAGCTGCTTAGGTCATAATCAAGTTCAACTGGGTCATTGGGAATAACCAACTGGATATTCTGTTGTTTTAAATCCTCGGCATATTCCGGGATTTCTTTTAAATCAATACGTGAACGACGAATGACGAGCGGGCTAATGATTGAACGAATCTCACTAGCTATCTGTTCGGCCTCTTTTAATGCGTCCACATCTTTCTTCTTCCCTTCTCTTTGGTCTTTTTGCAGTTGTTTATAGGCAATTATGAGGTCTTTAAATTTGGCTCCAAGATTATCTACAGTCTTCAAGGTAGACTTGGTTGGTATTTGGAACAGCTTCAGCATAGCGTAGATATCATCGGGGCGGTTGTTGAAAGGTGTAGCCGTTAAAAGCATCACCTTATTGCCTGAACATAACTGATGAAGAATGGTGTAATCAATAGTGTATTCATTGCGATAGCGGTGGGCCTCGTCGACAACTATAAGATATTGTTCATCGGCTTTAACTATCCGCTGGTAATATTTTAAAGCTTCTTCAAGTCTACCCGTGGTGTATATTGAAGCGGTAAAACCGAAATCATCACGATAGCCGCGCCATTGTTCTTCCAAGTGAGGTGGGCATATCACAAGTGTTCTTAAACGGAGATTTCTGGCGACGGTAGAGGCAATAATACTCTTACCCAATCCTACTACATCCGCCACTATAACGCCATTGTGGTTTTTGATGGAGTTGATAGCCATCTGTACGGCATCCGTTTGGTATTTAAGGTTAGAGAATTTACCATCTGTAATATCGTAAGGCGTAAGTAGGTTCTCAGTTGTGGGTATAGAAAAGAATTCTTTAAGAACACGGAGATACATCTTGTATGGGCTATATAGCTTCTCATACCAGATGTGGTCAATGACTTTAGAGTCAAAATCATCAATATGATCTTTATCTGCTATAACAATAGATTTTGACCATAGTTCCTCAAATATTTTTTTTGCATCTTCATAGGAACCTTTGTCATTAAAACGTGCATTTATCTCGACTCTTCCTGCCAATCCTTCGTATGAAAGATTGCTAGAACCAGTGATGACGGAACCTGGGTCTTCACCTCCTTCACAGACTTCATCATTATAATCGAAGATATACATCTTGGCATGACACGGCTCATCTGTTTTACGTATCTCCAAGGTTCCTGTCTTTATCTTGTTATAGAATAATTTGAAAGATTCCAATTTGGGTTGACTGTCAAGGAAGTCTGTTTCATTGAAGAGTTTTACAAAATGTTTGTAGAAGTCATCCTTAAGTTGACTGCGAGATTTGTTGTAATCAGCTAAAGTGTCAATTTCACGGATGTATTTCGTAATCTGCATATCTATGTCAAGACCGACGAGTATGCGCACATGTTTGTCTATCAACTTCTCGGATATAAGTTTATAGCCGGAAAAATAAAAATAACCAACGAGTACATCCAAAGAGTGGCTCTTTGGAAGGATGCCGTTTATGATATCTGATAGCAATTTGTCTTTATTGGTAATGAAAGTATTTTGCATTTTGGGATAATGGCTGTTACTAAATGATTTATATATATAAAAAACATGTCTTTATGTTTTGATGCCAAAGCACTCTATTGTGGAACTGATCCCGGTCACGCTCTTGCGTGAACTTTATTATTGCTTTACGTAATTCCTCTAGATCGCTCATCTTTTATTGATATAGTTCTAAAACAAGTTGATGTTATTCATCATGCGCAGTGATATATTTGCGGTTGGGGTCATTGGGAGTCGCGCTTGTAGGACGAAGCACTCCCATCAACACTAATTTGGTGGTGTATTGAAGAACGGTTTTTGCCTGATACTTCACCCCAATCATTTCTAGTATTTCTTTTGCTGTACGAGGTGTTTCGTTGCAGAATTCTAATACTTTTTTCTGTTTATCTGTTAAACGAGGTCTGTTACTTTTTTGCTGAGCTCTGTTACTTTTTCCGTCGAGCTCTGTTACTTTTTTGTCGAGCTCTGTTACTTTTTCACTACGGAAGATGATAGTACGGAAGTCTTCTGCCTGGTGAAATTCTGGCGTACGAAGGCCGTGTCGTTCGCACTCTGAAATAATATCTGTGGTACCAGTACCAATATGCTCAATGTAGCCGGCAAGAAAAAGTGGGTGGGCAATCACCGGGTTCGTAGGTTCAGAGGAGTGAACCTCAAGGAGTTTCTGAACAGTGAAGCCATTGGGTAGACGTCCAGGATTCCAAACTTCCAAACGGTCGCGGAATAACATCACTTGAATGCTTGCATTGCTGGTATAATCTCGGTGTGCAACTGCATTGGCAATAGCCTCGGCAACTGCACTCTCAGGTAACTCGTAGTCCACAGGTGCATCAACTGAATGTTCACGCGTGCCTACGCGAGCATCAATACGTGACATGACAAAACCTACGGCTTTGTCTATCATCTCAAATAGTGAACCGGTAAATACCTGATAGTTACGGATGGGTTTTTCTACAACAGTACCGTAGAATTGGGCGCAACGTACCTCCGAAGTACGAAAGAAACGCTGTGGGTCTTTGCTGAATAGCAAAAGGGCGGAGTTGGTCAGGCGGCCATCATCGGTTAAAACGTGAATGCCGGATAGTATTTTTTCTATGCCATCAGCAAATGTCAGCGGAAAATTGCGTTTCTCTTTAGCTCTGTTGACAAAAGTGCGTACGCGTTCGGGGTCTATATCATCAAATGTAGCTACAGGATGGGCTGCGGCATCAAATGGTACCCGACGGATAATCTCTTTTTGCACAAGGTAGTCGATAAGCGAATTGTATACAGCAGTGCGTAGTTCCTCATAGGTGGTGAAACTGCGTCGAATAACATCTTGTTGAACCTTGTTTATGAAGGCTTGCTCCTTGGGATGCCGTTGCTCATTGTTGCGCAGGATATAGATCAACCGATGAGTATAATTGGCTGTAGCTGTGTCGTATTCACGTTCGGTGGGCGATACACCTTCGGCATCCTCGTATCCGTATTGGGTACCTAAGATTCCCAAATATATATGGCATTCAGCGGCCTGGGTGAGATATGCTTTCTGAGCGGACAAATCAGATGCTGGCATGTCTTCAAAAATAAAGGGCACAAAGAACCGGCTTAGCAACGCATCTGTTTGGATGTAATCACAAAGAAGACGTCGCTCTCGAGCAAACTCATTTTGCACACTGCTAATAAAGACTCTTATTACTTCCATATTGTAAAGGTAACGAATAATCTTCTAAATATGAAGTAATAATAAGCTTTTTATCAACATGTTTAATGTGGCACAGGGGACTGTCCCTCTGTGTCATTTTTGCATCATCGGCCAAAAATCACTTAATTTGCCCCAAACCAAGCCTATGAAAGAGATTCTGGATTTTATATGGAAGAACCGGGACCTGGCGCTGGCCACGGTGGGTGAGGATGGGAAGCCTAAGGTTAGGGTGTTCCAGGTGATGGGTATTGAAGAGGGCAGGCTGTTGTTTGCTACGGGGCCGCACAAGCGGGTGTATGCGGAGCTGCAGAGTAATCCGGCGGTGGAGATTCTGGCGTTCAGGGGCGATGTATCGGTCCGTATTAGCGGGTGCGCTCGGTTTGTGGCCGATGCCGACACGCAGGAGCGGATTTACCGCGGCAGTGAGATTCTGCAGCGGCTTTACAGCAGGGCTCAGGATCTGGCTTATTTCAGCGTGGAGATTGAGAATCTGGATTACTATGACTTGGCTACCAATCCGCCTACTTTCAGGCACTATGACGGGGCATCGGGCGGGTTCCAGACGCTTGATCCGTTTGGCGCTCACTGAGGAATGTTTCGACCCTGTGTTATATTGTATGATATTTTACTTAAAATAGAATTGTTTTGATGGCGTTTGCTTGATATTATAGAGGTTTTTAATATCTTTGCGATTGTTAATCGTATTCTTTGTTTGAATAATTTCTATTAAAAGTGAAGGCGGATTCTATGAAATCGGATATTATACAAAAACTGGATAAGGAGAGCAGCCCTATCTTTGATAAGGTTGCGGCTAAGATGCGTACTGCGGCAAGAATTGCCGATGCCATGAAGGCTGCCGGTCTCAGTAAGAGCCAATTTGCGCGTAAGATGGGTAAGAGTCCTTCGGAAATAACCAAATGGCTCAGCGGAACCCATAATTTCACCATTGATTCATTGCAGGAGATATCGGCCGTGCTTGGCGTGGAAATTACATCGGCCATGGATTATTCCAATTGTGAAAGTCCAATGGAGACTATTCCGGTCACGATTCCCCAGAGTGATCGCAAACTATTACGCGAGATTGCCCTTAAGTTTGGGTGGGCTTGCGTGCTTTGAGTGTACAAAAGGGGTTGTCCCAGATTGCATCATTTGTAATTATTTTCTCTGGTAGTCGCACAAAATGCGAATACCATCCAATGTGGTGCTATGGAGAGAGAATAAACAGTAAAGATATACTTGACAGTTCAACAGTAATCACGGAGAATAAAGCGGAGCTGGGGAATAACTTGCATAATTTACACGTTAATGGTGTAGGGCAATATGTGTCAAAGATTATCCCATCTGCTGCAATATGGGCTTAGTGTCTTGGGGGGAATCTGAAGTTCTGAGGTTACCTTGCGCCAATCTTTGATGGTGTCGCGAACTTGTTCTATGATTTGGGATGCTTCCTTCTGTTCGAGCATATAGTTGCCTGATGCCGAGAGTAGGGCTTTAATATCTGACTGCTCCGTGTATTGGTCAATAAGCAGACATTGGCGTAACTTGATTCCAGGGTTAATGTCATATGCTGGAGAGAGTGTCCAACCCTTAGGGGTGAGCAGGAAACCGTGATTGCGGAAATGGTCATCGGTGTTGCCGAACATTATGTTGAAAGCGACTCTGCGGTAGAGTTCCCTGAGGTTCTGTCCAGCATCCACACATCCTTGCAGGATGAAATCCACGATGTCCAGATAACCGTTTCCTGTGGTGCTTCCGGCACCGTCTTCTAATCCAAGCAACGACATAGCTGAAGCAAAATGTATGCGTTTGCCATCTGCAGTCCTGTCAAAACGCTCGGATAGTAACAGGTCCCGGTCTTTATTAATCCTAATAGTATTGGTGTTTGCTACATTTATACCAGCCTTAGCTGCCAGCCGATGCGAGAAGTGTTCTATGAGTTCTGTGTTCTCCAAATCATTTTTTGAGGGGAATTTTGCTACATAGAGTTTTCCGTCGTTATCTATGACGTTGGCTTTTGGTCGGGCTCCGCCAAGCGAGGTTCCAGGATCTATCAGCTGATCGAGCCAACGCTGTTCTGGCAATTCGTTGCGTTCTTCGGCCAACTCAATTTCATGACAGGCGTTGCATAGGGCTTTAAGACTCTCAATGGGAGGAACAAGATATTTTGCTCCTGAATTTATGTAGTCATTGCTGTCTTCAGTCTTGTAACGTATACCGCCCATACGAGTGAAGTCCTCAATGCCTGTCAGGTAGTCATAGTTGGTGAGTGTCCGCACAGGTCTTCCATCGGCCTGGGCTGCCAAGCGTTCTCTGCGGTCGAGCAACAGACGACCCCAACGGTCAGGAAAGGAATCTTTGACGAATCCAAACACGCTGTCCGTGCTGCGAGGGTGCTGTAATGCCGGGACGTTCATCAGGTCACCGCTCAACAAAAGTCCACCATGCTGTTTAAGCCACTCATTTGAATACTCAAAGACAAAGTGATCTTTGCCACGAACGTGTTCGTAGCCTAGAGTACCAATCTCCTGCGGCGATGCCAGGAAGTTGAAATCGGCGTAAACAGTTATTCTTTTCATTTCTTCAACAATTCGGCATCTTGAAGCTGACGGCCAAGAGCGTCATCAGCAGCTATCATTGAGATGTCTTTTTCTAAATTCAGGGCAAAGAGGACTCTCGCATATATGCCTATTGACACCGTGGGATCGCCATGCTCCACTTTGGAGACAGTCAGTCGTGTCACAGTTGCCCTTTCAGCTATGTCCTGCATAGAGAGATGTCTACGCTTACGTGCCAGCATAATTTGCTCGCCCATAAGCTGCAACTGTTGTGTCAATGCCCTGGGCATCATCTTTCCAAAGGTGCTCTTGCTCATAATTGTTATTTATCGTGTGCAAAAATAACAAATTATGTTTAGTATAACAAACATTTGTAATATATGCTATTTGTTCCGCCCGAAATCACTCCAGCCGGACTGCATCTTGCCGTTGTGGCAATCCTGGATGAATTTCTGCAGGGTCTTGCGGGCGTATTCGGGGCGGTTGGTGTGTTGGTAGTGCTGGATTCGGTCTACTTTGATTCGGCGGTAGTTTTCGGGGCAGGAGTTGTAGAAACTCCATGCTTGGGCATCGGCCTTAATTGCGTTGATTACCCAGTCTTCATAGATGAATAGTTCGGGGTTGAGGTCCGGGGTTACGGCAAGGCCGGCGGGGGTCATCTCTCCGGTTTTGATGAGGCGGCGGCAGCGGACCAGGTTCTGCTCGCACCAGTTGCTGCGTTTGCGGCGCGGGGTGAAGTGCTGGATGGGCTTGCCGTCATCGATGCGTTTCTGGGTGCTGTCTATCCAGCCAAAGCAGAGCGCCACCTCCACAGCATCGACATAACGCACTACGCCCGGGCAGTCAGCATCGGCCCGGTTTATGCGCAGCCAGAAATCAGTCACCTTGTCGTGGTTGTCCAGGTACCACTGGTAGAGTTCCTGGCGGGTGTGGATGTCTAGGAGGTTGGTTACTTGCATTACCGTGCTTTGAGTTGCTCAAGGGCGCGGCAGAGCTGGTCGGGGCAGGAGGTTCCTTTGCCGCCGCAGTCTATTCCGTTAAGGCGCTCTATCACGTCATCTATCTTTTGGCCGGCTACCAGTCGGCTTATTCCCTGAAGGTTGCCGTTGCAGCCGCCCAGGAATGCTACCTGCTGGATTACGTCGTCATCACTGGCCACTACGTCTATCATTAGTGAGCAGGTTCCTTTTGTTCTGTATTGGATGTGTTTCATATTGAGTGCAAAGATAAAAAAATGTGGAAAAGGGGACAGTCCACTTATTTACGAATTAAAGCCGTAGGTACTCGACCAACGGCTCTAATATACTGATGGTTGCGGAGCTTGAAGTTATCGCGCCTATATGCAACTCACATCCTGATGCAAAGGAAAGCACTTTTAATTAAACTACCAAACTTTAAAACAATTATTTATGTGGAAAAGGGGACAGTCCCCTTTTTCACATTTGCTGGTAGACGCGGACGTAGTCAACCTCCATGGTGACGGGGATGGCGGACTCATCAACGCCTTCCTGGCCGCCCCAGTCGCCACCCCAGGCCAGGTTGAGGATGATGTGGAAGGGGTAGTGGAAGGGCCACTGGTCATGGCTGTCGCCCAGAACGGATTTCTGCAGGTGCAGCTGCTCCTTGCCGTCCACGTAGGTGATTATCTCATCTTCGGTCCAGAGCAGACCGTATACGTGGAAGTCACCCTCGGCCTTCTTGATGGTCATGGCGTGGGTCTTGTGGGTGCCTTTGGTGTGGTTGTAGTCCTGGGTGTGGATGGATGATGAGACCTCATTGGGGGTGAATCCTACCTCTTCCATTATGTCTATCTCGCCGCAGCGGGGCCAGCCATTGTTGGGCATGCGGTTGGCGGCGGGCATCATCCAGAATGCGGGCCAGGTGCCTTTGCCCTGGGGCAGTTTGATGCGGGCCTCAAAGTAACCGTACTGCCAGCCGGTGCGGGCGTTGCCGTTCAGGCGGCCGGAGTAGACCTTGTCATTCTCCTTGAAGCAGTTTATGCGCAGGGTTCCGTCCTTGACCTCGGTTATGGGTGTGCCGGCGGGCGTAAGATGATTCACGTAGTTCTGGAGCTCGTGGTTGACCATGCCCTGGCGCATTACCACGTGGGTCCACTTGGCGGCATCGGGCTCTGTGCCCTCATTGAACTCATCCTGCCACACCAGTTCATAGCCTTTAGGTGCGTAACTCTTGGCGCGCTTGCCCTGGGCTGATACCATGGGCAGGCATGCTATTGCTGCAATTAATAGGATTCTTCTCATAATGATATGGTTGGTTGTGGTTACAAATATAGCAAAAGGAGCCAAAGGGGACGGTTCTATTTGGCCCCTTTTTTGAAAATGGGGCCAAATAGAACCGTCCCCTTTGACTCCTTTAGCACCTTTTTCATATCTTTGATGCAGAATAATTAAACCAATTATGAAAAGAATCCTTTTGTTTGCGGCGTTTGCCGTGTCATTCCTTTGCCAGATCAGTGCACAGTCACAGGTTTATGAGTTGAAATCACCCGATGGCAAGGTCAGTTTCAGTTTTACCGGAGTCATTGGTACGGATCTTAGATACAGGATAACTGTAGATGGAAAGAATGTCATAAACTGGTCCAGGATGGGCATCACGCACAGTGATGACAATTTCTTTGATATTGCAACCATCATGCCGCAGCAGGATGAGCCTCTTAAGATAAAGGAGGTGTGGAGACCTGTGTGGGGCAAACGCTCAGTGGTTAAGGATGTCTATAACTCACAGTCTTTCCAGATTGCGGGTGCATCGGTACAGACTGGTCTCCTGGTGCTTGATGTGCGCGTTTATGATGACGGCGTGGCATTCAGGATGAGGCCGCAGAGATTGACAAAGAATGAAGGCTCCAACCTTTATGAGCATACAGAGTTCAATTTTGCCGGCGATTATACTGCATGGTACTACAACGGTGAGCGCCATAACATAGGTCCGGAACTTTTGTCCGATGCCAACGGCGAGCGTCTGCCCGTTATGACCATTAAGGCGGCCGATGACCTGTACCTGGCCCTCCATGAGGCCGATCTGAGCGCCGGCGGATGGCCCATGAGGCTGCAGTCTGAGACCGGTTCCACCCGTTTTGAGGTGATTACTGAGAAGATTACCGGTTTTGAGGATGAGTTCATGGGTGCATGGCGTGTGCTGATGATTGGCCGTACTCCCGGTGACCTGGTTGATTCACACTTGCTGGAGCTGCTCAATCCGGAGCCGGAGGAGGATTTTAGTTGGGTGCGTCCGGGCGTTTACCTTTGGGACTGGCGCATTGACGGAGCTGTATGGGATGGTTACCATTACGGCATGAATTATGACTCTTGGGTCAAGATGATAGACTTTGCGGCAGAGCAGGGATTCCAGGGTCTGGTGTTGGATGCCAACTGGTACGGTCCGGAGTTTGAGAAGGATTCAGACCCCACCAAGGGTGATAAGGCACGTGACGTTCAGCGTATTATTAAATATGGTAAGGATAAGGGCGTGGGCGTTTGGCTCTACCTGAATGATGTGGCCGGCACCAACTATCCCATTGAGGAGACTCTGGCCCAGTATGAGGAGTGGGGCGCTACAGGCGTCAAGTACGGATTCATGAACGGTAACGCACAGCAGAAAAACCGTAAGACACAGGAGATTACGGCTCTCTGCGCCAAGCATCATCTGATGGTTGATTATCATGACTATCCGGTGCATCCGTTCGGACAGATGCGCACATGGCCCAACGCCGTTACACGTGAGTACTGCAAGGCTCAGCTGGACGGCCGCCAGATATTCCAGCCCAAGACTTTTGTGACATCGGCCTTTGTAAATATGGTGGCAGGTCCCGTTGACCAGAACAACGGTTTCCTGGAGCTGCATCAGGGCCGTACCACACGTAAGGATAACAACCAGGAGGTGCCCTCTACGGTTACCGGTGAGATAGCGCGTACGCTCATTACATGGTCAGGTGCTACGGTTATTCCTGATATCCCGGAGTATTACCAAAAGTATCCGTCACTGCTGGAGTTCCTGAGCGCCGAGAAACAGCCCTGGCAGGAGAGCATAACCCTGGCCGGTGAGATAGGTGAGTACATCGTGATGGCCCGCCAGAACAAGGACGGAGACTGGCTGATAGGTGCTGCTACCAATGAGGAAGCCCGCACCCTGAGCGTACCTCTGGATTTCCTGCCCAAGCGCGGCAAGTTTACGGCCACAATCAATACCGATGCCGATGACACCCACTACCAGACCAACCGTGAAACCTACCGCACGGAGGCTCCCAAAACGGTCAGCAGAAAGAGCGTGATAGAGTTGCCGCTTGCTCCGGGTGGTGGCGCATGCGTGCTGATTCGTGCCGTGAAATAGCGGGTTACTGGAACATGAGTAGCCTTTCCTGCATCTCCAGGAAATAGCGTTTGATTGAGGATTTGGGCATTCCTACCTCATAGGGATCAGTGTGTGTGATTACGGCTCCATCCAGAGCGTAACCGTAGTTGCCCAGGTCTATCAAATCAATCAGCTCATACTGCCAAAGGGCATACAACTCATTGGTGTAGGTGTCCGTTACCTTATACTGTGTGCATAGGGTGTCTACACGTCCCATCCTTGACCTGAGCCCGAACTGTACATCATATGAGTGGTGTACTCCGATAGTGAACTGGTTCCAGGAGAAGTTTATGAATAAACCGTCCTCAGATTCATAATACTGGGGGTTGTATTTCTTGCTGTCATCATCAGTGTTATTCTCCTGGTTATTATCATCAATACCAGGGGTGTCGTCATCTATAGGAGTGATAATGCTGATGTCAGGAAAATGGAAACCTGAGTTCTGGATTTTCTCATTGGGATCTGTGGTCTCCTCTATGAGTTTACGGGTGTTGTACAGAAGCTCCATATACGTCCTTACAACGTTTTTGGAATAACCCTCATATTGGGACAGATGGTATGTGACGGCCGTGTTGTTCATGGCCAGTCTGATATGGTTGATCTCTTTCTCAGTCAGTGAATCTATCGCCTCCTGATACGCATATTCCGCCATCTGTGTGTTGGGGAATGTCTGGCATACTGTGTATGACTTGCAGAGTGTATCGGCGGGGGTGTCTGACTGGTGTGCGGCAGGCTCAAAAGTGGCGGTTTGTTTCATGGCGAATCCTGACTCCTTATATGAGAGGACCATTTCAAGACCTCGGTCAATGAGCTGGACAGGTTCACTGACCTGCATATCGGCCAGGGTGTCTTTCAGATTGCTACAGGCTGATTGGGCTATAACCATCGCGGTTATCAAACCTAATAGCTTGGATTTTTGCATGGGTTATGTTTTATTAGTTGTTTGAATTATGTAGTTTACCATCCATGGTAAACTGACACAAAAGTAATGATATTATCATGTGCTTGTTTGCTAAAAAATTCTATTTTTGCATAATCAAACCGTTTTTATGAGAGCCTGGGTAAAAACTTTTTTGTTGATATTTTTCATTCCTTGCAGTGGCCTGAAGGCGCAATGTTATTGCCCGGACAGTGAAGGTACTACGTTGGAGTATGTGCGTAAATATGTTGAAGACGGCAAGTTCTGTTGGCGTCATATGCTCACTGTCACCGGTGTTGAGGATGCGGACGGCAGGCGTAAGGTCTCCACGTCATCCCGGTTCCTTAAGGCAAACGGCAAACCTATGTATGACCGCGATGTGCTGGAGACCGTATATGTTGATGATGAGGGGAATGTGCATGGTGATGTGGGTGAGTCATTGGCATCATATATCAAGGCCCGTGTAGGGGTAAATGCCACCGGCACGGGTGATTTCTCGGCCCTTCCGTCCGATATGCAGCCGGGCGATACTCTGCCCACTGTGACTGCAAAGGTCAAGGTGGGTCCGTTGACATATACCGTACGCGTTCATGACCGTAAGGTGCTGCGTGAGGAGACTATCTCCGTGCCGGGCGGCAATTTCAAATGTATGGTGGTGAAGGAGCATAGGGATGAGTCCGGCCCGGGTTATCACCGTGAAGTGATAACGGATACCTGGTACTGCAAAGGCATAGGTTATGCCCGTCATGACTCCTACCGAAAGGGTAAGCTTGAGACATCCGAGGTACTTTACTCTGTAAAGAAATAAAAGGACGAACGGTGCTACCTTCTGTCAGGCGGCACCGTCCTACAATTACTAAACTATTGTCTGTTATCTCAAATCCATTTGTTGCTAACTGAAATAACGTGTGTGTTTTCCGTTGTTTACCTTATGACGGACGCTATGCATGATTGTTACGCGCGGTGGGAGATTTTTACTTTTTTTAATGTATCTTTGTTTCCAACCGTAGAATTTGATTCATATGAGATTCAAGAGTATACTGCCGGCTGCCGCTGTTTTTCTGCTCCTGTACTGGGGATGTAAGGAGAACAGACCTGAGTGGGGGTCACCCATGTCTGTCACGATGTTGGGTGTGGGCGGTTATCCCAATATGGATACGGAAATTGAGTTCGGACTGTTTGTGGGTGATCCCGTGGGGCTTGACAACGTAAAGTTTACGGTATCTACAAGCGGCAGGATCGTATCCAAGAATGATATCAAGTGGAAATTTGACCAGACCCAATCGGCCAGGTTCTTTGCCTACTCTCCCTATGACGAGTCATTCAGCGGGCAGGAGTCAGTAACCATAACTTTCCCTACAGACCAGAGTTCCATTGAAAAGATCCTTAACGCCAACCTGCTTACGGCTTATGCATCGGGCAGTCCCAGGGACAGGGGCGTGACTCTGCAGGCCAAGCATGCCATGACATCCATGATAATATCATTTGATAACCGTACGGGCCAGCGGATTACAGGCGTTAAGGCAGGCCGTTTCATGAATGTGGGTACGCTGGACCTGGTTACCGGACAGCTGGAGCCTACCACGCAGACCGATGTCATAAGCGCCATGCGTTGCCCGGGTAATGATGACGCTTTCTGCTTTATGTATATCCCGCAGGAGGTTACACCCTATTTTGAGGTTACGCTTGAGTCAGGCAAGAAGATAGGTTTTGACATAATAAGTGATGAGTCAAGCCGCTTGCAGGAGTTCCCGGGCATGGTGGTAAAACTCAAGGATATACAGATTACGGAGTCAACCCCATCGGTCAACATACTTAAGAGCCTGAATGCCAGCGTGCTGCCGTGGACTACGAACGGAATTCCGTCAATGCCGTCAGGGCTGCGTTACATCAGCCTTAAGGAGATGATGGAGATCAGTGCCGATGAGCGGAATTATGAGTTCCTGGCCAATCTGAGCAAGGTGACCGTGACTGCGGTTGACTTCTCGGATGACGGAGCGTTCGGTTTGGTTCTGGAGGACTCCACACGTGCGGTCCACGTTTGGACCACCGATGATTGTGACCTGGATGTGGGCAATACCATTGTGGGCCCCGTTACCGGTATGATGAGTCGTGCATCGGACGGAGAACAGTATATCAAATACTTCAATACCAGTCTTGCCACTATAGACAAGACCAAGACCCTGCCTTGTACGGAGGGTACTTTTGAGTCTGTGAGCGCTGATATTGCCCGGTTTGAGTACAGGCGCATGCTGTTCAGGGACGTGACGATCAAGGAGCGTTTTGATGATGGCATGGCGGTATTTGAGCAGGACGGTAAGGAGATGAGCGTGGTCAGCAACTTTTATGATGACGTAAGCATTGTGCCCGGAGCTCACGGTGACCTGATAGGATTCCCCGTGCGCTCAGGTCTGGACATCTGCATAATGCTCTATGACAGTGATTGTCTGGACGGGTTCACCAAGGAGTATGATGAGTGCAGTCTTATGCGTTGCCAGGATTACGGGTGGTATGAGATTGAGGATCCTGATACGGCGGTTTACGTTCTGAACGGACCGGATTCTGATTTCCAGTATTCGGTAAGGTATGGTTACAGAGACCGCTTTATGCAGGTGATTGATGTGAATAGGTTTGAGTCACATCTGGTAACCCTTTGTGATTGTCTGGGCAAACCGGTTCAGGGACATGAGTATATTGTCAAGGTGTCAAGCCAGGGAAAACTTGAGGAGTATTCCTGGGTGGGCATTATGGAGTGTGTTAAAGTAGTTGATGATACGGCCTGGTTTATTGCGGATACCGGCATGTTCGGATTAGTGATGTTATTATGAGAAAGATTGTCATTTTAGCGTTTGCTCTGGCCTGCGTATTGGGCGTAAAGGCGGAGTTTGTAAGACCGGACGTGGCTGCCCGATATGCACAGAAGGCAATGGGTATGAGCGTGCAGCCCCAGGCTGATGATGCTACAGCACTCAGAGCTGCATCCAGGGACGGGAAAGAGGCTTTGCCCCGTTTCTACGTATTCAATAATCCTGACGGCGGGTGGATGATTATATCGGCCGATGACCGTATCAGCCCGGTTCTGGCATATTCTGATAACGGGCAGTTCTGTGCTACTGATATGCCTGATAATCTGGAATGGTGGATTGACGGAGTGGAGAGGAGTGTTGATGATATCCGCAACTCTGACCTTAAGGCATCGGCACAGGTCGTGGCAGCATGGAGATCCCAGCCGGTGATGGATGGGGTAACCGGACGTAAAGTGCTGGAAACGGCCAACTGGGACCAGGAAGATCCGTACAATAGGTTATGCCCGGTGGCAAAAGGAGAGAATGAGCGTTCTCTTGTCGGTTGCGTGGCTGTTGCTGAGGCTATCATCATGCGTTACAATAAGTGGCCGGCTAATGGAAAGGGTGTGATAGGCGGTTATACGACTTCTGGTGGCACATATATACCCGCATACTCCATAGAGAACCATACTTACAACTGGGATGACATGCCGCTGTCTGACTGCCCCACTCATTTATCGGACTGGACGGAGGATCAGTTGAATCAGGTGGCGCAACTGTTGCATGACTGCGGTGTGATGTCAATTATGGATTATTCTGCAGAATTCTCCGGCGCGTATGTTATTTATGCCAAGAATGGAATGGTTAAGAATATGTCCTATTCATCGGAGTCAATCAGATTGCTTTATAAATGCAATTATGATGCAGACAAATGGTTTGCACTTATGAAGAAGGAGATTGATGAGGATAGGGCGATTTTGTATGGAGGAGAAAGTCAGAAAGGAGGACATGCTTTTGTCTGTGACGGATATGATGATACGGGTAAACTCCACTTTAACTGGGGGTGGGGCGGAAGAGACAATGGTTTTTTTGCCGTTGACCTGGGTGATTATCCTCTCCTGGAGTATAATCAGTATCAGGATGCTATGATAGGAATATGTCCCAATAACGTACATATTGAACAGACAGAACATGAACAGTTCTATTTGAGACCCAATTGGACGGGCAGATATGGATTAAGACCCAATACGGATGATAAGGGATTGACAGTGGGGACAAGATTTGCATTCACTGTGGGTGAATTTGTTCCTAGCTCAGCTGATGAGATCAAGTATGAATTAAAGGTTTGCCTTTTTGATAAGGATGGTAATATAAAGCAGGAGGGTTGGAACTTAAAGGCCGATGTAGATCCTTCTACGGGAGACCTTACAACGCAATATGATGTCCTGACTGCAACCCCGGAACTTGGAGATGAATTCGTGTTATGTCTGAAACAGCCGGATGGTTCATGGACCAAGGTAAGGGGTAGCCGGGAAGTTGTCCCGGATCAGGAATACGTAAATTGCGGTGTCATTTACAATCCGGTTATCCTTTTGCCCGATGACTACGGCGTGGGCCAGACCGTGGATCTGAAACTCTCATTATGCCTACGCCCTATCAAGTCTGTAAGGTGGAGCGTGAACGGCCAGACCAGTGACGGTCATCTGCAGCTTGAGTCCGGAAAGACCAGAATACGTGCCGATGTCACTTATGTGGACGGTTCAACAGGTTATATTTTACGAACTGTTGATTTGGAGTGATAAAAAGCCCCTGATTATCACATTTTTTAGTAACTTGCGGGACTTTTTTAAGGAGGACAAATCCGAACATACACAATTAATAACTTATGAAAAGAATTTCAGGCTTAATTGCCTTGGCTGCAGCAGCTTTCATGCTCTCTTGCAGCGGTGGAAAGTACGAGTATCCTTTCCAGAATCCCAACCTCAAGGTTGACAAACGTGTTGAGAACCTTATGTCACTGCTTACTCCTGAGGAGAAGATAGGACTCATCATGAACAAGTCAGTGTCTGTAGACCGTCTGGGCATACCTTCATACAACTGGTGGTCAGAGGCCTGCCACGGCGTTCGTCAGGGTGGTTACACAGTATTCCCGCAGCCTATCGGTATGGGTGCTTCATTCAACGAGCAGTTGGTTTATGATGTATTCAGCGCAGTTTCTGATGAGGCACGTGCCAACTGGAACCGTTCAAATCATGACATCTTTAATGTACAGATGGGTGCCAACTACGTTCCCGGTAACCCTGAGCTTACATTCTGGTGCCCCAATGTAAACATCTTCCGTGATCCCCGTTGGGGCCGCGGTCAGGAGGCTTACGGTGAGGATCCTTACCACATGAGCGTTCTGGGTGTTGCCAACGTAAAGGGTATGCAGGGTAATGACAAGAAGTATTACAAGACTCATGCCTGCGCCAAGCACTATGCAGTACACAGCGGTCCTGAGAGCCAGCGTCACCGTTATGATGCAGTGGTTTCAATGCGTGACCTGTGGGAGACCTACCTGCCCGCCTTCAAGGCTCTGGTTCAGGAGGGTAACGTACAGGAGGTTATGTGCGCATATAACCGCTACGAGGGTGAGCCCTGCTGCAGCAGCGAGCGTCTGCTTATTAACATACTGCGTGAGAAATGGGGTTACAAGGCAATCGTCCTGACAGACTGCGATGCCATCAACAACTTCTATAACAAGAACCAGCACGGTACCCATCCCGATGCAGAGAGCGCATCAGTTGATGCTGTCCTGTCAGGTACAGACCTTGAGTGCGGTAAGGCATTCATGTCACTTGTAGGTGCTGTCCAGGAGGGTAAGATCAATGAGGCCGATATTGACGTAGCTCTGCGCCGCGTACTCAAGGGCCGCTTTGAGCTGGGTATGTTTGATCCCGCCGATATGCTGCCTTGGGCAAACTTTGGTGAGGATGTAATAAGCAGTGAGAAGAATGACCAGCTGGCAGTTGAGGCTGCCCGCCAGTCAATGGTTCTGCTTAAGAACAACGGTGTCCTGCCTCTTGACAAGAATATCAAGAAGCTGGCTGTTGTAGGTCCTAATGCCGATGACCGCAGCATGATGAACGGTGAGTACGGCGGCAGCCCCACCGAGGAGCACACACGTACTCTGCTGGACGGTATCAAGAAGTATTTCCCCAACACCGAGATTGTTTATGACCGCGCTTGCGAGATCCGTAATGAGTACTACACCACATACTACACTCAGACCATCAACGGTGGTAAGGGTCTTAAGGGTGAGTTCTTCAAGAACACAGAGTTCAAGGGCACTCCTGCCGTTACCGGTAACTACACTGAGGTTAACTTCAGCAACTTTGGTGCTTACAACTTTGTAGAGGGTCTGGATCAGACTGATAACATATCGGCCCGTCTTACCGGTAAGCTGGTTGCTCCGTTCACCGGCGATATGAGCTACAACATCAGCTCAGACAACGGTTACAAGCTCTATGTAAACGGTCGTCTGGTTGAGGAGGCTAAGGGCGGCCAGGGCGGTCGCGGCGGATTCGGCG
>JBGUVW010000058.1:0-30234 GCA_045220475.1 Bacteroidaceae bacterium
CCATTGCCGTAGTGCCAGCCACGGCAACCAGCATCGCGATGATGATTCTTGAAATATTCATAATAAGCGTTATAGTTTTTACATTTCCGGAAAGCCGGAACATCAGCACAAAATTAAAATAAATCTTTCAGCCTCAGAACTTTCGGCGTTGCAAAATCAGAATTAGGGCGTAAATAAATCAAAATAGTCCGCGGCGGGGCGGAACAAACAAAAAAAGAGGTCGTACTCGGAAGTACAACCTCTTGGCTTTGTAGCGGGACCCGGGATTGAACCGGGGACCTCATGATTATGAATCATGCGCTCTAACCAGCTGAGCTATCCCGCCATCGCTCTGTAAGCGGGTGCAAAGGTAATGCCGATTTTTGATACCTGCAACAATTTGGTCGCTAATTTTGTTATAAAATTATCTCCCATTCGTTTGGAAATTAATGGATTTTAATATTTCTTTGCAATAGAACCTAAGCGGGACCTGGATATGACGTCAGGCACCGCAACCAGTAAAACGTAATGCTATGTCTACAGATAAGAATATACCAGCCAAGACCAAGGTCGTTCTGGAATACGGATTGAGTTCACAGTCAGTACCTATGATTTGGGATGCTATCGCTACCGCTCCGGGCTTAACTTCATGGTTCGCCGACGATGTTACGGCTAAAGGAAAGATATTCAGCTTTACATGGGGTAAGAATGAGTCTCGTGAGGCAGAACTGATCAATTGCCGTCAGAATACATACGTTCGTTTCCACTGGTTGGATGAGGATCCCGGCACATACTTTGAGATGCGTATCCTTAAGAATGAACTTACATTGACCTATTCACTTGAAATTACGGATTTTGCAGACTCGGATGATGAGGAGGATGTACGTAATCTTTGGGACTCATCTATAGATGCACTGCACCGTTGCGGCATCTGATTATCCTTTTTTCACTGTTATCGTAAGAATTTCAAACAGGGGCCTTCTATTTTTGCAGAAATCTGTCAATTGTACTAATTTTGCAGGTTGGTAATTTCTGCACGTATACATGAGGCCAAAAAGACTTGACATTTTCATTCTCAAAAGCTTTCTGCTACTTTTTGTAGCGGCTTTTGCCATATGCCTTTTTGTGCTCCTCATGAATGTCCTGTGGCGCTATGCCGAGGATATCGTGGGTAAGGGACTCAAGTTCTGGTTCCTGGCCAAATTCTTCTGGGAGTTTGCCCTCACTCTTGTGCCTCAGGCTTTGCCATTGGCCGTACTTATGGCATCGCTCATCACGTTCGGAAATTTTGGCGAGCGTCTGGAACTGCTTGCCATGAAGACCGCAGGCATCCCGTTGCTGCGTATCATGCGTCCGGTCATGATATTCTCATTCATTCTGGCGGGTGTATCGTTCTATTTCCAGAACGTGACGGTACCCAAGGCTGCCAAAAACCTCTACTCGCTGATTTACTCCATAAATGAAAAAAGCCCGGAACTGGAGATACCCGAGGGTGTGTTCTATAACCAGATCAAGGGTTATAACATGTACGTCAAGCACAAGAATTTTGATACCGGCGTGCTGTATGACGTTATCATTTATGATCACAGTGAAGGATATGACAAGCTGAGCGTATATGTCTCTGATTCGGCCATTCTTGAGACTACGGCCGATAAGCAGCATCTCTTCCTGCGTCTTTTCAGCGGTGAGCAGTTCGGTCAGAACGGACAGGAGATGGACCTTAACAGCAAGGGAAAGCCTTATACCCGTGAGACGTTCCGTGAGAAACATATCCTGCTGGAGTTCAACTCCGATATGAAACAGGCTCCTGACGGACTGGTCAGTTCACAGGCCATGAGTAAGAACATGAATGAGATCAAGCATACCATTGATTCTCTTTCGTGCAGTCAGGACAGCATAGGACGTGGTAATATGAGCGAATTCAAGGTGAGTGCGCTCAATACGTACCGCATGCAGAAGTCTGACTCTATCTCATTTGACAAGCTTAAATCCAAGATAATCAGTGTGGACAGCGTGTTCTTTGTCTCAAGCCGCAGCAAGCAGGTTGATATAAAGAACAATATGCGCTCCAAGATACAGACTCAGGCCAGTGACCTGGCTATAAAGAGTACCAATATGTATTATGGAGACAGAACAATCCGCAAGCACTGGATAGAGTGGATGAAAAAGATTACCAACTCCCTGTCAGTCCTGATATTCTTCTTTATCGGCGCTCCGCTTGGTGCAATCATCCGTAAAGGCGGACTGGGTGTGCCGGTTCTGGTATCGGTATTTACGTTCATCCTGTTCTATATTACGTCTGTATCGGGCGATAAGATGTTCCGCGAAGGGGAGTGGAGTATAGTCGGGACCTGGTTCAGCGTCATGGTGCTTACGCCTTTGAGCGTATTCTTCACCATTAAGGCTAACGGAGATTCCACGCTGTTCCAGTTTGATGTGATAACTGAGTTCTTCAGGTACTGGTTCGGCACCAAGGTGAGCCGTAACATAGTAAGGAAGGATGTGGTGATTGAGGATGCTGACCATGTCAAATGCAGTGAGGAGCTGGAGAATATACGCCGGATGAGCCGTGAGCTGCCGGAGACAAGTCTGCTCTCAAAGCTGCCCAGTTACACAAGCCTCTTCTTTGGCAGTGTCGATGCTCAGGAACTCAACAGCCTGAACGTTGAGCTTGAGGCTCTTGTCACGGAATTGGGTAACAGCCGTGACCGCGTGGAGCTGGATATGCTTAACGGATTCCCTATTCTGCAGGTACATGGAGTTCAGTCTCCGTTTGCCAAACAGTGGGCTAACCGTATGGTGGGAATCATATTCCCGTTGGGACTTCTGTTCTATCTGCGCGCCTGGCTGTTTACGCGCAAACTTAACCGTCAGATGGTCAAGACATCGCAGACAGCAGAGAATTTGATTGAATATATAGCAAACAACAAAAAATAAAATGGCACAAATTTCAGATCGAGTCAACAGACTCGCGGCATCGGCAACATTCGCCATGCTGCAGAAGAGCAATGAACTGTCGGCACAGGGTGTCGATGTAGTCAACATGAGCGTGGGCGAGCCCGACTTCAACACTCCTGATTATGTCAAGAAGGCTGCTGTTGAGGCTGTAGAGCAGAACTACTCAAAGTATTCTCCCGTTCCGGGTTATATGTGGCTGCGCAAGGCCTGCGCAGACAAACTCAAGCGTGAGAACAATCTTGACTATGCTCCTGCCG
Source organism: Bacteroidaceae bacterium (assembly GCA_045220475.1). Lineage (GTDB taxonomy): Bacteria > Bacteroidota > Bacteroidia > Bacteroidales > Bacteroidaceae > Colenecus. Next base: position 3,195 of record JBGUVW010000058.1, read on the forward strand.
AGATCCTGGTTTCTACCGGTGCTAAGCAGTCACTGTGCAATGTCATCATGGCTATCATCAACCCGGGTGACGAGGTGCTGCTGCCTTCACCCTGCTGGGTAAGCTATCCTGAGATGGTTAAGCTGGCCGGCGGTGTCCCCGTTGTAATCAAGGCCGGTATTGAGCAGGACTTCAAGGTTACTGCCGCTCAGATTGAGGCTGCCATCACTCCCAAGACCAAGGCAATCATGATCTGCTCTCCCTCAAATCCTACTGGTTCAGTATACAGCAAGGATGAGTTGGAGTCAATCGGTAAGATGCTTGCCAAGTATCCCGATGTATTCATCGTATCCGATGAGATTTATGAGCATATCAACTTCATAGGCGGTCACCAGAGTCTGGCTCAGTTCGTTGACAAGGATCGTATCGCAGTCATCAACGGCGTATCCAAGGCTTATGCAATGACCGGATGGCGTATCGGCTTCATGGCCGGTCCGGAGTGGCTTGTAAAGGCTTGCAACAAGCTGCAGGGTCAGTATACCAGCGGTACATGCTCAGTTGCCCAGAAGGCTGCCCAGGTGGCATTTGACGGCCCGCAGGATGATGTTGAGAAGATGCGTCAGGTATTCCAGAAGCGTCGTGACCTGATCGTTTCTCTGGCTAAGGAGATTCCCGGATTTGAGGTTAACAATCCTCAGGGTGCATTCTATCTCTTCCCCAAGTGCGATTCATACTTTGGCAAGCGTTACGGTGACAAGGTAATAGGTAGCGCTGAGGATCTGGCCATGTATCTGCTTGAGGTTGGTCATGTAGCTACCGTTGGCGGTACCGCATTCGGTTCACCTGAGTGCATCCGTTTCAGCTATGCCACCAGCGAGGATAAGATCATTGAGGCATTCCGCCGTATCAAGGAGGTACTTGCCAATCTCAAGTAATTTGAGAGGTTGCAAAATAAAAGCGAGGGTTCCGTTTGGGACCCTCGCTTTATTTCTTTTACCGTCGGAATTATTCTCCCGGGTGGATAGCCTCTGAAGGGCAGACACCGGCGCATGTGCCGCAGTCTACGCACAGATCAGGGTTGATTGAATACTTATCGCCCTCAGAGATAGCCTCAGACGGACACTCATCGATGCAAGTTCCGCAAGCGATGCAGTCGTCACTGATTACGTATGCCATAGTTGTTCTTGTTTTTGGTTTGTGTGCCGCAAAATTACAATCTTTTGAGTTCTCTACCAAATGGCTTGTGATTTTTTACAATAACTACGCGGTTGGTACGTTTTAATAGGGATGATGAAATACCTCAATAGAGTATCGGCCCTTATCGTGGCTGCCATGTTGCTCGTCCCTGTGCTTGGGGCGGGTTCTCTCTCTGCGCAGGAGCGTAAGATTCAGAACCGTCCTTATCTGGATGACAGGGTGTGGCATTACGGTTTCCTGGTGGGTCTGAATATCCAGGATATCCGTCTGGCCAACAATGGCGCCTATTACGTCAATAATAGCGGTATGCTTGAGCAGTGGTATGCCGATGTCCCCGAGTACACTCCGGGATTCAGCGTTGGCGTGTTGGGTGAGCTCAAGGCCAATGACTGGCTCTCATTGAGGATTATCCCTACCATGCATTTCGGTGACAAGAGGGTGGTCTTCAAGGACCAGCGCAGCGGAAAGAGCGTTGACCAGTATATCAAATCCACTCTGCTCTCTTTTCCTATAGACCTTAAGATAAGTGCTGCCCGTTTCAATAACTACAGGCCTTATGTGGTTACGGGTCTGGCTCCCACGTTTGACCTTACCGTCAAGCGCGGAAAGGAATTGCTGGTAAAACGCTCCGATCTGATGTTTGAGATAGGAATGGGTCTGGACCTTTACTATCCTTTCTTTAAGATGATTCCGGAAATCAAGTTCTGTTTTGGTCTCAATAACATTCTGGACAAGAACCGTACCGACCTCAAGGACCGCTCGCTGCTCAAATACAATGACAGTGTTGATAAGGCCCAGAACGCCATGGTGGTCTTTACTCTCTATTTTGAGTAACCCGTTTTCCGTACTCATCGGGAATTTACATCGTAATTATTTTGCTCTGAAAGAAAAAGATGCTATCTTTGCGCCGCTTTATGCGATCGCTGTCAAGGAAGAGTAACTTGGTATGTCGCTCTAGCATATGACAAAACATTGAAAATTCCAGAACAATGGATTTAATCAAAATTGCAGAACAGGCATTTGCTACCGGTAATGAGGGTAAGTTCCCCGCATTCAAGTCTGGTGACACCGTAACCGTAGCATACCGTATCGTTGAGGGTAACAAGGAGCGTATCCAGCTCTATCGTGGTGTTGTAATCAAGATTTGCGGACATGGTGACAACCGTCGTTTCACCGTTCGTAAGATGTCAGGCACCGTAGGTGTTGAGCGTATATTCCCCATCAGCTCACCGGCTATTGACAGCATTGAGGTGAACAAGATCGGTAAGGTTCGTCGCGCTAAGCTGTACTACCTGCGTAACCTCACAGGTAAGAAGGCTCGTATCCGTGAAAAGAGAGCTAACGCCTGATTCAGGGAATCAACTTATAAGGAACGGCAACCGTATGGCTGCCGTTCTTTTTTATTACCTTTGTCTCATTAATTTGAGTGGCATGACATTATTGTTCAGAAGGATATCGGCTTTTACGGCCCTGATGCTTTTGCCTTTGGGTGCGGCGGCTCAGTCCGGGACGCAGATCGATCATGATCTTGAATTCAGGATTGAGGCGGCCGGTATTGCCGGCAGCGGAGACCATGCGCCTTTCTGGCATACCTCCAACCGCCAGGGGCTGCCGTCCGTAAAACCGTCAAACGGATATATGCATTTTGCTGCTTTGGGCGGCATCGGACTGCCCGGAGACCTTGATGCGGGATACGGAGTGGATCTGGGGGTAGGGACAGGCCTGGAGAGTGACTGGTTCGTTCATCAGCTATACGTTGATCTGGATTACAAGTGGCTGGGCATGTCGGTCGGCATGAAAGAGCGTTGGAATGACAAGAACCGATATCTGAGCACAGGTGCACTTACATGGTCCGGTAACAGCAAGCCTGTACCTGAGGTACGTGTGGGCATTCCGGAGTACGTGAGGATCCCTCTGCTCGGGGGCTGGTTCTCTGTCAAGGGGCATGTAGGATATGGCCGTATGACCGATGATAAGTGGCGCAGGGAGCACGGAGGCGGTTCATATGTGGACGGTATCCTGTTTCACAGCAAGTCTGCGTTCCTGCGTTTTGGCGATGAGGACAGGTTCCCGCTCCAGGTTTCCATAGGGCTGGAGATGAACAATCTTTTTGGCGGGACCAGGATAAACGGTGGCGAGGAAACTCCAATGCCTTCCGATGCCGCAGCCTATTGGACTGCTCTGTTCCCGTTCCATCATGTTGAGCAGCAGGGTAATGAGGACGGAGACAATCTGGGCAGCTGGCATCTTAACTTTGACTACAGCCTTAATGATTGGCATATCGGGGCCTATTATGAGCACTTCTATGAGGACCACTCCTCAATGCTGGGCATAGAGTACAAGAATGACACACAGGGTGATAAGGATTTCATCTTCTTCGGGTTCCGCCGCAACTGGTTTGACGGTCTGTTCGGGATAGAGGTCAACGCCCCGGAAAACGTTCGTTATTTCCGTAATGCGGTACTGGAGTTCATGAACACCCGCGGACTTTGCGGTCCTATCTGTCACAGCACGGCTTGTAATACGGAAGGCATGTATGTGATCGAGGAGGTGGATGGTCGTGACGGTATGTACAATCACGGTATCTATTCAACATACTCACATCACGGTTATGCCATGGGTAATCCGGTACTTATATCGCCTGCATATAACGGGGATAACGGTGCAAACACGTTCCGCAGTAACCGCGTGCAGATGTTCCATCTTGGCGTGGACGGCGGTATTACCGATCAGCTTGATTACCGTGTGCTTGCAACCACTACACGTCACTGGGGCTGTTACGGAGCTCCGCTTAAGGATATTGAGAGCGTGACATCGGTCATGCTTGAACTCTCTTACCGTTTGGGTGGCGCATATGACTGGAAAGTCAGCATGTCGGGGTCCATGGACTTTGACAGCGGTGACCTTATTGGAAACAACAAGGGTTTGATGTTTACTATCTCAAAACAGTGGAAATTGCTATGAACAGAAAGATATATGCTGTAATCCTGTCAGCGCTTGTTTTGCTGGCTTTTGGGGTGAGTTCATGTGAGCATGCTTTCCCCAATGACGACCTTGATTTCTATTGGCGTCTGCAGACCATAGAGTATGCATCGGGTCAGACAGAGCAGGTTGAGGGTGATGTCATGTTCGGATTTGCGCGTCATATGGTACTGATAGAGGATCTGTCAAACAATTTCTACCGTCATGGCGTCACCACCGATTCGGGCGATTCCCTCAAGCTGGATTTTTCCATGTATCCGGCATCGGAAACTGATGCCATCCTGGAGGGACTGGGCAGATGCGGCATGGACAGTCTCGTCACGACCTTCAAGGTGGATTACCCCAAGGACCGTCTTGTGCTCACCTCAGGCAAGGCTACACTCAGATTCAAAAAGTGGTGATGTCAGGGCTTGATGGCGCCGTCCAGCAGATGGATGGTGCGGTCTGTCATGGCGGCAAGTGACTCGTCATGGGTCACAATCACGAATGTCTGTCCCAGCTGGTCTCTCAGATTAAAGAACAGCTTGTGGAGTTCCTCCTTATTCTTTGTATCCAGGCTTCCCGATGGCTCATCGGCCAGGATTACATCGGGCTGATTGGCCAGCGCACGGGCTACTGCAATCCTCTGTTTCTCACCTCCTGACAGTTCGGAGGGCTTGTGCTGGGCTCTCTCTCTCAGCCCCAGCAGTCCAAGCAGCTCAGTGGCTCTGGATGACGCCTGCTTCATGCTGTTACCGGCTATGAGCATAGGTATCATTATGTTTTCCTGGGCGGTAAACTCCGGCAGCAGCTGATGGAACTGGAATACGAATCCTATGTGCTTGCCGCGGAATGCAGAGAGTTCCTTCTCATCCATGCGGGTTATGTCCTGCCCGTCATAGAGTACGCGTCCGCCGTCAGGCTTGTCAAGTGATCCCATAATCTGGAGTAGGGTGGTCTTGCCTGCACCGCTGGGGCCGGTGATGCTTATTACCTCACCCCGGTCTACGTTCAGACTTATACCTTTGAGCACCTGGAGGGTGCCGAAACTTCTAGTTATGTTGTCCAGTTCAATCATTGTCTCAAGATTTTGGAATACCTGATTCTGATTGCAAAAATATACGCTTCCCTTTGAATTTGCCTTAATATTATGAGATTTTATGCTTTTAAGGAGTTCTATTTGGTTAGGAAACACTAATTTTGCGCCCGATTTATACTTTAACTAATTAAAAATCATATGCGAGTAGCAATTGTTGGAGCCAGCGGAGCAGTAGGACAGGAGTTCCTGCGTGTGCTGGAAGAGCGTAAATTCCCGCTCGATGAGTTGGTTTTGTTCGGGTCATCCCGTAGTGCCGGATCTTATTACACCTATGGCGGTAAGAAGATTCAGGTCAAGTTACTCCAGCATAACGATGATTTCAAAGGCATTGATATCGCATTCGTATCAGCTGGTGGCGGCACATCCGAGGAGTTTGCTGAGACCATCACCAAGTACGGTGCCATCATGATAGACAACTCCAGCGCTTTCCGTATGGATCCGCAGGTTCCTCTGGTAGTTCCCGAGGTTAACCCTGAGGATGCACTGGTTCGTCCCAAGGGCATCATTGCCAACCCTAACTGCTCAACAATCATGATGATTGTGGCTCTTAAGGTTCTCAATGACCTTTCACCTGTCAAGAACGTACAGGTTTCAACCTATCAGGCTGCCAGCGGTGCCGGTGCAGCTGCCATGGCTGAGCTTGAGCAGCAGTATCGTCAGGCTCTTGCAGGCGAGGAGGTGACTGTAAACAAGTTTGCCTATCAGCTTGCTTTCAACCTGATTCCTCATATCGACGTCTTCAAGGAGAGCGGTTATACCAAGGAGGAAGAGAAGATGTTCTATGAGACACGTAAGATGTTCCACAACGATATCAAGTGCAGCGCCACATGCGTTCGCGTTCCTGCTCTCCGTTGCCACTCTGAGGCTATCTGGGCAGAGACTGAGCAGCCTGTATCAGTTGAGGCCTTCCGTGAGGCTGTAAAGAAGGGTGAGGGTCTTGTCCTGATGGATGATCCCGCCAAGAAGGAGTATCCCATGCCTCTGTTCCTGGCCGGTACAGATCCCGTATACGTTGGACGTATCCGCAAGGATATAGCTAATCCTAACGTGATGTGCTTCTGGATTGTAGGTGACCAGATCCGTAAGGGTGCAGCCCTGAACGCCGTTCAGATTGCAGAGTACCTGATCAAGCAGGGTGTAGTTAAGTAACTTACGCTTCTATATAAAAAGAAAGGCTCGCATTTGCGGGCCTTTTCTTTTTTATGGTGATCGGTATCACTTCTTCATCTTGCTCTTCCACAGAGCGCTCATCTCCTCCAGAGTCTTACCCTTGGTCTCAGGAACCATCTTAAGTACGAACAGTGCTGAGAGGATTGAGAATCCTGCGTAGATAAGATATGTACCGCCTATGCTCCAGTCGCAGAGTGACGGGAATGTAGATGATATCACGTAGTTTGAGATCCACTGTGCTGCTACGGCTATTGCCACAGCGTTACTGCGGATGGTGTTGGGGAATATCTCAGATATGAGAACCCAGCAGATGGGGCCCCATGACATCATGAATGAAGCGGTATAGATGATGATGAATACCAGAGCGGCAATTCCGATTACGTCGCAGAATGACAGGATACTCAGGGCAATCATACCTATTGCCATGCCTATTGAACCTACCATAAGCAGAGGTCTGCGGCCCCACTTGTCGACTGTCAGGATAGCCACTACGGTAAACAGAATGTTCACAACGCCCATTACCACGGTCTGTATCATTGCGGCGTCACCGCTTGAACCCATGTTCTGGAATATACGCGGAGCGTAGTACAGAACCACGTTGATACCTACGGCCTGCTGGAAGAATGACAGCAGCACACCTACTATGATAACCAGGATACCGTATGAGAACAGGCTCTCCTTCTTCTCTACCAGGGTGTCCTTGATCTCCTGCAGAATCTCCTTGGCGCGTCCCTCACCGTTAATACGGGTAAGTACGTCCATAGCCTTCTGGGTGTTACCGCGCATAACCAGGTAACGGGGAGTCTTAGGAACAAGCAGCAGAAGCAGTCCGAATGAACCGGCCGGGAAGGCCTCGCTTACGAACATCTTACGCCAGCCTATGTCAACCATTGCTGCCTGGATAAGGTCGGGTGTATCGGCCAAACCGCTGCGGATAAGGGCGTTGATTGCGTATACTACCAACTGACCGAAAATGATGGCGAACTGGTTGCATGATACCAGTGTTCCGCGTATCTGCGCGGGCGCAACCTCAGCTATATACATGGGGCAGATGGCCGATGCCATACCTACGCCGATACCTCCAAGTACCCTGTAAAGGATGAATGCCCACATAAGGCTCTTGGTGGCCTCGCCGGGCTGGAAGAACTCAAAATTGGGGCGGAAAAGGAACTCAGGCATGTAACTGCCCAGGGCGGACAGGAAAAACAGCACAGACGCAAAAATAAGCGCGTTCCTGCGGCCCAGTCTTGTTGCCATGATACCTGAGATCAGACCTCCGATGATGCATCCTATCAATGCCGATGAGGTCACGAATCCGTGCATTCCGGTTGAATAATAATCTCCAAGTCCGCTTACGAAAAATGCCTGCAATGCCTGCTCGGCACCGGAAATGACAGCGGTGTCATATCCGAACAGCAGACCGCCTATGACGGCTACTGCGCAGATTCCGTAAAGGTAGGCTTTGCTACCTGTCTCTTTGTAATTGCTCATAAGTATAATAATTGGTTTGTAATATCACTGCTCTTTGCTTAAACCGGCTGCTTAAAGCAAAGTAGGCAAATATAGCAATTAGTAGACAAATGCTATCGGATAAGGTCAATTTTATTTACGTATTTTTAAGAATCTGATTTTAGACTCAATCCTGATATGTAAGAAATTATTATCATTTTCTTTGTGTATTTACGTAGTTTGGGACACTCTTTTGTGCTGCCGTCTGTCATGCGGTGGTCCGGCATGCCGGCTCTTTTTTTGTAGTACGCTTCATGATTTGTGCCGATGCAGTTTGCAGTTTCACTAAATGACACTACCTTCGCGTAGAAATCAAATCGACGTACAATATGGAACAGAACGGAAACGGACAGAAACAGCTTCAGATAGAGCTCAAGGAGGAGACTGCTCAGGGGGTATATTCAAACCTTGCCATGATAACCCACTCATCATCTGAGTTCGTAATGGATTTTATAAGCATTCTTCCCGGTATGGCAAAAGCTCAGGTAAAGTCGCGCGTCATCATGTCGCCCGAGCACGCCAAGCGTCTTCTGCTGGCTCTGCAGGACAATGTGGCCAAGTATGAGAATGCGTTCGGAAAGATTGAGATGAAGGGCCAGAAGGGCACATATATGCCACCCATCTCGGACTTGCACGGAGAGGCCTGACGAGCCGCTTGTTTTCCTGGTTTAGGGCGGAGGTTTTTTATGACTTCCGCCCTCTTTTTTGCCTTTTTTGCGGTTATTTTATGAAAAACCAGTCATTTTCGCTTGCGTTATAAAATAATAGCCGTATCTTTGCACGCCAAAAATTCTGGATTTACTATTTAATATATAATAATTAAAAACAAACAAAATGCCAACAATTCAGCAGTTAGTACGCAAAGGACGTCAGGTTCTGGAGGACAAGAGTAAGTCTCCGGCCCTGGATTCCTGCCCTCAGAGAAGAGGCGTTTGCGTGAGAGTTTACACAACAACACCTAAGAAGCCTAACTCAGCCATGAGAAAGGTTGCACGTGTTCGTCTTACAAACCAGAAGGAGGTTAACTCCTACATCCCCGGTGAGGGTCACAACCTGCAGGAGCACTCAATCGTGCTCGTACGTGGCGGTCGTGTAAAGGATCTCCCTGGTGTACGTTACCACATCATTCGCGGTACACTTGATACCGCCGGCGTTAACGGTCGTCTCCAGAGACGTTCCAAGTATGGTGCAAAACGTCCTAAAGCAGCTAAGAAGTAATCAATAACAAGTTTTGGTTAGAGTGAGGTTGAGTAAATGTCCAAGCGTGGACGTTGAAGAATCAGAATGACAACCTGAACAAAACAAACTACTTAAAATGAGAAAAGCAAAACCTAGAAAGCACGTCATCCTCCCGGATCCCGTATTCGGCGACGTTGCAGTGACAAAGTTCGTTAACCATCTTATGTACGATGGTAAGAAGAACACATCTTTCGAGATTTTCTACGAGAGCCTGGACAAGGTAAAGGCTAAGATGCCCAATGAGGAGATGTCAGCCCTTGAGATTTGGAAGAAGGCTCTTGATAACGTAACACCTCAGGTTGAGGTAAAGTCCCGCCGTATTGGTGGTGCTACCTTCCAGGTTCCTACTGAGATCCGTGCAGACCGCAAGGAGTCAATTTCAATGAAGAACCTTATTTCATTTGCACGCAAGCGCGGTGGCAAGTCTATGTCAGACAAGCTTTCAGCCGAGATCGTTGACGCATTCAACAGCACCGGTGGCGCTTTCAAGCGTAAAGAGGATATGCATCGTATGGCCGAGGCCAACAGAGCTTTTGCACACTTCAGATTCTAATAAATGGCAGATCAGGATTTACATCTCACGAGAAACATCGGCATCATGGCTCACATCGATGCCGGAAAGACTACGACTTCAGAGCGTATTCTTTACTACACAGGTTTAACACACAAGATCGGTGAGGTACATGACGGCTCAGCTACCATGGACTGGATGGTTCAGGAGCAGGAGCGCGGTATCACTATTACCTCAGCCGCCGTTACCACTCATTGGAAGTGGAAGGAAAACACATATAAGATCAATCTTATTGACACTCCGGGACACGTGGACTTCACCGCCGAGGTTGAGCGTTCACTCCGTGTTCTTGATGGTGCTGTTGCAGTATTCTGCGCAGTAGGTGGTGTTCAGCCTCAGTCTGAGACTGTTTGGCACCAGGCCAGCAAGTACGGTGTTCCCCGTCTGGGTTATGTTAACAAGATGGACCGTTCTGGTGCTGATTTCTTCGGTGTAATCAGCCAGATGAAAGAGATCCTTAAGGCTAACGCCTGCCCCATAGAAATTCCTATCGGTCAGGAGGAGTCTTTCAAGGGTGTTATAGACCTTATTAAAATGAAGGCCATTTACTGGCACGATGAGTCACTCGGTGCAGAGTATTCTGTAGAGGATATCCCCGCTGAGTTGATGAACGATGCACAGCAGTGGCGTGATAACCTTCTGGAGAAGGCTTCAGATTTTGATGACGAGATGATGATGAAGTATCTTGATGATGCTTCAACAATCACTGAGGAGGAGATTCTCCGCGCCGTCCGCAAGGGTTGCATCAGCCAGAAGCTCGTTCCCGTTGTATGCGGTACTTCATTCCGCAACAAGGGTGTTCAGCCTCTGCTTGACTATGTATGCGCATTCCTGCCTTCACCTATCGACTGCGGTGGTGTTGACGGTTTCCTGCCCGGTTCTGAGGATGAGACCACTCACCGTGATCCCCGCTCAGACGAGAAGACTTCAGCTCTCGCATTCAAGATTGCAGTTGACCCCTATGTAGGTCGTCTCATCTTCTTCCGCGTATATTCAGGTAAGGTAACAGCCGGAAGCTACATCTTCAACAGCCGTTCAGGCAAGAAGGAGCGTGTAAGCCGTCTGTTCCAGATGTACTCAAAGAAGCAGATCCAGGTTGATGAGGTTGCAGCAGGTGATATAGGTGCAGTTGTTGCTCTTAAGGATATCCGTACCGGTGATACCCTCTGCGATGAGGATGCACCGTTGGTATTGGAGAGCATGGACTTCCCGGATCCCGTTATCAGCATCGCTGTTGAGCCCAAGACCGAGAAGGATATGAGCAAGCTCTCTGACGGTCTCGCACGCCTGGCCGAGGAGGATCCCACATTCACCGTTAAGGTTGATGAGGATTCAGGTCAGACTCTGATCTCAGGTATGGGTGAGCTCCACCTTGATATTATTATAGACCGTCTTAAGCGTGAGTTCGGCGTTGAGTGCAACCAGGGTCGTCCCCAGGTTAGCTACAAGGAGTCAATCTCACAGACAGTCCAGCTGCGTGAGGAGTACAAGAAGCAGACTGGTGGTAAGGGTCACTACGCTTGCATCGTCGTTGAAATCGGTCCCGCTGATCCCGATTGGAAGGGCGGCCTCCAGTTCATCGATGCCACCAAGGGTGAGGCTCTGCCTAAGACCTACCTGCCTGCTATCGAGAAGGGCTTTATCAACGCTATGAAGAACGGCGTTCTGATGGGTGCTCCCATGGAGTCTCTCAAGGTTACCGTTCTGGATGGTAAGTATCACCCGGTTGACTCAGATGCCCTCTCATTCGAGGTTTGCGCAACCAACGCCTTCCGTAACGCTTGCGTTAAGGCCGCTCCCGGTCTTACCGAGCCTATCATGGCACTTGAGGTTGTAACTCCCGAGGAGAGCATGGGTAGCGTTATCGGTGACCTTAACAAGCGTCGTGGCCAGGTTGAGGGTATGGAGACAAACCACTCAGGTGCTAAGGTCGTTAAGGCTCATGTACCTCTGGCTGAGATGTTCGGTTACGTAACCGCTCTGCGTACAATCACTTCAGGTCGTGCTACTTCTTCAATGTCTTACGAGCGTCATGCTGAGGTTTCCAAGGCTCTTGCCCGTCAGGTTGTTGAGGAGAACGGCGGTAACGTATCACTCCTTTAATATATAAGGTATAAGAGAGAAAGGGCGGCTTCGATAGCAAATGACTCTTACCGGAGCCGCTTACATAAAAATTAATACAAACAATTAAAACAAAGACAATGAGTCAGAAAATCAGAATCAAACTGAAGTCTTACGACCACAATCTCGTAGACAAGAGTGCAGAGAAGATCGTTAAGACAGTTAAGGCTACCGGTGCTGTAGTAAGCGGTCCTATTCCACTTCCCACACACAAGCGTATCTTCACTGTTAACCGTTCAACATTCGTAAACAAGAAGTCACGTGAGCAGTTCCAGCTCTCTTCATTCAAGAGACTGATCGACATCTACAGCTCAACTGCAAAGACTGTTGACGCTCTGATGAAGCTCGAACTTCCCAGCGGTGTTGAGGTTGAGATCAAGGTTTGATATTTAAAGGCGATAAACAAATTATTTACATTAACTTAATTAATATTTGAAATGCCAGGATTATTAGGAAAAAAGATCGGTATGACATCGGTCTTCGGTGCTGATGGAAAGAATGTTCCATGCACCGTTATCGAAGTTGGTCCTTGCGTGGTTACCCAGATCAAGAGTGTTGAGAAGGATGGCTATGAGGCAGTTCAGCTTGGCTTCGAGGATGCCAAGGAGAAGAACACCACAAACGCCCTCATGGGACACTTCAAGAAAGCTGGTGTAACTCCCAAGAGACACTTGGCCGAGTTCAAGGATTTTGACGGTTCACTCAATCTGGGTGATGTTCTTACCGTCGAGTTGTTCAATGACGCTTCATTCGTTGACGTTATTGCAGTATCAAAAGGTCACGGTTACCAGGGTGTTGTTAAGAGACACGGTTTTGGTGGTGTAGGTCAGCAGACCCACGGTCAGCACAACCACGGTCGTAAGCCCGGTTCAATCGGTGCCTGCTCTTATCCTGCAAAGGTATTCAAGGGCATGCGTATGGCCGGTCACATGGGTAATGAGCGTGTGACTACTCAGAACCTCCAGGTTCTTAAGGTTATTCCGGAGCACAACCTCCTTCTTATCAAGGGTTCTATTCCGGGTTATAAAGGTTCAATCGTTTCAATTCTGAGGTAATGGAAGTAAGTGTATTAAATATAAAAGGTGAGGATACCGGCAGAAAGGTAGTCCTTAACGATGCTATTTTCGGCATTGAGCCCAACGATCACGCCATCTACCTGGATGTGAAGCAGTTCATGGCCAACCAGCGCCAGGGTACACACAAGTCGAAAGAGAGAAGTGAGATCAGCGGTTCAACCAAGAAGCTGGGCCGTCAGAAAGGTGGTGGCGGTGCACGTCGCGGTGATATCAACTCACCTGTATTGGTAGGTGGTGCACGCGTATTCGGTCCCAAGCCCCGTGATTACAGCTTCAAGGTAAACAAGAAGGAGAAGCAGCTTGCCCGCAAGTCTGCCCTTTCATACAAAGTTCAGGAGAACGCTCTTATCGTAGTTGAGGACTTCAGTTTTGAGGCACCCAAGACCAAGAGTTTCATAGAAATCTTAAACAATCTTAAAGTTTGTGATAAGAAATCTCTGTTCGTCCTGCCCGAGAGCAATAATGTCGTATCTTTGTCGGCCCGTAATTTACAGGGTACAAATGTCGTCAACGCTTCTTCAGTAAATACTTACAGTATTCTGAACGCTGACGCTCTTGTTGTGACTGAGAATGCGATTAACGTCATCAACGGTATTTTAGACAAATAAGGAGGCTTGATCATGGGATATATAGTTAAACCCCTTGTAACGGAGAAAATGAACTCCATTACTGAGAAGTTCCCCAACAGGTTCGGTTTCATCGTTCGCCCTGAAGCCAACAAACTGGAGATTAAGAAGGAGATTGAGGACCTGTACAATGTCACTGTAGTTGATGTTAACACATCTTACTACATGGGCAAGACCAAGTCCCGTTATACCCGCAGAGGTCTTTCGAAAGGCCAGGCTAACGCCTACAAGAAGGCTATCGTAACTCTGAAGGAGGGTGATACAATTGATTTTTATAGCAACATTTAATAGAGATGGCAGTACGTAAATTCAAACCCACAACCCCGGGTCAAAGACACAAGATTATTGGTACTTTCGAGGAGATTACTGCATCGGTACCAGAAAAGTCTCTTGTATTCGGAAAACTCGCTACCGGCGGTCGTAACAACGACGGTAAGATGACTGCCCGCTACATCGGCGGTGGTCACAAGCGTAAGTTCCGTATCATAGATTTCAAGAGAAATAAGGATGGGGTTCCGGCAACTGTCAAGACAATCGAGTACGATCCGAACCGTTCAGCTCGTATCGCTCTGTTGTTCTACGCAGACGGAGAGAAGAGGTATATCATTGCACCTAACGGTCTTGAGGTAGGCGCTACACTGATGTCAGGTGAGAAAGCAGCTCCTGAAATCGGTAACGCTCTTCAGCTCAAGGATATCCCCGTAGGTACCGTGATCCACAACATCGAACTGCGTCCCGGTCAGGGTGCAGCTCTCGTCCGTTCAGCCGGAAATTTTGCCCAGCTGACTTCTAAGGAAGGTGACTACTGTGTAATCAAGCTTCCTTCAGGTGAGGTTCGCAGAATACTGGGAGCCTGCAAGGCTACTATCGGCAGCGTCGGCAACTCTGATCACGCTCTTGAGCAGTCAGGTAAGGCCGGTCGTTCACGTTGGTTAGGACGTCGTCCTCACAACCGTGGTGTCGTTATGAACCCGCACGATCACCCGATGGGTGGTGGTGAAGGCCGTCAGTCAGGTGGACATCCGCGTTCACGTAAGGGTCTGTATGCTAAGGGTCTCAAGACCAGACATCCCAAGAAGAGCTCAACGAAGTATATCATCGAGAGAGCCAATAAGAAGTAACATTTAACCTGAGTACAAAATGACACGTTCACTTAAAAAAGGTCCGTATATTTACAAGAAGCTCGAGGACAAGGTGCTTGCCATGAACGAAAGCGGCAAGAAGGTCGTTGTTAAGACTTGGGCTAGGGCATCGATGATATCCCCCGACTTCGTGGGCCATACCATCGCAGTTCATAATGGTAATAAGTTTATCCCTGTTTACATCACGGAGAACATGGTTGGACACAAGCTCGGCGAGTTTGCTCCCACCCGTACTTTCCGCGGCCACTCTGGCAACAGGAAATAAGCTTCATGTTTATTTGAAATAAATAAATAAAGATAATGGGAAATAGAAAACATTTGGCAGCCGAGAAAATCAAAGAGGCTAAAAAGACCCAGTACTTTGCCAAACTGAACGATGTTCCTTCATCACCCCGCAAGATGCGTCTTGTGGCCGATATGATTCGTGGTATGGAGGTAAACCGTGCACTTGGCACACTGCGTTATTCAAATAAGGCTGCTTCTAAGGATGTAGAGAAGGTGCTTCGTTCCGCTATTGCCAATTGGGAGCAGAAGAATGAGCGTAAGGCAGAGGCAGGCGAACTGTTCATCACCAAAGTCTACGTCGATGAGGGTGTAACCCTTAAGAGATTGAGACCCGCCCCGCAGGGTAGAGGTTACCGTATCCGCAAGCGTTCAAATCATATCTCGCTTTTCGTAGATACTAAGGTAGCTGCAACGAATACTAACGACAATCAGGAGTAAGAAATGGGACAGAAAGTTAATCCGATCAGTAACCGTTTGGGAATAATCAGAGGTTGGGATTCCAGTTGGTTCGGCAAGTATGACGAGCGTCTGGTTGAGGACAACGAGATCCGCAAGTATCTGAATGCCCGTCTGGCAAAGGCCAGCATATCCCGTATTGTCATTGAGCGTACACTCAAGCTCGTTACCATCACCGTTTGCACAGCCCGTCCGGGTCTGATCATCGGTAAGAACGGCTCTGAGGTTGACAAGCTTAAGGAGGAGTTGAAGAAGATCACCGATAAGGAGATTCAGATCAACATTTTTGAGGTTAAGAAGCCTGAGCTCGACGCTGTTATCGTAGCTAACAACATCGCTCGCCAGGTAGAAGGTAAGATTGCATACCGCCGTGCCATCAAGATGGCTATCCAGAACACCATGCGTATGGGTGCCGAGGGTATCAAGATTCAGATTTCAGGCCGTCTTAACGGTGCTGAGATTGCACGTTCAGAGATGTACAAGGAGGGTCGTACTCCCCTGCACACTTTCCGTGCCGATATTGATTACTGCCAGGTTGGTGCCATCACCAAGGTTGGTGTTCACGGAATCAAGGTATGGATTTGCCGTGGAGAGGTTTATGGAAAGAAGGATCTTGCCCCCAACTTCACTCAGACTAAGGAGATGAGCCGTGGTGGCGAGCGTGGTGGAAAACCTTTCAAGAAGAGAAACAGAAGCAATCGCTGATTGCAATTGTCAAACTGAAACATTAAGATTGAATTATGTTACAGCCTAAGAGGACAAAATACAGAAGAATGCAGAAAGGCCGTTGCAAGGGCAATGCCATGCGTGGCAACCAGCTTGCTTTCGGTTCATTCGGCATCAAGTCTCTTGACACCTGCTGGCTCACCGGTAGGCAGATTGAGGCTGCTCGTGTCGCAGTAACACGTTACATGCAGCGTCAGGGTCAGATCTGGATCAGAATCTTCCCGGACAAACCTATCACTAAGAAGCCGCTCGATGTACGTATGGGTAAAGGTAAGGGTGACGTAGAAGGTTACGTATTCCCCATCACTCCCGGTCGTATCATCATCGAGGCCGATGGCGTACCCTTCGCAATTGCAAAGGAGGCACTCCGTCTGGCAGCCCAGAAGCTTCCCGTCACAACAAAGTTTGTTGTAAGACGCGACTATGATTTTAAGAATGAAAACTAATCAAGCCCGTTCATTATGAAGAATTCAGAAATCAGAGAGTTGTCAACTCAGGAGCTGACCGAGCGCATTGAGAGCGAGTCAGCCAACTACAAGGTGATGGGTTTGAATCACGCCATTTCTCCGCTGGAGAATCCTTCTCAGATTGCCAAGCTCCGCAAGACAATCGCCAGAATGAAGACTGAGCTGAGAAAGAGGGAACTTAACAAGTAAAAAAGAGGTTCTATGAATGATAGAAATTTGCGCAAAGAGCGCCAGGGTGTCGTAATCAGCGACAAGATGGACAAGACCGTAGTGGTTCTGTCAGTCTTCAAGGAGAAGCACCCTATATATGGTAAGTTTGTCCGCAAGACAAAGAAGTACCATGTTCATGACGAGAACAACGAGTGCGGTATCGGCGATACCGTTCGCATCATGGAGACTCGTCCTCTGAGCAAGACTAAGAGATGGAGATTAAAAGAAATCGTTGAAAAGGCTAAGTAATCATGATACAGACAGAATCCAGACTCACAGTTTGTGACAACAGCGGCGCCAAGGAGTGCCTCTGCATCCGTGTACTTGGCGGAACCAAGAAGCGTTACGCTACCGTAGGTGACACCATCGTTGTTACCGTAAAGAGCGTTATCCCCTCAAGCGATATGAAGAAGGGTACCGTTTCTAAGGCACTGGTAGTTCGTACCAAGAAGGAGATCCGTCGCGCTGACGGTTCTTACATCCGTTTCGACGACAATGCCTGCGTGCTTCTGGCTAATACAGGTGAAATTAAGGGAAGCCGTATCTTCGGTCCCGTTGCACGTGAACTGCGTGCCGTGAACATGAAGGTGGTTTCATTGGCTCCTGAAGTACTTTAATCAAAAAAAGTAAAGAGTAATGAGTAAATTACATATTAAAAAGAACGACACCGTCTTCGTCAATGCCGGCGAGGATAAAGGCAAGACCGGTAAGGTTCTCAAGGTGCTCGTTAAGGAACAGAGGGCTATTGTTGAAGGCGTGAACTTCGTCTCCAAGCACACCAAGCCCAGCGCCAAGAATCCTCAGGGTGGTATCATCAAGCAGGAGGCGCCTATCCACATTTCAAACCTCAACCCCGTTGATCCCAAGACCGGAGCACCTGCTCGTATCGGCCGTAAGAAAGACGCTGAGGGTAAGACAGTACGTTATTCCAAGAAATCAGGAGAGGAGATCAAGTAATGAGCACTACTGCAAATCTTAAGAAAGAGTATGCCGAGCGTATTGCTCCGGCACTTAAGGAGAAATTCCACTATACTTCTTCAATGCAGGTTCCTGTCCTGAAGAAGATCGTGATCAATCAGGGTATGGGTAAGCTTGCCATCGCTGACAAGAAGATTATCGATACCGCTATCAATGAGCTCACCACCATCACTGGTCAGAAGGCTGTAGCTACCGTATCAAAGAAGGATATCGCAAACTTCAAGCTGCGTAAGAAAATGCCTATCGGCGTTATGGTAACTCTCCGTCGTGAGCGTATGTATGAGTTCCTTGAGCGTCTCATCCGCGTGGCTCTGCCCCGTATCCGTGACTTCAAGGGTATCGAGAGTAAGTTTGACGGCATGGGTAACTACTCACTGGGTATCCAGGAGCAGATTATCTTCCCCGAGATCAACATCGACAGCATATCACACATCCTTGGTATGAACATCACCTTCGTAACATCAGCCAAGACTGATGAGGAGGGTTACGCTCTGCTTAAGGAGTTCGGTCTGCCGTTCAAGAATGAAAAATAAATAATAGAGATATGGCAAAAGAATCAATGAAGGCCCGCGAGGTAAAGCGCGCCAAGATGGCTGCCAAGTACGCAAACAAGCGTGCTGCTCTCAAGGAGATCGTTCGTAAGGGTGAGCCCGAGGCTGCTTATGAGGCTGCTCAGAAGCTCCAGGATCTGCCCTACAACGCAAATCCTATCCGTCAGCACAACCGTTGCAAACTGACCGGACGTCCCAAAGGTTACATCCGCATGTTCGGTCTTTCCCGTATCCAGTTCCGTGAGATGGCATCTCAGGGTCTGATCCCGGGCGTACGTAAGGCAAGCTGGTAATTATTAATAAGCTAGTGAGTGTTAATTAAATATTGTCAGGGAGTCCTGATCAATTTAAAAACAATTTTATGACAGATCCTATTGCAGATTATCTGACGAGGCTTCGCAATGCCATTCAGGCAAAGCACAAGGTGGTAGAGATACCCGCCTCAAATCTCAAAAAAGACATCACAAAGATTCTTTTTGAGAAGGGTTACATCCTGAACTACAAGTTCGTTGAGGATGGACCTCAGGGCACTATCAAGGTTGCTCTGAAATACGACCCGGTAAACAAGTGCAACGCAATCAAGAAACTGGTGAGAATTTCTTCTCCCGGTCTGCGTCAGTACACCGGTTATCGTGAAATGCCGAGAGTTATCAATGGTCTGGGTATAGCTATTATATCCACATCAAAAGGTGTTATGACAGACAAGGAGGCTTCACAGCTCAAGATTGGCGGTGAGGTGCTTTGCTACGTCTATTAATTGAAGGAGAAAAGCTATGTCAAGAATCGGAAAATTACCTATTCATATTCCTGCCGGTGTTACTGTCACCTTCCAGGATGGCGTGGTTGCAGTGAAGGGCCCCAAGGGTTCACTGTCACAGAGCATTGATCCTTCTATCAAAGTGTCAATCGAGAACGGGGTTATCTCTCTCGAGGAGAATCCCGATATTCTTCAGGACAATCCCAAGCAGCGTCATGCTTTCCACGGCCTCTATCGTGCCCTGGTAAACAACATGGTTGTTGGTGTTTCTGAAGGTTATAAGAAAGAGATGGAGGTTGTCGGTGTAGGTTACCGTGTTTCAAACCAGGGTAACGTTATCACTTTCGAGCTCCTGCACTCTCACTCAATAGTATTGGTTCTGCCCGCAGAGATAAAGGTTGAGACCAAGTCAGAGAGAAACAAGAACCCGCTCATCACTCTGGAATGCTGCGACAAACAGCTTCTGGGTCAGGTATGTGCCAAGATTCGTTCTTTCCGTAAGCCTGAGCCTTACAAGGGTAAGGGTATTAAGTTTGTGGATGAGGTACTCCGTCGTAAGTCGGGTAAGTCAGCCGCTGCCAAGTAAAACTTTTAAAGAAGTAAGATTATGTCAGCAAAAACAGAAAGACGAAATAAGATCAAGTTCCGCGTTCGCAACAAGATTTCAGGTACAGCTGAGCGTCCGCGCATGAGCGTTTTCAGAAGCAACAAGCAGATCTACGTTCAGATCATCGATGATCTGGCCGGCAAGACTCTGGCTGCAGCTTCATCACTTGGCATGGAGAAGATGTCAGGTAAGGAGCAGGCTGCCAAGGTTGGTGAGCTTATTGCAAAGAATGCCAAGGAGGCAGGTATCACCACAGTCGTATTTGACCGTAACGGTTTCCTGTACCATGGTAGAGTTAAGGAATTGGCAGATGCCGCACGTAAGAGCGGTCTCACATTTTAAACTACGATTGCTATGACAAATAAAGTTAAGGTTACAAACGATGTCGAGCTGAAAGACAGGCTCGTTGCTATCAACCGCGTAACTAAGGTTACAAAGGGTGGTCGTACATTCAGTTTCGCCGCTATCGTAGTAGTAGGTGACGGCAACGGTATCATCGGTCTTGGTCTGGGTAAGGCCAGCGAGGTTACCGCAGCTATCGCTAAGGGCGTTGAGGCTGCCAAGAAGGAACTCATCAAGGTTCCCGTACTCAAGGGCACTATTCCTCACGAGCAGACTGCTCGCTACGGTGGTGCTGAGGTATTCATGAAGCCCGCTGCTCCCGGTACCGGAGTTGTAGCTGGTGGTGCTATGCGTGCCGTTCTTGAGAGTGTTGGTATTACTGACGTGTTGGCTAAGTCTAAGGGCTCATCCAACCCCCACAATCTGGTTAAGGCTACCCTTAAGGCTCTCTCAGAGATGCGTGATGCCAAGACTGTAGCTCAGAACCGTGGAATCAGTGTTAGTAAGGTATTTAATGGATAAGGAGGTTACAGATATGGCAACAATCAAGATCAAACAGACCAAGAGTCGTATTGGTGCTCCCGTAGATCAGAGAAGAACTCTCGATGCACTGGGACTTCGTAAGCTCAACAATGTTGTTGAACTCGAGGACAATGCTTCAATCAGAGGTATGATCAACAAGGTGAATCACCTGGTAACCGTAATTAAATAATTAAAGTCAGAGAACTATGAAGTTAAATACATTGAAACCGGCAGAGGGCTCAACCCAGTCACGTAAGAGAATCGGCCGTGGACCTGGTTCAGGTCTGGGCGGTACTTCTACCCGTGGTAGCAAGGGTGCTAAGTCTCGTTCCGGTTATGCTAGAAAAATTGGTTTTGAAGGTGGTCAGATGCCTCTTCAGCGTCTTGTTCCTAAGTTCGGATTCAAGAACATCAACCATGTAGAGTATAAGGCTATCAACCTGGATATCATCCAGACACTGGCTGAGAAGAACAACCTCGAGAAGGTTACCGTTGCAGATCTCATCGCTGCCGGTTTCGTTTCTTCAAAGCAGCTTGTCAAGATCCTGGGTAACGGCCAGCTCACCAAGAAGGTTGATGTTGAGGCTCACGCATTCTCAAAGAGTGCTACCGCTGCCATTGAGGCCGTAGGTGGAACAGTTATCAAACTCTAAGAGAAATGGGCGCAGATGTTCTCAAATACATAGTAATCTTTGCGGTTGTTGCACTGATTGTCTACGTTGTCGTTAAGAACTGGGAGACACTCAAGAACATCTCAAAGATTGAGGACCTCAGGAAGCGTCTTCTCACAACGGTACTGTTTATCGCAGTTTACCGTTTGGGATCACACATCCTGTTGCCCGGTATTGATGCAGATATGCTGAAAGGCCTGCAGCAGCAGACTGAGTCAGGTCTGCTTTCTCTGCTGGATATGTTCTCAGGAGGTGCTTTCTCCAATGCATCTATCTTTGCATTGGGTATCATGCCTTACATCTCAGCTTCTATCGTACTGCAGCTGCTTACCATAGCAGTTCCCAGTTTCCAGAAGCTTCAGAAAGAGGGTGAGAGCGGCCGAATGAAAATCAATCAGTATACCCGTTATCTGACACTGTTTATCCTTGTTCTTCAGGGTCCGTCATACCTGCTTAACCTCAGACAGCAGGTTGGCCCGGATGTTATTCCTGTAGAGTGGGGATGGTTCTGGGTAACATCAACCATTATCCTTGCTGCCGGTAGCTCCTTCATCCTTTGGTTGGGTGAGCGTATCACCGACAAGGGTATCGGAAACGGTGTATCTTTCATCATCATGGTAGGTATCATTGCTCGTTTCCCGTCAGCATTCATGCAGGAATTCGTTTCCCGTATCAACGCTCTCGGTGCAACAGGCGGTGGTCTTGTCATGTTCCTCTTTGAGATTGTTGTACTTCTTCTGGCTACTGCCGGTACAATCATGCTTGTTCAGGGTGTCCGCAAGGTTCCTGTACAGTATGCAAAGCGTATCGAGGGTGGTCGTCAGATTGGAGGTGCCCGTCAGTATATACCCCTTAAGGTTAATGCTGCAAACGTAATGCCTATCATCTTTGCACAGGCTCTGATGTTTATTCCTATCGCCATCTACGGTACAGGAACACAGTCAGGTTTCGCCTTCAAGCTGATGGATACAGACGGTTGGGTGTACAATGTCATTTATGCAGTGCTGATCATTGTCTTCACAATCTTCTACACAGCTGTTACGGTTAACCCGCAGCAGATGTCAGAGGACCTGAAGCGTAACAACGGTTTCATACCCGGTGTTAAGCCCGGTAAACCCACCGCTGATTACATTGACACTGTGATGTCACGCATTACTTGGCCTGGAGCCCTGTTCCTCACACTCGTAGCTGTTATGCCTGCTTTCGCTCGTCTTTTCGGCGTTAACCAGGCATTTGCACAGTTCTTTGGAGGTACATCGCTCATCATTCTTGTCGGTGTCGTTCTCGACACACTTCAGCAGATTGAGAGCCACCTTCTCATGCGTCACTATGACGGTCTTCTCAAGACCGGACGCATCAAAGGCCGCTCAGGATTGAACGCTTATTGATAGTATTGAAATGATATTTCTTAAGACTGACGAGGAGATTGCGTTGATGCGGGCAGCTAATCAGCTGGTCGGCAAAACTCTTGGTGAAGTTGCCAAGCTTATCAAGCCTGGTGTGACCACCAATGAGTTGACGCGTGTCGCAGAGGAATTCATCCGCGATAACGGAGCTGAACCCACATTCAAGGGTTATCCCAACCAGGATGATGTTCCTTTCCCGGCAGCTCTCTGCACATCGGTCAATGAGATGGTAGTACACGGAATTCCGAACGATGAGCCCTTGAAAGAGGGTGACATCGTTTCGGTTGACTGTGGAACACTGCTCAACGGTTTCAATGGTGATTCCGCATACACCTTTGCCGTAGGTGAGATTGATCCTAAGGTAAGGGAACTGCTTAAGGTCACCAAAGAGTCTCTCTATCTTGGTATAGAGCAGGCAGTAGCCGGAAAGCGTCTCGGTGACATAGGTTTCGCCGTACAGTCTCACTGCGAGAGCCATGGATATGGAGTAGTACGTGAGTTTGTAGGCCACGGCATAGGTCGTGAGATGCATGAGGATCCCTGCGTTCCCAATTATGGTCGTCGCGGTTACGGTACTCAGCTCAAAAAGGGTATGTGTATTGCAATCGAGCCTATGATCACATTGGGCGACAGAAGGGTTTATATGGAGAATGATGGTTGGAGTGTACGCACCCGTGACCATAAGCCTGCTGCTCATTTTGAGCATACCATCGCAATCTGCAATGGTAAGGCTGAGATACTCTCCACATTTGACTATATTGCAGAAGTTTTAGGAGATAAGGAGTTTTAATATGGCAAAACAATCCGCAATAGAACAGGACGGAACAATTGTTGAGGCATTGTCCAATGCAATGTTCCGCATCCAGCTGGAGAACGGACACGAGATTACCGGTCATATTTCCGGTAAGATGAGAATGCATTTTATCAAGATCCTTCCTGGTGATAAGGTAAAGGTGGAGATGTCTCCGTATGACCTTACCAAGGGCAGGATAGTATTCAGGTACAAATAAAACAATAGAATATGAAAGTTAGAGTTTCATTGAAGAAACGTTCAGCCGACTGCAAGATCGTACGTCGCAAGGGACGTCTGTATTTAATCAATAAGAAGAATCCCAAGATGAAACTGCGTCAGGGATAAATTCGAGTAAACAAACAAATTAATATATGGCAATAAGAATCGCAGGCGTTGACATCCCGCAGAACAAAAGGGGTGAAATCGCGTTAACCTACATTTTTGGTATTGGTCGCAGCAGCGCAGTCAAGATTTTGGCTAAGGCTGGTGTGGATAAAGACATCAAGGCCCAGGATTGGACTGACGATATGGCAGCCCGCATCCGTGAGGTTATCGGTGCAGAGTATAAGGTAGAGGGCGACCTCCGCAGTGAGGTTCAGCTCAACATTAAGCGTCTGATGGATATTGGTTGTTATCGTGGTATCCGTCACCGTATCGGACTTCCTGTACGTGGTCAGAGCACTAAGAACAATGCACGTACACGTAAGGGTCGCAAGAAGACTGTTGCTAATAAGAAAAAGGCTACTAAATAATTGAACTATGGCAAAGAAAACAGTTGCAGCTAAGAAGAGAAATGTGAAGGTAGATGCAATGGGACAGTTGCACGTACATTCATCCTTCAACAACATCATTGTTACTCTTGCTAACAGTGAGGGTCAGGTTATCTCCTGGTCATCAGCAGGCAAGATGGGTTTCCGTGGTTCCAAGAAGAACACTCCTTATGCAGCCCAGATGGCAGCAGAGGATTGCTCAAAGGTAGCTTACGACCTTGGCCTGAGAAAGGTTAAGGCATATGTTAAAGGCCCGGGAAATGGTCGTGAATCAGCCATCCGTGCCGTGCATGGTGCCGGTATTGAAGTTATCGAGATCATTGACGTGACTCCGCTGCCGCATAACGGTTGCCGTCCGCCGAAGAGAAGAAGAGTTTAATTTTAAAACGAGAAGATTATGGCTAGATATACTGGACCTAAAACCCGTATCGCCCGTAAGTTCGGCGAAGCAATTTTTGGAGCAGACAAGGCTTTCGAGAAGAGAAAGTACGCTCCCGGTCAGCACGGTAACAGCCGTCGCCGCAAGACCTCTGAGTATGGTGTCATGCTTGCTGAGAAGCAGAAGGCTAAATATACCTATGGAGTTCTTGAGAAACAGTTCCGTAACATGTTTGACAAGGCATCTCGTGAGAGCGGCATTACCGGTGTAAACCTGCTGCAGGCTCTTGAGTCACGTCTTGACAACGTAGTATTCCGTCTTGGTCTTGCTTCAACACGTGCTGCTGCACGTCAGCTGGTAAGCCACAGACACATCACTGTTGACGGCAAGGTTCTCAACATTCCTTCTTACCAGGTTAAGCCCGGTCAGATCGTAGGTGTACGTGAGAGATCCAAGTCTCTTGAAGTAATTGCAGATTCTCTGGCTGGTTTCAATCACGCCAAGTATGCATGGATCGAGTGGGATGAGCAGGCCAAGGCTGGCAAGTTCCTCCACAAACCTGAAAGAGAGGATATTCCTGAGAACATCAAGGAGCAGCTGATCGTTGAATTGTATTCTAAATAAAAAATAAGAGGTTAAATGGCAATATTAGCATTTCAAAAACCTGATAAGGTTATAATGGTGGAGGCCGACTCCAAGTTCGGCAAGTTCGAGTTCCGTCCTTTGGAGCCCGGATTTGGAATCACCATCGGAAACGCTCTTCGTCGTATCCTTCTCTCTACTCTTGAGGGTTTTGCCATCAATACCATCAAGATAGAGGGTGTCGAGCATGAATTCGCAACCATTCCCGGCGTTAAGGAGGATGTTACAAACATCATTCTTAACCTCAAGCAGGTGCGTTTCAAGCAGATCGTAGAAGAGTATGAGAGCGAAACAGTCAGCATCAAGGTCGAGAATACCAAGGAGTTCAAGGCCGGTGATATTGGTAAGTGTCTGACCGGATTTGAAGTGTTAAATCCTGAACTGGTCATTTGCCATCTTGATTCAAAAGCTACCATGCAGATTGAGATCTCCATCAACAAGGGCCGTGGTTACGTTCCTGCCGATGAGAACAAGGAGTTCTGCACTGAGGTGAACACAATTCCTATCGACTCAATCTACACCCCCATCCGTAACGTCAAGTATGTTGTAGAGCCTTACCGCGTTGAGCAGAAGACTGACTATGACAAGCTTGTTCTTGAGATTACAACCGATGGTTCTATTCATCCCAAGGATGCCCTGAAGGAGGCAGCTAAGATTCTTATCTACCACTTCATGCTCTTCTCAGATGATAAGATAACCATTGAGAATGTCGATCTTGACGGTAATGAGGAATTTGATGAGGAAGTACTGCACATGCGTCAGCTGCTTAAGACTAAGCTTGCTGATATGAACCTGTCAGTACGTGCTCTCAACTGCCTCAAGGCTGCCGATGTTGAGACACTGGGTGATCTCGTTCAGTACAACAAGACAGACCTGCTTAAGTTCCGTAACTTTGGTAAGAAGTCTCTCACTGAACTTGATGATCTGCTGGAAAGCTTGAATCTTTCATTTGGAACCGATATTTCAAGGTATAAATTAGACAAAGACTAACAATGAGACATAATAAGAAATTCAATCATCTGAGCCGTAAAGCCGCTCACAGAAGCTCAATGCTGGCCAACATGACCATTTCTCTTATCATGCATAAGAGAATCGAGACCACTCTGGCTAAGGCTAAGGCTCTGCGCGTTTACGCTGAGCCTATCATCAACCGCGCTAAGAAGGATGATACAAACTCACGCCGCGTAGTGTTCAGCTATCTCCAGAACAAGGAGGCTGTAACTGAACTTTTCAAGGAGATATCACAGAAGATCGCAGATCGTCCCGGTGGCTACCTGCGTATCATCAAGCTGGGTATCCGTAAGAGCGATGCTACAGAGATGGCTTTCATCGAGTTCGTTGATTACGATGAGAATATGGCTAAGACCGTGAAGAAGGCCGCTAAGACCCGTCGTTCACGTAAGCCCGCCGCTGAGAAGGCTGCTGCTCCCGCTGCTGAGGCTCCCGTACAGGAGGCTCCTGCTGCCGAGGCTCCCGCCGCAGAGTAATTCTCTCACGCGTAAAGAAAAGAGGTGCACCCCTTCCGGGCAGCACCTCTTTCTTTATTATAAATACCATCGCACCTGCGTAGCCAATGGGGACGGTTCTGTTTGGCTCCTAGGTGCAGTGTTCTTTCTGATTGCGAATCAGGGCCAAACAGAACCGTCCCTATTGGCTTTGGAATACCATCGCACCTGCGTATCCCCGTGCGTGCCCCTAATCCGTACACGGTTTCCCTGTGCGTTCTTCAAACCTTCACAAAGGTTTCCAGCTGCACCCAGTAAAACGGAATTCCGACGCGAAGCCCGT
>JBGUVW010000059.1:0-11004 GCA_045220475.1 Bacteroidaceae bacterium
CATACGCTCCAACCATCCGCTGCGCACGTACAGAGTCTGCTCCTTCCGGTCAATCCCCTGTGCAGCCAACCATGATGAGAACAGTACGGCATCCCTTGGCACCAAGTCCAATATGTTCTTTATTTTTGTAGCCATAGCGGTAATATTTACCGCAAATATAAACCAAAATATTAAAATAGTATTCATTTGGTCATTTTTTCTTTTCAATACGCTCTCACCTGCGTAACTTCCCCTCACTCTCCAGCATCACTTAAAATGCAAGTTGTGCAGATAATGCGGAAAATGCAGAAAATGCAAAGATGCACTTCTCTTATACTCTATACAGATATATAATACATAAGTACTTATGTATAAACATATTGTATCTGCTTTTTTGCTTCTTTTTCCCGTTTTTTCGCTTACGCCGTCATGGCGGCCGCCTGCTGGCGTTTCTCGCGCTTGGCCTTGGCCAGCTGCAGCTGCCGTTCCATCTGATCTATGGCAAAGTCCTCCAGTCCTTCGCCCTCCAGTATCTCAATCTCGCTGCAGTGTCCCTGATAGAATCTGGCCACTGCGCGGTAGCTGCACAGGTCGGCATCGAATATCCAGTCGGTGGTGCCCTTAATCTGGCTCACCGCCCTTATCGTCATGGGGTATTGGTCAAGCATGCGGTTCTTGGCCCTCATTGACATTCTCAGCCTTACGTGCCGTGTCTGGTGACCGTTGTAGCCGAATACGTCAAATGACTGCCTTTTATGGCGCTTATTCTCCGTCCAGTCGGCATCCAGGATCTCCACCTCGCTAATCTGCGTTACCCTGAACATCAGGTTCTGCTTCTTCTCCAGGTCGTAAGCCCACAGGTAGTTAAAGTACCAGCAGAAATCAAACGGCTCCACAATCCTCTCGCAGATGCTGTTGCGCTTGTTTGACTCATACCCGTGCAGTATAACCACCTTGTGCTCCTTGCTTGCCTGCATCAGCTTCATGGCGTTCTGCGCAAACCTCCTCAGATAGGGTACCTTGGTATAGGCGCTGTTCTCCTTATACTCCTGCAGAATCTCATAGGTGCTGCTGTCTTTGCTGTGCTCCTCCTCATAGGGCATAGCCAGTGCGCCCACGCCGCTGCTGTTCTGCAGCATCATGAAACTCCTGTTCAGCTGCAGGAACTCCTTGGGGAACGACGAAATCCTGTACACAGTGCCGTAAACGGTACTGAGTCCGAATCCCAGATCCCTGAACGTCTCAATGTAACGATAGATAGTCTTAACTCCGGTACCCAGCAGACGTGCCAGGTCCTTAACTGTCTTGTTTCTGTTAAATGTCAGGTAATTGAAAAGAGAGAACAACCTCTCAAATTTACCGTGGTTCATAATATAGTTTTAATTAGGTTATGCAAACAGTCTAATCCGCGTGGCCCGGTTTCATGGTATCGGACATCCATCCGATAATTCTCTTCTTCTGCCGAGGCCTACGAAATAGTGTTTAAGGACTAACTCACAAACTCGCTCGCCAGCAAGTCGGTTGCAAATATAGGCCCTCAACCCATACCCGCCAAACTATAACCTAACATTTTTCGTTTAAAATGACGCATTTTCTGCATTTTCTGCACTTTAAACCCCGTTTTTGCCCCCTTCGTGAATAATTATAACCTTTCTACACATTATTGTAGGCCCATCTTTGCTATTTATCATTTTTTGCTATCTTCGCGTCCACAAGAACAGAAGAGTGTATGCAGAAGATTCTGGAGTTCCTATGGAAGAACCGTGACGTGGCACTGGCCACCATCGGTTATGATGACCGCCCCAAGGTGCGTGTCTTTCAGGTCATGGCCATAAAGGATAACAAACTCTTCTTTGCTACCGGTCCCCACAAGAAAGTCTATGATGAGCTTCAGCAGAATCCTGCAGTAGAGATTCTGGCATACAAGGGTAACATCTCCGTCCGCATCAGCGGCAACTCATCATTTAAGGTAGATACCCTAACGCAAGCAAGCATCTACAACAACAGTGATATCCTCAAGCGCCTCTACCGCAGTCATCAGGACTTAGCCTATTTCAGCGTATCAATAGACTTCCTGGACTACTACGACCTCTCCACCAATCCGCCCACCTTCCGCCAATATGACGGCACCACCGGAGAGTTCCAGTCCCTCAATCCCTTCGGTAAGCACTAAATGAAGAAACCGCATAACCTTTCGGCCGTGCGGTTCCTATAGAACAGAGCTCCTGTCTTACCTAGGGGAATTTCTTTTCTAATGCCGTTATTTCAATACTCAGCAAGTCAAGAGCTCCTTTATTGATACCGCAATATTACACATTCCATTCATAACAATCAAATCTTTGAAGTTATTTGTGCCGGGACACACCCGCCATCGCCCCAAGACACACCGTTCCAATCCCCAAACAACAAACTTCATCAATTGCTCTAATACTGCAGAACTGAGCCCACGCAGGGCCGGTACAAACCTTTATCGACCAAACGTTATCCAAAGCTGGCTGTGGGCTTTCCGGGATTGTGAAAAGCGTAAAAGTGACTTATTGGGCATGGTGAAAGACCGCACTAATCCGGAACATCCTGATACGCATCAACTGAACAACCCGCATCAATCCCGCATCCTACAACTGCACCGTACTTCAGAGCTGAATAAAAACGCAACCCACTCGTAATCACTACGAGTGGGCCGCAACATTGAAAAACACATTGAATCTAACCTAATTGGCAAAGTTTGTTATCGGTAGGTCTTTTCATATAGTCCATGCGAAAGGTGTTTAAAGAAATCAGTCTTGACCCAGTCTTTGAAAGTCCGCTCCTTCATACCCATCTCCATGGCAATCATCAGGCCCTCGGCCGTGGTGAATTGTATCGGCAACTCTGAATAGACAGATTTCTGTACGGTGTTCATTGAATCAGTAGGGTCGCGCCTGAACTGGTGGCGTGCCTTGAATGTACAACTCAGATAGTAGGTGCACAGGTCTATTGCTCCCCTTATGGAGTCGGCTGTAACTTCCTTGATTTCCTCCTGTCCACAGCCGTACTTCAGGGCCTCAAGGATAATGGAGAACCTCATGCAGTAACGCTCCATTTTGGTGGCCGCCTCTGCCATCCCGTACCTGTCGTGGTCCTTCAGGTCGGCCAGTGAGTTATACCAGTCCAGGTAAATTCTGGCTGCATCGTCTGTAAGCCGAATGACCCTCCGCTGTTCATCTATAGGCAGCGTGTAGATGCGTTCTATTATCTCGCTCCAGCGTCTCGGTACCGCGGGGTCCAGCTCCTCCATATTCAGCCTGGGATAGTGCTTTATCTCGGGGTAGGAGAATAGCCAGCGGTCCAGGAATCCGCTCTCTTTCTTACCCTTGGCAAACTCCGGCAGCATACCCGGCTGCAGGGTTCCGATGATGCCAACAAACGTATCCGTGATGTTAATGGGCTGGCAGTTGATACGGTTCACCACAAGGCTGTAACCATTGTAGATTTGAGTCCAGACCTGCTCATCGTTCCCGGCACGGTACTTATTGAAATTCCTGATGAATCCCATCAGCTCATCCACATAAACCGCAATGCCGCGTGGATTGGCGCTGAGAGTGCGCATCAGCACCTCCGTAGTGAAATCGGTCATCACCGTCTGCCGGCATTTCGGCTCCACCGGTATCTCACCACGTCCACGCAGCGCGGTTTTCATGGCAGCATCATATTTTGTGTATTCTTCCCTGAACTTCAGCATCTCCCGCGCATCACGCTCATCGATGGGAGTCATCGCAAACTTCAGCGGAGCGCTCTTGTTCGTGCCGGGCTTACCAACCAAAGCCATATAGAGGATGGCCTTATCCCTCCAGTTGTTCTTGAACTGCACTTCCAGACTGTTTCCTATAGCAATGCTGGCCACGAACAGAAGGCTCGATGCAATATGATCCTTCGTGAAATTCAGGCATCGGTTCGTCTCACTAATGATGTCCTGCACGTGCGGCGGGAACACCTCAACCGGAAAAGGGACCTCATCATAAATCTGATGAATGTTGGGCATAACCCCGTACCGGTGACACATATAGAAGAAAGACCCCACCTGAACCCGTATCGCCTCAGGGCTCATGCCGTCCCAGATCCTGCGGTTGTTCTCAAAGTCGTATTTGGTGCTGAATATTGAAATCCTGTCAAACCAACTCCAGCCGGATTCAGTGAACCTTCTCAGGCTCATCCCAATCTTCAGCCAGTCTGTGTAGTCATCCAGAACCACCTGCTTTCTTTCCCATTCCTTGCAATATGCCTCAATCTTCTGCTTGAGCAGGTCAGTGGGCTCCTCAGCCTTGAACTGTGCGGCTTTCTCCTTTGATACTTTCTCCTGCATCCGGTCGGCTTTATCCAGCTCCTGCACCTTCATGGCCAGCTCATCCTTCACCTCTTCCTCGAATCCTTCCGGCAGGGTGTAGTAGATGCAATGATTGTTATACAACGGCTCATCATCAAACGATATGAACCTGGGGCAGGTCACGTAATAACATTTGTCGTCAAGCTTCAGCCCCAGCTTCAGCATCTCATGCTCCAATGCCAGGCAGTAAAGCTTGTGTTTCTCATAATCCGTGTTGTCGGTAGGAACAATTGCAAAGAACCCTTTCTTGCTGGCTGAAAGGCCCACATACCAAACCCAAGGCAGGGCGGCCACCTCGTGCTTCATCTCCTCCACATTATCAACGTGGTCAAAGTCCAGCACAATCAGACCGGTATAATGCTTCAGCTTATCCTTCAGAGAAACCTCCTTAAGCCTTGTATGCAGAGTGCATGATATGGTGGCAAACGGCAGGAAATCGGCCTTGATCTGCCTGCGTTTCTTCTCATCCTCTTCCTTCCATACCATCTCCAGCTCCGGGATATAACGTGTTCCCAGCTGCAGAAAATCAGTAATCAGAGCCTCCTTGGGGTATCTCACGCACATGTGATATTCTCTGGTCTTATCCTTCTCCTTGTACCCCTGTGACATATACGGGTACTTCTGCTCAAACAGCGAGACATACACACTCGCCGGGTCAAATTCTCTATTCATTGCATTAATCGTCAATTTCATTATTTAAAAGGGCTATTGAGAACGTGGCCGCAAAACTAAAGCCCCCGTTTGTCAATTTGCGACACAACATCACTTTTTTCAAATTATTCATGCGGCATTGTATTTTTTCTTGAACCTGTTGGTATCAACACCCGCAAGCGTGCGCTTCTTGAACATGCCGTCCACCTCTTTTCTGCTGAAGAGTACCCGACCGCCATCCTTGATCTTGGTCAGCCTGCCGTTTTTCACGCGTCTGTCCACGGTCTGTCTTGAAACATAGTACTCCTTCTCAATCTGCTTAAAGGTCATATAGACAGTCTCTTCCTTTTCCTCCTTTGTAACAAGAGTACCGTTTATGGCATCCTGTACGATAGGTACGATAAGTTCCGTAAGGAACGATTTTAAAGTATCTTCCAAATTCATAATAAAGCTGTTAAGATTGAACAATAACAGCTAAGGCCTTAACTGTGCCGATGCAAACCACCGACACCGCAAAAGTATATACCGGAAATCTGTTACAAAAACCTACCCGAGTGTAGTCAAAAACTACTTTGGCCGATGATGACAAACAAAAACAGGGCGCAGAAACCTCTGTGCCCCGATACTCACAATCTCTGCCGTGTAGTTTTTTTGTAGTTTATTTATTGCTGCCGTTTCCTGTCTGTTACACCAATCAGCGGTTTGATTACACCATATATCTCATATTGGTCCATCTCCAGTTTAGGTCCATTCTGGGTATAGTTCAGCAGCACCGGAGTACCGTCCTTCTTGCAGAATAGGAAAGAGTCGTTCATATCCTTGCAGCTCTTTCCCAGCAGTTTGCCCATAACCACGGCCTGCCTTTTGTCGCTCATCCATCTGGGCTTAACCGCCAAAGACACACCGTTCATCACGAACTTCTCAAACTCATCATCCGTCACACCGGTAAAGAAATGCCGCAGTCTCGATGCGATGCCACGAAAAGGATCGTCCAAAGGAGTGCCAAGCCCACAGTTCTTCGTAACGTATTCTCTAATGGCCGATGCCTCATCTTCCCACTCATACATCAGCACAAGGTACGCACGCGGCAGCCAGGCATCACCAAGCAAACCCTCAACCACACGGGGATACAATACGGTAGCCTCATCAAACTCAAACGCCTTCTTATGGAAACCGCTGCACACCTCCAGTAGTGTCTTGACATCGTTACAAAGCAGGTCATTCTGTATGATAGCGTTCCAATCCTCCCTGATGCAGTCCAGAACCTCGTAGAGCCGTTCCTTCAGTGGGATGATAGAATCCCTGATAACGTCCGCCTCATACTTGCATCCTCCAAGCGCATCCCGTTCATCCTCCTCATATCCCACAAACAAAGAAACCGCCGCCATGGCATCAGCCACAGCCGCGGTCATATTGCGTATCTCTTTAATCAACTCGTTTCTCCGCACCATAGTACAGAAACCGCTAATTTCAATTATCGGATGTAATCAGGACTTAAATCGACCGCGAATTTAGCATAATAATTCAATCTATGGCAGCAAAACACATAAAAACACAGAAGCAGGCCTCAAAAGGCCCGCCTCAGTGCATATTCTTGTATGAAAGCTACAGGATGCCGTTTACTTGAAGTAATCATATTTGTCCACCAGCTTCTCCAGCACCTCAAGCTCGTCAGCCTTGATGTATTTCTTCAGGTTCTGAATGGTGGCATGACCCGTAATCTTCATGATGTCATAGAAATCCATACCCGAAAGATACATCAGGGTAGCACCGGTACGTCTTGCCGTGTGTGTATGAACCAGCTCATACTTCTTCTTTATCTCAGACTGCCTCTTGCCGCCCTCAATGTAATCAATCTTGATAGGCTCATCCAATCCGGCCCACTCGGCAATCTTCTTCATGTTGTCATTCACGTTCTGGTCAGAGAGCCTGGGTATGTTATAGTGGTATTTCTCAAAGATGCTGCGCAGCTCAGTGGAGCAGGGGATATAAACTCTTGCGCCCGTCTTCTTCTGGGTGATAGTCACCACAAGCACCTCCTTTGATTCAATAGCTTCAATCTTCTGGCCGGGATGCTCAGGGTCATCTTTTTCCACCACCTTCTTAATCACATGAGTGTTGATGTCCTGCGGCTTGATATTGTTGTAGTCGGATATGCGCTGAGCCGTCCACACACCAACCATAAAGATGTCACGCGCCAGCTCATATCCGGGAGTCTTGCCGCTAAGGTCAACCGCCCTGATCTTTTCCAGGTCATCATGGTTCAGGTATATGGTATCCACCTCAACACGGGCACCCTTGAACATCTTGTTCTTGAAAGCCACATTGCTGTGATACCCTTCAATCTGAGCGGAATTCATAAACGTCTTCAGCCAGTTGATGTTCTTTCCTACGGTATTAAGGGCATAGTTCTCATCATTCAGGAATGACAGGTACTTGCGGTAGAAATCCATGTCAATCTCATCAAAGTCATAGGTATGCTTTTCCTTCTTCTCAAAGGCCCTCAGATGGTCAATGGCCTGCTTGATGCTGGTAAGTGAACCTTGCGTATAGACAGTGTTCTTCTCCGTCAGTCGGATGCCGGCTTTGGCATCGGCGTAGAACTGGTCCACATACTTTTTGAAAGTCATCCTCTTGGCATAAGCCTCTGCCGCCAGCCGTTCCTCCTCCTCACGTTTCTCCTGTGCAATCTCTCTCTGGAATGACACCTTATAAATAATGTCATGCACCATCTGGTTATCCAGGGCCACGCCATTATCAATCTTCTGGGTCAATGCCATAAAGAGATCATCAACAGTATTCAGCACTCGCTGTACGGATTCATTCGTCCGGTACTGCCGCATGTAAGAGGGGTTGTTCCTACGCTCCCAGATATTGGGTTCAATGTAAAGGTTAGTACCTTGCTTTACATCAATCTGGAGCTTTCTACTCTGGACTCTAACCACAATCTGTGATTTTCCGTCCTTAATTGTACTCTTCAAAGAGAAATTTACAGCCATAAATATTGGGTTTTAAGTATCTGTAGCAAAGATAATAATAGTTTGTGAAACTTTCCTACATCTTTCCTACATTTTTTCAACAAGTTGAAACATTTTGCAACATCAAATTGTTGTAATTCATTGAAAAATAGTACACTTACGCAAACCCCATGTACCACCAATATCCACCCTATAGACCCATACGCACCGCAAAAAAGAGTCGCCCAAGGGCGGCTCTTTTTTGTGGTGCGTATATCGCACCTTTTTTAGTTTGCTACGCCGCTCGGCTCCGAAGGAGACGCTTGGCTTGTCCAAGAAACTGGCGGCCCTCCGGGTCCGCTCTCACCCTCCGGGTTCGCCCCAATACGCTTGTTCCTGCGTGGGGGGCTTTTGCCAAAGTGTCCCACAGTTACCCGCGTCAGAGCGTATTCTGAGTGGGGTGAGTGTGGGACACTGTTTCATTTTGAGGGGGTGTCCCACGGTGATGTGCCTCAGGCTCGTTGTGGAGCGGGTCGTTGTGGGACACTTTGGCGGAATCAGGATAAGCCAAGCGTCTTTAACGAACTAATGAATACCCCAATGCAACCAGGGCAATACCTGCAATGACACTGATGGCCACATACCCGGCAAATCCCCAGATGTTGCCGCCCTGCAGCATAATCAGCGCTTCTTTTGAGAATGTGGAGAACGTAGTAAAACCGCCGCAGAGACCAACAGTCAGGAACAGCGCCCAGTTACTGCCCTCAGTACCATTCTTGCTGAAGAAGCCCCATAAAAGGCCGATAAGAAAGCAGCCTATGAGGTTTACCGTGAGCGTTGCCCATGGAAAACCCTTTCCGATGCCTTTCATAATCATACCGACCAGATACCTGGCCGCTCCACCTATGAAGCTGCCGGCACCAACTGCCAATACGTTCTTGATTATATCCGATACCATTCTAATTCTATTTATTGAAGCAAATATACAGCTTTTCTTGGCACAATAGGGACAGTCCTCCTGTGCCACAATAGGAGACAGTCCTCCTGTGTCACAGATCATCAACCCTCCTGCAAATACTAACTATTATTGATTATATTTGCAGATGAACCTGCAAATCAATGTGTTTTTATGAAAAAGACTGGCATAACACTATTGACAATCCTTTCATTGCCATTTATCATGTTATCATGCAAGGATCAGAGTATATACAATGGTCATGAATTTGTTGACCTTGGTTTGAGCGTCAAATGGGCAACTTGCAACATAGGTGCTGAAAAGCCGGAAGACTATGGTGATTATTTTGCCTGGGGCGAAACAGAGACGTACTATGAACCAAGTGACGCGGAGACTGGCAATGGATTCCGTTGGAAAGAAGGTAAGGGGTGGCGTTATGATTGGAAATCATATTTCGATATAGAAACCATTACTCCCACTGAATATGAGGATATGGTGACCTTCAAGAAATACAAAACTTTGGATAAACCTCTGATTGATCCTGAGGATGATGCGGCACATGTAAACTGGGGTGGAGACTGGCGTATGCCTACAAAAGCCGAACTGGATGAACTTACCAATTCCCAAAATTGCTCATGGACCTGGACCACAGTAAATAATGTCAAGGGTTACAAAGTGACGAGCAGGAAACCTGGTTTTGAAGGCAATTACATTTTCCTTCCGGCTGCAGGCCTGTACACCTTAGAAGCAGATTATCTCCTATATGGAGGGTTCGTAGGCTATTATTGGTCCGCTTCAATATATGATAAGTCTTCGGATAAGAGTACGAGTAATGCTTATTCAATCTATTTTAAAAATGTTGCCCCTAGAATATCTGTGACCGGTCAAGCCAGGTGCTTTGGCTGCTCCATACGTCCCGTCTGCCCGTAATCAATACATATTGGACTGTCCCCCTGTGTTATGGCAAGTTCAATGTGAAATAAGGACGTATTCAGCGCTATCTGCCGTTTATAAGATGAGAAATCTGATAAAATGCATTATGAGAAAGTTGTCTTTTCTGTTTTTGGGTGTTGTGATGATGTCACAGTTTGCTCTTGCGGCCGGATATCCTTTGAATGGTTCATGGAAGCTGATGGATCCTAAGTCATGGACTTTTGAATATCTGCAAAAAAAGGCTCCGGAGGGCTTTGTCTGCGGTTATGTCGTGGATGATCCCTGGGGAAACAATTATTTCAGCATGTATGTTGTCAAAAAGGGAAATAAGTATGAATTGATATATAAACAGCTCGGAATAGTAAAGACAAAAGATATTGATGCTACGTTGGCTAAAGAGCTGTTGAAGACGGTTGACGGAAATATCGGTGAAGCTCAGAAGCGTAGGGATTTTGAAATAGAGGATGCCATGAAGAGACTCGAGAAAAAAGAGGCTGATGAAACAGATCATAATGACGTTATTGAGGTTGTTTTCTATGATGGTGATGTAATATATGCACTTAAACCCGGGAAAATGGCATACTCCTGGCCTGATGCGTTTTATCGTTTCCCTGACAAAAACTGGAATGATGAGCTTATCATATTGTCTGATACCAAAGCGTCAGAAACCCCTGGTATTAAATTTGAATACATTGATGTGGAGAAAGAAGATGATTTCAATCCCGATTCAATTTATCGTGTAACAGAAGTCAGCCCGGAGTTCCCGGGCGGTTCGCAGGCTTTGCAGGATTATCTCAAGGAAAATGTCAATTATCCGGCCCAATGCAGAGAGGCTAAAATACAGGGGCGTGTACTTATCAATTTTTTAGTTGAGAAGGATGGCTCCATTAAAAATGCAAGCGTGCTAAAAAGTGCACACCCCTTGCTTGATGCCGAGGCCCTTCGGGTAATATCTGAAATGCCCAATTGGAAACCCGGCATGGAGCATGGAACTCCCGTCAGAGTGCTATACACCGTCCCGGTCAATTTTCGACTGAATTAATGACCCAAAGGGGACAGTCCCCCTGTGCCACGCGTGAAATTGTCTTTCCCTAAAAAAAGTTGACTCGCAAAACCGAGTTAACTATGAAGAGTAATCGAACAGTTTTGAAAGATCAGTATTACAA
>JBGUVW010000060.1:0-6809 GCA_045220475.1 Bacteroidaceae bacterium
ATTGCCGAGACCGGTGCAGGACAGCACGGAGTGGCCACGGCAACCGTTTGCGCACTGATGAACATGCCCTGCCGCGTTTATATGGGCGCACTTGACGTTGAGCGCCAGGCAGTGAACGTGGAGCGCATGCGTATGCTGGGAGCAGAGGTGATGCCGGTTCACAGCGGCAACAAGACCCTTAAGGATGCTACCAATGAGGCTATCCGTGACTGGTGCTGCAATCCTGCCGATACCTTCTATATAATAGGCAGTACCGTAGGTCCCCATCCGTATCCTGATATGGTTGCAAGACTGCAGAGTGTTATATCGGCCGAGATAAAGGAGCAGCTGCAGGAGAAAGAGGGTCGTGACTACCCTGACTATCTGATGGCATGCGTAGGCGGAGGCAGCAACGCTGCAGGAACCATATACCATTACATTGATGATGAGCGCGTTAAGATAGTTCTTGGTGAAGCAGGAGGTCTGGGAATCGACACCCCTGAGACAGCTGCATCAATGGAGATTGGTACTCCCGGAATACTGCACGGCAGCCGCATCATGGTGATGCAGACCCCAGACGGCCAGATCATCGAGCCGTACTCAATATCGGCCGGTCTGGATTATCCCGGCACAGGACCTATCCACTGCAACCTTTACAAACAGGGCCGCGCACAGGTTATGGCCGTGAATGACAGCGAAGCACTCCAGGCTGCATTTGAGCTTACAAGGCTGGAGGGTATCATCCCGGCTCTGGAGAGCAGCCACGCACTGGCCATGCTGCCCAAAATGAAGTTCAAGAAAGATGATGTGGTTGTGCTCACCGTAAGCGGACGTGGCGACAAGGACCTGAACACATACCTCAAACATAAAGATGAGATAGACTATGAAGCAATTTAAATACCTTACAACCAGCCGTAAGACTCCCGGTGACCTGCTCACCCCGGTAACGGCATACCTTAACGTACGTGACCTCTGCTCACAGAGTGTACTTATGGAGAGCTCCGATTACCATGGCGGTGAGAACTCCAAGTCATTCATTGCCATCAATCCCATTGCCACAGTAAGCATCGCACATGGCATTGGAACCATGCTGCTGCCTGACGGAACCACTCAGGAGCATGTGATAGACGCCAATTATGACGCTGCACAGCTTATAAATGATTTCCTGGCACGATTCAGCATAGAGGGTGAGGGCAGCAACTACTGCGGACTGTACGGATTCACCACATTCAATGCCGTACGCTACTTTGAGAACATAAATATCAAGGATGAGACCCAGGCGGAGAACGATGCAGCCGATATGCAGTACACACTGTTCAAGAGCATCGCGGTATTTGATCATTTCTGCAACGAGCTCACCCTGATTGAATTGCTGGGAGAAGGTGAGAAAGATTCACTTGACAAGTTTGAGCATAACCTGAATTCACCCACATTCCGCACCTTTGAATTCCATGCCACAGGTGAGTGCACAAGCACTCTGACCGATGACGAGCACCGTGAGAACATACGCCGCGGCATAGCTCACTGCAAGCGCGGAGATGTGTTCCAGATTGTGCTGTCACGCCGATTCAAGCAGTCATACACAGGTGATGATTTCCAGCTCTACCGTGCATTGCGCAGCATCAATCCCAGCCCGTATCTGTTCTACTTTGATTTTGGAGGATTCCGCATATTCGGTTCCAGCCCTGAGACCCACTGCCGCATACAGGGCCGTCAGGCATACATCGATCCCATTGCAGGTACCACCAAACGTACCGGTAATGCCGAGCAGGACCGTGAGAACGCACTCTACCTTAAGAATGATCCCAAGGAGAATGCCGAGCATGTTATGCTGGTGGACCTGGCCCGCAACGACCTGAGCCGCAACTGCCATAACGTACACATTGACTTTTACAAAGACATGCAGTACTACAGTCATGTGATACATCTGGTAAGCCGTGTATCAGGCACTCTCGACGACAATGCAGACCCCATACGCGCATTCATCGACACATTCCCCGCAGGCACTCTGAGCGGAGCCCCCAAGGTTCGTGCCATGCAGCTTATCAGCCAGTATGAGCCGCATAATCGCGGTGCCTACGGCGGTTGCATCGGCTTTATAGGATTCAACGGTGACCTTAACCAGGCCATCACCATACGCACCTTTGTGAGCCGTAACGGTGAGTTGTGGTTCCAGGCCGGAGGCGGCATAGTTGCCAAGAGCGACGTTGAGTATGAGTTACAGGAGGTTAACAACAAGCTGGGCGCACTGCGCAAGGCTATATTAATGGCAGAGAAGTTATGATAAAGATCATTATAATAGATAATTACGACTCATTTACATATAACCTGAGCCACCTGCTCAAGGAACTCGGGGCCGATGTTACCGTAGTCCGTAATGACAAGTTCCGCATAGAGGATCTGGAGCAGTATGACAAGATAGTTCTCTCACCGGGTCCCGGCATTCCCAG
This sequence comes from Bacteroidaceae bacterium, assembly GCA_045220475.1. Classification (GTDB taxonomy): domain Bacteria; phylum Bacteroidota; class Bacteroidia; order Bacteroidales; family Bacteroidaceae; genus Colenecus. The sequence goes on from JBGUVW010000060.1 coordinate 2,430, forward strand.
CGAAGCCGGTCTGATGCCCGCAGCAATCAAGGCATATGCAGGACGCAAGCCTATACTGGGCATCTGCCTGGGACATCAGGCTATAGGTGAGGCTTTCGGAGCCAAACTGCTCAACATAGGTAATGTGGTTCACGGAGTGGCTACACCTGCACATATCACGGTAAAGGATTACCTGTTCAACGGTCTGCCCGACGAACTTGAGGTAGGGCGTTACCACTCATGGGTGGTGGATGACAAGGATCTGCCCGATTGCCTGGAGGTTACATCACGCAGCGATGACGGCTACATAATGTCAATGAGACACCGTGAGTATGACATCCGCGGAATCCAGTATCACCCCGAGAGCGTACTTACTCCAAAAGGTAAGGAGATTATCAATAACTGGTTGAATAATAAATAATTAAAACAATATTGCTATTATGAAAGAGTATCTTTTGAAACTTATTGACGGTGTCACACTGACACAGGATGAGACACACAGCATCATGCTGAACATCATTGATGGCAAGTACAATGACCAGCAGATTGCGGCACTTCTTATGGCTATCCAGACCCGTGGCGTTACTGTAGACGAGCTTCTTGGTTTCCGTCAGGGACTGCTTGAGACCGGAAAACGTGTTGACATGGACAGTGAGAACACACTTGATATAGTAGGTACCGGCGGTGACGGCAAGAACACATTCAACATAAGCACCTGCTCAGCATTCGTGATTGCCGGTGCAGGCTACAAGGTAACCAAGCACGGAAACGGCGGCAGCAGCAGCGTAAGCGGCGCCAGCAACGTTCTGCAGGAGCACGGAGTAAAGTTCACAGATAATGCGGACACACTGCGCCGCTCACTCGAGGAGTCAGGCGTATGCTACTTCCACGCACCGCTTTTTGCATACGGAATGAAATTTGTAGGACCCACCCGCAAGGCTCTGGCCATCCCCACATGCTTCAACCTGCTGGGACCGCTTGTAAACCCCTGCCACCCCAAGAACTCCCTGCACGGAACAGCCACACAGGCTCAGCTACGTCTCTACGTGAATATCCATCAGCGCATAGGTGACAACTTCGGCGTCATTACCAGTTACGATGGATATGACGAGATATCTCTTACCAGCGGATTCAAGGTTGTAACCAACTTCTACGAGAAGGTATATACCCCCAAGGATATGGGTCTTGACTATGTTTCACCCTCAGATATCTATGGTGGCAACACTATCCAGGAGGCTAAGGCAATCTTTGACAATGTACTTGAGGGTAAGGCTACCGATGCCCAGAAGAGCGTAATCATAGCAAACGCCGCCTGCGGTATAGGTATTATGGACCGCAACTTGAGCATTGAGGACAGTGTGGCAGCCGCACGTGAGTCACTTGAGAGCGGCCGCGCATTGGCAGCATTCCGTAAATTTGTAGAAATCAATCAGTAATGCAAGACATACTGCAGGAAATAGTGGCCTGGAAGCGGGTAGAGCTGGAGCGGCAGAAGCAGCTTGTTTCACCCCGTGACCTCTATGCCAAAGTGGAACGTCTTATGGCCGCCGGCATCAGCGCTCGCAGCATGAGCCGTTCACTGGCCTCCAGCCCCTACGGTATCATTGCCGAATTCAAGCGCAAGAGCCCGTCAAAAGGCTGGATCCATGAGGATGCACGGCCTATGGATGTGGTGCCCATGTACGCTGCCGGTGGAGCATCGGCCCTGAGCATACTTACTGACAATAAGTATTTTGGCGGCACACTGGATTTCATCCCGCAGGTACGTCAGGCTGTGGATATCCCAATCCTGCGCAAGGAGTTCATAATTGATGAGTATCAGCTTTTTGAGGCCCGCCTGGTTGGTGCCGATGCAGTGTTGCTCATTGCTGCCGACCTGAGTAAGGAGCAGTGCCGTTCCCTGACACGGACCGCCCATGACCTTAAGCTGGAGGTGCTGCTTGAGATGCACTCTGAGGATGAGCTGGAATATCTTGATTTTGAGCCCGATATGGCCGGCATAAACAACCGCAATCTGGGCACGTTCCACACCGATGTGGCCAACAGTTTCCGTCTGGCCGATAAGATGGATACTGATGCCGTCAAGGTAAGCGAGAGCGGCATAAGCAATCCGGATACCGTACGCTCGCTGCGTGAGGCAGGATTCCGCGGATTCCTTATGGGTGAGTGTTTCATGAAAGAACAGGACCCGGGCCTGGCACTTAAACAATTCATTGAAGCGATATGAAAATAAAGGTATGCGGAATGCGTGACAGCCTCAATATCAGGGATGTGGAGAGCCTCAATCCTGATATGATGGGATTCATGTTCTGGCCTGAGAGCAAGCGCTATGTGAGCTGTAAGCCGGATTATCTGCCTGATTTGCAGAGAGTAGGGGTCTTTGTCAATCCCGAGCCCGAGTATGTTCAGGTAAAGGCTGCCGATTACAGGCTGAACCGCATACAGCTTCACGGCAATGAATCGGCCCAGCTCTGCCACATCATCCACCTGATTACCGGATTACCGGTAATGAAGGCTATCTCAATAGAATCGGCCGCGGATTTTGAGCAATGCGCAGAGTATGAGCAGGAGGACGCCGTTGACATGCTGCTGTTTGACACCAAATGCAGCGGGTGGGGCGGTAGCGGCCGGGAGTTTGACTGGAGCCTGCTGCAGAGCTACCAGGGCAGCAAGAAGTTCCTGCTGGCCGGAGGTATCGGCCCCGATATGGAAGATAGGATCATGTCCGTTCGCCACCCGCAGTTTGCAGGCATTGACCTGAACAGCCGCTTTGAGACCGAACCTGCATTTAAGGATATTACAAAACTGAGTAGATTTATCAATAACATACGCAACTATGAACAGAATAAATAATTTGTTTGCCAGCAAGAAGAATGGCATTCTTTCACTCTATTTCTGCGCCGGACACCCCTCAATTGACAGCACGGCACAGATTATCCGCACACTTGAGCAGAAAGGCATTGACATGATTGAGGTGGGTATACCGTTCAGTGACCCCATGGCCGATGGCCCCGTAATCCAGGATGCCGCCACAAAGGCTCTCAGGAACGGAATGACACTCAGGCTGCTGTTCAGCCAGCTGGCCGATATACGCAAGGTCGTAAAGATGCCGCTGGTGCTGATGGGATATCTCAACCCCATATATCAGTTCGGCTATGAGAGTTTCTTCAAGCAGTGCAGCGAGACAGGTATTGACGGTGTGATAATCCCGGACCTGCCGTTCAAGGACTATCTTGAGACCGTAAAGCCCGTGGCCGATAAGTATGACGTACGCATCATAATGCTTATCACTCCTGAGACCAGCGACGAGCGCATCCGCTTTATAGATGACAACACTGACGGCTTTATCTATATGGTAAGCTCTACAGCCACTACAGGAGCTCAGAAAGAGTTCGATGCACGTAAGCAGGAGTACTTTAACCATGTCAACAACATGGGTCTCAAGCATCCCCGCATGATTGGCTTTGGAATAAGCAACCGCCAGACCCTTGAGAGCGCCCAGGCTAATGCTGCAGGATGCATCATTGGCAGCAAGTTTGTGCAGTTGCTGGAGGAGTTTGGTGATGCAGATGGGGCATACGGCGCCCTGATGAAGGCTTTGAATGTTTGAGTTCTTGCTGGGCCGCCCTCCCCTGTGGTATCTACTGTCGCTGTCGCGGTTAAATTCGATTAACGGGTGAATGGATAAATAGGTTAAAAAGCGAGGACTGGCCTGACTCCATATTTTTGCTCATTCAGGTCGAAGTTCCAATAGTCCCTGTAGAAGTACCACGCTCTGTAATCATTCTTCCACGTAGCAGACCAATATTGGCCAGATAATGCCGCGCCTCCGACACCGTTGGTGATATAGTCATTCACGTTGACATCGTAAGGCTTGCCGTTCCAATAAGGAGCCGTCGAGCCGAGGTTGGTGAATATCGCCTCGTAGTCGCTCTTCTGCGCCACGGCCCAGTTCGACACGGCGGTTGCGCCCAGCGCGGTGTAGCTCGTCAGCTGAACGCCGCGTGCGGCATCGTCTGGCAGCACCTTCAGCGTGGTGCCGGCGTAGGTGGTCACGGAGGCCCAGCCGAAGATGGTGTTCCACGTTTGCGATATAGCGTTCTGTAGGGCGAGAATCAGTCCGTGGCCGGTCTCTGTCACCTTGCCGAGAATGCCCACGGCGGTGCAGCCTGCGGGTACGGCGGTCTTCGCGTCGTGCAGATGGCCTGCGGCGCACACCACCTTGCCGATGTCCTCGGCCGTGGCTGCAGAGAGCAGGGTATAGACGGGGGCAGCAGTCATCTTCAGCGTGCTCTGATAGTACTTGCCGGCAGCGAAGGTAACGCCGTCCTTGGAGCAGGTGTAGGTCTTGCTGTCGCTGCTCGTTGCAGAGAAACTAACCGTCTGGCTGCTGACGGCGGG
>JBGUVW010000061.1:0-80150 GCA_045220475.1 Bacteroidaceae bacterium
AGAAGGGAGGTTGATGGGTGCGCTGCGGCCCATATCAGACCGCCCCGTAATTATCGGCTTTCGTGAAAGGCGATAGTTACGGGACGGAACCGATGCGCAGCATCGGAGGTTACGCAGGTGCTTGGGTCATCTGCTTGCGCAGATCCTGGACTTCGGTCTTGAGTTGGACATTCTCCTTGCAGAGTTGATCTACCGAGGTCTTGAGCTCTCCATTCTCACGGCGGAGGGCTACGACTTCACGATTCACTGTGGTCAGGTCTTCGATGAGGCGTTTGTTCTCATTGCTCAGGATATCGATGGAGTCTTGCATCGACTTTAAAGCGTCATTGCGGCGCTTTCTGCTGCCGGCAAGCCAGCCTACAACTGCCGTTACAGATGGTATCAGGCAGTCTGTTATCAAATTCAGGATTGGTGTTTCCATGGTTGTTCATTGTTTATGAGTAATAGAGTTTGATTTCTTGCTCCCGGCGCTTGATGAGTCCGGGGAGTTTCTTATCTCCGGCATAGACCCAGCGGCGGAACTCATCGGCTATCTTTGGGTCGTTAGGATTACGCTCTACGAGCTTGCGCAGAGTGCTTACTCTGAATGCTTGAGTGCCTACGTTGAAGACGAAGCTGACCAGAGCATCAAACTGCTCTTGGGTGAGGTCTGCATCCACTTCGTTTACGGCTTGCTCAGCGTGCTTGATGTCTTGCTTCAGGAATCCGTCTGCAGTCTTCTCTGTGATTAGCATGCCGCGGTTGACGCCATCGGTGTGGCCATAGCCGATTGTCCACTTGCCTGCAGGGCATAGGTACGAGTTGAGGCGTAGCTGCTCAAAACTCTTTATAAGTAAGATTGCATAATTTGTTGCTTTCATGGTTGTTATGGTTTTGTATTATTGTTTGAACGGTGTGTCATTGGCGGGTTCTGCCCTGTAGCAGTACTACGATGAAGGCTGCCGCCAGAAAGGTGTAGAAGATGCGGTTTATCCAAGGTGAGGCTCTGGGCGGGTTGGATTGCGACTGTGTTTCATGGTTCTCTGATTCATCTTGGGTCTGTTCATCGGTTACAGTATGGGTTATGGTTGTGGTGTCGTTCTGCAGCTGCACTTCCTGAGTGATGATGATGGTGCCTCCTCCCTGCTCGATGAGGGCGGCGGCGAGATCCTGGATTGGAGCGGGGATATCGGAGGGTGCGGGCATCGGCCCGGGGGCGATATCGGGTGTGGCGGGTTTGGGGAGCCTGGGTGTTTGCATCGGAAGAAAGGTTATCCGGGTGGTTGTCTTCCGTCTGTTCAGGATGCTTTGCGCTGAGCTGTCCATCGTCTGTGTCAGACTGCTGGAGATGGTCTTCTGGGTGCTGCTCATCTGCTTGGTGGAGCGGCAGGAGATGGTCATCAGAAGTATGATGGCCATCGGGAAAAAGATGGTGATGTTCTTGTTCTTCATGGTGGTAGTCTTTGATAGCAAAGGTAACACTTTTGGCAAAAGTGTGCAATAGGAAAATCCCGGTTGATAAATAGATTTTGTTGAGTATTGGTGGGATATTCAAGAATTACCTATATTTGTTCCGTAATCACTGCCCTTGTCCGGTGATTCATGTGTGATAGATATTTATTGAATTTCGCTTTTCGCAAGTGGGTTTCGAAGTCTGCAAGCTAATGAACCTGTACACAACGCGATTAGGGAAAGGACACCCGTGTAATGTGGGTGTTACCCCCGGTTGTGTACATAAGGGTTGTTGCAGACACCTGAAACCCTCTCGGGGGGCACCCACATTATTTTTTAATAATTGATGGAATACAATAGTTCTTACCAAGTTCTCCCGGAGATGGAGATTTTTAAAGATACTTTTAAGAGGGATGATGAAGCTCCCATGAAGTATCTGTACCATTCTGATGACATGAAGGATATAACTGAGACCATTGCAAAAATGACTCTTGTTTGCCTTCTGCAGGATGAAGAGACAATCCTTCCTGATGACCTGACACAGACTATCAAAGCTACGATGCTGGAGTATGCTACTCCGGTACTGAAACGCTATGCGGCTTTCACCGCCTGGGTCAACCCCAACTATACTGAGAACGACTACTCTGAGATATACGCCAAATCATACCTTTATTACTTTGACAATGTTCCGGCTCTGATGCATGAGTTCTCTTTTGATGGGGCTGACTGGAAGCAGGGCTTTGAAGGGACTCTGTTTATCAAATAAGCATTAGATACTCTCTTATGGCCTGAGCATGGACGATGGCCAGCGTGGGGATTCCTGAGCCTGAGCGCAGGAAGTCTGCATCATGTTCGTTGTCTATGTAGAGGCAGGTGGAGAGAACTGTTGGTGCTGTGGCCACGTCTAAGAGGCGGGCTGTGGAGTGTTCCCTTTGGCAGATGGCGGCTGGCTGGCTATTGATTGCGCTGCGGCCCAGGATCCTTGAGGCCTGAAGGATTAAGATGTCTGATAGCTGGTCTGACTGAGGATTGCTCTTTTGGCAGGTAACGGTAAAGCCGGAGGCGGGATGCCAACGGTCATCCTGAACGGAGGCACCGAGCTGGAGTATGATGTTCAGGTTGGAGGATGCGGGTTGTGTGCGGGCTTGGTTGGCCAGCTTACGCATCAGATTCTCTATTGGTGCTGTGATGATGTTGACCGTTGCGGACGGTGTGTCTTTGGCGGATTGCTGCAGCTGCTGCTTGATCTGCTCTGCGAGGTTGTTCAGGAGTCTGCAGGCGGTGATGTCAGTGTCGGGGATGTGTCGGTCCAATAAGGCCGGAATGTGGGGGTAGATTAAGTTGATGTTCATGGCTATTGTGTTTTATGGTGTTTATACAAAGGTACGGAAAATAGCTGGGTACTGAGATGGTACCGATTATTTTCTTATCTTTGTGATTGAAATACGCTACGAAAATAGCGGGTTTTAAAGTATCTACAGGCCCTGGAGTTCATTTGAATTCCGGGGCCAATTCTTTCAGATTTCGAAAAATGTAGGAAAGATGTAGGAAAGATTTGAAAAGAGAACTGCCCTACAGGGCTTGTAGGGCAGTTTTGTGCGGTGCGTATGGGACTCGAACCCATGACCTCCGCCGTGACAGGGCGGCATTCTAACCAGCTGAACTAACGCACCTCGCTGTTTTGCGATGGCAAAGGTACGGACATTTTTTAATCCTACAAGCGTCTGAGCACATTTTTTTCAAAAAAATTTCTGCAGCACCAGGACGTCGCTGTATGACTCGCCTTTAACCAACCAATCCTTAAGCTTTCCGCTCTGAGCAAACCCGTTGTTAGCAAACAATTTAATGCTTTCTTCATTACCGGATGGCACCAGGCAGAACAACTGGCGCAGGCGGAGCACCTCCTTTGCGTAACCCGACACAATCTTTAGTGAAGCCGATGCAATCCCCTGCCCTCTGAACTCAGAAAGCAGCGCAATTCCAATTTCGGCTCGTCCGTTGTAGGGGTCAATATCCGTCAGATCCACGCTTCCCATAACCACACCGTCACTGACACGGACAATCATGAACCTGACTTGACGGTCTGTATAGAAATCGTGCTGAGACTGCTGTATATAACGCTTGATCTGATATCGGGAGTAAGGAACGGCATTACCGGACACCATCCAAAGGGTTGTGTCATTCTCCATGCCGAACAGTACGTCCAGGTCTTCGGGCTCGGGAGCACGCAGCATATACTTGCCGTCGCTCAATAAATCTGACTCATTCATAGCGCTTCATATTCGGTTATAAGGCGGCCTGACTCACCGGAGTACAGTCCCATTGTATATCTCTTCTCTTCCGATGCACGGGCATACATCCAATCCAGTATCTCATCATATGAGAAAACACCGGTATCAAACAGGACAGCCTCAACATCATCGGTAATAAAACCTCTCAATGAATCCTCCACTCCGTCACGCGGCTCAACAAAACGCGGATTGACCAATATGTCACTGCGTGAAAGCAGACGCTCCACATCGGTGAATGTCTCCTTGCGCCCTACATACAGGCAGTTCTTTCTGAAATCAGCCAGCATCCTGCGGCGTGCCCAGATATTCTGCCCCACGTATGTACTTATCTTCTTTACGCCCACCACCATCTTTACCAGCAGGGCAAACAGGCGGCTGTAACGTTTAAAATGCTTGTCAAAGAATATGTTCATCGCATCATAGAACACCTTTGCATACCGATACGATGTCTTGTTGGTACTCTCACCTTTATAATGTACTATAGGGAGAGGCAGATAGCAGTTCTTGTAACCCTGCTGCAGGATTCTATATGAAAGATCAATATCCTCACCATACATAAAGAACGCCTCGTCAAACCCGCCGGTTTTGTCAAGAGCCTCCTTGCGGATAAACATATATGCGCCCGATACCACATCAATCCGGCACTCCCGGTCTCTATCCAGATATGACAGGTGATACTTGGCAAACACCCTTGAATGACTGAACAGACGTCCGATGCCGGTCATATGCCAGAATGCCACTGACGGCGTAGGCAGCGAGCGTCGGGATTCCAGTGCAAAACGGCCGTCACCATACTGCATACGTACGCCCACGGCACCGGTTTCCGGATGCGCATCCATATACTCAACACATCCCGGAATGGTACGCTCGGCAACCACGGTATCAGGATTAAGGAACAGGACATAACGGCCCGTAGCCTTGGCCAGAGCCATGTTGTTGGCCTTTCCGAATCCCGCATTACAGCCATTGTCTATCACTTCCACCTGGGGGAACCGCTTACGCAGGAACTCCACGGAACCATCGGCCGAATCATTGTCAACCACAAAGATCTCTGCATCGGGCACGGAGCGCAATACGGAGTTGAGGCACTGCTCAATGTAGTACCTCACCTTATAGCTTACTATGATTACGCTTACGGCCGGCATACTGAATCAAAAACAGCCTGTCTCGTGTTCTATGCCCGACTTGGTGGGAATAGTGAACAATGAGCAGATTGCTCCTATAACAGCTATGTAAAGTCCGATGGTATCGTTCAGGATGTAATACAGGATCACACCGAACTCAACCACCAGGAAAAATGCCTCAAGACGCAGCAGCGAGCATACCATATAGATATGACCTATCTTCTCCTCGGGATACTCCTTGTCTGCCATGCGGTCAACCATTCTCTTGAATCCGCGCAAGGCCAGCGGAATCAGTGCCAGAGATGCCAGTACACCTATAACCTCCAGTACATAAACCGTCTTGACATCGGTAACGGCAACACCTTTTAGCGGTCCGTATTCAAACAGCAACGCGGTTATACCTGCAATCACGTAGATCGCGATCCATGCTGACATCAGCTTGATGGCCATTTTTTTTGTATTCATATATCAACTGTTTATTCATTGAAAAGGTATTCTATCCACGATGGAGCGTCCCAGTGACACCTCATCGGCATACTCAAGGTTATTGCCCACAGCCACGCCTCGGGCTATCACGCTCAGTTTCACTCCCAGCGGCTGCAGTTTGCGTGAAATGAAGAAGTTTGTGGTATCGCCCTCCATTGTGGGACTCAAAGCCAGAATAACTTCACGGATACCTCCGGCAGCGACACGCTCCACCAGACTTGCAATCTGCAGGTCCTGCGGTCCCACACCGTCCATAGGCGATATGATTCCGCCCAGCACATGATACAGTCCGTTGTACTGCATCGTACTCTCAATAGCCAGCACATCCTGCACGTTCTCAACCACACAAAGCATCGAGCCGTCACGTTTGGGGTTGGCGCATATGTCACAGACATCGGTGTCCGATATGTTATGACACACCTTGCAGTAATGGATATCCTGTTTCAGGGTAGAGAACACACGCCCGAACGTACTCACCTCCTCCTCGGATCTGGAAAGCATGTGCAGCACCAGACGCAGGGCTGTCTTACGGCCTATGCCGGGTAGTTTTGAGAACTCCCCTACTGCCCTTTCCAATGCCGATGAAGGATATTCGCGATTCATGTCTATTGCTCGGTTGTGGTGCAAATTTAGCATATTACGCCTAATTTGACTATTTTTGCGTCATAAAACACTTTTCAAAATGGAGATAAAGAGCGCCGAATTCATAATCAGCAACACCGATATAAACAAGTGCCCTCAGCATGACAAGGCCGAGTATGCATTCATAGGACGCTCCAACGTGGGTAAGTCCAGCCTCATCAACATGCTGACCGGACGCAAGGGCCTGGCCATGACATCGGCCACACCCGGCAAGACGCTCCTTATAAACCATTTCCTTATTAATAAAGAGTGGTATCTGGTTGACCTTCCCGGTTACGGTTACGCCAAACGCGGCAAGAGCCAGCAGGAGCAGCTCACCCGCATAATCAATGACTACATCCTGGAGCGCCCCCAACTGACATCGCTCTTTGTACTGATTGACAGCCGTCATGAGCCTCAGAAAATAGATCTGGAATTCATAGAGTGGCTTGGTGAGAACTCCGTACCTTTTGGCATAATATTCACCAAGGCCGATAAGCTGGGCCGCGGCAAACTCTCCGATAACGTAAAGCGCTTTCTGGACACCTTATCAGAGCAATGGGAGGAACTCCCGCCCCACTTCGTCACCTCCTCGCTCGACAAATCGGGTCGAGATGATGTCCTGGACTACATCAGCAGCATCAACAAAACCCTCTGACCGGATTTCTTGAGTGGGTCGAATACGAAACTTTCATATAATACTGACAAAATCAACTGCCTACGAGCTGCAATCCATAATCTTGGTTAAGGGATTTGGTGGCTAGAGAAATGAACAGTATGTTTGAGCCACAAAACGAGAATTATCCCTGTTTATCAACCTATTTAGTCTTTTTTTATGAGAAATTTTGTTTGTATCCCTTTCCTGTCTGCAGTTTTGTTATGCGGCTGCTCTAACCCAAAAAAGTCCAGCATCTTTATTCCTGAGGTAAAAGAACTGGATTATGGTCACCAGGCCAGACCTAAAATCACGCCCATCCAACTGGATTATAGTCCTTTGGGGGCAGATGATGTGGTAGCCTTTGACAAATACCTACTATTCACTACAAATGATCCATCCGGTTATATAAGGATATATGATATTGACAAAGACACAGAAGTGGCTTCCATAGTAAAGAAAGGCCGCGCTGCCAATGAATTAATCGAGCATCCGTGGACCGTCAGCGAACAAGTGTATCTGTCTGACGGCGACATCATATTCCCTGTCATTGACAATAGAACCTTAAAGGAAATCAATATCACCCAATCCATCCAAAAAGGAGCGGCCGTAATAAATACAAGTACGCCATGTCTTTTCCCGCTTGATGGTAATACTACCCTTATTGACAATGATATCTCCAAGACCTTTATATACCAAAAGCCAAAGATGCATGACGAAGTATGTGATCCTCCCGTATTCTACACCCAGCAAGCGGGAGGAGAAAAGAAAATCATCCCGGTTCACAAACAGATCATGCCTGCCGGTGACGGAGTTAATGCAGAGGTTAAAGTTGAATTATATGCACAATATATGGGTGGTATCAAAAAACACCCTACAAAAAACATCATTGTCCATTCCCTTCAGAATATGAACTATCTGATTTTCTTTGACCTGGATAATGACAAATGCTTTGCCGTTCACCAGAAAGGAGCCAGAACATATGATGATAAGGCAGAATACATTCCTGATAACATGACTTTTGGCGATGCCGCTGTTTCCGAAGACTATATCTTCATCAATTATCGTGATAATATTTCGGCTGGCGGGGAATCAGACAAAGAGTGTGAAGTCCTTGTCTTTGACTGGAGCGGAAACTATATAGGTGGTTTCACGACCGATGCATCACTCCACCGCCTAACCTATAGTGAAGCCAGCAAGTCATTGTACTGTTGCAATATCAGTGATGAGATATTGTATCAGATACCCATCAAAGACTTCCTAAAATAAACGACTTTGCATTTTTTAACTAAACAAATCGTTGAATAACTATTTTACTAGTTATATTTGCATCAATACTAGTTACTGATGCATTATGAAACAGCAAGAAATAACCAAGCTAAGTGAGAAGAAGGAGCTCATAATGAACCACTTCTGGGATAAGGGAGCACTGTTTGTACGTGAGCTCCGCGAGCTCTACCCCGAGCCCAAGCCCCATTTCAACACCCTCTCCACACAGGTACGTGAGCTGGAGACCGACGGTTTCCTTGACCACAAGGCATACGGCCCTACCTACCAGTACTTCCCCACAGTGACCCGCAGTGAGTACAGCAAGTTCTCCATGGGCGGATTCATAGGCAACTATTTCGGCAACTCCTACCTTAATGCGGTATCGGCATTTGTAGGTGACGGCAAGGTATCAATAGATGAACTCAAGGAACTGATCCAGCATCTTGAGAACAGTCAGGACAAATAAACGCTCACACTCATGGTTACTTTTCTGATATATCAAATAAAGGTGGCAGTCATAATGGCTGTATTCTACCTCTTCTACAGGCTCATGCTCAGCCGCGACACCTGGCACAGACTGAACAGAATAGTTCTGCTGGGAACAGCTGTAGCATCGTTTCTTCTCCCCTTGTGCATAATCACCCTCCACAAGACAGTATCTGTGCCTTTCAATCCGGCACTCAGCTACTCAGCATCCGCTGCAACCAACGCCACGATGCCGCACACTCCATGGTGGCATACCGCACTGCTTGCCGCATATCTGGGTGGCGTACTGTTTGTGCTGGTAAAGATTGTGCTCTCCATCATGCGCCTGCGTAGAATAATAAGGAACGCACATAAGGAGGCCCTCCCCGACGGCACCCAGGTACTCATCATGGATGGTAACGGCCCCTCATTCAGCTGGATGGGTCACATCATAGTATCCCAGGCCGATTGGCAGTCCGGTTGCAGGGATATAATACGCCATGAGAATGCACATGTATCATTAGGTCACTCATATGACGTGATGCTGGTTGATATAGTATCGGCCGCACAGTGGTTCAACCCCGCCATCTGGCTGCTGCGTATGGACCTGCGTGCCGTCCACGAATTTGAGGCCGATGATGCCGTACTGCGTGCCGGAACGGACCTGCGCAGTTACCAACGCCTGCTTATAAGCAAGGCTGCAGCAATGAACGGTTATACGATAGCCAATAACTTCAATCACAGTATTTTAAAAAACAGAATTTTTATGATGGAAAAGAAAGAGACCACCGCTAAGAGCGCCTTAAAGGCACTCTGGCTTCTCCCCATGGTTTGCATTTGTCTGGCAGTTAATGCCAAACGGGAGGTTAATTACGTTTATGATTATTCAGCCCTTGAGGCTGACAGTGCAAGGACTCAGACTGCGCGTACGGTCTACAATGCCACTTTGGATTATGACCAGCCGCAGAATGTAGTAGCTACAGCCAGGATGAATTATGATGACATTGAGCTGGCCGGTTCAGGTAATAGCCAGCTTGACCAGAAGTCACTTATGGAACTCATACCCAACATGCCGGGTGTTCAGGTCAGTGATGACGGCACCATCACCGTTAACGGCAAGACCATTTCAAAGGTTTTGGTTGACGGCCAGCCGTACACCCCTCAGGAGGTAGTTGAAACCTTATCCGAATCTGAGCCATCTGCAAGTGCCAGTCAGGATAACAGCATCTACAATCTCCTTACCGGCAGTGACAAACTGGACATGTCCATAACTATGGAGTCAGACCCCATCACGGTTAGTTCAAGCTCATCGGACCCCTCAATTGACATTCTCAAGGCTCTTTACCAGACCCGTATAGAAGGAATGGATGAGCAGGCATCAAAGAAGACCCAGAAGGAGATCAAGCAGTTGGAAAGGAACCTGAACAAGGCCAACAACAAACTCTTAAGGATGGAAAGACGCCAGGAGAGGCAGTTAACACGTAACCTGAACCGTTACCTCAAACAGAACCCTGATGCGATTGACAATCCGGAGCTCATTCCCCAGGAGCTCATGACAAAAAAGAGCATCAACGCAAAGGTGAGCACCAAGCAGGTTGACATGCAAGCTCTCGGCCTGCCGGACATCGACCTCACCCAACGTGTCATGTCAGATGTGTCCGTAGACAGCCAGAACAACATGTTCATAAACGGCCACAAGGTAAGCCGCATCCTGATAAACGGACAGGAAATCACCCCGGAACAGTTTGAAGAACTTGCTTCATTAGTTTCATCACAAGAATAAGGACTTATTCCTTAGCCAAAGTGTCCCACAGCAACCTAAATGAGAATACCTTCTCACGCGGGTTACTGTGGGACACTGCTTCATTTAGCGCTCATGTCCCACAACGAGCCAGCCCACAAGCCCTGTGAGCCACTCAGTTGCGGGACACTTTGGCAAAAATCGTTGCTTATATCTGTTTCTTCCGTTCCTCCCTATACTCGCGAATAATCTGGTTTATGCTTTCTATAGGCATATCTGATAAGCCGTTTTGTTCTGCACAAAGCTTAATCTTTTCAATAGCTTGCCAACCTTTCTCTATGATCTGTCTCTTTTGTTCTGACATATATTCCATTGATGGTTCACAGACTGTGTTACCCTTGCTTTCAGCCAAATGAATTATCTGAAGCATCTCGGCTGGTGTAACCACGTGGCCGTTCTTAGGGATTTGCATCTTCTCAGAACCTCATTATATTCCTTAGTTATTTCAGAATGAAGCATAGGAATTATGATACCTTCTTTTACCAGCTCCATTACTTTTACAACTGATGATCCCTGTTTTTGGTCAACAGGTAAGAAACAAGGACATTTGTATCAATTACGGCGTAACATTTCATATTATTGGACGTTATTGTTTTTCTTTTGACGGCGTTCTTCCCGATATTTTCTTATTTCTTCATCTATCTCTTCCATTGTCATTTCAGGCATATTATGCTCAGCTTTATACTTTTCTATCCGTTCGAATGTCTCATGGGCGCGACGGAGTTTTGCTTCCCTCTCAGACTCCACCTCAAACGGAATTCTTTGCTTCTTGATAACCGCTCTGGCAAAAACATTGAAAGCAGTATTTGAGCTCATGCCAAAATCCTTGCAGAGCTCATCGAACTGTTTCTTTACATCTGAGTCCATACGGACTGTAAAAGCTGTCTGTCCCATATCTATAGAATTTGGCTGTAAATATAACCATATTATCACCATAATGCAACCATTTTCGCACCATTTTCTTTAATCAACTCAAATAATGTATAGTTTTATAACTTTTTTGTCGTGTTTTGTTGTTTAAATGTAATGTATTATTTACTTTCGCAGCATCATTAACCTTTAAAACAATTTGAATTATGAGAAAAAAGCATCATCTCCTTGACCACAAATGGCAGAAAATCGGGTTTATAATCTTTGCGGTTTGCGTTCTTTTGTGTCTGGTTTTCTGGCAAGCCATTATCAATGACTTCCTCCCATATGTATTCAATATAAATAATCAGACTAATCCTATTGGATCCGGATGGGCATCGGCTCTGGTATTGTTATTTACCCCTATTTCATTCGCTCTCATGGCGCTGTCACAGGAAAAGCAGGAAGATGAGAGAATTGTTGAAATCCGCCATCAGGCACTTGTCACTATCGTTATCATATACATTGTCTGGGCATTATTGATGTTTCTTGCTACCCCTTTCCTGGCACATCTTACTTCGCCCACCACAATTGGCAAACTCAACATGATTCTAAAGATACCAACCGGAGTACCAGCCTTTATGGGATACTACCTACTGATTTTCAAATTATCTTTGTGGAAACAAAACCGGGAGTTGAGCGATGAAGAATAATCTCAGAGTGGAACGCGCCCGCGTGCGCATGACCCAGCAGGATCTGGCCGACAAGACCGGCGTGACCCGTCAGACTATCGTAGCCATAGAGCAAGGCAAGTTCAACCCCTCGACCGTACTGGCCCTGAAAATGGCCCGTGTATTTGGCGTAACCATTGAGACCTTGTTTGAGCTAGAAGATACTGATTGACAATCAAAAAAAATGCATTATGAGATCCTTTAGTCCTATTGTTTGTTTAATGTCCTTAATGATGCTTGCCTGCGTATCTTGCGGCAGGAAAGATACTGGTGTGGTACTTATTGATCCTGATAAGGCTGTAGAGGCCTTATTGGAAGATGTTGCCTGTGACATCCGGATCATTCCCCTTAAATCAGACAAACCTATTCCGGGTATCTTCTTATTTTTCTTCCAGGACGACTATTTCTTTGGTACCTCCGAAATCCAGGATATGAGTGGTTACCAAGGCTTCAAATATTTAAGCGTATTTGATTCTGACGGAAATTATCTTGGTACCATTGACAGGTTTGGACGCGGACATGACGAATATCTGGGGCTGATAAACTTCTATTATTTTAAGGATGAGCACCTGTTAACCTTATACGATACTGACTACACAAACCCCAAGAGATACTCCTACAGACTGCCCGGACTGGAGTATTTGGGCAGTAAGCATTCATACCCCATGATAGGCCTTGAGAAGTCGGTACATATGGGCGATGGCCGCACCCTTATAATGCAGCCCCATGGGGATCTTGAGGAATGGGGCATGGCAATGGCAAAGATCCTGCCCGATACAGCACTGTTAACTGCCGATTACGGTCACTTTTCAGAGAACCGGATCTCGCCCACATTCTACAATCATCAGTTTACAAGTTACAAGAATCCGCTGATAGGTTTATTTGGATACAACAATGAGATTTACAGCATTGACGATAATGACAGTCTAAAGCTGGAATTCAGATTCACATTCTCAGACAAAGGATTGCCAAAGCAATATGCAGACGACCCTACGCATTGGAGCCCTTATGTTTGGGAGCTTCCGGAATACCTGGCAGACGGTTCGCAAATACTCTACTATTATCCTGTAAAGAACGGCAACCTGCTCAGTTTCATATATAGTCAGACTCAGTATGAAAACATAAAAGGATTCAAGCACTTTTATGTAACCGACGGGAGCAGGAGCGCCCAATATTCGGAGCTAAGAATCCCGGGGCTGAAATATGAACTCGAGTCTTATGGAGTAAACGGGACATCATACGTATTTCAGATGACCAGCGCACCCCAAATCGATGAGTCAGTGCCGATGTCCGGACTTGGACAGCAGATACTGGATGCGTTCAAGGCCCAGAATGAGGACAACCCCATCCTGTTACAGTTCAGGTTCAAGGACCTGGATTAAGACAGCAGGTTTTATGACATGATATACCCCAGACGCGCCAGGTCGTCACGGGAGTGGATCTGGTATGTAAAGCCGTCACGGAGCAGGAACAGGTCATCGGCCACACGTAGAATCTCCTCATAGATATGGTCGGTCACGATGATGCCCTTATTGGCTTTCTGCTCACTGATCAGTGCACGGATCTTATCATCATAAACGGGAGCGATATTTGAGAACGGCTCGTCAAGAATGCAGAATTCGGCATCGGAATTAAGAATCAGGTTGAGTTCTGCAATCCTGCGGTCACCGCCTGACAGCATCTTTACCTTATGATTACGGTAACAGTCATATTTATCGTCAAACCGGACCAGACATTCATAATCAACGCCATACAAATCATAAGCTTGCGGCAGGGTCATGCCTGGCGGAATAAAGTGTTCCTGCGGCAGGTACTTTACCCGGAGTCCTATATGCCCGTAATCCGTGCGCGGTTCATCGTTCAGACGGATATACTTATTCTGGGGCCTGATACCGCCAATGATGCACTTGAACAGGCACGATTTACCGGTACCGTTACGGCCCAGAACACCAGTCACCCTACCCTTGTATGATGTAACATATGCACTCTGCAGGACCGTATTCTCACCAAAGCGCAGCTGCACGCTGTCTATCAGCAGCTTTCCGTTCTCATCCTCCTGTTCCATATCAGTTCAAATGTAGAAAGGTGAACAACGGTGGCGCCACATAGACAAGCAGCCTGAAAACAATATACTCTATCACAATTGGAATGACATAGTATTCTGTACTGCTGATTCCAAGATTGAGCCAGAAATAAATGGCACTGCTACGGTCATACTTCCGGAACAGATAGATTATAACAGGGATGGAAAGGATCTTGAGAATCTTGCATAGGAAAATCCCCTCTGACAGTCCTTCCGTATCACCTGAGTTCACGCCCACGATGACAAACGCGCACAATGAAACCAGACCGGCCACCACAAAATAGTTGCTGCCATATCTGAATGACAATCCTAATTTACGCAGTATAGTCATTAACGGGTGTAATTGGAATAAGGTCAATACCGGAAACAAATGTAAACTAATACTTGTAGTTTCCAATAAGGAATTGAAGTAAAAAAAGTTAATTGCATCCTCATCTTCACTCTTTTAGGAGCAAGAACCGGAGGTTTTAGAAAAGACGTCAGATTTTTCATATATTCGCAGTCAGTTAATCCAATAATTGACTGCGATATATTTATGAGAAAGAGTATCCGTTCCGCTGTTGCTGCCACGATATTGGTCTGCCTGTCAGTTATCTCCTGCAAGAAGAGTAACACAGATGCCGGTGTACATGTTATCCCCATCAAGTTTGACAAATATGAGAAGGTGGCCATGAGTGATATAATCTCAAAGATTGAGGTTATTGAGATGGACAATGACACACTGTCACTGATGGGCGATCCGGGTAGTTTACGTGTTGAAAACAATCACTACTACATCATTGATGATGCTGTTCATTCTATACTCGTATTTGACAGCACCGGTCATTTCCTGTGCAACACCAAAAGCCGCCGCGGAAGGGGCCATAACGAACATATCAACCCTAATGACTATTACGTTGAGAACGGATTGATATGTGTTATGGATTATGACGGAACCATACTGAAATATGACCTGTCACTTAACATGGTTCAAAAGATAAAGCCTACACTTACAGAAGCCGGATACTGCAGCGATGCTATTCCTCTTACAGATGACATATTGGCTTTTAAATCGCCTTTCTGTTGTTATTTCTACTCAATCTCAAAGGACAGCGTTATCGGAAAATATGAGACATCTGATATAAGGACCGGTGGATTTGCATTCCAAAGACAGCGCTATTTTCAGAATGACAGTCTGGTACTCTTCAGATACACTAACAACGACTATTCCCTGTATCTGATTGACAAGGATGACCTTACCCTGAAAGAGGCCTACCGGTACGTTGTCAATCAAGACATGTTTGACATTTCAAAGGTCGATCAGGAGACAAGAATCATGGACTATCTCAAAGACAAATACTTTGAGTATTGCCTTCTGGGAGAGATGAATATCAACAACCGATATCTCATATCCAGAATTGGTTATCTACGTCACGGGGAAGATGATTATCTGGATTATCTTCTAAAAGCCAATAAATACAGGCTATCCATCTACTCTTTTGAGAATGGCAGGCATAGACTGCTGGATAACGTCTTTAAGGATGACAAGTTTATCCTTGACTTTACATATATGGATAATGAGGCTATTTACACGATGCTATTTCCTGGATTACATGACATTGAAAGAGAACGGTCCCATCTGTATGATGAAAACCTCATTGACCCGGACTCGCGCGAACGTTTAGAGCGCGCAAATGATGAAACAAACTGCATCATCATAAAGTACTACCTCCGCGATGACATTCTATAGTCAAAGAACTCTTATCTAGCCTGTCCCAGAAATAACAAATCCGTACAATTTACGTTCTCTTACTGTGAATCAAGAAACAGTATATGAGAAATCCTTTCCAATCCGTCATTGTTGCAGTATCGGCAATAATGCTGCTCCCATTGGTCTCCTGTAAGCAAAAGAAAGACGTATACTACTCTCCGCGTGAGATTACCTGTGCGACCGATGTACCCAAGTACGATCTGAAGTTGAAGCATATTGATTTGGAATGCTTTGGGGTACATGATATCATTGCCGTGGACTCCATGATTGTAGCCATAACCAGCGATAACCAGGCACTCATCAAGGTATTTGATTACTCCGGGAACGTAATAGCCAGGCTCTCTCCCAGCGGACGTGCCGGCAACGAGTTCCTGACGGTTTCATACTGTGACCAGAACAGTATCATTGACGGTGAACGCCATCTGATAGTGAAGGATCCGGACTACATGTACCGCTACAACCTGACCGGTTCCATCAGGAACGGGGCCAACCTTAAACCGCATAAACTGTTGAAAATCCCGGACTTCATATACAGAGCCAACAGTTTCAACACGCTGTTCCGCAGTGACGGCTCTTATTTCCAATACATTGGAGTAACCTATAATGAAATTATCCTTTCGGCCTCCAACGTCACCGAAAACCCTGACGGCAGTTATTCAGTAACCAACATGCCCGAGATTGAATTCAATCCCCCATCATACACTCTTGTAAAGCCGGACAGCAGCATCACAACGTTTGACATATATCCCAAACTGCCTCATTTCAAGGAGGATTACTGGGCTCAATTTCTCTATT
This sequence comes from Bacteroidaceae bacterium, assembly GCA_045220475.1. Taxonomy (GTDB): domain Bacteria; phylum Bacteroidota; class Bacteroidia; order Bacteroidales; family Bacteroidaceae; genus Colenecus. The sequence goes on from JBGUVW010000061.1 coordinate 16,352, forward strand.
TTTCTATAGTACGTTTATCCCATGACGGCCGCAAGGTGGTTGTAGCGGATGCCAAACAGGACCGCATGACATTCATTGACCTGGAAACAGGCGATATGTTTGGTCTAAGAGGTCCGGATTGTATGGATATTGTTGATATTGCAGATACAGGAAGCCCCTCAAAAATAGTGGAAGGAGCCTGTCAGGTAGTAACCTACGGGGATTACATCTATGTCTTGTATGACCATAACACCGTTTATGAGGAGGATCATGAGGACAAGCCTATGGATGCCTCCATCCGCGTATTCACCTGGAACGGAGAGTTCATTGCGGACCTCATCCCCGATGTCCCCATCACCAATTTCTATATAGATGACAAAACCGGCAAGCTAATCGCCATAGACGATGACGAGCAGTTTTACATAGCTGACATTGAAATGCCGGAATAAATAAGTATTTTTGAAAGCCCAACCAATAATATGAAAACAGTCATGAAACGATTATCCATTTACACTGCTATAGCAATTATTAGCCTGTTCACCATATCCTGTGCCGATGACGCACAAGGACCTGCAAAGGTAGATGCCACAAAATGGGACAAGAACCCCGATTCACATTTTTCTTCCCGGCAGATAATCCCTCTTGAAACTGCCGATGAGATTCTGATGGGTGACATAAAGAGTATAAAGATCTATGACGACACCTATTTCATTCTTGATTCCCGCAATGTGGTATTCCGGTTTGACAAGGACGGCAAGTATCTCTCCAAGATAGCACGTCAGGGACGAGGACGCGGAGAGTATATTGACATCCGGAGCTTTGATGTGTATGGAGATGAGGTATATGTACTCTCCAGTTTTGAGAAGAAGATACTCACCTACTCTTTTGACGGGGAGTTCCTCAAGGAGATAAGCCTTAATGAGCAGTATTTTGATATGGCCGTTGAGGAGAGTTATATACTGCTGTTTTCAAATAACTGCAACAATAGTTTAAAGAACTACGTCAAGATATCCCCGGATGGAGAGATACTGGATTCATGGGATGATTTCAGCCAGAACACCAGCTTTGTCATGAGTGGCAAGTTCCTGAACAAGCAAGGCAGTTCCATTCTCTATTTCAAGCCATTTGATTACCGCATATTTGAGTATGACGGAAACGCCTCAAGACAGATAGCTGAATTTGATTTCACCAACAACAAGCGTTACCCGCAGAGCGATATGGAGGATATCGTGGCCTTTAATGAACTGGTCATGAATACTGAATACGTAAGGAAGTTCAACTCTGCAGCAATGGTGGGCAACAAACTTGTAGTTACCTACAGCATGTATCTGGACGGATACGGAATAAAGGATTTCATGGCCATAAATGACCTCGATGCCAACAAGTGCTATAACTACTGTCTGCAAGAGCAGGGGTTATGCTCCACACCGTTCCCCGGATACGGCTATTACCTATGCGGCAAGGCTTTGATAACATACTCATCGGCATCGGGCTTTATAATGGCTAACGGAGAAAAGCTTGATAAAGAGATACTCTCCAAGATATCCCCTGAAGGTAATCCGGTGCTGATGCGCTTTGATTTCAAATAGCGTAAACCGCTGATTAATGATTTGAAGGTTTTATCGGGAAAAGGGAAAAAGAACCTTTTACGGTGTACTACGTATTGAATTAATTCGTACATTTGCATCCGTAAGCCGCGACACAGCCCTTTATAGGGAAATCCGACAGCGGCAATCAACCCGATTTTTCATTTACTCATACCTTACGTGATATCAGTGCGCATATAGTGTGCTTTAGGTATTGCTAAGGTCCGATAAAACAATGTTTGACATACTGCAATTAAAGAGCAAGAGTCTGGAAGAGCTCCAGGCCATTGCAAAAGAGATGGGCATCAAGAGCAAGGATGACAAGAACCAGCTTGTATATGATATTCTTGACGAGCAGGCCATCTCAGCATCCAAGAACAACTCCGATAAGGAGAAGAGACCCCGCAACAAGGTAGCCATCAAGAACGGCAATACCGAGAAGGTTTACACTGCCAACGGTGAGAAAGGCAAGGCCAAGAAGGGTGACCGCAAGGAAAACAACGCCCCCAAGCAGGAGGCTAAAGAGGTTGCTGCCGATACCAAGCCCGCACAGGAGCAGCCTGCACAGCAACAGGAGCCCAAACCCGCACAGGATAACCAGGGCCAGAAAAAACGCGGCCGCGGAGCCAACCAGAACAAGCCTAAGGCTGAACAGGAGGCTCCCGCTCAGCAGCCCGCACAGGAGCCTACACAGCAGCCCGTTCAAGAGCAGCCTGCCAATGAGCCCGCCCAGAGGGATGAGTTCCCCCAGCCCGCTCAGCAGTCCGCTGCTTCCAAGCGTCGCGGACGCCCCCGCAAGCAGCAGGTTGAGGTACCCCTGCCCGAGATAGACGATGAGAATGTAACCCAGGCCGTTGCTGACTCTTATGAGCAGGATGAGGAGCCTATGCATCAGGTAGCCGAGCCGGCAGTAACCCTGCAGGAGCCCGTTCAAGCCCCTGTTCAGGAGCAGCAGGAGCCGCAGGACCAGCCCCGTCAGGAGCAGTACCATGCCGACCAGCAGTACCAGCAGAATCCGCAGCGCCAGCAGCCCAACCAGCAGCGCCAGCAGAATCAGAACGGACAGCCCTACCAGCAGAACAATCAGCAGAACCGCCGTCAGATGCAGCAGGAGGAGCGCATGTATGACTTTGGTGACGTACTGCGCGGCGAGGGTGTTCTGGAGATAATGCCTGACAACTACGGATTCCTGCGTTCATCGGACTACAACTATCTGGCATCACCTGATGACATTTACGTATCACAGTCACAGATAAAGCTATTTGGTCTTAAGACCGGCGATGTTGTGGAGGGTGTCATCCGTCCGCCGCGTGAGGGTGAGAAGTATTTCCCGCTGGTAAAGGTGTTCCGCATAAACGGCCTTGAGCCCTCTGTAGCACGTGACCGCGTTCCGTTTGAGCACCTCACCCCGTTGTTCCCCGATGAGAAGTTCACACTCTGCAACGGCAAGAACGATAATCTCTCAGCCCGTGTAGTTGACATGTTCGCTCCTATCGGTAAGGGACAGCGTGCCCTGATAGTAGCCCAGCCTAAGACCGGTAAGACCATTCTGCTTAAGGATATTGCAAACTCAATTGCTGCAAACCATCCTGAGGCATACATGATAATGCTGCTCATCGATGAGCGCCCTGAGGAGGTTACCGATATGGCCCGCAGCGTAAAGGCCGAGGTCATCGCATCAACCTTTGATGAGCCTGCCGAGCATCACGTAAAGATTGCCAGCATCGTCATTGAGAAGGCCAAGCGTATGGTTGAGTGCGGACATGATGTTGTGATATTCCTTGACTCCATTACCCGTCTGGCACGCGCCTACAACACCGTAGCACCTGCATCGGGCAAGGTCCTGTCAGGTGGTGTCGATGCCAACGCACTGCATAAGCCCAAGCGTTTCTTCGGTGCCGCCCGTAACATCGAGAACGGCGGTTCACTCACGATTATCGCAACTGCCCTTATAGATACCGGATCCAAGATGGATGAGGTTATCTTTGAAGAGTTCAAGGGTACCGGTAACATGGAGCTCCAGCTGGACCGCAACCTGAGCAACAAGCGTATCTTCCCTGCCGTGAATATTGTGGCATCAAGCACCCGTCGCGACGACCTGCTACTTGACCAGACCACTCTGGACCGTATGTGGATTCTGCGCAAGTACCTTAGCGACATGAATCCCATCGAAGCAATGGAGTTTGTCAAGGACCGCCTGGAGAATACCCAGGATAACGCCGAGTTCCTGGCCAGCATGAATTCATAAGTTCGCATACAATTATGAGAAACAAGATTATTCTGACATTTGCCTTAATGACACTGTTTGCAACAGCAGTGTCATCACAATCCGCAGTAGTATATGGCGGTCTTGGTATTCCAACAGGAAATTTTGGAGGAAAGAACCTGTACAGGAACGCTCTGAGCAGTGATTATGGGGATCAGGGAGGAGCCACAATCGGTTTCAACTTAGGAGCCAGATATATGAGGCCTTTCCCTGATTCAAAAGTCAACTGGTTCCTATCGGTCGACTTCTTCTACAACGGATTTGACTCTGACCTGAAGGAATCAATAGGAACTTATACTCATTATCTAATAGAAAAGGCTATAAGGGAAGCCCAACAGAACTACACCCTGACAGTTGACTACTTTGAGATAGACTTTCCCCAATATTACAACATCCCGTTAATGGCAGGTATTAACTGCCCATTATTTGATCTGGGGCAGAACTGTTCATTCTGGATAGAGTTCGGACTGGGTGCGAACTTCAGGAAATTGAGCGACTTGAAAGAGACGTTCGAGTGTGACGACGAAAAATATGAAAGCAGATGTTCTTTTGAAGAGTCATTAGCGTTTGCATATCAAATTGGCGCAGGATTAAAGTTTAAAGACCATCTCTTAATTGGAGCAGGTTTATATAATCTTGGAGCCGACAACATTAAAGGGAAGGCCATTTCCGGGAAAAATTGGAGTGAAGGCCAGACTACAGAGAACCTCAGCACAACTATGCTCTCTGTCAGGTTGGGTTGGATTTTCTGATAAAAGGTACAGATTAATGCCGTAGGTATTGGATAGGGGTAGCCAGCCGTTTCAACGGCAGGGTAAGATATTGTAAATGATATGGAGAGTAATATTCAGTACGATAATTCCGTCTCTTTTGCTAAAGGCATCGGTATCTTATTGATGGTTTTAGGGCATACATATTTTTCAGCATACGGTTATTCGCTGATTTATATGTTCCACATGCCATTGTTTTTCTTTCTCTCCGGTTATTGTTTCAAGCAGAGCCATCTGGACGATTTCAGGAATTATGCCAGGAAACGTATCAGTAAGATTTATATCCCCTTTGTCAAATGGGCACTGATATTCCTGTTGTTGCATAATCTGTTTTTCCATCTGAACATCTATAATGACGTTTATGGATTCAATGGAGAGACATCGCAATTATACGGCATATCTGATTACCTAAAAAAATGCGTGTTCATCCTATTCTGCCTTAGCGGCAATGAACAACTGTTAGGTGGTTACTGGTTCCTGCACACCATGTTCTTTGCCTCCTTTATATTCTATGGCCTGTTAAAGCTGAAAAAGCCTGTTATCGGAGGACTTATCGCTTTGCTGTTAAGCGTCTTGCTGTTTTACAGAGGTATTCCCATAGTCAATATTTACTGTGGTCCCAAGGAATTATTTGCAGCGTCATGCATGATGGCCGGTTATCTGTATAAATCATACCGGATTGACAATCTTGCAGACAGACACAAGGCTTACGTCATTCCAGTATGTATTTTATTGCTGATACTTGGAAGCGTGTATTGGCACGGCGAGATGCTGGATATGAAATGGACTCATACGGTTCCCTACTTCATGTCAGCAATGGCCGGTTCAATACTTGTTCTGATGGTTTCAAAATATCTGGAAAGTAAGACTCATTATTTATCAGACCTTATATCGATGATTGGAAACAGGACCATTGAGATACTGACGTGGCATTTCCTGTGTTTCAAGATTGTCAGCCTGGTCATTATCAAGTGTCACAGTCTGCCGGTTGAGCATCTGGCAGAATTCCCCGTCATGACTCCTTATAATGTTCATGGCTGGTGGATCTGCTATCTGGTCATTGGCGTTGCCGTTCCGGTTCTGGGGGCAATATGTTCTGAGAAATTTAGGAAACTGATACGGAATTGATTTTCTCGCGCCTTTGGCGCTCGGGGGTTTTTGACTTTTATGGCCCGGAGGGCCTAAAAAGCCGCTAGCTGGAAAACGTATTTAAATTTGGAAAGACCCAGCAGTTGAAACTGCTGGCTACCCTTATTATGTGCCTAACGGCACAGTTTAATGCCGTAGGCATTGGATTATGGTAGCCAGCCGTTTTAACGGCTGGTGGGGCGGCGACGCCCCAAACCCGTTCCGCGGGACATAGTCCCGCTCCACTCTGCCGGCCTTCCAGGCCGGGTAAAAAATAACCTCGCTAGCTTTGCTCGCGAGGTTATTTTTTACTTTACTGCAACTGGAATCCTTGTCAGAACGGCAGGTCGTCTTTCTCATTTGAAGGGGCAAATGGATCCGGAGCGGCGGCAGCGGCGGCGGGAGCGAAAGGCTGGGGTGCGGGAGCGGCGCCGTTGACGTCGTGGCTTACGCGCCAGGCACGGATATCGTTGTACCAGCGGCCGTTGAACTCACGGGCGTTGATATCAAAACTAACAACTACCTCATCACCTATGTTGATGGCTGCCTGCTGTATCTTATCCTCACCAAAGATGCTGAACATCATCTTCTTGGGATACTGCTCACCTATAGTTTCCAGTACGTACTCCTGTATTTTCCAAGGATTGCCTGATGCCTTGGCAACGCCTGAACGTGCCTCAAGGACTGCGATAATTTTGCCTGTAATATCCATTACTCTGATGTGTTTTAAATTGTTTTCGCGAATTTAAGACTTTTCCCTTTTCAACCCCACATTTTTCCAAGCAATTTTTTCCACATTACCGTTACTTTTCCCTATCTTTGTGAGACGCACTAAGTGACAAATAACAAAAAGGAATATATATGAATTTCACAGTATCAAGTTCGGCCCTTTCAAGCCGTCTGCAGGCTATCAGCCGCGTTATTAACCCTAAAGCCATCTACCCTATCCTTGAGGATTTCCTGTTTCGCATTGAGGGCGGCAAGCTCACCGTTACCGCTGCTGACAATGACACCACACTTGAGACAATCATAGACATCGTTGAGTCCGATAAGGACGGCCAGATTGCTCTGCCCGCCAAGACTCTGCTGGATGCACTCAAGGAGATTCCCGAGCAGCCGCTCAAGTTCATCGTGAATGACAGCAGCTATGAGATAACCGTAAAGTATCAGAACGGTGAGTACAAGATGGTGGGCCAGAATGCAGATGAGTACCCCACCCCTGCAGTGCTTAAGGAGGATGCGGTATCAATAAACATCCCTGCGCAGATACTGTCCGACGGTCTGGTTCGCACCATATTCGCAACAGCCGATGACGAGCTCCGTCCCGTCATGAACGGTATATTCTTTGACATAAATGAGGATGGCGCCACATTCGTCGCATCTGATGGTCACAAACTGGTATGCAACCGCAACACCACGGTTCATGCCGACGGCAAGTCATCATTCATCCTGCCCAAGAAACCCGCATCCCTGTTCCGTTCACTCATAAGCAAGGAGGCAGAGAGCATCACAATAGAGTTTGACAGCCGTATAGCACGTTTCTCACTGCCTGAGTTCCGTATGGTATGCCGCCTTATTGACGGCCGTTATCCCAACTACGGATCAGTAATCCCGCAGAACAACCCGCACCGTCTCCTGATAGACCGTCAGTCACTGCTCACAGCGCTGCGCCGTGTATCAGTGTTCTCACCTGCCAGCAGCGGTCTCATCAAGCTTCATATTGAGAAGGACAACGTGGACATATCGGCCCAGGATATAGATTTCTCAACATCGGCCAAGGAGTCAATCGCTTGCCAGTATGAGGGTGTATCCATGAGCATCGGTTTCAAGGCTGCATTCCTGATTGATATCCTCAACAACATACCCAGCCAGGAGATCACAGTTCAGCTGGCCGATCCCTCACGCGCAGGTGTGATTGTTCCCTCTGAGCAGGCAGAAGGCGAGAATCTGCTCATGCTCCTCATGCCAATGGTACTGAACGACTGATGAAACTGAATCTTGACAAACCGGTAGTGTTCTTTGACCTGGAGACCACAGGCACCAACACCGTACAGGACCGCATAGTAGAGATCTCTTACCTTAAGGTTTCTCCTAACGGTAATGAGGATATGCACACCCGTCGCATAAACCCCGAGATGCCCATCCCTGAGCAGGCATCGGCAGTACACGGCATCTACGATGATGACGTCAAGGACTGCCCCACTTTCAAGGAGGTGGCTAAGGAGATAGCCCGTGACTTTGAGGGCAGCGACATTGCAGGATTCAACTCCAACCGTTTTGACGTGCCCCTGCTGGCCGAGGAGTTCCTGCGTGCAGGCGTTGACATAGACCTGAGCCGTCACCGTTTCATCGACGTACAGGTCATATTCCACAAGATGGAGCAGCGCACCCTCACGGCCGCCTACAAGTTCTACTGCGGTAAGGACCTGACCGATGCCCACAGCGCCGACGGTGACACCCGTGCTACCTATGAGGTGCTCATGGCCCAGTTGGACCGCTACCCGGATGACCTTAAGAATGACATGGCATGGCTCTCAGAGTTCTCATCATTCACCCGCAACGTGGATTTTGCAGGACGCATTGTAATGAATGACAAGGGCCAGGAGGTATTCAACTTTGGCAAATATAAGGATGTGCCTGTTGCAGAGGTGTTCCGCCGTGACCCCGGATACTACTCATGGATACTCCAGGGTGACTTTGCGCTCAACACCAAACAGGTCTTAACCAGAATAAAACTACAGTCCAGATAATGGATATACTAAGCGGAAAACATATAGTACTGGGAGTAACCGGTAGCATAGCAGCCTATAAGGCAGCCTATCTGGTACGTCTGCTCATCAAGAAAGGGGCGGAGGTCCAGGTTGTCATGACAGCGGCAGCCAAGGAGTTCATAACTCCCCTCACCCTCTCCACCCTTACCCGCAAGCCGGTGGTAAGCGAGTTCTTTGACCGTCGTGACGGCTCATGGAACAGCCATGTGGATCTTGGACAGTGGGCCGATGCCATGCTCATTGCTCCCTGCACCGCATCCACACTGGGTAAGATGGCCAGCGGCGTTGCAGACAACATGCTTGCCACCACCTACTTCTCAATGAAGGCCCCGGTATTCATTGCCCCCGCCATGGATCTGGATATGTACAGCCATCCGGTTACGCAGCGCAATATTGAGACATTGCGTGCAATAGGCAACATATTCATTGAGCCTGCCAGCGGTGAACTTGCAAGCCAGCTTGTCGGCAAAGGCCGCATGCAGGAACCGGAGGTAATCGTTGCCGCACTTGAGGAGTATTTCCAGACTCAGTCACAGCTTTCAAAAAAAAAAATCCTGATAACGGCGGGTCCGACCTTTGAGCAGATTGACCCTGTCCGTTTCATCGGCAACAACTCAACCGGCAAGATGGGATTCGCGCTGGCCGAGGAGTGTGCCGCACGCGGTGCCGATGTAACTCTCATAGCAGGCCCCGTAAACCTCAAGACCGTACATAGCGGAATCAAACGCATAGACGTACGCTCCGCACAGCAGATGTATGAGGCCGCCATGGAGCATTTCCCTGATGCTGATGCCGCCATTCTCTGCGCCGCTGTAGCAGATTATACGCCTGCCGTGGTTGCTGACAACAAGATAAAACGCAAGGGTGAGATGACCCTCACGCTCAAGCCCACCCAGGATATAGCCGCCGCACTGGGAGCAATCAAACGCCCCGATCAGCGTATGGTGGGTTTTGCGCTTGAGACCAATAATGAGTTCAGCAACGCACAGGACAAACTGGAGCGCAAGAACCTGGATTTCATCGTGCTCAACTCATTGCGTGATGAGGGTGCCGGATTCGGTTATGACACTAATAAGGTCACGCTTATAGACCGTAAGGAGAGCCAGCCGCTGCCTCTGCAGTCCAAGAAAGATGTAGCAAAAGCTATAATCAGCAAACTGGCAGGTCTGCTTTTCTGCCTTTTGTTCCTGTTTATGCCGGTCAAGGCATCGGCCCAGGAGCTCAACCCCACCCTTACCATCAACACATCCAAGATCCAGGGTACTGACAAGGATGTTTTCAAGTCACTTGAGACTGCGCTCAAGCAGTTTCTCACCAATCAGACATGGACCGATTATCATTTTGCCGAGAACGAGCGCATACAGTGCAATTTCAACCTCACGGTAAACAAATATGATGCGCAGACCGGCAAGATGAGCTGTGACCTAAACGTACAGAGCAGCCGCCCCGTATACGGCTCATCATACAACACCACAGTGTTCAATTACCGAGATACCGAGGTTGAGTTCACCTATACGGAGCAGGACCGCATTGAATACTCACCCGGCATAACCCCTGACAACAATCTCACAGCTATCATGGCATACTACTGCATGCTCATAATAGGCCTGGATTTTGATACCATGTCCCTGAACGGAGGCACGGACATACTGCGTCAGGTTGAGAACATTGCCGCCGGTGCACAGTCACTTGGAAGCGGATGGCGTTCATTTGATTCAGGCGCCAACCGTTACTCAATCATCAATGACTACATGAACGGCTCAATGTCAGTATTCCGCCAGTTGCAGTACAAGTATCACCGTCTGGGACTTGATGTCATGAGTGCCAGCGCGGACCGCGGACGCGCCACCATCACTGAGAGTCTGGCATTGCTGGGACAGGCCAAGCAGGCCAAGAGCACATCGGCCCTGCCAGTCCTTTTTACTGAGATCAAGAAGAATGAGCTTATAAGCATATACAGCACAGGTATTGACAAGGAAAAACAGCAGGTCAAGGATCTGCTCAGTTACGTCAATCCGTCGCTAAGCAATGACTGGAACTCAATCAAGAAAGACTGATGCTCAGAGAGGTTCACATACGCAATTATGTTCTCATAGACCGTCTGGATATTGATTTCACGGACGGTTTCTCAGTCATGACCGGTGAGACAGGTGCCGGTAAGTCCATCATTCTGGGCGCCCTGAACCTGCTGCTGGGTGGCCGTGCCGATTCCAAGACCCCGAGTCAGGGAGCCGACAAATGCACCATAGAGGGCTGTTTCAGCGTTGGCGGTTACGGTCTGGAGCAGTTCTTTCAGGATAATGACCTGGATTTTGATGCCGATAACACCATCATGCGCCGCGAGCTGCTGGCATCGGGCAAGAGCCGTGCATTCATAAATGACACTCCCGTTACCCTGAACCAGCTGCGTGACCTGGGCTGCCGTCTCATTGACATCCACTCCCAGCACCAGAACCTGGCACTGGGCACACAGTCATTCCAGCTGGATGTAATAGACACCATTGCGGCCAACAGCCAATGCAAGGATGATTATGTAAAGAGCTTTGAAGAGTGGCATAACCTAAAGGAGGAACTGGTCAGGCTCAAGGCAGAGTTTGAGTCCGATAACACAGACCGCGAGTATCTGGAGTTCCAGCTTGAGGGCCTGGATAACGCACGCCTGCAGGACGGTGAGCTGGAGGAGCTGGAGCAGGAGTCCGATATACTGAACCACGCCGAGGAGATAAAGCAGGACCTTTTCAGTGCCTCACAGATACTTCAGGCCGATGAGGACGGCTGCGTACAGAAACTGCGCAGCGCACTGCAGTCCCTGCGTGCCGCACAGAAAAACTACCCGCAGGCAGAGGAGCTGGCCGAGCGTCTGGACAGCTGCCTGATTGAGATTAAGGATATAGCCGCCACGGTGGATGACGCCCAGGAGAGCGTGAACTTTGATCCGGCACGTCTGGAGCAGGTTAACGAGCGTCTGGACCTTATCTACTCACTGCTTAAAAAGCACAAGAAAGAGAATATTGCACAGCTTCTGGAACTGGCCGACAGCATACGCACCCGTCTGGACCGCACCGGCTCATATGAGTTTGATATAGAGCAGCTCACCAAAAAGACCGAGAGCGCCCGCAAGAGCATGGAACAGAAAGCTGCAGAGCTTACCAAGACCCGCAAGAAGGCAGCAGAAACAATCATCCGCGACATCAAGGAGCTGCTGGTTCCGCTGGGTATACCCAATGTTCAGTTCAGCGTTCAGATGCAGCCTGCCGCCGCATATGACCGCACCGGACATGATGACCTCAGGTTCATGTTCTCGGCCAACAAATCAGTTCCTATGCAGGAGCTTCAGGCTGTGGCATCGGGCGGTGAGATTGCCCGCGTAATGCTCTCCATCAAATCTCTCATGGCAGGAGTCCGTGCACTGCCCACAGTGATATTTGATGAGATTGACACGGGTGTATCGGGCGCTGTTGCCGAGAAGATGGCCCTGCTCATGAAACAGATGGCACGCGGAGGACGCCAGGTACTTGCCATCACCCACCTGCCGCAGATTGCCGCACTGGGACAGACCCACTACAAAGTATTCAAGACCGATGATAAAGACGCCACCCACACACGCATCTCCATGCTTGAGGGTAGCGAACGTATAAATGAGATTGCCGGAATGATGAGCGGTTCCACCCTCACCCAGCAGGCTCTTGATAATGCCAAAGCACTTTTAGACAACAATGGAAGATGAAATGATATTCGGCATACGTGCCGTCATAGAGGCCGTACAGGCCGGAAAGGAGATTGACCGACTGCTCGTTAAGAAGGATATGCAGAGCGAGCTGTCGCGCGATCTATTCGCAGCGATAAAAGGACTGGACATACCGGTTCAGCGCGTTCCCGTTGAGAAGCTTAACCGCATAACCCGCAAGAACCACCAGGGAGTGATTGCATTCACCACCCAGATTACATACCAGCACGTAGAGGACCTGGTACCCATGCTCTTTGAGGAGGGCAAGGATCCATTCTTTGTACTGCTTGACGGCGTGACCGATGTCCGTAACTTCGGTGCCATTGCCCGTACCGCAGAGTGCGCAGGCGTAGATGCCATCATAATCCCGTCACGTAACAGCGTAAGCGTGAATGCCGATGCCATCAAGACATCGGCCGGAGCACTCCATACCCTGCCCGTCTGCCGTGAGAACCAGATATCACAGACCATAAGGTTCCTCAAGAACAGCGGAATCCGCATCGTAGGCGCAACTGAGAAGGGTGATAAGGACTACACCAAAGGAGATTACACCGGTCCCGTTTGCCTCATAATGGGAGCCGAGGACAAGGGTATACCCCAGGAGCATCTGGCACTGTGTGACGAATGGGCACGCATCCCCATCCTGGGCAAGATAGAGTCCCTGAACGTATCCGTTGCCGCCGGAGTCCTTATGTATGAGATAGTTAAGCAAAGACTCGCTTAATCATCACCTCTTTTTACCTAAAGCGCTGATTGTCAATCTGTCAGCAGCGCATTCATATTCTACGACATTTTGTCGCAGAATGGCTTGTGGCTTGCTTGTTGCGTGTCATCCCATAGAAATCAAAATTATAAAACTATGGAATACAACCAGAACAATCAGAACAAACCCCAGAACCTGGAGCAGTTCGCCATTAACCTTAATGAGCGTGCGCGCAAGGGTAAGCTCGACCCGGTCATAGGCCGTGACGAGGAGATAAGGCGTGTTCTACAGATTCTGAGCCGCCGAACCAAGAACAATCCTATTCTTATAGGTGAACCGGGTACCGGTAAGACCGCCATCATTGAGGGTCTTGCCCAGCGTATTGTACGCGGTGACGTACCTGAGAACCTTAAGTCCAAAACCGTATACTCACTTGATATGGGTGCGCTGGTAGCCGGTGCCAAGTATAAAGGTGAATTTGAGGAGCGTCTTAAGGGCGTAATAAATGAGGTGATCCAATCGGACGGTAATTTCATACTGTTCATAGATGAGATCCACACCCTGGTGGGTGCCGGAGCCGGTGAGGGCGCCATGGATGCCGCCAACATCCTGAAACCTGCCCTGGCCCGTGGTGACCTGCGTGCCATAGGTGCCACCACCCTGAACGAGTATCAGAAATACTTTGAGAAGGATAAGGCCCTGGAGCGCCGATTCCAGACCGTAATGGTTGATGAACCCGATGTCCAGAGCTCGATATCAATCCTGCGTGGACTTAAGGAGCGTTATGAGAACCACCACAAGGTGCGTATCATGGATGAGGCCGTAATTGCCGCCGTTGAGCTCTCCAACCGTTACATAACCGAGCGTTTCCTGCCCGATAAGGCCATAGACCTTATGGATGAGGCTGCCGCCAAGCTGCGTATGGAGCGCAACTCGGTACCTGAGGAACTTGATGAGATTACCCGTAGGCTCAAGCAGCTTGAGATAGAACGTGCCGCCATCAAACGTGAGAACGATACCGTAAAACTCAAGCAGCTCAACGCCGAGATTGATGAACTGCAGGCTCAGGAAAAACAGATACGTGAAAAATGGGAGTCAGAAAAAGCTCTCGTATCCAAGATCCAGCAAGACAAGCAGAGCATAGAGCAGCTCAAGATAGAGGCCGACAATGCCGAGCGTGACGGCAACTACGGCCGTGTGGCCGAGATCCGTTACGGCAAGCTCAAGGAACTGGAGGCCGATATAGCCCGCATCCAGGAGGAACTCCATTCCAAGCAGGGTGACAGCGCCCTTGTAAAGGAGGAGGTTACCGCTGATGACATAGCCGAGGTGGTATCACGCTGGACCGGCATACCCGTAAACCGCATGCTGGAGAGCGAGCGTGAAAAGCTGCTGCACCTGGAAGAGGAACTGCACAAGCGTGTGGTTGGTCAGGAGGAGGCCATAAGCGCCGTAGCCAACGCCGTTCGCCGCAGCCGTGCCGGACTGCAGGACCCCAAACGTCCTATAGGCAGTTTCATATTCCTGGGTACCACAGGTGTGGGTAAGACCGAGCTTGCCAAGGCTCTTGCCGAGTATCTGTTCAATGATGAGAAACTCATGACACGTATCGATATGAGTGAGTATCAGGAGAAATTCTCAGTGACCCGTCTTATAGGAGCGCCTCCCGGATACGTAGGTTATGACGAGGGTGGCCAGCTGACCGAGGCCGTGCGCCGTAAGCCCTACTCCGTCGTGCTGTTTGATGAGATTGAGAAGGCTCACCCCGATGTGTTCAACATACTGCTGCAGGTACTTGATGACGGCCGTCTGACCGACAACAAGGGCCGTACGGTAAACTTCAAGAACACCATAATCATAATGACCAGCAACCTGGGCAGTGATTATATTCGTGAACGCTCGGCTCAGATAGGTACGTCCGATGCCAGCCGTCAGGAGTGGCTTGACGAGACCCGCAAGCACCTGCTCGATATGCTTAAGCAGACTATACGTCCGGAGTTCCTGAACCGTATTGACGAGACAGTGGTATTCATGCCTCTGCGTGAAAGTGAGATACGTCAGATAGTAAAGCTCCAGGCACAGGGCGTATGCCGCATGCTGGCCGAGAGCGGAATAAGTCTCACTATCGATGATTCTGCAATAGACCTGATATCAGGTGCAGGCTTTGATCCCGAGTTCGGAGCCCGTCCCGTAAAGCGTGCCCTGCAGACTCTGCTGCTCAACAAGCTCTCCACCATGATACTGTCGGGTCAGATTGACCGCAACAAACCTGTCACCGCAACGGCAAAAGGCAGCGAACTTGTGTTCAGTTGAGTTTTTTACGAATAAAAAACGGCAATAATATAAGGAGGTATCAAAAATATGGTTACCTTTGCAACCGCAAATGCAAATGGTACCTTGACCGAGCGGCTAGGTATCGGTCTGCAAAACCGAGTACGGCGGTTCGAGTCCGCCAGGTACCTCCAAAGAAAAATCGACCCTTTTGGGCCGATTTTTTTTTGGAGGTACTCTGGCGGACTCAGGCGGAACCTTTTTTTAGTTTGCTACGCAAACGCGCGCTTTCCAAGCGCTTGGCGGCCTACCCGGCCGCTCTCGCTCGCATACTCGCTTCGCCCCAATTCGTTTGTACCTGCGTGAAAAAAGGTTTGAACACAATTTTTGTGTTCAAACCTTTTTTACTACCTTTGTAAAACAATTCACCCCCATGACCCCAAAAGCAGTAATAACATCCATGAGGCTCCGTACCCTCCCCCTCTCAACGGCGGGAATTATCCTGGGTATCATGCTTGCCTGTGCCACGCACCAGGTTTCCTGGTACGTAATTCTGCTTACCATTCTAACCACCATCTCCCTCCAGATCCTCTCCAACATGTCCAACGAACTGGGTGACTGGCTGAGCGGTGTGGACGGGGATGACAGGAGCGGCCCCAAATACGGCATTGCAGGCGGAGGTCTCACCGAGGATGAGATGCGTTCATGCATCAGGATAATGGTTCTGGTGTGCATGATTCTGGGCCTGGGAATGATTCGCGCATCATTCAAGACTATATTCTGCATCGAATCTGAGTCACTGGTGGTACTGGGCGGACTGGCCATTTGGGCCGCCATGCATTACACCCTTGGCAAACACCCCTACGGTTACATGGGGCTGGGCGACCTGTTCGTATTCATATTCTTTGGACTGGTCCCGGTAACGGGAGGTTATTTTGTATGTGCCCATCAGATTGATTTATGGACGCTGATGCCCGGCACCGCAATAGGCCTGTTCAGCGTAGGCGTACTCAATGTCAACAATATCCGTGACATGAAATCCGATGCCGCCAACCGCACCACAGTACCTCTGAAACTGGGCGGAAAACGTGCCCGTATATATCACACCATACTGTTGCTGCTTGGATGGATCCTTATGACACTGTTTACCGTCCTGCAGACCACAGGATGGACCCCATATCTATTTGTAATCACCCTACCCCTGTACATAAAGCACCTGATTGGAGTCTGGAAACTGGATGGACGGGCATTGGACCCGATGCTCCCCATGCTGGTCATTTCCACATTCATCTTCTCATTGCTTGCAGGTATAGGTTATATACTACAGTAATATGCCCAAGAAAGAAGGAATACGCGACCTTTTTGATGACATCGCAGTCAAATATGACCGTTTCAACCACGTATCATCATTTGGTGCAGACCGATCATGGCGCCGCAAGGCCGTGCGTGAGATAGTTGACACACGCCAGCCCATACAGGTTCTGGACGTAGCCACCGGTACGGCCGATTTTGCCATTGCCGTAAACCGCAAGGCCGCAGCCGGATCACACATAACGGGCATAGACCTGTCGGAGGGTATGCTTGAGGTGGGCAAAGCCAAATGCCAGGGGCTGCCGATAGACCTTGAGGTGGGTGATGCCGAGAACCTGCGCTTTAAAGACGGTACATTTGACCGCGTATGCGTAGCATTCGGAGTTCGCAACTTTGAGAACCTGATGAAAGGCCTCGAGGAGATGCGCCGCGTACTCAAACCCGGCGGCAAGCTTGTGATACTGGAACTCTCCTACCCCAAGAACAGGCTGATATTCAGCTTCTACAAGTTCTACTCACTCAAGATTCTGCCCAAGATAGGTGCTGGCATGACCGGTAATACAGGTGCATTCACCTATCTTCCGGATTCCATACTCAAATTCCCCCTGCCCGATAAGTTCATACCCATGCTCCGGGAGGCCGGTTACAGCACAGTACGTGCCCGCCAGTTCCTGTTTGGAGTATGCCGCATGTATATTGCGGTCAAATAACCTATGGCAGGATATAACAGATTGACTTTTTTCCTAATTTAGCGGACCAAACCTTTTTAACAACCAATATGAGAAAACAATTTATAATTATTGCAAGCGTTTGCATGGCATTGTCTACCCTGGTTATGACAGGATGTGAAAAAGAAGATAAGGATGCCATTTCAATGAGTGAAGCAACCAAAGGTGCCAAACCCGTTCAGGGCAAAGACGGCAAGGATTATATGGTAGTTGACCTTGGCATACCTGGCGGTCTGCTTTGGGCCACCTGCAATATCGGAGCCAAGACCCCGGATGAGTCAGGATTATTCTTTGCATGGGGTGAGACAGAACCCAAAGCCTCATATGGCTATGACAACTACAAATGGTGTAACGGTGCATACAACAACATGAACAAATACACCACTGACAATGACCACACAGCGGGCAGTAACCCCGACTCACAGACTGTTCTACTGAGTGAAGACGATGCCGCCAGACAGATTCTGGGTGACGGCTGGAGAATACCTTCCAAGAAACAGTTTACTGATATGATTTACAGATGCAACTATAGAGAGTGCAAACTTGAAGGCACCTGGGGTTACCTGTTCACCAGCAAGGAGAACGGCAACACAATTTTCATTCCTCTGTCAGGATGCAGGGACTATGAAGACCTGCTCCACAACGGTAAATGGGGATTCTACTGGACCACAGAGCTCAACACAAGTTCATGCAACGAGTCATATGTCCTGTGGTTACAGAAGGAGGCCAACCCCGTTGCAACAAAACTTGAGGAGCGCAACATAGGTCTGCCTATCAGAGCCGTCTACAAGAGACCCATAGACTAATCCGCGCAAAATAATACAGAAAATATACTACAATCTATAGCCATTTCATTACCTTTGCACAAGTAATCAAAGGATAATGAAATGGCTATAGACTTTAAGGAGATAGCCGGAGCCTTCATGGTTCTGTTTGCTATCCTGGATATCGCGGGATCAATCCCTATCATCATTGACCTGCAGCATAAGACCGGAAAGATACCGGCCTTGAAGGTTTCCATGATTGCATGGATACTGCTGGCTATCATCTATTTTATCGGTGACGGCATATTGGCCCTGTTCGGCGTAAGCGTTGAATCATTCGCCGTAGCCGGCTCTATAGTGATTCTGGCCATCGGTTTTGAGATGATATTTGACATAACCATATTCAAATATGACAACGGCCCGGCCAATCTGACAACGTTCGTTCCGCTGGTATTCCCTCTCATAGTAGGTGCCGGATCATTCACCACAATGCTTTCACTTAAGGCCGAGTACGCAGCCGTAAACATCATGATAGCGCTGGCTCTCAACATGGTGGTGGTATTCATCGTCTTACGGTACATAAACAAGATTGAGAAGGTGCTGGGACCGGGACTTATCTATGTGTTCCGCAAGTTTTTCGGAATCATACTTCTGGCCATAGCAGTCAAGCTTTTCACCACCAATCTTGGGTATCTGATAGGATAATCCCAGCACGCTTAAAGCATTATCATACCTTGTTAATAAATAATAAGCTATGCCGTTAATCCGTTACGCAATTATTGGGTAACTTTGCGCAAAGAAACGGATTTCCCAGATGATAGAAAAGCACCTTGTTCTCAATGAGGCTGACCCCGCAGTTTTCTACGGAGTCAACAACACCAACATGCAGTTGATCAAAGCCCTGTTCCCTAAGCTGCGCATAGTGGCCAGGGGCAACGTAATCCGTATCATGGGCGATGATGATGAGACTGCACGTCTGGAACAGGCCGTGCTAAAGCTGGAGAAATACTGCTCCAAATACAACTCACTCAAGGAGGAGGTAATCGTAGATATTGTAAACGGTGAGGAGCCGGGAGGAGATAAAAGCTCTGATGTGATTCTCTTTGGCGTTACCGGACGTCCCATCATGCCACGCAGCGTGAACCAGAAAAAGCTGGTTACTGATTATGCCGATCATGACATGCTGTTTGCAATAGGTCCCGCCGGATCAGGTAAGACATACACCGCCATTGCGCTGGCCGTACGCGCCCTCAAGAACAAGGAGGTTAAACGTATAGTTCTGTGCCGTCCCGCAGTTGAGGCCGGTGAGAAACTGGGATTCCTGCCGGGCGATATGCGTGAAAAGATCGATCCGTTCCTTCAGCCCCTCTATGATGCCCTGCAGGATATGATTCCCACAGCCAAGCTTAAGGAGTACATGGACCTTAACATCATACAGATTGCACCGCTGGCATTCATGCGCGGCCGCACCCTGAATGATGCCGTAGTAATACTGGATGAGGCCCAGAACACCACCCCGCAGCAGATCAAGATGTTCCTTACACGTATGGGCTGGAACACAAAGATGATAGTAACGGGTGACCTTACGCAGATAGACCTGCCGCCCACACAGATATCGGGTCTGGTACAGGCACTGGATATTCTGGACGGTGTTGAGGGTCTTAGCATCATCCGCATGACCAAGAAGGATATCGTACGCCACAAGCTGGTTACCCGCATTGTGGATGCATATGACCGCTACGAGCAGACACACAAGGAAGTACAAGGAAGTAAAAAGAATTTCTAAAAAAGATAACAATGAGCAAAGCTTTGACAAGAACTGATTTCCAGTTCAAAGGACAGAAGAGTGTATATCACGGCAAGGTTCGCGATGTGTATAACATTGATGATGACCTGATGGTAATGGTTGCCACAGACCGTATATCGGCCTTTGACGTTATCCTGCCCAAGGGTATTCCTTTCAAGGGTCAGGTACTGAACCAGATTGCGGCCAAGTTCCTGGATGCAACAGCCGACATCTGCCCCAACTGGAAGCTGGCTACCGCCGATCCTATGGTTACCGTAGGTCTCAAGTGTGAGGGTTTCCGCGTAGAGATGATCATCCGCGGCTATCTGACCGGTTCTGCATGGCGCGACTATAAGAACGGCTGCCGTAACCTTTGCGGTAACGTTCTGCCCGAGGGCATGAAGGAGAACCAGAAGTTCGCCGAGCCCCTTATCACCCCTACCACCAAGGCTGAGGAGGGTCATGATGAGAACATCTCAAAGGAGGAGATCATCAAGCAGGGTCTGGTAAGCAAGGAGGATTATGAGGTTATGGAGCAGTACACACGCGCCCTCTTTAAGCGCGGTACAGAGATTGCCGCTCAGAAAGGCCTTATCCTGGTTGATACCAAGTATGAGTTCGGCAAGCGTGACGGCAAGGTATACCTGATCGATGAGATCCACACCCCCGACAGCTCACGTTATTTCTACGCTGACGGCTACCAGGAGAAGTTTGAGAAAGGTGAGCCCCAGAAGCAACTCTCCAAGGAGTTCGTTCGCCAGTGGCTCATTGAGCACAATTTCATGAACCAGCCCGGTCAGGTTATGCCTGAGATTACCGATGCATACGCCGACAGCGTTTCAGAGCGTTACATTGAGCTCTACGAGCACATCGTTGGTGAGAAATTCGTAAAGGAGAGCGGCACAGACCTGGCTGCCCGCATTGAGAAGAATGTAACCGAGTGGTTGGCTAAAAGATAAATCCTATGGGATTCAGCACTCTTTTTGTACTGGCTTTTGTACTCATGGTTCTCATCAAAGTGGTTAACCAGAGGCTGGATTCTCCCCAGGATTCAGCTCATGATGACGCATCAATCTATGAGAACAAGGAGGAGGAGCCCACATTTGAGCCTCAGGCGGAACCTGAGGTAGAGCCCCAGCCTGAGGCAGAGCCTGAGGTTGAACCTGAGCCGCAGCCCTCATATTCATGGACTGCCGATATCAAGACAGAGAGCGCTGAGCCCAAACGTGAACCTGCCACACGTTCATACTCATCATACAGCTCATACGGACATCTGTACGGTCTTATAGGCAAGCCTCTGGGACACTCCACATCCAAGGCCCGTTTCAACAACAAGTTCAAGAGAGAGCATATCAATGCCTATTATGAGAACTTTGAGTTGGATAGTGCCGATGGCGTCAAGGAGCTTGTAGAGCGTAATCCCAACCTTTGCGGATTCAACGTCACCATACCCTACAAGGAGGATATAATTCCCCTCCTTACCCGTCTGGATGAGACGGCACAGGCTATCGGCGCCGTAAACACCGTTAAGGTGATACACAAGGATTCCGGAACCGAGCTTATAGGTTACAATACAGACTGGATAGGTTTCACCGAGTCATTCAAGGAGCTGCTCAAGGATAAGAAGAAAGCCCTGATACTTGGTACCGGCGGAGTTTCAAAGGCTGTAAAATATGCCCTTGACAAGCTTGGTATTGAGAACAAGTTCGTATCCCGTAACTCCACATTCGACATCATGGGATATTATGAGCTCTCACCCTCTATCATGGATGAGTATGACGTGATTGTAAACTGCACACCTCTGGGCATGTGGCCGGAGACTGAGCAGTGCCCTGACATTCCCTACACCTTCCTTTCATCAGACCATGTCCTGCTTGACGTGATTGCCAACCCTGATGAGACAATGTTCATGAGGAAAGGCCGCGAGCACGGAGCCCAGGCCAAGGGAGGTAAGGATATGCTTGAGCAGCAGGCAGTTGCCGCATGGAACATCTGGAACAGCATAGAGATATAAAACAAAGAACTATTCTGATGGAATCAAACGAACGTTATATGCTACGCGGCGTATCGGCATCCAAGGAGGATGTCCACAACGCCATCAAGAACATTGACAAGGGTCTCTACCCCAAGGCATTCTGCAAGATCATTCCCGATATCCTGGGCGGTGATCCCGAGTATTGCAACATAATGCATGCCGACGGTGCAGGTACCAAGTCATCACTGGCTTACGCCTACTGGAAAGAGACAGGTGACCTGTCTGTCTGGAAAGGTATTGCCCAGGATGCCCTGATAATGAATATTGATGACCTGCTCTGCGTAGGTGCCGTAGACAACATACTGGTAAGTTCAACCATCGGCCGTAACAAGAATCTGGTACCCGGTAGCGTGATAAGCGCTATAATCAACGGTACCGATGAGCTCCTGGCCGAGCTGCGTGAGATGGGCGTTGGAGCCTATGCCACCGGCGGTGAGACTGCCGATGTAGGCGACCTGGTACGCACCATCATCGTGGACAGCACCGTTACCTGCCGCATGAAACGCAGTGACGTCATCAACAACGCCAACATCCGTCCCGGTGACGTGATTGTAGGTCTTGCATCATTCGGTCAGGCTACCTATGAGAAGGAGTACAACGGCGGTATGGGCAGCAACGGCCTTACCAGCGCCCGTCATGATGTATTCGGAAAAGATATCGCAAAGAAGTACCCCGAGACATATGACCACGCCGTTCCTGAGGAGCTTGTATATTCAGGCGGTCTGAACCTGACCGATAAGGTTCAGGATTCACCTCTGGATGCCGGCAAGCTGGTACTCTCACCCACCCGCACATACGCCCCTGTGGTAAAGAAGTTGCTCGACGCCCTGCGTCCGCAGATTCACGGAATGATACACTGCTCAGGCGGTGCACAGACCAAGATCCTGCACTTTGTAGACGGCGTTCATGTGGTAAAGGACAACATGTTCCCCATCCCGCCCCTGTTCCGCACCATCCAGGAGCAGAGCAAGACTGACTGGAAGGAGATGTACAAGGTATTCAACTGCGGTCACCGCTTTGAGGTATATCTGCCAAAGGAGTATGCCCAGCAGGTAATTGAGATTAGCCGCTCATTCGGCATCGATGCACAGATCATTGGCCGCATTGAGCCCTCTGACCACACTCACCTGACAATCCACAGCGAGTACGGCGTATTTGAATACTAAGACAAATTCTTATTGATAAAAAAACTCGGGCCAAAAGGTCCGAGTTTTTTGTTATCCGATTTCCTGTAGGTTGTAAGGAGTCTCCTGATAAACGTAGTAGTTGAGCCAGTTTGAGTAGAACAGGTTGGCATGGGCACGCCAACGGTCCAGAGGCTGCTTGGTAGGATCATCGTCACGATAGTAGTGCTTGGGCATGTCAATATCCATACCCTTGGCAAGATCACGCCTGTACTCGTTGTCCAGAGTAAGCGGAGAGTACTCCATATGTCCAGTCATGAAGAACTCCCTACCACCGCGTCCGGATACCAGGAACACCCCGGCCTCATCGGACTCAGAGAGGATCTTAAGACCATCCACGCGCTCTATATCACTGCGACGCACCTCGGAGTGACGGCTGTGGGGGGCCCAGAACTCATCATCAAACCCACGGAATATAGGAACAGGCTCATTTATTGTAGTGTGCCTGAAAATGCCGGACATCTTATGCTCCAACGGATATTTGGGAACGCCGTAGTAGTGATAAAGCGCAGCCTGCGCTGCCCAGCAGATAAATAAGGTTGATGTAACGTGAGTCCTGGCCCAGTCAAAAATCCCAGTCAGCTCGTCCCAATATGAGACCTCCTCAAACTGCATCTGCTCAAGCGGTGCTCCGGTCACGATAAGTCCGTCAAACTTCTCATCACGCAGACATTCAAAATCCTTATAGAACACACGCATGTGCTCAACGGGGGTATTCTTGGATGTATGGCTGCGCAACTTCATGAGTTTGAGTTCAATCTGTAACGGAGTGTTGGATATGAGCCTGATCAGATCCGTCTCGGTGGTTACCTTTAGCGGCATCAGGTTGAGCACCACTATACGCAAAGGACGAATGTCCTGCTTTGTGGCGCGGCTGGTATCCATCACAAATATGTTCTCACCTTTGAGAATCTCTATTGCGGGCAGTTTATCGGGCAGTTTTAGAGGCATATTTACTTATTTATCTCCAACGCATTCGCCGCTCCCCTGCGGTTAACCCGCAAAGGAACGGTGAACACCATGGCAAAAATAGTCAATCTTAAAATAACTTGGATAAAGAATCAAATCTTTGCAAAAGCCTGATCCAAATCAGCAATGATATCATCTATGTGCTCCACACCGATTGACAGACGTACTGTGGTCGGAGTGATGTGCTGCTCGGCCAGCTCCTTTGAAGTCATCTGTGAGTGAGTGGTGGTATAAGGATGTATCACAAGGCTCTTTACATCGGCCACATTGGCAAGCAGTGAGAATATCTGCAGAGAGTCGATGAACTTCCATGTATCCTCCTGTGTGCCGTTGATCTCAAAGGTAAAGATTGATCCGCCGCCGTTGGGGAAGTACTTCTTGTAGAGCTCATGATCCGGATGATCCTGCAGTGAGGGGTGGTTAACCTTGGCAACCTTGGGGTTCTTAGCCAGGTAATCAACTACCTTGAGTGCGTTCTCAACGTGACGCTCTATGCGCAGGGGCAGTGACTCGACACCCTGGAGTAGGATCCAAGCGTTGAAGGGGCTGATTGCAGCACCGGTATCACGCAGAATGACGGCACGGATACGGGTTACGAATGCGGCTGCACCGGCTACATCGGCAAATACTGCACCGTGGTAAGAGGGATCGGGTTTGGCAAGTGTAGGATACTTGTCGGGGTTGGCCTTCCAGTTGAAAGTACCGCCGTCTACGATGATGCCACCCAGTGATGAGCCATGACCGCCGATGAACTTGGTTGCAGAGTGAACCACGATGTCAGCTCCGTGCTCCAGCGGACGGATAAGAATAGGAGCGAATGTGTTATCCACGATAAATACGATGCCGTGCTTGTGAGCTACTGCTGCTACAGCCTCCAGATTGGTAACATCACTGTTGGGGTTACCGAATGTCTCGGCATAGATTGCCTTTGTGTTGGGGCGGATGGCTGCCTCAAGAGCCTCCAGGTCATTCACCTTAACGATGGTGTTGCTTATGCCCTGGGTAGCAAGTGTGTGTGTTATCAGGTTGAAAGATCCGCCGTACAGGTTGTCGGCTGCAACGATATGGTCACCAGCCTGTGCAATGTTCTGCAGGGCGTATGTTACTGCTGCGGCTCCCGATGCAACTGCCAGGCCTGCCACACCACCCTCAAGAGCGGCAACGCGTTTCTCCAGTACATCCTGGGTTGAGTTGGTCAGACGGCCGTATATGTTACCGGCATCACGCAGACCGAAACGGTCAGCAGCGTGCTGTGAGTTACGGAACACATAAGATGTGGTCTGATAGATAGGTACTGCGCGTGCATCTGACGCGGGATCCGGCTGCTCCTGGCCTACATGAAGGGCCAATGTCTCAAGATGAAATTTGTTAATGTTTCCCATATTCCTTATTTTTTTAATTGTTAATACTCCAATTTGTTTGTCTTGTCGTTTTGTTTTCTTTTGACGATGCAAAGTTAGGGCTATCAGAAAATGTCACCAAGAAAATTTGAAACAAAGGAAAACTTGACTACATTTGCAGCGTATTAAAGAACAAATAACAACAAACAACCCCAATAACTATGGAAAAGGAGAATATTTCAACTATGATTGAGCCAAAAGCAGGAGAACTGGATGCTACAGACATCAAAATACTCTCTTGCCTGCAGGACAATTCACGTCTTACCACCAAGGAACTGGCCGCAAAGGTTCACCTCTCGACCACCCCTGTATTTGAGCGTCAGAAACGTCTGGAGCGTGAAGGATATATAAAGAAGTATATAGCCGTGCTGGACCCCGAGAAGCTCAACCTGGGATTCGTGGTGTTCTGCTGCGTACGTCTGCGCATGATGACCGGCGACGCCGCCCACCGCTTTGAGGAGGCCGCCCGTAATATGAAAGAGGTGGCAGAGTGCTACAACATATCGGGAGAGTTTGATTACCTGCTTAAGGTATACTGTCCCGATATGCGCTCTTACAAGGAGTTCCTCATGAACGTACTTGGTACCACCGATACCGTGGGTTCCATCCAGTCCATGTTCGTGATGAGCCCCATCAAGAAGACATTCGGTCTCTCTATTTAAATTTTCATTAACAAGCTTAAAGAAGTATCGTCTTTAAGGTGTATTTTGAAACAAACATAAAAAAATGAAGACCAAATCCTATTTCGTTTACTTCTTCAGCTCATTCCTGATGTCATGTCATCTGGTCGACGCCCAGGTAATCTGGCTCTCAACCAAGAACATGGATTTCAGTAACTGTGACAGTGAGGAGCGTTCTGTCAAGCCGTTCAACGCCGTTACAAACACATGTCCCTTTGATGTAATCTACGAGCAGTCACGTGAGCAGTATGTGATTGTTGAGGGTGATGAGGATGTTTTTGACCGTCTGCACACAGACGTAAGGCACGGGGAACTTGAGATATCGATTGACCGCGCACGTTACCGTAACGTTCGTCTCAGAGTAAGAGTCGGCAGCCCCGATATAACCAAGCTCAACATGGACGGCAGCGGCGCTATTGAGTGCCAATCGGACATTGTCGCTGACGGAGAGCTTACATTGAGGGTTGCAGGATCAGGAGACCTCAATACCGGATATGTAAAATGCCGCAGCCTTGAGACATCGGTTGCCGGGTCTGGAGACCTGAGAGTGCAGCGCATTGAGGCATCGGACATGGAAGTAAGCGTAACCGGAAGCGGAGACTGGAGTGCCAAGGAGGTCTTGGCCGATAATCTTAAGGTCAGTCTTGCAGGATCAGGCGACATAGACATTGATTATGCTAATGTTGAAAGCAAACTGACAGCAAGCGTTGCCGGCAGCGGTGACATTAGCGTTAACGGTAAGGCCAATGATGTAGAGGCTAAGGTGATAGGATCAGGAGATATCTCCGGCCGTCTTACTTACAAAAGCATAAACCGCACCAAATCCGGAAGCGGAGATATAGACTGGTAACGGCCCATCATGATACAGTAACGGCTGGCGGAGAACCGTCAGCCGTTATTTTTTTATTTTGCCGGGATTGCGGCCAGAACCGCCTTAAGGAAATCCCAAACCTTCTGTACCGACGGGATGTAACAGCGCTCATCGGGTGAGTGCGGGCTCAGCAGCGTAGGTCCGAATGATACCATATCCCAGTGCGGATAGGCACCGCTCAGTATGCCGCATTCAAGTCCGGCATGAATAGCCATTGACTTGGGTTCTGTTCCAAACATCTTTCTGTACTCCTTCATCATCACATTCAGTATAGGTGATGCGGCATTGGGAGCCCAGCCTGAGTAACCGCCTGACAGTTCAAGCTCACAACCGGCCAGTTCTGCCACGCTGCGTACGCGCAGAGCCAGAATCTCCTTGGCGCTGTCTACAGAACTGCGCAGCAGGTTTCCGATCAGGAACTCACCCTTATAGATCTTTACCATTGCCATGTTGTTTGATGTCTCAACCAGGCCAGGAATCTGGTCACTCATACGCTCCACGCCATCGGGACAAGCCAGAATGGCCTGGATATAACGCAATGCAGTCTTCTCCTCCACATAGAGGCACTCATCGGGATCACAGGTCTCACCCGGAGCGCACTTATAGGGCTCAAACACGTAGTTGCAGCCGGGATCGGTTACTGCATACTCAGCCTTTACCTCAGCAAACACATCGGCCACAACCTGCTTGGCAAGAGCCTCCTTATCGGGAGCTATATATACGGTTGCAAAACACTCACGCGGAATTGCATTGCGCAGGGTACCGCCCTCCATGTCAATCAGCTTGGCATCGGCCTTGGTAAGCAGGGCATACATCACGCGCGCCCCCACCCTGTTGGCGTTGGCTCGGCACAGGATTATGTCCATACCTGAGTGTCCGCCCTGGAATCCCTTAACGGCCAGACTGTAACAGAGCCAGCCCTTGGGCTCCGGCTTGCGCTCATACCTGCCCTTAATTGAAGCATCCAGACCGCCGGCACAACCTATGTAAATCTCACCCTCGGTCTCAGAGTCCAGATTGAGCAGTATTTCGCCCTTAAGCACACCCGGCTTAAGATTCTGTGCACCTGTCATTCCGGTCTCCTCATCATAGGTAACCAGCAGTTCCAGCGGACCGTGTTTGATATCATCTGACTCCAGCACAGACAATGCCAGAGCTACGCCCAGTCCGTTATCGGCACCAAGGGTGGTACCCTTAGCCTTGAGCCAGTCACCGTCCACCCAGGTCTCAATGGGATCGTTCTCAAAGTCATGCTTTACATCGGAGTTCTTCTGCGGAACCATATCCATATGGCCCTGCATAATCACGCCCTTAAGGTTCTCCATTCCCGGAGTGGCGGGCTTGCGCATGATCACGTTTCCGGTCTCATCGGCAAAAGCCTCAATATTTCGCTGTTTAGCCCAATCAAGCAACCATGCACGTATCTTCTCCTCATGCTTTGAAGGACGCGGCTGCCGTGTCATACCATAAAAGTTTTCCCAAACAATCTTGGGCTCCAAATCCTTGATAGTCATATCTTAATACCAATTATCATTATTTACGATATGCCAAAGTTAATATTTATCGCAAAAGCACACAATAGGGCCAGTCCCCTCTTTGTTCTTTTTCGCGAAAAAGTTCACAGAGGGGACTGGCCCTATTGTGTTATCAGCGCTTCAGATAGCTCTTGCCACCAATGATATAGAGGCCGGGAGCAAGTTCGTCTATTGACTGGACATTCTGACGGCGGCCAGATACATCATATATCGGCTCGTTACCGGTATTCTTACGGGCCTCCTTGCGCAGAGGCTTGACAGCCGTGTCAATACCAATGTTCTTGAACAGTTTCCAGCCATCGGCATTCCGATATGCATCAACAGCCTCCTCCAACACATACAACGTCGCATTGTTGAACACGCTCTCCGTGAACGGTCCGCAATATGACTCCATGGCTAAACCATCACTTATAGGTTCAAAGAATATCCGGTCAAGCAACAGTGACGATGAATATAAATCATTATTAAAGTTATTGACGTCAGACTGCAGTTCTATCACAATACTATTACATCCTTCAGGAATGATAAGTTTATTTGTTATCAACGAAGAGTCATAAGATGTTACATCATTTATCAGGTATTGTGGAACATCAACAGGAATAGACATACCGTAAAAATCATATTCTATTATGTCAATACTGTCATGTAAGACTTGTTTTTTACCACCGACATAGGCGTAGATAACGGGATGGAGATAGTTTGGTTTATCACTTGGAAGTATTCCAACGCTGACTTTGTAGGAACCAGCAGGAATAGACCCAGCCTCAATCTTACAATCCCATTCAACATTTTCACTGCCAATCTTTGAAACAGTCCGTCCAAGAATACTATCATATACTGAACTCCTGGTTAGACTTGGGCTACTGGAACTGACACTGATACTAGCAGGATCTCCAGCTACAAACGGATCGTAATAGTTTATCTTGCCAGGAACAAGTCCTATAGAATAGACCGATTCAATATTTGGACTGTCAATAAAGGCATTTACAGCAATCTCAGTACTACCTTCAAATATTACTTTATTCAACGCTGCGCAGTTCTCAAAAGCCCTCTCTGCAATAAACTTCACACTACCCGATATGCGGATTGAAACCAGCTTATCACAATCGCTGAATGATTCCGTGTCAATACCGGTAACCGCATACTTGGCACCATCAATCGTCACAGATGCGGGAACAACCACTGTGTTCTCATTCTTGCCACGAATCAGAGATGCTGTCTTATCCTCAAATGAGGTTATCTCATAGTACATATCGTCAATACATACACCATGAACAATCTCATCAGAACGCCTTATGTTCTTGAATTTTGACCATGGCTCCGTAGTGCTGTATGCATATCGGCGACCATAAGGAACATAGAGTATGCAATTGTCATAATCTATAGTATTGAAATAATCGGCATCAATCTGCAACTGTCCGGGATTCCTGCTGCACATAGTGATAGATGTCAATGCGCTGAAATCATTCCCAATTTTTTGACTGTAATCATAGTATGTTTCTTCAGTAAACTTTTGGACACTGTCTCCAAAGACAATACACTTTATTTGTAGTCTTTCACTTAACAAACTTCCCAGATCATGGCATGAGAATGATTGTACATTCCAATAAACAGTATCAACATTCTTGCAATCAGAGAAACTAGCGGAATAAGTCCACCAACCATCTAAACTTGAAGGGATACTGATAGATTTCAAACCCGAACACCCTTCAAATGCATTTCTGCCGATGCTTGTTACCCCCTCCGGAATTATTATGGATTCTAATCCGGTACAGCCCGAGAATGTATTCTCTTCTATGCGTGAGACTCCTTCCGGTATGTTGATCGAGGTTAAGCTGGAGCAACCGGCAAAAGCATATCCCCCGATATCTGTCAAATTATCAGGCAAGATAATAGAAGACAAATAACTACATCCTCGGAATACGTCCCAGCCTATATCTGTTACGCTGTTAGGAATTACTATCGAGACAAGATTCGTGCAACTGTCAAATGCCATATCAGAGATACTTGTTGTTCCTTGTTTTATGACAATCTCTGTGTTTTCTGCCATAGTTCCTTTATAGTCATACAGCACATTACCTGCGTATACGACACCGTCCGGTTGATTCTCATACCAAGCTGTATTATTAAAAGCATTTCTCCCCACATAATCCATCTCTGCAGGAAATGTCATGGAACTGAGGTTTGTACATTCGGTAAAAGCATAAGGACCTATCTCCCTTACACTGTTGGGTATAATGATTGAAGAGAGTCCTTTGCAAATTGCAAATGCATCAGCACTGATTGTTTTTAAACCTTCCGATAGTGTAATGGAACTGAGGTTAGTGCATTCCAGAAAGGCATCGTATCCAATGGATTCTACGCTGGAAGGAACGGTTATTGAAGTTAGTCCCTGACACCCTGAGAAAGCATCATCCATAATCTGAATTACTCCCGATGGAATGGTGGAATTGTTACATCCTTTTATCAGGATGTTGGTTCCCGTCTCAATAATTGCATTGCAGTTATCCCTGCTGTCGTAGACAGTATTGTCCTTGGACACACTTATAGATGAAATATTATCACAACCACCAAAAGCGTAATAACCAATCTCTTTCACATTAGCGGGAATATATATTTCAGTCATATCTGTATGACCAATGAATGCACCTTCACATATCTTGATTACCTCTGCCGGTATCTTAGAACCATCGCATCCTACAATTAATGTATTGGTTGCCGTTTCAATGATTGCATTGCATCCATCCCTACTGTCATATACCGTATTACCAGCATCGACAGTAATAGTTTTCAGATTAGTAAAGGCTTGTTCACCAATTCTCTTGACACTGGCTGGAATTGTAACAG
This sequence comes from Bacteroidaceae bacterium, assembly GCA_045220475.1. Lineage (GTDB taxonomy): Bacteria > Bacteroidota > Bacteroidia > Bacteroidales > Bacteroidaceae > Colenecus. The sequence goes on from JBGUVW010000061.1 coordinate 47,663, forward strand.
TTGATAGCCCTATGCAACCATAAAAAGCATAAGTTCCAATATGTTCAACTGCGTCAGGTATTGTTATGGTTTTCAAACCGGAACAGCCAGCAAAAGCCCATTCTGCCAAATCGACAACACTATTCGGAATTGTTATCGAAGTAAGACCAGTACAGCCATCAAAAGCATTAGGACCTATTGCCACAACATCTAATGGTATTGCAGAGTTCTTGCACCCTAAAATCAACATATTACTGTTAGTTTCTATTATAGCATTGCAATTATTACGGCTGTCATAATAGGTATTCCCGGGATCAACTGAGATGTCGGTCAATCCGCTGCAACGTAAAAAAGCGTCGTATGATATATAGCTGATACTGGGTGGTATTATTACAGAAGTTAAAGATTTGCAATACAAGAAAGCATTATCACCAATTTTCTCAATACCATTTGCAAAATCTACTGATTTGAGATTCTCGCAATATCCAAAAGCAAGATCTCTGATTTCTTTTACACTACCAGGAATAGACAGTGAGTTTAGCCCGATACACTCCGCAAATGCAAAATCCTCAATCACTGTAATACCGTCAGAAATGGTTATGGACGTCAACTCATTACAATTGTAAAAAGCTTCACGCTCTATAGATGTAACCGAATAATTGATACCATTATATGAAACCTTTGACGGTATAATGACATCTCCCTTATAATAGTCATTAATCAAATGAGTTACTGCTACTGTCTTTTGACTGGAAGACCTAACGCTATAACGAACACCATCTGATTCAAAAAAACCTTGTGCAAATGAGTTGAAAACAGTAAAAACACTCATTAATAGAATAACGATTATCCTTCTCATATACAATGATATTGGTTAATACTCATCGGGCCTTAATATCATCAGCCCTTAATTGAACTGAGAACAAATGTACACAATATCTGATAATAGCCAAAAACCATGCAGCCATTCTTGCAATTCTCCCCTTTTGTCGTATCTTTACGACCGAAATAATTAATTATCAAAATCATGGAAACAAAAAAACAAAGAAAGAATCCCAGGAAGTTGAAAAAATACACTCCTGAGGAGAGAAGAGCAATTAATGCGACTATTGTCCCGCAGAACAGAAGTATGAAAGCCTTTGCGGAGCATGAAGGAGAAGTTTGGGTCAAAGACCCCATGTTGTTGTTATAAATAATGTTTGCTATGAGATACCTGATTGACACAAACATCTTTGTATACCTAAGTACTGACCGTAAAGGTCTTCATCCAGATATCCTGGCAATGCTAAGTGAACCTGACTCTGTGTTGTATATAAGCACCGAGAGTGTACGTGAACTAATTGTAGCTTATAACAATAAAGGTCTGGGAAACAAGAAATGGAAAACGGCTGAAGATATGGTGCGTTCTATTGAAGAAACATACTATGTTGAAGTCCTGCCGGTTCATAAAGAAGTAATGTATACTTACTCCCGTTTGCGCATTAACAACTCTCAGAACCATCGTGATCCAAGCGATCATGTCATAATCTCTCACGCAATGACATTGAAGATGCCGCTAATATCAAGCGATACGCGTTTCGATTATTATCGGAAGCAAGGGCTTGATTTCATTTTCAATGAGAAGTAAGTGAACAAAGGGGCACAAAAGGGACGGTTCTATCTGTGCCCTTCAGCAAGGGCACAGATAGAACCGTCCCTTTTGTGCCCCTCCTTTTGGCCCTTTGGGTGTTATCCCAGGAACTTGCCGCGGTTTTGCAGGCCCAGCAGGCCGGACATCAGGAAGATGATGCCGGCTACTACCATCAGGATGCGGTTCTTGAGCAGGGTTAGGCTCCAGATGGCGGCGTTGATGTTCTCAGGTTCCTCATACGGGTTGATGGTGACATCCCATACCCTGTTCTGCACCAGTTGCACGTTTCCCAGAATCAGTGCCAGGATAACCGTAAGCACAGAGAGTACGGCAGCGGCGTTTCCGTTACGGATAAGCGTGGAGTACAGGAATGCCAGGTTACCGAACAGCATGACCGGGATCATGAGCTGTGCCGCCATGGAGAACGGCTGTACGGGATAGAGAAGTATCCTGGCCAGGAATGCGTATACCACAAGGATAAGATATACCTCTACGTATATCATTACCAGGCGGAACAGCCACACCTTATACATGTAGTTGGGTATGCCGAACAGCAACTCCAGAATGCGGTGATCGGCATCATTCTGGATACCGAAACAGGCCGGATAGAACACCAGCAGCAGGCCCGGTATGGTAAGCTGACTGTAGACCATACCGTGACTCAAATCCGTACCGCCGGAGGCTGCGGTAAACATAAGGAAGAAAAACAGGGCCAGTCCCACCAGCAGGAACCAGATGAACTTACCTGAGAATATGATCCTCATGTTGTACCCGCACATTTTGCCAAATGCTTTAACTGTATCTAATGCTGACATTGTTTTTAAAGGTTTTTCAAAAGACATAGGTATGCATCCTCAAGGTTAGGCTCAGCCAACTGAGCGCCCGGCCACGGACATGTGGGCGATATGTAACGGACCTTGATCTTGTCACCGTCCTGGATATGGTTGGCAATCAGCTTCTCATCCAGGTCACCCAGATGTGCCGCATCAATATCAAACAGCCAAACCTTGTCCTTAGCCAGGTTAACCATCTCACCGGGCAGTCCAAAGTACTTGAGCGAACCCTTCTCAATAACCACAACCTGGTTACATGAGCTTGCTATATCCTCAATGATATGGGTTGAGAATATCACGATGCGGTCACGGCTCAATTCAACCAGCAGGTTACGGAACCTGATACGCTCACGGGGATCAAGACCGGCAGTAGGCTCGTCAACCACAAGTATGCGCGGCAGGTTGAGCAGTATAAGCGCAATACCTATACGCTGTTTCATACCTCCCGAGAACGATCCTATCTCAGCGTTGCGCTGCTCATACATATGGACCGATGTGAGCACATACTCCAGTCTTTCATTACGGACTTTCTCATCGGTAATACCCTTGAGTATAGCCTGATAGTTAAGGAAATCCCAGGCGCTCATGGACTCATACATACCGAATTCCTGAGGCAGGAAGCCGATAAGGCTCTGCAGTTCCTCCCTGTACTTGAGGGTGTCCATGCCGTTGATGAATACCGTTCCGTAGCTCTGGCGCAGGATACCGGTCACGATACGCATGAACGTGGACTTACCTGCTCCGTTAGGACCAAGCAGGCCGAACATACCGCTATGGATCTCAAATGATACGCCACGCAGTGCCCTGAACGGTTTCTTGCGCTTGCCAATGATTGGAATGCTCTTTACGAACACGAACCATGCACGGCGCATACCGGCAGTCTCACCCTTGAGACGCTCCACATTTATGTTGTTCTCATAGAGATAATCCGATGTCTTGCGGATGAGGAGTCCCAACAGCCAAACTACTGCTATGAATACCAGGAATCCCTTGCTCTCAATCTTGTGGCTCAGGAATATGATTGCGCATACGGGCAGCAGCCAGTAGAGCACCTTCCTGATGACAGACACCACGTGTGCACCCTTCTTGTACTTATATCCCACATACTCAAGAATTGCCTTGAGGATATTGTTGAGACCGGCCAGAGTGATGATGGTCATAAGCAGTATCCAGAACTCTTTCTCAAAATACCACCCTGCCAGATAACCGGTGTAACCGAATACTACCACCTGCCACAGAAGACTGATAAAGTCCTTGGCGTGATGGAATGTACGGGCCAGTCCTAACCTGCGGCGTATGTTCAGTCCGCTGCGCCACTGACGCAGGAACAGGCTGTACCAGTCATATACCTTAACCAGGTTACGCACCTCAATTACTATAGGCTCATCGGGCTTTACTATATCCTTGCGTGCAATCCTAACGGAGCTCTTTATGAAATAGGTCACTCCGGGGATGGCTATTGCCAGGATGATTATGTAAAGCAGCATCATGAATATGCCCCTTACGCTGGTAAATATCACAACCAGGCCCACACCGAACAGTATTATATGCAGGATATGGGTATATCGGCCCAGACTCTTGTACCATGCCCTCATATTCTCAAATGATATGTAGAGCGTAGGTATAAGCAGCAGTGTCAGTATGGCCGAGAAGGTAAGTCCGCCTATCACGGTCAGCGCAAACGGCGCACCTATGGCACCTGCATACTCGTCATCACCCATAGCCATAGGTATAAGCGTGACGATGGTAGTGATGGTCGTGATGCAGATAGGTCTGAGACGTGAATAACCGCTGGTCATGATGGCTCTCATACGTCCGTAACCCCTGCGACGCAGTGTAGACGAGTAGTCAATCAGTATGATACCGTTATTGACCACGATACCCAGCAGGATAAGGAATCCGGTCAGGGTATTGGCATTCATCAGGCTGTTTCCGGACAGCAGCAGTGCCAGCAGTGATCCGATGGCTGCGAGCGGGATTGAGAACAGCAATACCAGAGGTGTGGTAAGTGACTCAAAGGCCGATGCCAATATCATGAATATCAGTATGATCGATGCCAGTATCAGGAACTTGAACTCACTGGTGGAGTCATCACCGCGCTGAACCTCAAGCGCCAGGCCGGAGGGCAGGTTGTAATTGGCTATCAGTTCATCAATCTGATCATGATAATCATCAAGGACATCCTTAGGCAGCTCCTCACTCTGTGAGATGGCATAGGTCACGTTCACACGGCGGTCACGGTTTACACGTCTAACCTCCGACGGACCACGGCTCAGACGGATGCTTGCCAGCTGCTGCAACTCATGGGTACCGCCGTTGGCATCGGTAACGATTACACGGCGCAGATCATCCATGGTTTTCTCCCAGCGGCCCATCTCCTCCTCTTCCTCGGTCAGGTCATCCATTATGACTATGTCATACTCGTCTGTACCCACCTTGAAACTGGCTCCTGTACTGGTAGAACGGTTCAGGGAGCCCAGAGCCTGTGTGATTGCCTGGTTGGTTATATTGTACGATGCCAGTGTCACGGGATCAAATGTGAGCTGTACCTCTCGGCGTCCACCCGGATTGTCTACCCTCACGTCACGTACAAACTCCAACTGCTCCAGATAGTATCTGAGGTTATTTGAAACAATACGCATGGTCTCGGTATCGGAACCCTTGACAACAATTCTCTCCGTATTGTCACCCACACCCAGAACGCTCATGAAACGGGTAAGAGAACTCAGGCCCGATGCGCTCTGGTTTCCGCGCGCATAACCCGGAGTAACACGTACATCGATATCACCGTCAAGTGTAAGTTCATCACTCAACTGCTCAACCAGTTGGCTGATGGTAACACCACCCTTCCTGTTATAGCCCTCCTGCAGAGTCAACGTAATTGATGCCTGATCCTCCTGGATACGGCTTATCACATCCTTTTTCTGTGGCAGGCTATCCAGACGGGCCTCAAGAGTGGCAGTGGCCTCATCGGTATCATCAATCACGCTACCGCTTGGCATGGTGATGTTGATATTGATACGGTCGCTGTCTACCTGGCGGTTCTGACCGGTATTGCGCGACAGGGCAAATATGAATGCTATAACCAGGACCGCCACTGCTGTGCCAACCGTCGGACCGGGCTTGCGCAGACAGGTCTTGAGCAGAGTCGAGTACATCTGCAGCGGACGGTCATGGATGGACATCTTGCGGAAGAAGACGCTGTTGCCGCCTCCGCCGCGTTCCATCATTGCCGCTGTTGCCATAGGAATGAACGTAACGGCGATCAGCAGTGAGAACAGCAGCGTTGATATGATTGAGAATCCTATGTTACGGCCCAACAGCTTGATCATCGGCTCATCCGAGAAGACAAACGGCAGGAACACCGTTATGGTGGTGAGCGTAGATGCTATCAGAGCCTTACGCACCTCCTTTACACCCTGCAGGGCTGCCATACGCGGCGGCATTCCCATGGATGCCAGACGGTAAATGTTCTCCAGCACCACGATACTGCTGTCCAGCAACATACCTATAGCCAGCGCAATACCTATCAGCGTAAGTGTATTGATCGATATGTCTGCCGCATAGAATATATTGAATGCCGATAATACCGAAACAGGTATTGACAGAGCGATAAAGAACACAAGGCTCAGGTTACGCAGGAAGAACCACAACACCAGGATGGCCAGCAGGCCACCTATCATAGCCAGTCTCACGATCTGTGATATGTTATTGCTTATCTGGTCGGCCGAGTTTGACTGAACCACCAGCTGCATATCCTGATTGGCCACCTCGCGGTTCACCTCATCAATACGTTTAAGAGCTCTCTTGGAGAGTTCCAGCAGGTTCTCCCCTGCTCCGTTTACCAGAGATACCGATATGGCATCCATACCGTTCACACGACTTATGGTAGTCTCCTCCTTATAGTCAAAGAATACCGTAGCCACGTTCTTAAGATAGACAGGTCCGTTGGCAACCACCAGGTTCTCAACCTGTGACACGTCATCATAGTTGGCGTCAAGCTGCACGTAATACTTACGGTCCGGCTCACTTATAAAGCCCAGGAAAGTACGCTCCTGGTTATACTGGCTCAATGCCTGGCTTATCTGCGAGTTGGATATGTGCAGTGCCTGCATGGCCTCAGGATTGGAACGTATCTCGATGGATTTGACACGACCTCCGTATACCGTAACGCCGGCAATACCGTCTATACTCTCCAGACGAGGTACCACATCCTTGTCAACGATGGCTCTCAGACGGTCCACACCGCCCGATCCGCGCACCTGCAATGACATGAACTGGTTGCTTATGCCGTTAAGGTTGGCCTGCTGTACATTCACAGTGACATCTGTGGGGAAATCAGATTTTATGGAACTGATCTTCTCCTGCAGTTTCACGGTGGTCATCTTAAGATTGGTACCCCTCTTGAAATCAACCCTTATGGAGCCCTGTCTGCCCGATACCGTTGATTCCATATTCTCAACGCCACCTACGGCACTTATGGCTCCCTCAAGCGGAATCACCACCTGCTGCTCCATATAAGACGGAGTAAGGTCATTCCTGGATGATGCGGTCACATAAAGCTGGGGCAGTTCCGTATTGGGCAGCAGCTCAACCGGCAACTGCTTGTACGAGAAGTAGCCCAGCAGCGTGAGCGCCACCAGAAGCATGCAGATAGTTACTCTTCTGTCAATGAAAGATTTGAATTTCATTTTCCAGTGATTCTTATTTTGGCGCTCTCAAATACATAATAAACACAAGGTATCACAACCAGACTCAATAGAGTTGAAGTGAACAGACCACCTATCACGGCAATTGCCATAGGTGAGCTCAGCGATGCACCGTCACCCAGTCCAAGTGCCATAGGCACAAGTGCCAGGATGGTGGTAAGGCTGGTCATAAGGATAGGACGGATTCGCTGCTGTCCTGCCTCTGCAATGGCATCGGTCAGGCTCAGACCGGATTCCTTAAGCTGTCCTATACGGTCTACCAGGATGATGGAGTTGTTGACCGCGATACCGGCCAGCATAACCATACCTATGATACCCATTATATTAACTGTGATACCTGTTATCAGGAACATCAGTACCGCACCAACCAATGCAAGCGGAATGGTAAGCAGGATGGTGAACGGATGCAGCAGTGACTCAAACTGCGATGCCATAACCATGTATACCAGCACGATTGACAGCACAAGTGCCAGCAGCAGGCTGTTCATGGACTCTGCACGGCGCTCCTCCTCACCGGTCACGGTTATGGAGTAGTTCTGCGGCAGTTCAATGCCACGAACCGCTTCCCTGGTACGCTGAGCGGCCTTGTCAAGTGATACGGACTCATCTATATCGGCCGTAACGCGTGTCACACGGTTCTGGTTCAGGCGGTAGATCTCCTTGGGCGCGGTGCTTTCACTTATCTGTGCCAGCTCCACAAGACGGAAATCTTTCTGGCCCGATGTAATGACCATGGTGTTAAGGTCTGCCAGAGATACTCCGGGAACCTTGATGCTGATATCTCTCATATCGCCCTTGTAATCCATCTGTCCGGCTGAACGGCCATCCAGATGCTGTTGGATCTGGGTGATTATGGTTGATACGTTGATGTTGTTCATACCGGCCAGGGCACGGTCAACGGTGATGATGATCTCAGGTGCACCGCCAGCCAATGAGCTCTCCACATTATAAAGGCAGTCAATGGAATCAACTGCGGCTTTAACCTGCTCGGTAAGCGCAGCCAGCAGATCCAGCTCCTCACCCTTTATCTCAACCACCAGCGGAGCATCCTCAGTACCCATCATTGAGCCCAGAGAGTTGTCATCCTGGGTGAATGAGAGTTCCATACCCTCAACACCGTTTATATAAGATGCCAGAACCTCTGTCAGATAATCCGGAGTCACGGCCGATGCCTTGGAGAGCTGGATCTTCATGGTGGCGGTATTCTCGCCCTCAAAATCCATATTCTGGGCCGATGCGCCCGGACCTACATGGGTATAAATCACGCACTCGGGATCCTCACTCAGGTCAAATACCAGATTCTCAAGATTCTCCAGAGTTGATGATGTACGGTCCAGGCTTGTACCCTCGGCCATACGTATCTTCACGTTGATGGTATTTGCATCGGTCTTGGGCATGAACTCGGTACCCACATGCGGGAGCAACATGACAGTTACGCCCACGAGTATCAATGAGCACAGGATAACCCACCAACGTTTCTCAACTAGCTTCTTAAGGAATGCTGCATAACCCGTGATGTTCACAGAACTGAAATTCTGGAGCGGAGCCACCTTCTTGCGGCTGAATATACGCTCATAGAGTGTAGGAATTACCAGGATAGCCACGAACAGTGATGACAGAAGTGAGAACGTCACGGTCCATGCCTCATCCTTGAACAGCTCACCGGTAGCGCCATGCAGATATACGATAGGCAGGAACACCACGATTGTGGTAAGTGTTGATGCCGATACGGCACCACCCACTTCGGATGTACCTGTAATAGCCGCGTCACGCACCGACAGGCCGCGTTCCTGGTTCCTGAATATGCTCTCTATGACCACAATGGCATTATCCACAAGCATACCTGCTCCCAGCGCAAGACCTCCCAACGTAAGTATGTTGATGGTCAGTCCGCTAAAGAACATCAGGTTGAAAGTGGCTATGATGGATACAGGTATTGAGACGGCCACGATAAGTGTGGTACCTACCCTGCGCAGGAACACAAACAGCACGATCACAGCCAGCAGCACACCCAGCAGGGCGCTGTTCTTGACCTCACCGATTGAGTTGTTAATGAATGTAGCCTGGTCACTGATTATCCTGAAATCATATCCGGGAAGTGACTTCTGTATCTTGCCAAGGCTTGACTTGATTCCCTCTACCGCCTTGACGGTATTGAAATCCATCTCCTTGAATACGGATATGCCTATGCTGCGTTTGCCGTTTACCCTTACTATGTTCTCCGGCTCACGGTTCTCAAAATGTATCTCCGCCACGTCACGCAGGTAGATGGGTGCCATGCTGGCCGATTCAAACTCGCCCAGACGCGCTCCCTGCTGAGCAGCCTCGGTATTCTTGTATCCTACAATGATATTACCGAACGCAATCTCATCCGTCAGGGTGTTGGAGCCGGTCACCAGATACTGTGCGCCCTGCTCTGTTATTCTTCCACCCGATACCCTCTGGTTGTTCTCCTGGATACGTGATGATATGTTCTCAACGGTTATGCCGAATGCCTGCAGCTTGTACGGATCGGCCTCTATGACAAGGTTGGTGAACTCGTCACCGGCCAGTGATACATCGGCCACGCCCTCAACACGCATCAGCTCGTTGCACACGTATGAGTCAGCCACCTTACGCAGCTCGGCCATATCGGTTATATCCGGGTTGGAGAAACCTATGATCATGATAGGCGCCGTGGTGGGATCCTTCTGGCTTATTCTCAGATCCGTGATACGGCTGTCCTGAGAGAAACTGCTCATGGCTTTCTCCAGATCCAGGAACGCCTCATCCATATTCTTTCTCCATGCGTACTCCACAGTAAGTCTTGCAGTACCCACTTTTACGACCGATGAGACATTGCGCACGTCGCTCTGACGGGCAATCTGAGACTCCATGCTACGCACGAACTGTTTCTCTATCTCTTCGGGCGGACGCTCACCGGCGTCAATTTCGACAAACAGACGGGGGCTGTTCATGCTCGGAAGCAGTTCCACGCTCAGCCTGTCATATGATATCTTTCCGAGCAGCAGGATTGCAAGCACCGCCATAGTGACGGTTACCGGGTTCCTGACCGCCCAACTAACCAGTTTCTTCATCCTTACGTCTTATCTTTGGATCTTAACCTTTGAACCGTCTCTCAGGGTCTCAAAACCACGGATAATCAGCTGATCATCCTTATCCAGACCGCTCAGAACCTCTACGCTGTTCTTCTCTTCCAGTCCCAGCCTTACCTGCTTTGCAACGGCTATACCCTGGTCTACGACAAACACCGTACGTCTGTTACGCTCGTTACGTACAATATTCTTGGGGATCACGATTGTTGAGCTGTGGCTCTCGGTAACGATATCGGCCTTTACGAACATACCCGGTCTGATAAGCAGCTTGCTATTGTCAATCATAAGCTTACCCTTGAATGTACGGGTCTCGGCGCTGATGGCGGGAGAGAGCTCTGTAATCTCACCAATGATTGTGTCCTTGGGCAGTGTGTAATGGGTTATGTATGCCTTCTGGCCCACCTTAACCTCATTGATGGCACTCTCCGGGAGGTTGATCTCAAGCAGCATGGAGCTGTAATCCATGATGGTTACGACCGATGTACCGCTGTTAACCTTAGCCTCCTTTGAATAGTGAGGCAGGTTCACGATCACGCCGTCAAACGGAGCACGTATGTTCATCTTCTCAAGGTTCATCTCGGCATTCTCATAATCCAGACGGGAGTTCATGATCTTGATATCCGAGTTCTTGACCTCGGTCAGAGTGGCACCACCCTTCTCATACAGGGACTTGGTCTTTACCTGCTCCTGCTCGGCAAGCTCCAGGTTAAGACGCTTGGTCTCAATTGATATGCCGTTCTCATATGACTTATCCTCAATACGGATAATCAAGGCACCCTTCTTTACCTTGTCACCCAGTTTGTAGGGCTTACCGGTAGCAGGGTTGTTCTGCAGATGATACTTTCCGGCCATCTCAGTTGAGAGCTCGGCCTCGGCACTTGATACGGCAGTGCTGTTGGTGGTAAAGATCCTGCTTACGGATCCGTAGGTAATGTCGGATACGGATACCGGAGTAGGTATCTCGTTACGGTTCATTGTGTTCTCTTGTCTGCACCCTACCATTGAGAGTGTAAGCGCAGTCAGTGCAAGTACGCTGATTCCTGATTTCATATGCTGTTTCATTTTTTATTATTTCTTCTTTTTGTCGTTATTCTGCTCATATGTGATGGGAGTCACAGGCTCATTCTTCTCAAAATCATAAAGTGTCAGGATCTTGAGATTAAGCAGCTGGACCTTGTAATTGATGATGGCCTGAGTGTATGACATCTTGCTGTTGGACAGCTGTGTCTGGAACTGGTTCATCTGCATACCGGTAAGCTCACCGTTACGGTAACGCTCCTCATTGAGGTCATAGGTAAGCTGGGCGTTACGCTGGCTCTGCTCTGCTATGGATATCTGCTCCACCAGATTGTCCAGGCTGCGGCATGTGCTGCGTACGTTCATCTCAATGCTCTTAAGCTCCTCATCGGCACTCAGCTCAAACATCTTACGTCCAATCTCTGCAGCCTTGATACGTGCCTTCCTGGCACCCCAGTCAAAGATAGGAACGCTGAATGAAATGGATACACGCGGGTTGTTGGTGGGATTGTCATAAAGGTGATTGAAATCCGGGTCATCACCCATGACACCCAGTGACAGAGATATATTACCGCTGAAACTGTCATTATCCTTGACCTGAATCATTGTCATCTCCTGGTTCTCACGGGATATCTGGCGCTGACGCAGCTCAAGTCTGGTTGTGGTGGCACTCTCAAGAGCCTTGTTGAAATCCACGATTACCGGATCAGCCTCAATATCGCATACCACCATTATATCCTCGTCAAGCGGAATTCCAAGAGTCTGCTTAAAGTTGTCCTTGGAGTTCTCCAGGCTCACCCTCTGGTTCTCCAGGCTTGAACGTGACTGAGCCAGGTTAAGCTCTGCCTGATAGTACTCATCCTTGGTTACCAGATCGGCTTCAACCTTATCCTTTATAATATTGAAGTTCTTCTCGGCATTCTCCAGTTCTGACTCGCTGATGGCAAGGTTCTGCTGAGCGATGAACAGGTTGTAGAACTGACTGGTGATATTACGCTCCACATTGAGCAGCTGCAAGGCGTAGCTTATGCGGGCGTTCTCATAGTTCATCTCAATCTGACGCAGGTTCATCTTGGTCCTGTTGTAGGTAAAGATAGGCTGTGTCAGGCTCAGATAAAGGCTGTTACTGAACGCACGGTTGCTGTTGGTCTTACCTGCAATAGAGGACTCGTTGTTCTGCCATGACAGGCTGTTGTTGAGTGAGAGCGTAGCATCGGTCCAGATGATGGGCTGTGAAATGCTGAACGTTCCCGATGATGACAACGAGCGGTTGGTGTACCAGTCAGAGTAACGGCTGTCAAACTGACGTGACTGCGAGTAAGTAAGAGGCTGCAGGTTAAGTGAGAACCTGGACTTCAATGATGCCTTCTGGGCAATCAGGTTCTGCTCATACTGCTCCATCGACAGACGTGAATTGATCAAGTCCGGGTTATGCTGTGCGCTGTACTCCAGGGCCTGCTCCATGGTCAGGACAATCTGCGCACTTGTTCCGGTCTCAAATACCGTCACTGCTGCCAGCGCAAACACTGCCGTTTTTAAAATTCTTTTTCTCATATATTTGTTTTTTTATCTTTTTACCAGTTTTACGGCATCGGCCACTATCACCCTGACGCCTGTTTTGTTGTTCAGCTTAACTCTCACGGTATCGGCCTCGAAACGGAATGAACCCAGCAGGTTCCATCCCTCCTCGGCACGCCACATATTCAATGACACGCGGTCCTGCATGTTGAACTGCTCAATCTCAAAATTATAGTCATTGGTTACCCTACGGCCGTTATTGTAGTTGTTATTGTTGTTCCACCTACGGTTACGGTTATTGTTGTTGTAGAGGTCAGGTGATGCATAGTAGTATACGTCATATACTCCCGCAACTGAAAGCGGAACGCTCCAGCATGCATACTGTCCGCCGTCACCCGACGAAATGATATATGCTGAACGGATGTAGTCTCCGTACAGGTTCTGGTCTGTCACCAGTGTCCACTGGCTGTAGGTGCGCCAGTCAGAGAATCCCTCATATATGAACTCATTCCTGTTCTCCCTGGATTTGTCTATCCATTTGGAGAGATAACCGGTCCTGAGCGGTCTTGAGAGAGAGAACAGCTCACTGTCCTCATTATCCACTATTATCTCACCGGCAAGTGCATTGTCCACTCCGCCACGAACTGAATAGATACCCTCAGGAGTCAGTTCCGTACCGGTATATGTACTCCAGTCAGAGCTGCTCAGGTTCACGTTATGCGGCAGGTTTGATGAGAGCATGGTGTTTACCCTTATTGAACCCGGAGTATTGAACCAGTGGGTTACAAGCCTGCGTGTCTCATGTGCTCCTACGCTCACGGTCATGCTTGTGGGTTTGTCCTCATCACCTGCGTTCTCAATCTCATAGAACATGAACTCCACATTCACATAACCCGGATTGTCCGATATGTTCTCAAACGCGATCTCAGCCTGATAGATATCGGCAGTATCGGTAGTGACTGTGGTGAGAACAGGTGTACCTACCTTGAAGCAGGCCAACCTTGCCGGCTGGTTCCAGCTCTCTATCTTATCGGTAAGGTCCACACCCGAGTAATTCTGAACCCAGTCAAGTATTGAATCGAATGATGAATTGGTGAACTCTCTTGCCCTGCTCCTGGCTGTTATGGAGTCAACCATTGCCTCATAGCCCATCACTGCCGATACCGGAGCAAAGAAATCCCTTGTCTTGAGTGCCAGTGCATTATCGGCCAGGTCCTCCCACTCCGGGTCTGACATGATACGGTCAAATCCGTACTTACCCATCAGTATCAGAGCCTTCTCATCCTCTGACAGGCCGTTCATTCTCCTCATCCACTCCGATGTGCCTGTTCCGCTCTGGTTGGTTACAGTCTCAACCATACGGTTGGCCATAGGCCAGTTGGACGAGTAGATGTTATATCTGAAATTGTAGAACAGCGGTCCGTAATAGTACGGGTTGTCCACCTGTGTCATCGTAAACTGTCCGTTACGTCTGCTGCCGCTGAAATCGCTGGACTGCATCATGAATGACATGGCGTTGTAGAGGATGTTATAGAGGATCTCCTTATCGGACATCTCGGTCCTGCGGCGGTTGAAACGTCCGCCCGATCCATACATGCGCTTCATCTCCTCAAACTGGAACTGACGCATGTCATAGCCCCGCTCATGAACCAGTGCCATCTCCGGCTGCACATCCTCATAGACCGATGTCCACACACGCTTGTATGATGTGAAATGGGCCGGAACCTCAACTAAATGGAAACGTTTGAACGGATATGCCATATCGGCCGACAGCTCCATACTGCGGCGTATGTCATGCAACACCACAGGTATCGTGTCACGGATGGAATCAAACGCACTGAACTTGTCATCCCATTGTCCCAGTTCCCATACGGTATAGACGGTTGAGTCTACCGTTATGGATTTGGGGGTGTAATCTCCTATTATAAGAGATACAGACGGCAATGATGACTCCGGAGTGAATGTATACGTGGTAGAGTCTGCATTTGCGGTGCACAGGCCCTGTGATATAGGTGTCAGGCCGGGATTGGGTGTCACGCTTACATTGAATCCGGTAAAGTATGACATCTGCCATTCAGGACTCTGGTCGCTGTATGCCACACCTGGACGCGGGTACCAGTAACTCTCCGGTGTGAGCATGGTAAACTCCCTGTCCTGGAACAGATAACGCTTGCCTATGTTAAGCATGGAGAGCACCTTGCTGTTCTCAATCAGCTTGTCTGCCTGGATATCCAGGTAGCAGATGCGCTCATCGGCCTTTCCGCTGTACTCCATGGAAATCCTTACGGGCTCATCGGCATGCAGGGCTGCATCAAACTTAAGGATGACAAGATGCATGAGTCTCTCATAGCTTACCTTGCGTCCGGCTGCAGTTACGCCTGTAACCCTGAAACCGGGGTTGAGGGTAAATACCAGCTCCTGCGTATCCTCCCTGGGGCTTACGGTCAGGTCTGCCTTCACGCTCAAGGTGTCACCGCTCTGCGTTACGGCAAGCGAGCATGAATCGGCCACAGCACCACCTGTATGGACATATCTGTTATCCAGCTCCACCATATCGGCACGGAATCTCTCATCGACCTTATAGGTACGTACATGGCGGTATCCTGCAAACAGGCCGCCGGCCAGGAATACCACGGCGGCTATTCGCCACGGCAGCAGGCTGTAACGGGAGTTGGCAAGACGGTGAAACAGCGATACGTCGGTAAGTATCAGGCCCATTCCCAGCAGCAGGTAACACATCCTGTGGTTGATAAGACGTGACAGGCCGCTGAAACCGGTAACCACAGACTTGAGCATAGGCAGGTTGAAACCTATGTAGTCAAAGAGGTAATAATAGAGGTCATCTATGTAGAACAGCGTCACGCCTATGTATGCCAGCAGTACCACCATGGTGATTGCCTGGTTGTTCAGGACCAGCATCAGAGTGGTAGACAGACCTACTATGAACACCAGCGTAGGCACGGACAGCAGCAGGAAATACCATAAGTAACTCAGGTAATCCAGGTCAAAGCCATACTTTATCAGGCTCATGACCAATGCAATGGCAGCCACCGCAAAGTCAAGTATGAAGAACACTTTCAGCGTGGCCCACATCTTGCCCAGCAGGTACTCGGCATTACTTAGCGGACGGGTGTAGAACACCTCCGACGTGTCAAGCTGCTTGTCGCGTTTAAGATACTCCGATGCCAGGAATACCGATACCACCGCCTGCCCCACGTTCATGACCAGCATGAACATATATGGTATTACAGACCTGTTGGCCATCTGAGGCTGCTGCATCTGTGACAGTATGTATATGGATCCCAGGATCACTGCGGCAAACAGTGCCAGGAAGGCAAAAACCTTGAAGAACCATCCACGGACAAGAAGTTTTGTCTCGTATCTGGAAACAATGCGTATGTTAGTTATTCCTGTCAACATCACTCCTTATCCTTTATCTCCGTAAAATAGACATAAGCATGCTCCAGATTGGGCGGATAGTTTACCGCACCATATCCGGGATTCTCATTGGACACAACCTGGAGATCCCATCCCAGGCCATGCGGTATGGTTGATATTACCGCGTATTTCTGATTGATCTCGGCATACTGGTCATTGGTAACCTGCAGGCGCCATACCTTACCCTCCGTATCCTTGAGCATCCCGGCAGGTGACCCGCGGAACATTACCTGACCCTGGTTGAGCATGGCCATCTCAGTACAAGAGCTGGATATGTCACCTACGATATGGGTTGACAGTATGATAGTGGTATCCTTTGAACTTGCCTCACTCAGAAGGTTACGGAACCTGATACGCTCCTCGGGGTCAAGTCCCGTGGTAGGCTCGTCCACAACCAGCACCTTAGGCTTATGTATCAGGGCCTGTGCAATACCCAGACGTCTTTTCATACCACCCGACAGGTTCTGCGCATATCGGTCACGGGCCTCAAACAGGCCCACCTGCTCCAGCATGGCGTCAACCGCCCTACCTCGTTCCGATGAGTTGGTCATTCCAGAGAGAGCTGCCGCATACTCCAGGAACTCACGAACCTTATACTTGGCAAAGAACCTGAAATCCTGAGGCAGATAACCCAGGATACGGCGCACCTCCTTACGCTGCGTACGGATATCATAACCGCACACATCGACAGATCCCTCAGTTGGTTCCATAAGAGTCACAAGGATACGCATCAACGTAGACTTTCCGGCACCGTTCGGTCCCAGAAGACCGAACATGCCCGAAGGAATTTCCAGATTGATGTTATTCAGTGCTTTTTTACCGTTGGGGTAATAATGACTTAAACCTTTAATTGTTATTGACATGTATTCATTGTTTGTTAAGCGCCGCAGCAATCTCCTGGGCGCCGATGGAGAGAGTAACATATGAGGGAACGGTACGTGTACAGCACTCGTTCTCACCCCAAAGGAACGGGTAATCATCCTTGTGCTCCAGCAGGTCCGGCTTGAGAAGCACCAGACCGGGAGCTATACCGCCGGGGATGAATGTGTGGTCTGCACGGTTGTTACCGTATGCCACCTTCTTGGTATTCACGCCCACAGCAGTCACGAATGATACGTTTGAATACGGATGGTTACCATATATGAAATTAAGACCTGACAGCACCAGTTCCGGATCAATCAGGTCCGGGAAATAACGCCATACCATATAGTTGTTCTGGGCCCAGCTGATTACGCGCTCGCTTCCGCCCCATGTTCCGCCTGCCACAGGCACGCCGTAAGGAGTAGACTCGGCTGTACGCTTGGCATCCTCAACGAATACCGGTATTACCTCACGCACCTGTGCCTTGAAATCGTCATCCATATAAGGCAGCAGTGAAAGGGCGGTGGTGATATTCACGCGCGGGGCACGCATTGCGCTGCCGCCACCTGTACGGTTATCCTCCACGCCCTGGGGAGCGGTCTTGGCCATCTCAATCTGACGCATCACGCCCGGCAGGAATATCTCCTTGTATTTATCATCACCTGTAAGCAGCCAGAGCTGTATTGCAGCAGCCGAGCGGTCACCGCCCCGGTTGTTACGCTGCTGGAAATTGCCGTTGGCATTGGCCTGCTGGTTACGTGCCGGCTGACGTGCCTGGAACTCATCCATCTCTTTCCACAGTTTGAGGGCGTTCTTGCGGCAACGCTCTGCAGTCTCAGGAATATAGGGAGCCAGCACGCGGGCTGCATGTGCCAGTGCGGCGCAGACGTTTGCGTTACCCAAGGGGTTGCCGGCATTATTGGTAAATGCAAAACGGTCATCCAGTGTACCCGAACGGTTTCCGCGAACCTCATATGGCTTAAGGCTGGGATCATAGATATATCCGTCAGTTATGGTCACGGCATCACCCAGATGGTGATACTGGTGCATGTTACCCTGTACAATACCGCCTGCAATGAAACCTATGTTCTCAATCTGTGCACACAGGTTCAGGGCGCCGTGTTCAACCTGCTGGATGATATCGGGCAGACCGTCCGGACGGTGAATATCCACGAACTGGGTCTTCTGGTCAATGAATGTCTCGTCACGCTCAGGACGCAGTAAATCCCAGACATCGGCCAACTGGTTGGTAAGGCCTATCACGGTACCGGACTGGATGTCAAAGTCACCGGCATCATACCATGCACCTACAGCCAGGCCGGGGATATGCTCGTAAGGCTTGTACTTGGTACCGGTGGTATTACCCATGCGGTAGCCGTCATGCTGCTGATAGTTGGTGGGAGCCTGGATGGCATCGTCCATATGTGAACGGCCGTGCCATACGCGGTATGCCTCATTTACCAGCATATGATCCATCTGTACAGGCAGCCACACATCCATCGTGTTGTGCCACTTGCCCTCATAAACGTTCCTGTTGATGGGGAACGGATTCGTCTTTATACCTTTGTATTCTATGTAGTAGGTTCCGGGCTCTGTTACGGCACTGAAATCACACTGAGCATAGTTGTAACGGTCATAGAACACGCCCCACTCCTTAACCTCAGGCTCCAGTACAACTGAGCGGCTGCCGTCTGCGTTCACACGGACAATCCTGGCCTTGTGTGAAACCTTGTCATTACGGTCCAGCTCTATAACTGCCACCTTCTTCTGGGCAGGAGTGTAACCTATCTGTGAGAAACCGATATTGGGTTCACGCATCCAGATGGCGTCACCCGTAGGCTCCACATACCACTCCAGAACTGTGCCGGTCTTGCCCGACGGCAGGAATGAGCGAACAACGAACGTTCCGTTCTGTGAAAGGTTTCGGCCGTCAAACAGGTTGAGTTCCGTATCGGACTGGAACATCACACGCAGGTCATCGTCCTCAGGAGCAACCACCAGGGTATGACCAGTGGAGATTGGTTTGGGAACTATGAACTCGTTACGTCCGCGGTCATCGAAAGTGGAGAGACCCCAGAACTGTGATATCTTCTCATCCTTGGAGTGCATCTCGGTATCACTTGACGGATAGCGCGGGAATATCTCACTCTGGCCGTCCATCATGTATGTCTTACCAAAGTAGGTAGCCGGGAAGAACTCCATGTTGAGTCCGGCCTTACCAGCAAGTTTCTCAGGCAGAGGATCATCCAGAATCACGGACACACGCACGCCCTTACCCTCCTGCTTGGCGGTAATTCCATACCTGAAATTGTAATCGGGATAATTGAACCTGCAGCTTATCACGCCACCCAGCGTATCAATGGTGCGCTCGGTAAGTGTAGCATAGATATCCCACTGCTCGGGGGTATTCATAAGACGTACGGCTCCTCCGGTGGCAATACGCACACCGCGCTGTACAATCTCTATTCCGGCAGTCTTTTCATCGCAGAAAACTCCCTGATAATTGTTGGAGTAGACAAGAACATTGACACCACGGGCCTCAAAGTAACCCAAGTCATTGATTTCAAGCTTTCCGGTCTCCTGTTTCGTGACGCAGGAAACCAACGCACATAATGCGGCAATAATTGGCAGTAATCGTTTCATAAGTTTTCTTTTAGTTGGCTTGTTTCACAAAAGTAATGCATGCACGGGTAATATAAAAGCAGTTAACTATTTTTATAACCCTAATTATCACTCTTTCAAATGCCAATACCCGATTAGTGAAAGGATTTTAAAATAATCCAATCCTGCACAAAAAATAAGTATCTTCGCAGTTCAAAATTACAGGTATGAAAAAACGTGTTCTGGTAACATACAACATGTTCCGCACCGGATATGCGGAACTGATTGAAAAATACGATGTTACTTTCCCCCCAGAAGGCCGTGAGACATTCACATATGATGAGGTCTATGAGATGCTCCCGGAGTATGACGTACTGCAGTCCATGTTCAATTTCCCGGTTGACCGCAAGCTTATGGAACGCGGCCTGCCACGCCTGGAACTGGTGAGCAACTACGCCGTAGGGTTTGACAACATAGATATTCCCACAGCAACAGAACTGGGCATTGCAGTAACAAACACCCCGGGCCCTGTAACCGAGCCCACTGCCGACCTGGCTTACGGACTGATGCTGGCCGTAGCACGCCGCATCACTGATGTTGACCGTCGTCTGCGCATACCCGGCGCACTGGAATGGACATTGCTGGCCAACCTGGGATATTCGCTTGGAGGCAAGACTCTGGGAATTCTGGGTATGGGACGCATAGGTCAGGCTCTTGCACGCCGCGCCAAGGCCAGCTGCATGAAGGTGATCTACTACAACCGTCACCGCGTCAGCCCTGAGATTGAGAAGGAGTATGACGCCACATACGTTAGTTTTGAAGAGTTGCTCAAGACATCTGATTTCATATCGGTCAACGTGCCCTACTCCAAGGAGACATGGCACATGATAGGCAAGGAGCAGATAGAGCTCATGAAACCCACCGCCATCCTGGTCAATACCGCCCGCGGTCCTATCGTTGACGAGCTTGCACTGGCCGATGCCCTTAAGAACAAACGCATCTGGGGTGCAGGACTTGACGTGTTTGAGTTCGGCGACAAGGTAAGCCCCGAGATACTGGCCTGCGAGAATGCCGTCATCACACCGCATGTAGGCACACAGACCTACGATGTACGTAATGAGATGGCAGAATTCGTGTCACGCAACATCATCAACTTCTACGAGGGCGGTCCGGTTGCTTTTGTAAATGACGTAAAACGCAAATAATGGCTACAGAGAGTCTGCTTGACAAACTTGACGGTCTGGAGGCACGCTTCCAGGAGGTTAGTCTGCTCATAACAGACCCGTCAGTCATATCCGATATGAAACGGTTCGTAAAGCTGAACCGTGAATACCGTGACCTGGAGCCTGTAGTTGCTGCCCGCAAGGAGTACATCCAGCTGCAGGAAAGCATTGCCGAGGCACGGGAGCTGCTCTCCGAGAGTGACCCGGAGATGCGTCAGATGGCTCGTGAGGAGCTTGACAGCGCCACAGCCCGCCTACCACAGCTTGAGGAGGAGATAAAGCAGATGCTCATTCCGGCCGACCCGCAGGATGACAAGGATGTGATAATGGAGATTCGCGGCGGCACAGGCGGTGATGAAGCTGCCCTGTTTGCCGGCGACCTGTTCCGAATGTACTGCAAGTATTTTGAGACCAAAGGCTGGAAATACGCAGTATCATCATGCTCCGAGGGTACAGCTGGAGGTTTCAAGGAGATCATATTCACCGTGAGCGGTGAGAAAGTCTACGGCACGCTCAAATATGAGTCCGGCGTACACCGCGTACAGCGCGTGCCCGTTACCGAGACCCAGGGCCGCATCCACACATCGGCAGCCACGGTTGCCGTTTTGCCTGAGGCCGATGCCTTTGAGGTAGAGATCAATGAGGGCGAGATAAAGTGGGATACATTCCGCAGCGGCGGTGCCGGCGGCCAGAACGTGAACAAGGTAGAGTCCGGAGTAAGGCTCCGTTACAATTGGAAAAATCCCAACACCGGAGTTGTAGAGGAGATACTCATAGAGTGTACCGAGACACGTGACCAGCCCAAGAACAAGGAGCGTGCACTGTCACGCCTGCGCACCATGATATATGACCGCGAGCATCAGAAATACATGGATGACATCGCAGCCCGCCGCAAGACCATGGTATCAACCGGTGACCGATCGGCCAAGATCCGCACATACAATTTCCCGCAGGGTCGAATAACCGATCACCGTATCAATTACACCATATACAATCTGCCGGCATTCATGGACGGTGACATACAGGATTGCATAGACAAGCTTACCATAGCCGAGAATGCAGAGCGTATGAAAGAATCAGAAATGTAAAGAAATTTCATAATAGATACAGATATGACAAGAGACGAACTTTACGCCAACATCAAGCGCAAGAAATCATTTCTGTGCGTAGGTCTTGACACCGATCTCAAGAAGATCCCCGAGCATCTGCTCAAGGAGGATGATCCCATATTCGCATTCAACAAGGCAATCATAGATGCCACCGCAGATTACTGCATCGCATACAAGCCCAATCTGGCATTCTATGAGAGCGCAGGTCTTAAAGGTCTGCAGGCTCTCTACAAGACCATTGATTATATCCGCGCCAATTACCCCGACCAGTTCATCATTGCCGACGCCAAGCGCGGCGACATAGGCAACACATCAATGATGTATGCTGACAGCTTCTTCACCGAGATGAACGTGGACGCCGTAACCGTAGCTCCGTATATGGGTGAGGACAGCGTGACTCCGTTCCTGGGACATGACGGCCGTTGGGTAATCCTGCTGGCACTTACCAGCAACAAGGGTGCTGCCGATTTCCAGTACACCCAGGATGCCCAGGGCACACCGCTTTATCAGAAGGTGCTGGCCAAGTCACTTGAGTGGGGCGGAAATGCCGACAACATGATGTATGTGGTTGGCGCCACACGTGCCGATATGCTCACCGACATCCGCCGTACCGTACCTGACAGTTTCCTGCTGGTTCCCGGCATCGGCGCACAGGGAGGTTCACTGGCTGATGTTTGCAAGTACGGTCTTAACGGCAAGTGCGGCCTGATAGTGAACAGCAGCCGTGCAATCATCTATGCCGACAAGACAGAGAACTTTGCACAGGTAGCCCGCAGCAAGGCCCAGGAAGTTCAGCTGGAGATGGCTCAGTACATCTGAGACCGCGGCTGTTGAAAACCCCTGCGGGTCCGGTTTTAGGAATCTGAATAAAATCGCTATATTTGCAAGTCTTATATAGAAACTGCACAAAAGCATGGAATTTACTGCAAAACAGATAGCGGAGTTTCTGGGCGGCATCGTTGACGGCAACGAGAATGCTACTGTCCATACTTTCGCCAAAATTGAGGAGGGTGTACCTGGTGCACTCTCTTTCCTTTCTAATGTAAAGTATACACACTACCTCTATTCAACCCAGTCCAGCGTAGTCCTGGTAAACAAGGATTTCAAGCCTGAGCAGCCTGTAAGCGCCACTCTCATCCGCGTTGACAACGCCTACGAGAGCCTGGCCAAGCTCATGTCCCTGTACGCATCAATGAAACCCGGACGCAGCGGAATCAGCTCGCTGGCATCGGTATCGGACAAGGCCAAGATAGGTAAGAACGTCTATATCGGTCCGTTCTCTGTGGTTGAGGATGGTGCCGTAATTGGAGACAACACACAGATCTATCCCCACGTGACGATAGGTGAAGGCGCCACCGTTGGTGCTGACTGCATAATCTATCCCCACGTTACAATCTACTACGCCTGTAAGGTGGGTAACCGATGCATACTGCATGCCGGCAGCGTGATCGGTGCCGACGGATTCGGATTCGCTCCCACACCGCAGGGTTACAACAAGATCCCGCAGATAGGTATTGCAGAACTTGAAGATGACGTTGAGATAGGAGCCAACACTTGCGTGGACCGTTCTACAATGGGACATACCGTCGTACGCAAGGGGGTAAAACTGGACAACCTTATTCAGGTAGCCCACAACGTCGAGGTTGGTGAGCATACGGTGATATCGGCCCAGACCGGTATTGCAGGTTCAAGCAAGGTAGGCGCATGGTGTATGCTGGGTGGCCAGAGCGGTGTATCGGGCCATCTCAAGATAGGTGACAAGGTTAGCTTCGGCGCCAAGACCGGTGCCCTGAGCAACGTTCCTGACGGAGAGGCAGTGATGGGATATCCGGCCATAGGATACCGCAATTTCCTGCGCTCGTCAATACTTGTAAGACAGCTGCCCGAGATGGACGCCACCATAAGGCAACTTAAGAAAGAGATTGAAGAACTGAAAGCTCAACTTGCCAGCAAGTGACGCTTTAAGACAAACATCATAACATGTACAAACAGAAGACTTTAAAGAGTAGTTTCTCACTGAGCGGAAAGGGACTTCACACAGGTCTTGACCTGACCGTGACATTCAACCCCGCACCCGCCGACTACGGTTATAAGATACAGCGTACAGACCTTGAAAGCCAGCCCATCATTGAGGCCTTTGCAGAGAATGTACGTGAGACACAGCGCGGTACCGTACTGTTCAAGGGCAATGTAAAGGTGAGCACTGTTGAGCATGGTCTGGCTGCCCTCTACGCAGCAGGCATAGACAACTGCCACATTGAGGTGAACGGTCCCGAGTTCCCCATCCTGGACGGTAGCGCCATCGAGTATGTCGAGAACATACAGCGTGTGGGAATCAAGGAGCTGGATGCCCTCAAGGACTTCTACGTAGTCAAGAACAAGATCGAGGTCAAGGATGAGAAGACCGGTTCATCCATCATACTGCTCCCTGACAACGAGTTCAGCGTAAACGTACTCATATCATATGACTCCAAGATCCTGTACAACCAGTACGCATCTCTGGATGACATGAATGATTTCCCCACAGAGATTGCCAAGAGCCGCACATTCGTATTCGTACGCGAGATTGAGTCCCTGCTGGATGCAGGTCTCATCAAGGGCGGTGACCTGGACAACGCCATCGTAATTTACGAGCGTGAGATGTCACAGGAGCGTTATGACAAGATCTGTGAGATCATGAACGTACCCACCATGGATGCCACCAAGCGCGGTTACATCATGCACAAGCCGTTGCAGTGGGACAATGAGCCCGCTCGCCACAAGCTGCTTGACATCATCGGTGACCTGGCGCTGGTAGGCAAACCCATCAAGGGCCGTATCATTGCCACCCGCCC
The DNA here is from genome assembly GCA_045220475.1 of Bacteroidaceae bacterium. Lineage (GTDB taxonomy): Bacteria > Bacteroidota > Bacteroidia > Bacteroidales > Bacteroidaceae > Colenecus. The sequence continues at coordinate 72,510 of JBGUVW010000061.1, forward strand.
CGGACATACCATCAACAACAAGTTTGCCCGCATACTGCGTAAAAACATAATCCTGAACGATGTCCAGGCACCCGCATATGACCCCTCTGTTCCGCCGGTAATGAACCTGCAGCAGATTCAGGCCGTAATGCCTCACCGTTTCCCCATGCAGCTGCTGGACAAGGTAATTACACTTACAGACCTCTATGCCGAGGGCGTAAAGAACGTGACCAACAATGAGTTCTACTTTACCGGTCACTTCCCCGAGCATCCCATCATGCCGGGCGTACTCATCATTGAGGCCATGGCTCAGCTGGGAGGTACGCTGGCCATCCAGATGACCGGAGAGCCCAAGGATTATGAGGCCATGTTCATAAAGATAGACAACACCCGTTTCCGTCAGGCCGTAGTGCCCGGCGATACCCTTCTGATGCGTGTGGTAAGGACCGCTCCTATACGCCATAACATATTGTCTCTCAAGGGATACGCCTTTGTTGCCGACAAATTGGTTGCAGAGTCGGAATTCATGGTTCAAATAGTAAAAAAGTAAGAAATGATAAGCCCGTTAGCATACGTTGACCCATCCGCCCAGATAGGCGATAACGTTGAAATCGGCCCGTTCTGTTTCATTGACAAGAACGTGGTCATTGGTGACAACAACATAATCATGCCCCATGTGAACATCATGTACGGTTCACGCATAGGCAACGGCAACCAGATACATCCGGGAGCCGTGATTGGCGGTATTCCGCAGGATCTCAAGTTCCGCGGTGAGGATACCACAGCCGAGATAGGTGACAACAACCGCATCCGCGAGAACGTTACCATTAACCGCGGTACCGCATCCAAGGGTAAGACCGTGGTCGGCAACAACAACCTGCTTATGGAGAACATGCACGTTGCCCATGACTGCGTGGTAGGTAACAACTGCATACTCGGCAACAGCACCAAGATAGCCGGTGAGGTTGTAGTTGATGACTTTGCCATACTGAGTGCCTGCGTCCTTGTACACCAGTTCTGCCACATAGGCGGCCATGTAATGATACAGGGCGGTTCAGGCTGCAGCAAGGATATCCCGCCCTACGTAATCGGCGGACGCCATCCGGTAATCTACGCCGGCCTGAACATTGTAGGTCTGCGCCGCCGCGGTTTCAGCAATGAGACAATCGAGGCCATCCACAACGCATACCGCATAATCTATCAGAACGGTCTCAATGTAAGCCAGGCTATGGCTGCAATCAAGGAGGACTCAATATTCAGTCACCCCGAGGTTCAGTACATAGTAAAGTTCATCGAGACTTCAGAGAGAGGTATAATCAGAGACTAATAAAGACATAACGATATGATTTACAGATTCATTTTCATTTCCGATGAGGTCGATGACTTCTATCGTGAAATACAGATCAGTTCATCTGCATCGTTTCTGGATTTCAGCAACGCCATCCTTAAGTCAGTGGGTTATCCCGATGACCAGATGACCTCATTCTTCATGTGTGAGGACAACTGGGAGAAGCGTGAGGAGATTACCCGTGAGGAGATGAACACCAGCTCGGAGGTTGACAACTGGGTAATGGCCGACACCCCCCTGGATGAGCTTATTGAGGATGAAAAGCAGCGCCTCATCTATGTATTCGATCCTTTAACAGAACGTTGCTTCTTTATTGAATTAAAGGAGATTATCACCGGTAAGACTCTTAAGGAGGCCGTCTGCACCGCAAGCCAGGGCAATCCCCCCAAGCAGACCGTTGATTTTGACGAGATGGCCAAGGCCAACCCCGTTCTTGACGTGGATGAGAACTTCTACGGAGACGAGGGATTTGAGTCCGACGAGCTTGACGATGAAGGATTCGGCATGGAGGGAGGCGAAGGCGGTGACACCGTAAGCCTTGATTCTATTGATGACCTTTACTAAATAGCTATTGGGTAAGAATCTGGTCATAATACTGGGACCGACCGGCGTGGGAAAGACAGAACTTTGTCTGACTCTCGCCGATCTCTTTCATAGCCCCATCATTTCGGCCGATTCAAGACAGATGTATGCCGACATCCCCATATGTACGGCAGCCCCTACTCCGGCAGAAAGAGCGCGTGCGCATCACTATCTTGTTGGTAACCTTGGTCTTGACGACTATTACAGCGCCGCAAAATACGAAGAGGATGTTATGGTGTTGGCTGTCAAACTCTTCGCAGAACACGACATTCTGCTCGTCACAGGAGGTTCGATGATGTATATAGATGCCCTGTGCTATGGTATAGACCAGATTCCCACAATCCCGGACGATATACGCAAGCCCCTTTTGGAGCGCTATGAGACAGAGGGACTGGACAATCTGGTTGAGGAGCTCAAGATACTGGATCCTGTCTACTTCAAGGAGGTTGACCGCCGCAATCCCAAGCGGGTTTTGCATGCTCTTGAGGTCTGTTACCTGACCGGACATCCCTACTCTGACCTGCGTAAGGGAGAGAAGGCTGAGCGTCCGTTCAATATCATCCGCATAGGTCTGACCCGACCGCGCGAGGAGCTCTATGAGCGCATAAACCGCCGCGTTGACCAGATGGTGGAGAACGGTCTCATTGACGAGGCACGCCGCATGTATCCGCACAAGGGTCTTAACTCACTCAATACCGTTGGCATGAAAGAGCTGTTCAGCTGGATGGACGGTGCCATCACCCCGGAGGGTAAGCCCTGGACACTTGAGTTTGCCATAGAGAAGATAAAGCAGAACTCACGCATCTACTCCCGCAAACAGATGACATGGTTCAAGCGAGACGCTTCAACAAAGTGGTTTCATCCAGATGATTTACAGGCTATTACAGATTATATAAAAGAGAGAACATTATGCTGATCAGGCTATTTGAGAAGAACCCCAACCAACGGGATCTGGACCGCGTGATAGACGTGCTCCAGGGTGGCGGTGTTGTCATATTCCCCACCGATACCGCATATGCCATAGGATGCCACGCCCTTAAGGAGCGTCCCATAGAGCGCATATGCCGCATCAAGGGGCTCAACCCGCAGAAACACCGTTTCTCAATAATCTGCTATGACCTGAGCGACATAAGCCAGTACGTACAGATAGACAACTCCACATTCAAGACAATGAAACGCAACCTGCCCGGCCCGTTCACATTCGTGCTGCGTGCAGGAAGCCGTCTGCCCAAGATATTCAGCAACCGCAAGGAGGTTGGCATACGTGTCCCCGACAATGACATCATACGTGAGATATGCCGCCAACTGGGCGCCCCTATCCTATCCACAACCGTTCCTTATGACGAATCGGAAGATATAGGATACCTCACGGACCCGGAACTCATAGATGAGAAGCTGGGTGATGATGTGGACATAGTCATCAACGGCGGTGCCGGCGGATTTGAATACTCCACCGTAGTCTACTGCGTAGACGGTGGTCAGGAGATAATACGTCAGGGCAAAGGCATTCTTGACGAATGATTAACTTTAACAGGCAAAACGATATAATAACAGTATAAAACAGACCATATATGAAAAAGATATTTCTCTTAGCCGCATCTGCACTGATGAGCCTTTCACTCTCATCCCAGCAGAATGAACTTACACTTGAGTCTGTCCTTGACGGCACATTCTCAGCCAGCGGAGCCGGTTCAATCACCCCGCTCTCCGATGGTGAGCACTATCTGACCAGTAAAGGCGGAAACCTTATCCTGAAACACTCATTCAAGACCGGTGCAGTAACCGATACCATACTCAACCTGAAAGATGTACGCGGTGAGCGCCTGTTCATGTTTGAAGATTTCATACTCTCTCCCAATGAGGAGACAATCCTCCTGCAGACCAACACCCGCAGAATTTACCGCCGCTCTTTCACGGCCGATTATTACTTATTCACCATACGCAACAACAAGATTGACCCGCTTACCGAAGGCGGTCCCGTACAGGTTCCCTCATACTCGCCCGACGGCCATAACATTGCATTCGTGCGTGATAATAACATATTTATAATCAAGATGTTATTCGGAAACGCTGAAGTACAGGTAACCAAGGACGGAGAGATAGGAAAGATACGTAACGGCATCCCCGACTGGGCATATGAGGAGGAGTTCATGATGACCCGCGCCTACGAGTTCAGCGCCGACAGCCGCATGCTTGCCTGGATCAAGTTTGATGAGACAAACGTTGACAGCTATAACCTGCCGTTCTTCCTTACACGCACAGAGCGTGACGCCTACTCACAGAGACTGCTCACAGACAGGCAGCAGCAGTATCCTACCGCAGGAGCCGCCAACTCAAAGGTATCGGTCCAGTCATTTGACATAAAGAGCTCCGTAATACGCGATATGGACCTCAAGCTTGACAGCACCAGTTACATCCCGCGCATCAAGTTCGTGGAGAATGATGACAACAACCTCTTCATATTCACGCTCAACCGCCGTCAGAACAGAATGGAGATCTACTCGGCCAATCCCCGCTCCACCCTCTGCACCCTTATCCTGCGTGAGGAGGATGACCGCTACATAGACGAGCAGGCCTATACGGGCGCCCGTTTCTACGGTGACAGTTTCATTCTGCAGAGTGAGCGTGACGGTCACAACCATCTCTACCTGTACAACCTTCACGGACAGCTCAAGCACCAGATCACCAAGGGTGACTTTGACGTCCTGGCCGTACACGGATACAACGCCAAGAGCGGCACCGTATACTACGAGAGCAATGAGTCAGGCATGTATGACTGCGCCGTATGGAAGATAGACAGCAAGGGCAAGAAGACAAGACTGACCAAGGAGAAAGGTACCAGCCACGCTCAGTTCAGCACAGGCTGCAAGTATTTCATCAACTCCTGGTCCGATATGGCCACCCCCAACGTTGTCACCATCATGACAGAGGCAGGCAAGATCCTCAGCACTATTGAATCCAACGCCGATGTATCTTTATCGGCATCAGCATGCGGACTGATACATAAGGAGACCTTCTCATTCACCACCGACGGCGGCACCACCCTCTACGGCTGGATGATAAAGCCGTTCAATGCCGATGAGTCACACCCCTGCCCTCTCATACTCTATCAGTACAGCGGCCCCGGATCAAATGAGGTTCTCAACGAGTGGAACGTGGGATTCTATCCCGGCGGCGCATTTGAGGCCCTCCTGGCCAAGAACGGCTATGCCGTTGCAGTGGTTGACGGTCGTGGCACCGGCCGACGCGGAGCTGATTTCAAGAAGCAGACCTACAAGCACCTGGGCGTGATGGAGAGTGAGGATCAGGTTGCAGCAGCCAAGTATCTGGGCTCCCTGCCCTACATCGATGCCGACCGCATTGCCATCTGGGGCTGGAGCTACGGCGGTTACAATACACTGATGTCAATGAGTCAGGGTGAGCCCGTATTCAAATGCGGCGTAGCTGTAGCTCCCGTAACTGACTGGCGTTACTACGACGCTCCCTACACCGAGCGCTTCATGCAGCAGCCCAAGGAGAACGCCGACGGCTACCACGACGCATCGGCCATAGACCGCGTCAACCGCCTCCACGGCAAGCTGCTCATAGTCCACGGTATTGATGACGACAACGTCTTCTTCAGCAATACCGCCTCCTACATCGAGGCCCTGGTAAACGCAGGAGTCGATTTCGACATGCAGGTCTACCCCGGCAAGAACCACAGCATCACCGGCTACTCCACCCGCAAACATCTGTTCAACAGGATATTGCGATTCTTTAGGGAGAATCTGTAACCCCAAAGGACGCCGCCAAAGTGTCCCACAATAAACCCCGCCACAGACTCTGTGACGGGGTTTATTGTGGGACATCCCCTCATCTCGAGCCCGTGTCCCACACTCGCCAGCCTCCTAGTCTATTCTAGGGTCGGTTAGCGTGGGACACTTTGGCGGAAATTTATGCACCAACATGCCTTTCCCCAATAAGTTATATTCTTTCAGGTTTTATTCTTTAAAGAATATATCTGCATACATATTGAGACATTATTCTATTGGCAAACTGGACGTACAGATTGGCCAAAAACACGGCTGAAACTCCCCGAAAAATCGTTGGCGGAATTAAAATTAATATACCATGCAAAAACCTGCATATCATCATCTAGAGATGAAGACCAATAATAACCAATCGAGCCTGTATGAGAGAGACTTGTTGAAGAGCGATACCCTGCAACAGGTAAAAAAATAGAACTATCTGTAAAGCCCGGCATATTGCTTGTTACACGGTATCCATTTACTCCATTCTCTTCTACCCAATCCCAAGTACAGTTATCAAGTAACTCAGCCTGTTCACACTTTGTAGGCATTCGCCAACTTCCCCCCCATTTCACATGAGCCACATCATCATCAAGATCAAGTTCAACTTTATCATCTATATAACCATTATAACCGTTACTACCATCAAGACAATACTTGACCAACGTAACATCTGAACCTTTACACCACTTATATGTGTTCCAACAATAATCATTCTTGACTTCAGTTTCACCCCATGCATAATAATCACCATATTCCTCAGGTCTGGAGGCGCCCACATTACAAGTGGCCCACTTAACACTTAGACCTAAATCTACGTATTCATGGTCAGTAATGAATGATTTAACAGAACCATAATATTCTATATTGTTGATAGTTATGCATGCCACATAATAATAATGAGTTAATGGTTCAAGATCTGTTATTGTCACATCAAACGATTCATTTTTATCTGATAACATATCAGAAACAACTTTCTTTCCTGAAACCTTTAAAGTTTCCACATCATCAATCATACCATAATAGAAGACAGCTACTCCTTCTACAATCTCGGCATTATCAATTGAATAAGTAGCATTCAAGGTTGCTGATGCATATCCAATATTGGTTGCTTCACCTGTTAACAATACGACCTCAATACTATCTGTTTTTGAACCAGAATAATCTTCTTCACCTCCAATTTTGTCATCTTGAGAACAGGATACACTAATAAACAAAACTACAGCCATTACAAAGGAAATCCTTATAATAGATGGTTTAATATACATATTATACAATTCATTTCGCGTGGATGTTCCTCTACTCCATCAAAACAAAACAAAAAAGAAAGGCCAGAGGAACATGTGTACTCCGTACCCATCTTAGGTTCTGGAAAACCGCGCACGATACTTTGTACATACATTCATCTGACCTTATGCAAACGATGCATGTACATCGGTCACATACAAGTCAGAACTGAACTCGTACTTTCGTCGTGCTAAAATTTTCCAGATTTAAGATGGACAAAAGAACAAATTAGTCTTTCTTAACCGTTTGGATTTCTCCCCAATCGGTATTATTGGGTAAAGTTACAAAATCATTTCATATTTATTGTAACTATTAGTGCTTTTATCAAAACAAGTCAAACGCGCCCATATCATTATATTAACAGAATCAAAATACTAATTATCAACCATTCCTGATTACGTCCCTATTCTTCAGCCTATAAAAGAATGAATTTAGGTCTTTGCAGATTATGATTGTGAATACTTCATTACAAGTTACATTACAACGGGCTCTCGCACCTTCGGTTCTCGGAATTTTTTGTATATCTGACCTTAAACATCCAGTCGTTAAAACGGCTGGCTACCATAATCCAATGCCTACGGCATTAACCTGTGCCGCTAGGTACATAATAAGGGTAGCCAGCAGTTTCAACTGCTGGATCTTTCCAAACATAAATAC
>JBGUVW010000062.1:0-15650 GCA_045220475.1 Bacteroidaceae bacterium
TCTGTGCCCTTCCGGAATTTTTCAAATGAAGTATTCTTTTTCAAAAGGGCACAGATAGAACCGTCCCTTTTGTGCCCCTTTTCTGCTCAATTCCAATCTTTTTTGTAATTTTGCGGGTTGAAAACGAAATAGGTGTTTTATGAACGTTTCATATAAGTGGCTCAAGGAGTATGTTGACTTTGATCTGACCCCTGATGAGGTGGCTGCAGCCCTTACATCGGTAGGTCTTGAGGTTGACGGAGTAGAGGAGGTTCAGTCCGTAAAGGGCGGACTCAAGGATATAGTTGTAGGTGAGGTTCTTACCTGCGTGGAGCATCCCAATTCTGACCATCTGCATGTTACTACTGTCAATCAGGGCAGCGGTGATCCCGTGCAGATTGTTTGCGGAGCACCCAATGTGGCTGCCGGCCAGAAGGTTGTGGTTGCTACCATCGGCGCCAAGATCTATGAGGGCGATGAGTGCTTTACCATCAAGCCTTCAAAGTTGCGTGGCGTTGAGTCATTTGGTATGCTCTGCTCTGAGAAGGAGCTGGGTCTGGGCAATGACCACTCCGGTATCATGGTTCTCCCGGCCGATGCAGTTCCCGGCACTCCCGCTGCCGAGTATTTCCACCTGGAGTCAGACTATGTGATTGAGGTGGATATCACTCCTAACCACAGCGATGCCTGCTCACACTGGGGTGTTGCCCGCGATTTCTACGCATGGTTGCTCCAGAACGGTTATAAGACCGCTCTGCACCGTCCTGACTGCGACGGCTTCAAGGTTGACAACCATGACCTGCAGATAGACATTGATGTTCAGAACACCGAGGCTTGCCCGCGTTATGCAGGTGTAAGCATCAAGGGCGTGACCGTAAAGGAGAGTCCCGACTGGCTCAAGAACAAGCTCTCTACCATCGGACTCCACCCCATCAACAACATTGTAGATATCACAAACTTCATACTTTTTGCATACGGACAGCCGCTGCACAGCTTTGATGCCGATAAGATCAAAGGTGGCAAGGTGGTTGTTAAGACCATGCCCGAGGGTACCCCGTTCGTAACTCTGGACGGTGTGGAGCGCAAGCTCTCCGAGCGTGACCTTATGATATGCAATGTAGAGGAGCCCATGTGTATGGGTGGCGTGTTCGGCGGTCTGGATTCAGGTATCTCAGACGGAACAAAGAACGTGTTCCTGGAGAGCGCCTATTTCCATCCCACATGGATCCGCAAGAGCGCCCGCCGTCATCAGCTCAGCACTGATGCATCTTTCCGCTTTGAGCGCGGCATAGATCCCAACGGTACGCTGTATGCACTCAAGCAGGCTGCAATGCTGGTCAAGGAACTGGCCGGCGGTACCATATCAATGGAGATAAAGGATGTCAATCCCGCACTTGCACAGGATTTCAAGGTTGACTTCAACTTTGAGTATGCTGATAACCTGATCGGCAAGAAGCTGGACCGTGAGGTAATGAAGAGCATCGTTGAGAACCTGGGTATCAAGGTTGATGCTTTCAACGCCGATGGCATGAAGCTCTCAGTTCCTCCTTTCCGCGTGGATGTTCAGCGTCCGTGTGACGTGGTTGAGGAGATTCTCCGTATATACGGATATAATAATGTGGAATTCGGCAAGTCTGTCCAGTCAAGCCTGACCGTTCAGGGTGAGGTTGACCGCTCACACAAACTGCAGGATCTGGTATCGGAGCAGTTGGTAGGACAGGGATTCAACGAGATACTTAACAACTCACTTACCCGTGCCGCCTACTATGACGGTATGGACTGCTGCCCCTCAGATAAGCTGGTTCGTCTTATGAACCCGCTCAGTGCCGATCTTAACGTACTGCGTGAGAGCCTGCTGTTTGGCGGTCTTGAGAGCCTCTCTCACAATATCCGCCGTCAGAGTGCCGATCTTAGGTTCTTTGAATTCGGAAAGTGCTATTGGTTTGATGCCGATAAGCGCGAGCAGCTGCGTCAGCCGGCCGATGACGGTAAGGCTCAGAATCCTCTGCGCGCTTACAGCGAAGGATACCGTCTTGGAATCTGGCTTACCGGTAATCGCGTATCGGGCTCATGGGCTCACGCCGATGAGGAGAACTCGGTTTATGAGCTTAAGGCACATGTCCTGAACGTATTTACACGTGTAGGTCTGGCTCAGAGCGCCATTCAGATAGAGGAGTTCCAGAACTCAATATTCAGCAGCGGCCTGCGTTACAAGCTGCGCTCAGGCAAGACAGTTGCAGAGCTGGGTCTTGTAAGCCGCGCAATGCTTAAGCTGACCGATGTTGAGCAGGCTGTATGTTTTGCTGAGGTCAACTGGGATGAGCTGCTCAAGGCAACCCGTAAGGCCAAGACATCATTTGCCGAGTTGCCCAAGTATCCGGCTGTTCGCCGTGACTTGGCACTGCTTATTGACAAGAGCGTCAAGTTTGCCGATATAGAGCGTCTGGCTTACCAGACTGAGAGTAAGCTGCTCAAGGAGGTTACCCTGTTTGATGTATATGAGGGTAAGAACCTGCCCGCCGGCAAGAAGAGCTATGCAGTCAGCTTCCTGCTGCAGGATGAGAGCCAGACTCTTAACGATGTCCAGATTGAGAAGGTAATGAACAAGCTTATTCAGGCTGTTCAGACCAAGCTGGATGCACAACTCAGATAATAACTAAAATAAATACATACAATGGGAAGAGCATTTGAATTCAGAAAGGCCCGCAAGCTGAAACGCTGGGGCAACATGGCCAAGACATTTACCCGTATTGGCAAGCAGATTGCAATAGCTGTAAAGGCTGGCGGTCCGGATCCGGACAACAACTCAACATTGCGTGCTATCATAGCTACCGCTAAACATGAGAACATGCCTAAGGATAACATCGAGCGTGCTATCAAAAACGCAATGGGTAAAGACCAGAAGGATTACAAGGAGATGAACTATGAGGGTTACGGTCCTCACGGAATCGCCATCTACGTTGAGACCCTTACTGACAACACAACCCGTACCGTTGCCAACGTACGTTCAGTATTCACCAAGTTCGGCGGCACACTGGGTACCAGCGGAAGCCTGGACTTCATGTTCAGCCACAAGTGCCAGTTCACCGTTGCACTTAAGGACGGTGTTGATATGGATGACCTGATCCTTGAGCTCATTGACCTGGGCATTGAGGAAGAGTATGATATCGATGAGGAGGAGAACGAGGTAACTCTCTATGGTGATCCCAAGTCATATGCCGCTATCCAGAAGTGGTTTGAGGAGAACGGATTCGAGGTTAAGGCTGCCGAGTTCACCCGCATCCCCAATGACCTTAAGGACGTTACCCCCGAGCAGCGTGAGACTATCGACAAGATCGTTGAGCGTCTGGATGAGGATGATGACGTTCAGAACGTCTACACCAACATGAAACCTCTGGACGAGGAATAATACATAATGAACAGTCCCCATATGTGCTCCTTTAGAGAAGGACACAAGGGGACTGTCTTTTTCTCAATAGACCTAACCTTAATTATTAAATTATTCATTTATGAAAAAGTTTGCTTTACTTGTTTTGACAGTAGTTTTTTGTTTTCAGTATGCTTCGGCACAGTATGAAAGTGTTAACTGGAATGAACCCCTTAAGGGTAATATGACTTACAATATCTGGTCCGGAAAGATGAGGATTGGCGGGACAGAAATTGTTAAAGGAACTGAGAATCTGTATTTAAACGAGAGTGAGATGAAGAAGTTCAGCGCTGCCAACACTTGGGGTAATGTGGGCGGTACCATGATAGGTTTTGCTATAGGTTATCCCATAGGCTATTCTTTAGGAGGCGGAACTATGAGTAAGGGTGCTAAGGTAACCTGCGGTGTAGTCGGCGGTTTGGGATTGGTCATTGCTGTGGCTGCTAATGCGAGTGCTCAGAAGGTTGTAAAGAGTTATAATCTCCGACAGTCTGCCGGTTCAGGATCAATGGACCTGAGTTTTGTGGCTCATCCTACCGGAGTTGGCCTGGTATTGTCATTTTAATTAAAATTTTGTTAAGAAAATAATGACAATTTGTAGCAAAAAGCAGTACCTTTGCGCCGATATTTTAAAAAGATACAATCATGAAAGAAATGGTAGGTGAATTTGCCGGTCTTATCTGGCGCGCACTGGAGGGTAAGAACGCCCTTTCACAGAAGGAAATTAAAAAGGCTACAAAACTGAAGGACAAAGAGTTTTATCTGGGACTCGGATGGCTACTCCGTGAAGACAAAATCAACGTTACTGAAGGTGAGGAGGAGAACTATTACGCTCTCAAGTAAATATTTCTTATCTGTAAAACAAAACAGCCGGATGCTTTAAGCACCCGGCTGTTTTATTGTGTACTGCCTGTTATCTGGCCAATACGTACTTGTGAAGGGTCTTGCGGACTGCGCCGTTTCCGGCATAGAGTTCCTTGACCATGCCCTCTATACGCTCACCAAGGCCAGCCTCATAGAGGTCAACGGCAAAGATGTCCTTGCGGCTGTAGAGCTTCTTAAGACATGAGTAGTCCTGATCAGGTTTACCAACCTCAAGCGGAGCTACTATTGCCTGCATCTCCTGGAGCAGGGGATCGGGTGACGGATCAAACGGGGTGCCGTCATCCTTGATGCCTTTGAGGTAACGTGCCCAACCTGCAAGTGCAAGCGGAATCAGTACAAGGTTGTCCTTGTCAAGACCGCGGGCTATGTACTTCTTTATGGTCTCACCAAAACGGATAGGAATTTTCTGGCTTGTGTCACATGCTATACGCTGGGGTGCATCGGGCATGAAGGGGTTGGGCAGACGACGTTTGATTACGGCGCCGATGAACTCATACGGGTTCAGGATTCCCGGATCGGTTACTACCGGCATTGCCTCCATGTAACCCATCTTCTGGATGAATGAGCGGATATCCTCATCGGCCATCTCGGCACTGATAAGGGTGTAACCCAGCATGCAGCCGTAGATGGCCATTGCGGTGTGCAGGGGGTTGAGGCAGGTGGTAACCTTCATGGTCTCAACCTTGTCTACGGTCTCACGTGTGGTATAGAGGGCACCACCCAGGTCAAGCGGAGGACGGCCGTTGGTGTAGTTGTCCTCAATTACCAGGTACTGAACCTCCTCGGCATTCACGAACGGTGCTGTGAAGGTGTGCTTCTCTGTCTCGATGTAGTTGTTATCCTCAAATCCGTCCTTTGCCAGAAGTTCCTTAACCTTCTCGTGGGGGCGGGGAGTGATTTTGTCAATCATTGACCAGGGGAATGTGATCTTGGTCTCATCCTTGAGGTAAGCCAGGAAATCAGCCGGTACCAGCTTATCGGCAACCCAACGCTCAGCATATGCCATGACGCCGGCCTTAACCTTGTCACCGTTATGTGAGCAGTTGTCCATGCTCTGAATGGTCAGGGGCAGCTTGCCTGCATTGTAGCGCTCCAGCAACAGGGCGCAAACCTTACCCATGGCGAACATTGGCTTGAGTCCGCGGGCCAGGTCAGCCTCATTGAATGTGTAACCCTTCTCTGTGATGGTGAATGATATCATCTGCAGTGACTTAGCCTTGAAGATCTCAACCAGACGGTTCCAGTCAGGGAACTGGGGATCGGCCTTCAATGCCTCGGTTACAGATGCAATAACCTTCTTCTCAATGGTGCCTGTTGACTGCAGGCTGACCAGCAGCGAGAGGTTGTCATAAGGGGCGTATGCCTTGTCAATGATCTCATAGTCAAAGGTCTCGGCCATGATTACTCCGCGGTCATACTTGCCGGTGTTGAGCGCATCATTGATGATGGCTGCCGGGAAGGCGCGGAATATGTTGCCGCCGCCGAAATGTACCCAAGTGGGCTCATCATGTGTCTTGCGGCGAACAGCCTCTATATCAAACTTGGGGAGCAGATAACCTTTCTTTTCCCACTCTGCGGCATTGAACTTGCCGCTTGTTATTTCAGTAAGTTTCATCTTAGTGATTAATCAAAGAATCCGGGTTGTTTGTACTCAATTCCAAGCTCGCGGTCAACGGTAGCAAGTATACCTTGCACCTGACCCATGGCGAACATACGGCCCAGCAGGGTGTAGCCTGCGTTGTGTCCGTGGCTTGACTCATCCATTATTCCGCCGGGGTTATCGGTAAATGTCATACCGTGGTCAACACGCATGGGCAGTGCCGGATTTTCCTTCTCAAAGATGCGGCACAGCTCAACAAGATCGGCACGGCCACCCAGGTGTGATGCCTCGGTAAAGTCACCGTTGGGGAATATGTGGCATGAACGCAGGTGTACAAAGTGTGTGCGTGACGCAAACTTCTTGGCAATCTCGACTACGTTGTTGTAAGCGCCTGCTGAGAGTGAACCTGCGCAGAAGGTAAGACCGTTGTGCTTGTTGGGAACGGCATCCAGAAACCACTGGATATCCTCCTCCGTACGTACTATGCGCGGCAGGCCAAGAACCTCGATTGGGGGATCATCAGGGTGTACGCACATGTTCATGTTGTACTCCTCACAGGTAGGCATGATTGCCTCCAGGAAATATTTCATGTTGGCACGCAACTGTGCCTTGTCAATGCCTTTGTAAAGATTCAGGAAATCACGGAACTTCTGTATGGGAGCCTCATCGTTCTCGCTGAAGTTACCGCTTACAAATCCCTGGGTCTTGATGATGATGGTCTCAACCAGCTTGTGCTCACCCTCCGGGGTCATGGTCTTGGCCAGTTCATCGGCCTCAGCCAGAACGTTGCGGCCTTCACCTACACCTGCAGGGAAACGGAACTTTGCCCACTCCTCACGTGCGCCCTCGCGCTTAAGGATATAGATGTCAAAGTATGCGAATTCAGCATAGTTGAAATAGAGGTTGGTGGAGCCGTTGGGGTTGATATGGAACAGGTCCGTGCGGGCCCAGTCAAGAACCGGCATGAAGTTGTAGCATATGCAGTGGATGCCCTCGGCCGACAGGTTGCGCAGTGACTCCTTATAGACCTCAATCTGATGGTCGCGGTCCGGTCCGCCGTATTTGATGGTCTCAACTACCGGCAGGCTCTCAACTACGCTCCAGCGCATGCCGTAGCTCTCAATATATTCTCTGAGTTCGCGGATTTTCTCCCTGGTCCAAACCTGACCCAGGGGTACGTCATGAAGGGCTGTTACAATGCCCTCTACGCCTATCTGCTTAAGCATGGCAAGCGTAATCTTATCCTTCTTGCCAAACCAGCGCCATGTTCTTTCCATACACTATATCTGTTGTTAAGTTTTGGGACGTAAAGTTGCGAATAATAAACGGTTTTTCACTATTTTTGTGTCGCAAAAAATTCAAATTAATATGAATAAAATAGTTCGTTTCCATGCCGCACTCATTATGATGTGCGTTGTTGCCTTTAGCGTATCTCTAGGCTCTTGTGACAAGAATGAAGTTGACAATCACGATGAGAACTCTTTCAGTCTGATAGTTGACACCAACGGTGTGAACTTTACCATTACGCCTCTCCTCAACTGGAAAGCCAATCTGACTGATGTTGAAAAGTACATGGCTAAGTATTACCCTGACTATAGTGTGTGCAATGAGGGAAAACTGGAACATGATGAAAACTGTGACAAGTGGTTTTTGTTTTATGACAATAATGGCAAGATGAACATATATTTCCTTTTTGATGATGAACAGGGAAATGGTTTATATATGGTGGAATTTGATTTCCTCACTCCGTGTAATGTAGACAAAATAAGGGCTGAATTATCAGGATTGGGCTTTAAATATAAGGGGCTTTTATACTGGGATATTTATCCTGAGGATTTGACATATATGTATCTGTCTAATGATGAGAAACTTGAGGTTCAGCTTGATGTTGAAAACTGTGGGGATGATGATTTCTGGTATGTTAGTTTCCAGTCATTTGACAAAGATGACCTGAATCATTTGATAGACGAGTCCTCTGTCAATATAAATCTCACTACAGATGAGGGCAGTTATACATTGACTCCTCTGCTGGATTGGAGCGCCTCTTTTGATGATGTAATCAAGTACATGGAGGACAACTATCCGCAGTGGGAAAACATTACTGACTATGAATTGGAAAGGGATTCTATAGCCGGTGATTCTGTTCAGTACTACTGGTTCACAACTTATAGTATGGATAGCCTGCGAGTAGCTTACGTTTTTGGCGATGCAGAGGGAGAAGATTATTATGAAGTGCATTATTACTACCACTCATCTACAGATCTGGATGATGTTAAATGTGAACTGACAAGAAACGGCCTCGTGTTTATCGGTCATGACCCGGGAACTTATGAAGGACAGCTTTCCAATTACGTATATGCCCCATTAAGCAAAGATTATATGGTAGGAGCAGCATCCTGGGATTTGTTTGAAGGTACTTGGTCCTTGAGCTTCTGTGAGTATGATGAAGAATATATTGAAGAAATCACTAGTAAGGATTGACATTGCATGTTTTTAAATAACCGGATTGTTCTACACGATTCTTTACGGTTTTGGTATTGCAAAAGATAAAAATGAATATGAAAAAAGCAGTTCGTTTCCATGCCGCACTCATTATGATGTGCGTTGTTGCCTTTAGTGTATCTCTGGGCTCTTGTGACAAGAATGAAGTTGACAGTCAGGATGAGAACTCTCTCAGTCTGAAAGTTGACACAAATGGCGTAAGCTTTACCCTTACGCCTCTCATAAACTGGAATGCCAATCTGGCTGATGTTGAAAAATACATGGCCAAGTATTTCCCTGACTTTGATATATGTGATAATGGAGAACTGAAATATGATGAGACCTGTGAGAAGTGGACATTGAAATATGAAAGCAAGATAAATATGGGCGTATCTTTCATTTTCGGTAATGAACAGGGAGATGGCCTTCAGATGACGAATTTCAAGTTCACCAGTTCATGTAATGTGGACAAAATAAGGGAAGAATTATCCGGATTGGGCTTTAAATTTTTGGGTCTGGTATACACTGATGTTTTTCCTGAAGAATTGGAATATATGTATCTTTCCAATGATGAAAAACTTGAAGTTCAGTTTATTGTTTACAACTGTGGGGATGAGGATCGCTGGTATCTGACATTCCAGTCCACAGACAGGAATGACCTGGATTATCTGATAGACGAGTCCTCTCTCAATATCAACTACGATGTAGAAGAAGGTAGCTATTCCTTTAGTCCTATACTGGATTTTGACGCCACAGTGGATGATGTAAGGAAGTTCATGGCGGACAACTGTCCGGATTGGGAAATCAGGAAGGGCGAAGAACTGAAGTATGATACGATAACCGATTCAATTCCGCATTGGTATATCGCTTATCGTTTGGATAGTCTTTCTGTCTGCTACTATTTTAACGATGAAGAGGGTGAAGAGTTTGATGATATTCAGTACGTCTGCAATTTATCAACAGATATAACTCCTATCGTAAATGAACTGACCAGAAACGGCTTAATATATCTGGGTAAAGAATCAGCAATTTATGACGAACAGTTGTGTGACTATTACGTATATGCTCCTTTAAGTAAAGAGTATAATATTATTATTAGCTCCTGGGATCTGTACGGAGGAAGCTGGTCCTTGGATATCTGTAAATATAATGAAGAGTTAGTCGAGAATTTAGAATAGGATAGATACTACCTGTCCTTAGATTGCCAGAGTGCCCCACACGAATCCCTCTCACGGATAGTGTGGGGCACTTTTTTTCATGCAACGCTTTTGCAGCGCATTTGCGACAGTATTGCAATGCTCTTTTCTTGCCCGGTGCAGAGAGCCGATCTACCTTTGCTGGCAGAACAAACAAAAAACCTGGCAACGATATGAAAAAGCTAGTCATTATTCTTATTTCACTAATGTGTGTGAGTGTGGCATACGCCCGCAAGGAAAAGAAGGTTAAGACCAATGAAACTGTTGAGTATCTGAAAGAAGGCGGAGTACGGTTCCATCTTGAGGACAAAGACAGACCTAATAAGCCCCTGGATCAGAAATCGGCCTATGATTGCTGGGAAAAGATTCTTTATGAATCAGGTGTAGGGGTGCCGGACCAGAATATCAAGACCCATAGCGCAGGTGACAAGGAACTGGTCTGCTTTAAGCGTAATGCCTGCTTTGAGGGATTTCTTACGGCATATGACAAGCACTATTCGCTGATTCTTTCGCCCGATGTCATCTGGCTGCTCATCAGTCAGGGCATTGCCACACAGATCAATGAGAACGCGGAGCAGTTGCGTGACCGTCTGGTCGATTTTGAGGGCCAAAAAACTATCTGCATTGAGTATATAGGTGAGGATCTGATGAAGCGTAATGATTACTGGGAGTGGATAATTCCGGCTTTCAGCGATTCCATCGACAAGAACATGAAGGCGGAGTTCTCGGACCTTATGGTCTGCAACTTCTCCACTACCGGTCTGGTGGAGCGCATCTCTTCGCAGATTACCATGATGGAGAGCGTCAAGAAGTTCTTCAAGTACGAGGTTATGGGTTTTGGTTGCGGCATTCCCGATATCACCCTTCTTGGTACTCCCGATGACTGGAAGAACATCCGCTCACGCCTTTCAAGACTTGATGACCTGGATCTGGGCTGGTGGCGTAAGAAACTGGAGCCGGTCATTGACGAGTTTGTGAATGCTTCAGAAGGTAATGTGAACCGAAAATTCTGGCTTGATATGGTGAATCAGTACACTCCCGAAAGAAGGACACCGGCGTTCTGTGGATCCAACGGTATAATCCCGGCGGAGTACAACGGTTGGTTCACGGTATTTTTCCCGTTCATCACTGTGGAATTCTCTGGCCAGGCACCACGTATTGAGCGTACCCCTGAAATTGTGACCCATAACACGAAGGTCTGCCCGGAGATTAAGAAGGTCGATGTGAAATACACCTGGATAGATCCGCTAAACGGGATTGAGGAGGTTCACTACCTGGAACTCTGGGCCGGTTTCATCGGCATGGAGATGGATTGGGACAACTACACCCTGAAGCCTGCCATCAGTTGGCTGGTGCGCGAAAAGGGCGGTAAGGACGTTGCTTATGAAAAACTGGAATCCGATGAACTTGCGATGCTGAAATTTTTAGGCGAGATGGGAGAACTCTATTATAGCGGAGAGAACATGCCCTCATATTATACTTATTCGGAGGAAGACGGATATGTGCTTGCGGGATGTCGGTTCCCCCGTATCTCCATGATTGGAAACTACAAGAAGGTGGATGAAAACTGCAAATGCTACAAAATGATTTCGCTCAAGGAGGTTGAAGTTCCGCAGGACCTGGGCGAGTGGTGCCAAAAGTTCGGAATGGAGAAAGTCATTATCAAAGCCCCCTTGACCGACGAACAGAAGGCCGATATTCTGCGCCAGGTTCCTACCGCCACAGTAGTCCAACTTTGATTTACTTGTTTGCCAAAGTGTCCCACACGAACGCCTCTCACGGCTCGTGTGGGACGCTTCTTTGTGGGACACCCTCTCATTTTGGGGCTATGTCCCACATGGGAAGCCTCTGTGAGTTTTCTGAGCTCCCTTGTTGTGGGACACTTTGGCGGAGAAAGTATTTTTCACTAATTTTGCGGGGTAAAAACACCCCTTATGGAGAACATCCGCAACTTTTGTATCATTGCACATATAGATCACGGTAAGTCAACGCTGGCTGACCGCCTGCTGGAGTATACTCATACCATCAATATCACTGAGGGCCAGATGCTTGATGACATGGACCTGGAGAAGGAACGTGGCATCACAATCAAGAGTCACGCCATCCAGATGGAGTATGAGTACAAGGGCCAGAAATATATCCTGAACCTGATTGACACTCCGGGACATGTGGATTTCTCATATGAGGTGAGCCGTTCAATTGCAGCCTGTGAGGGTGCTATCCTGGTGGTTGATGCCACTCAGGGCGTGCAGGCGCAGACCATCAGTAACCTCTACATGGCCATTGAACATGACCTGGAGATCATCCCCGTCATAAACAAGTGCGACATGCAGAGCGCCATGCCCGATGAGGTTGAGGATGAGATCGTGGAGCTGATAGGTTGCAAACGCGAGGATATCATACGTGCATCGGCCCGTACAGGAATGGGCGTGGAGGAGATTTTGAACGCAATCGTGGAGCGTATCCCGCATCCCGTGGGTGACCCCGAGGCTCCGCTGCAGGCTCTTATCTTTGACTCCGTATTCAACTCATTCCGCGGAATCATAGCATATTTCAAAATTGAGAACGGCTGCATCCGCAAGGGTGACAAGGTCAAGTTCTTCAATACCGGTAAGGAGTATGATGCCGATGAGGTAGGCGTGCTCCGGATGGATATGGTGCCGCGCGATGTGATGACCACCGGTGACGTGGGTTACATCATCTCCGGAATCAAGACATCGACCGAGGTCAAGGTGGGTGATACCATCACACATGTGGCCCGTCCGTGCGACAAGGCGATTGCCGGGTTTGAGGAATCAAAGCCAATGGTATTCGCGGGCGTCTATCCCATTGAGGCCGATGAGTTCGAGGACCTGCGTGCATCACTTGAGAAACTGCAGCTGAACGATGCCTCGCTCAGTTTCTTCCCTGAGTCATCGGCAGCGCTGGGATTCGGATTCCGTTGCGGATTCTTAGGACTGCTGCATATGGAGATCGTGCAGGAGCGTCTGGACCGCGAATTTGACATGAGCGTCATCACAACCGTGCCCAACGTATCATATATGGTGTATGACAAGCAGGGTAATGCGACTGAGGTGCACAACCCGAGCGGTATGCCTGACCTTACGCTGATTGACCATATTGAGGAGCCCTATATTGATGCATCGATAATTACCACCACTGAGTATATCGGCCCTATCATGACGCTGTGCCTTGACAAGCGCGGCGAGCTGGTAAAGCAGCAGTTCATAGCCGGTAACCGTGTGGAGATTTACTTCAAACTGCCTCTGGGTGAGATTGTTATAGACTTCTATGATAAGCTCAAGAGCATATCAAAGGGTTACGCATCATTTGACTACCATCCCGCAGGATTCCGTCCGTCAAAACTTATCAAGCTGGATATACTGCTTAACGGCGAGCCGGTTGATGCCCTGTCAACCCTTACTCACGTGGACAACGCCTATGACCTGGGCCGCCGCATGTGCGAGAAACTCAAGGAGCTCATCCCGCGCCAGCAGTTCGATATTGCGATCCAGGCTGCCATCGGCTCCAAGATCATAGCACGCGAGACCATCAAGCAGGTGCGTAAGGATGTGACTGCCAAGTGCTACGGCGGTGACGTGTCACGTAAGCGCAAGCTTCTGGAAAAGCAGAAGAAGGGTAAGAAGCGCATGAAACAGATCGGCAACGTGGAAGTTCCCCAGAAAGCCTTCCTCGCCGTATTGAAACTAGATTAAAAAAGGTCGCTCAACCGAGCGACCTTTTTAATTATTCTTTCTGATAGAGGAATCTCTTGATACTCTTCTTGGGGGTCTTCTCAAACTCCTCGTGGTAGATGCGGATCTGTGAGATCTTCTCGTAGGCGGGCAGGATGTTGTTCAGTTCCTGACGGTTCTGCTCCATCACCTCGGCTATCTGTTCATCGGTCATGCCGGACTTCATGGCCTCATCAAAATCGGGATAGACCAGAGCTACCAGCTTGTCGCTTTCAGAGATTACAACAGACTCGTTTACCAGATTCATGTTGTTCAGGTGGTCCTCAATCTCCTCAGGATAGATGTTCTGGCCTGAGGGGCCCAGGATCATGCTCTTGCTGCGTCCCTTGATGAATATGTTGCCGTCCTTGTCCATGATACCCAGGTCACCGGTGTACATCCAGCCGTCCTTGTCAATGGTCTCCTCGGTCAGTTTCTCGTTCTTGTAGTAACCCAGCATCACGTTGGGACCGCGGCAGATGATCTCACCGGGTACGTGCTCGGGATCGGGACTAAGGATTTTGACCTCCATGTTGGGAACGGGCTTGCCGCATGAGCCCTGTGCAAAGGTGGTCTTGTCATCATAGGCGATGATAGGACCGCATTCTGTGGCGCCGTATCCAACGGTGTAGGGGAAATGTATTGATGATATGAATCTCTCAACCTCCTGGTTGAACGGAGCACCGCCCAGGATAACCTCATAGAAATTACCGCCGAATCCCTTTATCATCTCCTCGCATACCTTCTTCTTGATCTGGTCATTCAGGATAGGCACCTTGAGCAGGAACTTCATCTGCGGAGTCTCCAGCTTGGGCAGTATGTTCTTCTTGATTATCTTCTCAATAACGAGCGGTACCGATACAATCACGCTGGGCTTGATCTCACCAAGAGCCTGGAATATGATCTTGGGGCTCGGCAGGCGGGTCAGGAAGTAAACATGGCATCCTATAAGGAACTCAAAGAAGAACTCGAATGAGAATCCGTACATATGAGCCATAGGAAGCATGGATATTACCTTGCAACCGGGAGTGAGTACGTACAGTGCTCTCTTGGCGAACATATAGTTGCTTATGAGTGAACGGTAAGGCAGCATCACGCCCTTGGAGAATCCGGTTGAGCCCGATGTGTAGTTGATCATGGCCATGTCATCAAAGCCGGCCTCAAAGTATTTGATATCCTTCTGCTTGAACTCCTTGGGATATTTACGTCCGAACAGCTCGTTCAGATGCTCGCGGGCGTAGGTGAGTTTCTCATTACGTGAAACCACCAGCTGGTACTCATCAAGTGTGATGATACCCTCCAGGTTGGGCATTGAAGCCTCGTTCAGGTTCTCCCAAATCTGGTCACCGGCAAAGAAGAGCTTGGTCTCTGAGTGGTTGATGATATGGTGTATGTTATCGGCCTTGAACTCATGCAGGATAGGTACTACAACAGCACCGTATGTTATGGCAGCGATGCAGGCTGTTCCCCAGTTTGAGCTGTTCTTGCCGCAAAGTGCAATGCGGTCGCCTGGCTTCAGGCCTGTCTCCTCAAAGATAATATGCAGTTTGGCTATACGGCGTGCTACGTCGCGGTAGAGCAGGGTAGCTCCCTTATAGTCTGTGAATGCCTCCATATCCCAGTTGCTGATAATGGAACCGGCTATGTAAGCGTTCAGGTTCTTCTCGGTGAAGACATTGTCGGATCTGTCGTAATGATCAATCATGTAATTATGCTGTTTCAATTATTTGTTCAAGTTGTAGTTTCTCTCTCCGAATATGGCACTGCCTATGCGTACCATATTGCTGCCGGCCTGGATGGCAAGTTCATAATCGCCGCTCATTCCGGCCGATATGGTGTTGAATGTGTCAACACCGGCAAAATATTTCTGCTTGTAGGAATCAAAGATCTCCTTAAGACGACCAAACTCACGGCAAACCTGAGCCTCATCATCGGTGTTGGTTGCCATACCCATCACACCGCCTATGGTAATATTCTGCAACGATTTCCATTTACCCTCGTCAAGCATTGCGGTGCATTCATCAGCGCTGAATCCGAACTTGGTCTCCTCGGAGGCGATATGCAGTTGCAGCAGGCATGTGATGTGACGGTTAAAACGGGCAGCCTGACGGTCAATCTCAACAAGTTTGTCATAATTGTCGACGCCTTGTATGACCGATACGTACGGTGCCATCATCTTGATCTTGTTGGTCTGTACGTGGCCGATGAAATGCCACTCAATATCAGTGGGCAGAACCTGGCTTTTGGCTGTCATCTCCTGAACCTTGTTCTCTCCGAATATGCGCTGACCGGCATCATATGCCTCCTGCAGCATCTCTACGGGGTGTGTCTTGGAGACTGCCACCAGT
>JBGUVW010000063.1:0-30265 GCA_045220475.1 Bacteroidaceae bacterium
GTCCAGGTCGTACTCATAGACGGCCTCAATGGTGAGGTCCGGGAATCGGCGGTCTTTGCCGTCCTGGATATTGCGCAGGGCGGCACAGAGGTTCTTGCCCACGAACCCCTTGGCTCCGGTAACTAGAATTTTCGCCATACCATTTTATTTACTACGCCCACGTAACTCTGGATGATGCGGACGACTTTGGTGGATACGTTTTCATCTACATAGTCGGGCACGGGGATGCCGGGCAGGCCGTCCTGGATGAGGCGCACGGCCACCTCGACGCTCTGCAGCAGGCCTTGGGTGTCGATGCCGCTGAGCACAAAGCAGCCTTTGTCAAGGGCTTCGGGGCGCTCGGTGCTGGTGCGGATGCACACGGCGGGGAACGGGTGTCCGATGCTGGTGAAGAAGCTGCTCTCCTCGGGCAAGGTTCCGGAGTCGGAGACCACACAGTAGGCGTTCATCTGCAGGCAGTTGTAGTCGTGGAAGCCCAGGGGCTCGTGCTGGATGACTCTTGCATCCAACTGGAATCCGCTGGCCTCCAGGCGTTTGCGGCTGCGGGGGTGGCAGCTGTAGAGGATGGGCATGTCGTAGCGCTGGGCCATCTGGTTGATGGCGGTGAACAGGCTCAGGAAGTTCTTCTCGGTATCAATGTTCTCCTCGCGATGGGCGCTGAGGAGGATGTAGCGGCCTTTCTGCAGGCCCAGGCGCTGGTGGATGTCGCTGGCCTCTATCTGGGGGAGGTTGCTGTGCAGGACCTCGGCCATGGGGCTGCCGGTGACGTAGGTACGCTCCTTGGGGAGGCCGGTGTCGGCCAGGTAGCGGCGGGCGTGCTCGCTGTAGGCCATGTTCACGTCGGAGATGATGTCCACGATGCGGCGGTTGGTCTCCTCGGGCAGGCACTCGTCCTTGCACCGGTTGCCCGCCTCCATGTGGAAGATGGGGATGTGCAGGCGCTTGGCCCCGATGACGCTGAGGCAGCTGTTGGTGTCGCCCAGCACCAGCACGGCATCGGGCTTGGTGGCGACCATCAGCTGGTAGCTCTTAGCAATGATGTTGCCCATGGTCTCGCCCAGGTCGGCCCCCACCGCCTCCATGTAGATGTCGGGATCCCGGAGTTTGAGGTCCTTGAAAAAGACACCATTAAGGTTGTAGTCATAGTTCTGACCGGTATGTGCCAAAAGGCAGTCAAAATACTCGCGGCACTTGTTTATTACAGCAGCCAAGCGTATGATCTCTGGGCGGGTTCCTACTATGATAAGAATCTTAAGCTTTCCGTCGTTTTTAAATGCAGCCATACGATTCTCTTTTTTATAGATTATCCTTCTCAATATCCTTAAAGTACTTGTAAGTGTCAACCTTAAGCTCACCGCAGGCGGCCTCATCGGCCACGATGATTGCATGCGGGTGAAGCTGAAGTGCGCTGATGGTCCACATCTGGCTGACGCCCTCCTCTACTCCATGCTGCAGCGCACGAGCCTTGTTGTGACCGTTCACAACTATCAGCACCTCCTTGGCATCCATCACGGTACCTACACCTACGGTAAGCGCGGTCTTGGGCACCTTATTCACGTCGTTGTCAAAGAAGCGGCAGTTAGCTATGATGGTATCGGTTGTAAGAGTCTTCTGACGAGTACGGCTGCTCAGGCTTGAGCCAGGCTCGTTGAATGCTATGTGACCATCGGGACCTATACCGCCCATGAACAGGTCTATGCCGCCTGCTGCCACGATTGCCTTCTCATAGTTCTCACACTCAGCCTTGAGATCCTTGGCGTTGCCGTTCAGGATATGTACGTTCTCCTTCTTGATGTCAATGTGGCTGAAGAAGTTGGTCCACATGAATGAGTGGTAGCTCTCCGGATGCTCCTCGGGCAGGTTCACATACTCATCCATATTGAACGTAATGACGTTCTTGAATGACACCTTACCAGCCTTATTCAAAGCTATCAGTTCCTTATACAGTCCCAGCGGCGAACTACCGGTAGGGCAACCCAACTTGAAAGGCTTCTCTGATGTAGGATTAGCCTCATTTATTCTCTTGGCAACGTAATTTGCTGCCCACTTGGACATTCTTTCGTAGTCCGGTTCTATTATTACTCTCATATCTTATTGTTTTTTGTGCAATTAGGGACTCTTAGTTTGTGCCAGTGATAATATCTATGTGAAGAATTTGCTCAACTACGGCCGTTTCCCAACCTTTGTTGTAAAAAGGAGGAAAGGCCGGCAGGAAAGGGAAACTATATTGGGGACAATAGTCCACAGAGTCTATGAACCGTGTAAGTCCTTCCATGCATAGTTGCAAAGTCCAGATAGAATGCGAGGCCTGAAAGCCTAATTAGAGTCCCAGACTAGACAACTATCGGCCAATTCCTTCATAAAAAAGCGGTAGGTTAGTTATTTATAATCGTTCTTAATAGGTACACGTTCTCTTCAAAACAATTTTCTTTAATCGCCAGCATTAGATGGCATATCTGTTAATTCATTAAACAGCAATGCTATTTTGCGTTTCTTTTTTCTTTCCAGAACTACGCATATAGTTGAATACAACTCTTTAAAGCAATTAAATATCTTTTCTTCTGTGTTATCACTTTCATAAGTTGCATATCTAACTTGATTTCTGTCAAATAACGACACGGAATAAATCATCTTTTTCGAGTTCAAAAAATCAAATGGATTAGGAACATATTTACTGATTTCAACAGTTCCATTCTTCAAGGCTAATTTGAATCGGCTTTTTTCTGAAGTGAGTTTCCAATCGCATTTTTCTTGAGCTGTCATTTCAGTCAGTTTATTACATAAAGTAACTACATCAACTTCTTTCTCCATATAGCGATACTTTTATCTTATTGTCAATAATTGTTAAGTACTCTTTAATACCAGACAAAGAATCCAATATAAATTCCCTTTCAATGTTTTCACCATTAGTGTTCTTTATGACACTTCTCAATGAATCTTTATAGTTTTGAATTGCATCCCTAAATCGATACAATTGTCCCTCATCTAAATACATTTCTGATAAGGAATGATTATGTAGGGTTGATTCAATATCCTCCATCCTTAATAATGCCAACTCAGTTTTACCCTCACGGATAAAAGTAATAGCACTTTCCAAATTTTTTATACATAACGTTACCTCTGAAATATAAAGACCAACTCGTATCTTCCTCTGAGCATCTACAACATTTTGTTCAACCATATTTTGGTATTCAATTGTTTTCTGTTTAAGCTCTACGACTTGGTATATAGTAAAGCCTAAACCAATCAGAGAGACTAAAATACCAATTATTGATAGTATTGTATTCACCATTTCATATAAAGTATTGGATGTCAGTGTTCTTATATATTGATTACTTTAATATGATTGAGTTTAACAATCTTAATAATAACGATATATTAGTCTATTTCTTTGACTGTGCTGTTATTAAGAGGTAGAACAATCTCAAAAAAGTCAACAAATCAACAAACAACCATACAATGCCAAATGTTATAGATGATATAATTATCTTTTTTACTATCATCTTAACACATGAATATTGACTGATAAACAATCCATCGATATAGTCGTAATCAATATATCCTATTACTAACGTCACGACAGAAAGAATAAGTGATAAATAAACTACCTTCTTGTTATAGTTAATGAAACGATTATACATAACAGGACGTGATTTCATATCCTTTATAGTTGGGCTATCTCCCTGCAATATTATGCCCAACAACGCTAATAAAAAACCAAAAATGCATGATGTCAATTGAGGCAGTTCTTTAATAAAAGAAAGACATGAACCATAATTGGGGTTGACCTTAACAATTATGATGGCTGCCACAAGCCCAAAGAATACCCCCTTGTAATTCTCTTTAAGTTTAGCTAGACTCATATTAAATCAGTTAAAAGCCAATAATATCTTGTAATTCAGGAATAATTTTATTGTAGACTCTTTCAATACCATTCTTTCTCTCTTGTTTTTGAACATCGGTATGAATCTGAATATCATTAATTTTGAATGATTCATCAAAAGTATCTACTAACAAATCAACAGCACGACATCTATTTGATCCTTCAACATCTTCTGTATAACCGCAAACCTCTAGCGTTTTAATATTATTATGTCCGACTTTATTAAGAATCTTATCTATAAAGTCTTTAACTAGATTATTAGATAAGCCGCCTGGGTTTAACTTCTTTGATGAGACAGTTTGTTCAATCTTTATAACATTTGCATTATTCTGAACACCACTATCAATAGAAGATTTAATTAGGTTTTCTAAAGAATCCTCTTTTTCCAATCTAGCATTCACAAGACCCTCTGGATTAACTAGTTCAACACATATCTTCTTGTAGTATGTCATTCTGAGCATTCTGTTATACTCATCACGGCGAGCAAAAGCATGAAAATCAATATCAATCTGGGGTCTTATTCCTTCATCATTATCTAAATGGTTCCACAAAGCAATAATCATATTGACAAGTTGCTTATTATAACACCCATTCTTATTTATCTCATAGATAAAAACATTACGCAACTTATCATATAGAAATACATTTGCATATGCAAAACCTTCTCTTCTTGTATCTATTTCTACAGGAGAAAAATCACCTGTTGTTTTATTACGTTTAGGAGGAATATCTGAGTCTTGAGTTGTAATAATCAGTCCCTCAATACAATTATCATTGATAGGATCCTTGAATAGTGAAACTGAGAATGATTTATCTCCAAAAGGAAAATCCATTCCATCTAGAAAATACAGAATATCGCTAAATGAAACGTCATTGCCTTTTTCTCTTAATACAATTTTCGGCTGTAGAATTTCTACATTTCTTACTTTCTTTCCCATAGTCCTTTTTAATAATCTTGTTTATTTCAACAATCTATCTCGTTAGCTTTTATTGAATAGCTTATTTGTAGGATCTGTTTGACATGAATAGATATCTACAACAAGTATTCCCTTGTCACGCATTTCATACTCAATGCCATATGTATATACATACAATATTCTTACGGTTGGATAGTTTGTTAGGCGTCCTATCTCAGGAAATACAGAAAGCAAACGAATCTGTTCATGAATCATCTGGAAAAGATCCTTACTGTACCTATCACTCCCGTTACGCTCGTCATAATAATTCAAGATAGTTGCCAGATTGTCTGCAAACTGTGCCCTATAGATTATTTATAAAGCCATTTTGCAAAACGCTTTTGAAACATATCCTCAGTTAAGCATGTACCATCAGCCAAACTCTGTTCAGCTTAAGAGACCGCTTCTTTCATTTCCTCTGACAGAATGATACGTCCATATTCATCTGTCTTAAAAAGATCTGTTGTATGGCTTATCGGAAAAGCTATCGCATTTGCATTAGCCTCTAAATCATAAGCCACTCCAGGTTCAGAAACCTGATGATCATTTGATTGTGTTTCTTCCTGATTGATTTTTTTTTTTGCCTAGTTAGTAGGTTTTTTATTTTGAGTAATAGTCAATGCTATAATCAAACACCTCCGGGCAGTCAGCCAGCAGATGATGATGCTGATCCTTCTCCGAAAGAATTATATCCTTTTCCGGAATCTTCCAATCAATCTCCAGAGCCGGATCGTTCCAAGCAATTGCCCCCTCCTCCTGCGGAGCATAAAGATTGTCACATTTGTATTGAAAGACAGCCTCATCGCTAAGCACCACAAAACCATGAGCAAATCCACGCGGTATAAATATCTGACGGCGATTCTCACCAGTCAACTCCACACTCACGTGCTTTCCAAATGTAGGAGATCCCCTTCGGATATCCACAGCCACATCCAGCACCCGACCGCTGATTACCCTCACCAGCTTGCTCTGGGAGTATTTTCCTTTCTGGAAATGCAAACCCCTAAGCACACCGTAACGAGACTTGGATTCATTGTCCTGAACGAACTTGATGGCACGAACCTGCTCGTCAAAATCGCGCTGAGACCAGGTCTCCATGAAATATCCACGCTCATCACCGAACAGCTTAGGCTCGATGATAATGATATCTGGTATAGATGTTTTGATTATACTTATCATATAACTTGCATGGATGTACTCATCCATTTGATCATTCTACGTCTATTAAAGAATATTGATGTTCTTCTCTTATTTTTTTAATCAATATTTTTCAATATAATCGTAAAAAGCAGCAATAGTCATTGGATCAATATCAGTTTTGTTACATCTCATTTTCCTGTAACGAGTTTTTTTTCTTTCAAAATTATCTGATGAGAATAATACTATCGAAGGATTAATACAACATACAAAAGATGTCGATGAAACTAAGTATTCTTTAGTCTTCTGAATTTTATATTCTACTTCACCTTTCAATTGTTGTACATTTTCTACATCGAGTTTTGCCTCAACCATCAACATCATACCAGGATTCAAGCTCAACACCATATCAACTGTGTTAGAACTTCTACTCTTTCGTTTTCCTTTCTCAAATGCATCTGAATCCCAAGCATATATTCCATCAAAACAATCACATCTAAGTTTTGGATAATCCTTATGAAGAATATTTGATATAGTATCAATGTACTTTGATGCACATGGAGTTAAGCAACAACCATCAGCCCAATAAAAAATATTATCTTTGCTTCTATTCATCATCTTTGTCATGCTTTACATAATAATCTAGCTTTTCATATGATTTATTGAAAGAAGCAAATATGGGCTCAACGTCATCACCCAGCGCTCTATAATTAAAACACAAATCACTGGTCTCTTCTGCCACATAGAAGTTTAAGTCTGATACATCAACTATAGGAGCTATTTCCTTTAATGCACCAACCATATCCGTACTATGACTGGCAATAAAGAATTTCACGCCTAGTTCTTTATGTAGCAACAATATTAAACGAGCGTATTCAACTATCCATTGAGGGTGCAAATGCGCCTCTGGCTCGTCAACGATCAGCAATGTGTCCTTCTTAAGCAAACCATTCTTTAATAACAATTGAATGATAGAAAATGTTTTTAATCCAGTTGCACAATCCAACAAATCAAATACCTTGCCATCATCCCTCTTAAACAAAATAGCATCATCCAGAGTATCGTCATCGTACTCGGCCTCTCCGTGAAGTATCTCATCTCGAATGGTTTGTTTTATTATACCTTCATAATTCTCTATAGCAGGTTTTTTTAATTCTTCATTGAGATCATCCCAATTCTCGGGAAAATCAAACCCATCTAACCCAAGCATCATAGGAGTATCAATATAAATAGCACGTTGGATATAATGTGGAAGTGCTACCGATTTCGAATTTGGACCAATCAAAGAATCTCCAAATTCACATATTTCAATTGTATTGGGAAAGTCACAATGGAAAGAATCTTTCAACTTATTATACAAAATACTGCTTGGGCGTGCTTGAGATTTATCTATCCACTTATTTACAATCTTTTTCATCTGAGATTGTAATTTTTCAAGATTAGATCTTAAATCCATATCCCCCTCCTCACTTCCAAGTGCAGACCAAAGAATATGCCATAATCTATCACTCATCAATTGCATCCCTCTGCTATTCATATCTTCTTCGAGTGAAACTATATTTTGGCATATGATACTCAATTCATTAAAATAATCCGTGGTATCATCAAAGTTGGATATACGCCTCCATCTTCGAATGCCTCTTAAAACAGATTGCCTTCTCAATAATTGCATTTGAGAAAGCAGGTGATTTAACACGTCATAATAAGGCTGTAGGTTATTATTTATTTCCTCTATCAAGATGCGTTCATAATTAACGCTATACTTATAAGTTTGATATAACAACTTTGAAATTGTACTTTTTCCACAACCATTAATTCCAGAAACTACAGTAATACCATCAATAGAGATATTGGCACTATTAATTGCCCTAAATCTATCTGGTATACGTAACTCTATTAAGTGCTTATCCATCATATTAATAGAAGAAATTTAAGTAAGCGATTTTATATAGAAGTTTGCTCAATGCAATATTAATGGAACATCATTTGATATAACAATATAATCCGTCAGTTGCTTAGACCGAAATTATTAAGCGAAAATACAAACGTTTATCTATATCACAAGTAAGCATCATGCAAAAGATTGATAATAAAAACAAAACAAACAATAAAGGCAATGACTATGTCCGATTATTAAAAGTAATATTTCTAAGACATAAACTCAATGAATTGGCCCAAAAAGCTATATTTATATTAAAACTCTTTTTGATTTTGGTTTTGTCTAGGACAGAGAAGGAAGGCCTTTTGACGAGACTAGGAAACTCTTCGCTATGACAAGGCAAAACATTGCAGTTCTTGTGACCGCTGTACTCAGCTATCATCTTGGCAAAATCAAACCAAGAGCATACGCCCTCATTGCTATAATGATAAATTCCGGTATTGCCCTCAAACTTGTTGCCATCAATAATACCAGTAATAACCTTTGCCAAATCCCCGGCATAAGTAGGAGTACCCACCTGATCAAACACCACCTTGATCTCCGGTCTGGTAGCCGTCAGATTCAGCATAGTCCTCACAAAATTCTTGCCAAACTCGCTGTAAAGCCAGGCGGTGCGGATTATGATGTACTTGCAGCCGGAAGCAAGTATGTTCTGCTCACCGTGTAGTTTGGTTAGGCCGTAAACTCCGGTGGGTGTCCCCTTCTGGTCCTCGCGGCACGGGGTGTTGTAGGGTTCTTTGCCAAACACGTAGTCGGTGCTGATATGTACCAACAGCCCCCCAACCTCTTTCATGGCTATGGCCAGGTTCTCAGGAGCCTTGGCGTTAAGCAGCTCGGCCAGATCATAATCTGATTCTGCCTTATCCACATTGGTGTAGGCGGCGCAGTTTACGATAACCTGGATATCTTTTTCACGAACCATCTTGCGGATGGCCTCAATGTCTGTAATATCCAGCTTGATTGTAGAAATGTCAACATTAGATCCGGCCAGCTTGCGGAGCATGACGGTAGACTCATCTGTTGCGTTTACCACGTCTGTGAAGATGTATTTGTTGGCAGAACCGCAGGTTACTACCCTCAGTTCATTGCCTAGCTGTCCGTTGGCTCCTGTAACTAAAACGTTCATTTCAGTTTGTTCTTCTCGTCTTCAATAACCTTGAGCAGATACTGGCCGTACTGGTTCTTGAGCATAGGCTGAGCTATCTCACGCATACGCTCCTCGGTAATCCAGCCTCGGCTGTAGGCTATTCCCTCAAGGCAGGCTACCTTTAGGCCGGTACGTTTCTCTATCACCTCGACAAAGGTGCTGGCCTCACTCAGTGAGTCATGCGTGCCGGTATCGAGCCAGGCAAATCCGCGACTCAGGGTCTGGACTTTGAGTTCTCCATCCTTGAGGAATTCCTGGTTCACGGTGGTTATCTCAAGCTCTCCACGGGCACTGGGCTTAATGCTCTTGGCTATGTTTACAACCTTGTTGGGGTAGAAATAGAGGCCTACCACAGCGTAGTTACTCTTGGGGTTGGCGGGCTTCTCCTCAATGCTCAGGCAGTTGCCGTCCTTGTCAAACTCGGCTACGCCGTAACGCTCAGGGTCAGATACCCAGTAGCCAAAAATGGTAGCCTTGTTGTTCTCCTCGGCCTCACGAACAGCATTCTTAAGCATGGATGTCAGACCGCTGCCATAAAAGATATTATCACCAAGCACCAGACAGGCGCTGTCATTGCCTATAAACTTCTCACCGATGATAAACGCCTGGGCCAGACCATCCGGGCTGGGCTGCTCGGCGTACTCAAAGTGCACTCCGTAGTCACTGCCGTCACCCAGCAGGCGCTTGAAACCGGGCAGGTCATACGGGGTTGAGATGATCAATATATCGCGGATCCCAGCCAGCATAAGTACGCTGATGGGATAATAAACCATGGGCTTATCATATATGGGCAGCATCTGTTTGCTTACGCCCTTGGTGATAGGATACAAACGTGTACCGCTACCGCCTGCAAGAACAATTCCACGCATAAATTATAGAAAAATAAATGGCTTCGCCTCTGTCAGTCCCATGTAAATGACTGGCATAACGTGAAAATAGATAGAAACACGCCGGATGAGCCGGCATTTCCACAAAAGTACCTCAAATTTCTGTATAGTACAACTATTTGTTAAAGAAAATAAAATAAGTGTGCATAAAAGTTTTCAACACTCAAAACAGTATGAAAATAAAGGCG
This sequence comes from Bacteroidaceae bacterium, assembly GCA_045220475.1. GTDB lineage: Bacteria > Bacteroidota > Bacteroidia > Bacteroidales > Bacteroidaceae > Colenecus. The sequence goes on from JBGUVW010000063.1 coordinate 10,138, forward strand.
ACAGAACCTCGAATCAGGTACTGCCGCCCATAAATCACAATTTGTAAAAAGAAATTTATCTATTCTTGTACATAGAATCGTAGTATTTCTGATACTCGCCGCTGGTTACGTTATCTACCCAGTCCTGATGATCCAGATACCAGCGTACGGTCTTTTCAATACCCTCCTCAAATTGAAGCAAAGGCTCCCACCCCAGCTCACGCTGCAGTTTAGTAGAGTCTATTGCGTAACGCAGGTCATGGCCAGCGCGGTCAGTCACGTATGTAATCAGGTCCATATCAGCTCCATCAGGGCGCCCAAGCAGGCGGTCAACGGTATTGATAAGCACCTTGATTATGTCAATATTTTTCCATTCGTTAAAGCCTCCTATGTTGTAGGTCTCGGCCACGCGGCCCTGATGGAATATAATGTCTATCGCACGGGCATGATCCTCCACAAACAGCCAGTCACGCACGTTCTCGCCCTTGCCGTAAACAGGCAGCGGCTTGCGGTGACGGATATTGTTTATGAACAGCGGAATCAGTTTCTCGGGGAACTGGTAAGGGCCGTAGTTGTTTGAGCAGTTGGTCACGATGGTTGGCATTCCATAGGTATCATGGAACGCACGTACAAAATGATCTGAACTGGCCTTGCTGGCACTGTACGGGCTGTGCGGCTGATACTTAAGGTCCTCAGTGAAGAACTTGGTACCATATGCCATATGATGCTCGCCAGAACTTGCTTTAGTAGTAAACGGAGGCTTAATACCCTCCGGATTAGTCATCTCAAGAGCTCCATAAACCTCATCTGTACTGATATGATAGAAGCGCTTGCCTTCAAATCTCTCCGGCAGGCTCTCCCAGTATATCTTGGCAGCCTGTAACAAAGACAGAGTACCCATTACGTTGGTCTGGGCAAAGGTGAAGGGATCCTTGATGCTGCGGTCCACATGGCTCTCAGCAGCCAAATGGATAATACCGTCCACATTCTCATCCTGCATCAGCTTGAGCACGCCCTCAAAGTCACAGATATCCATCTTGACAAACTTATAGTTGGGTTTGTTCTCAACATCCTTCAGATTATCCAGATTGCCTGCATAAGTAAGCTTATCCAGATTAATAATATTATACTCAGGATATTTGTTTACAAACAGCCTTACCACATGGCTGCCTATAAAGCCTGCTCCACCGGTAATTATTATAGATCTCTTCATTTGTCTAGAACTTCATACTTAGAGTTATTACTCTTGAACTCCGGCACAATCTCCTTCATGATACGTACAATCTCCATGTCATCAAACGTGTATGATGCCTGGAGCAGGCGCTCCTCATTCTCCAGGGCGGTCTCATAGTCATACTCACGCACCTGGGCTATCATGATCTTGGGATGGTCTGTAGGCAGGGTGTTCTCGGCCTTGGCAAGCACCTCCTCATACAGTTTCTCACCGTCACGCAGGCCGGTAAAGACTATCTTTACATCCTTGGCGCCGCTAAGGCGTATCATACGCTTGGCCAGGTTCACTATCTTTACGGGCTGGCCCATGTCAAAGACGTATATCTCTCCACCCTTACCCATGGTGCCCGCCTCAAGAACCAGCTTGCAAGCCTCAGGGATAAGCATGAAGTAACGGACCACCTCAGGGTCTGTAACCGTTATGGGGCCGCCGTTCTTTATCTGCTCGCGGAATATGGGGATTACGCTGCCGTTTGATCCAAGCACGTTACCAAAGCGGGTGGTCACGAACTGGGTAATGCCGTCAACCTTACCGTCCAGGATGGCTTGATTGAGTGACTGGCAGTAGATCTCACAGATACGCTTGGAGCAACCCATTACGTTGGTGGGGTTCACGGCCTTATCAGTTGATATCATCACGAACTTGGATGTCTTGTACTGGACAGCCAGGTCGGCAATGACGCGGGTTCCTGCTATGTTGTTCTGCACGGCCATGGCGGGGTTGTCCTCCATCATGGGTACATGCTTGTAGGCGGCGGCATGGAGCACGTAATCAGGCCTGTGGCTGCAGAATATGGTCTCCATGAATTTCTTATTGGTTATGCTGCCCACAATGGTAAAGCACTTTATCTTGGGGAAATGCTCGGCCATATAGAGGCGCACGTCATGCATGGGGGTCTCGGCCTGGTCTATGAGTACCATCTCCGATGGATTGTACTTGGCAATCTGGTGCACCATCTCGCTACCTATCGATCCGGCGGCACCGGTTATGAGGATACGCTTACGGCGCAGGTTCTGGCCTATGGCGTCCATGTCAACCTCAATCTTGTCACGCGGCAGCAGGTCCTCAATCTCTACCTCACGCATGCGCTCGTGGCTCAGGGCTGAGCGTCCGTCCCACTCCTCGGCCTGGCTCATGACCATTATCTTGATACCCGCATCAGTAATGGCGGTGAGCAGCTCCTGGTTCTCACGGAAATGATCGGTCTGCATAGGGCTTACCATGACAACGTCAATGTTGTTCTCGGTCATGACGTTTATCAGGTTCAGGTTATCGGGGTATACGCGTACGCCCAGCAGACGCTGCCCTACAAAGTCTCCGTTAGGGCTTATAAAACCTTTAAGGTTGTATTTCTTTACATCCTGGTTGAATACGCTCTTGGCCAGGCTGATTCCGCCCTCCAGCACACCATATATAAAGACGTTCGCCATACGGCGGTCGGTGCGCGAGAACTCAAACATGAACTTGACCACCACGCGGATTATGAACATGGACAGCGTCACGCAAACAAATATGATGAACTCACCATAGAAGTTTGGCATTACGACCGATGTCACCCCCTGGAACCTCAGCAGCTTGGAGAATCCGTAAGACACCATGGCAGCAGCCAGTGTCGATGACGATATGTTGGCCAGGTCATGGAACGTTGAGTATCGTACTATGCCGTGGTATGTGTGGAATGCCTTGAATGATATGGCGTACAGCAGCACATTGAAAAGGAGTCCCCAGGTGTTTGCAATGAATGCCTCGGGGTGCGTGAATGCGCCGCGACGGGTAAGGAACAGGGATATATATCCGGCAATCAGAACCTGAATGCTGTCCAACAGCAGGATGCACCAGTAAGGAATAGCCTTTTTAGTGAAATACCAGTCAGTTATGTTCTTTAAAAAACTCCTCATAGACAAGTCAGAACTAAGAGAAATAAGGTCTAAAAATATGTTTTAAAACAAAATTTTTACAAAAATACACAAATTCACGTTACTCACACTATTCAGGAGGGGACTATTTGCGCTAAAGCACACTTTTAACAAAATGTGTAGTGAATGGAATGTCAAAATTCATAAATTTGCAGCCGCTATGAGAAAAATATTCTTCCAAGGACTCAAATCCCTGCTTCTTACGGCACTTGCAGCCGGTATCATCACCGCCTGTCAGGAGGAAAAGCCGGACTTTCATTTCCCCGATCCCGTAATTCCGCAAAAAGAATTCCGCCACCTGGAGAGCATCACCCCCGATACCCTCACATTCATGGAACATGACTCGGCCGTTTTCCGCGTCCGCACCATCCCCTATAACTACCTGTCACGTGACAGCCTCACAATCCAGATAGCCGATACCGCCGGAGTCAAGTACGCACCTGCTCAGATAAAGTCTTACACTTTTAACACCAAGGACAGTATCTGGGACATCGTAATGTACATCAACAACAGCATGACCCAGGGTGACCGAATCAGGGTTATGGTAGTTGATAAGGATACCACCATCTACTCTGATGAGACCGCGCTCAATATGACCGCAAGACCGGTTCCTATCCAGTATTCACTCAGCATATTGAACAAGGATTCCATTGCTGCATACCTGAGCGGCGGATATGCCACGATACGTCTGCTTGCCCAGCCGTGGGATGCGCTATATGATACCATTAACGTACTTACCCTTGAAGATACGCTTGGCAACAGCGTAAGTGAGACCTACCGCATAGACAGCCTTAAATTCCGGGCAGAGAGCAGCAGATGGGATATCATGGTAAAGATTCTTGACAATAGCATAACAGACGGTTATCTCCGCGTAAGACTAACAAACCCTGACACTACGGTTGTTGCACCCGGCGTAATTAATATAAAGAAGGTGCAGGTTGCACTTACCAAGGTCCAGTACGGCAACAAGAGTGAGGTCATGAATTATGACCGCAATACCCTGACATTCTCATGGTGCATACCTGCCGTAACTGATTTCAGTGATGAGAAGTTCTTCTTTACCTATAGCGGAGACAAGATTACCGTAGGTGACTCCATTGTACTTGAAGACAACAAATACAACCGCCTGAACGTGCAGAAGCCGCTCACCGTATCGGTATGGAAATATGACGCCCATAAGGACTACATAATCAAGCTCACCAACACCGGCCTGCCGGTAGTAAGGATAAACACCAACGGTCAGACCGTAGCCCGCCGTGACACCTGGTATCCCGGCGCCACCATGCGTATTGAGCTGCCCGACGGCACTGTTGATTATGAGGGTACGCTGAGCCTTAAGGGCCGCGGAAACGGCACCTGGGATTTCCCCAAGAAGCCCTACGCCCTCAAGCTGGATGAGAAAGCCAAGATTCTGGGTATGCACAAGCAGAAACGCTGGATCCTGCTGGCCAACTACAAGGACCGCACCCTGCTGCGTAATGATGTCTGCCTCTGGTTGTCCCGTCAGAGCAACCTGCCCTACACCGTAAGCGGCGAGTACGTGGAGCTGGTATGGAACGGAAAGCACATGGGTAACTACTACCTGTGTGAGCAGATTAGGATTGACAACCACCGCATAGACATCAAGAGTCCTAACCTGGAGGAGCCTGAGAAGGGAGGTTACTTTATGCGCATAGACGCATTCCTGGATTACAATGATCCCAAGTGGGCCGACAAGGGCCAGGATCTGGGATTCTGGAGCACCCGTTACAACCTGCCGTTCATTTTCAAGGACCCCGATGAGGATGAGAATGGTAACATGCTCTCCACCAGCTCAGCCGCATACACCTATATGTATAATTACATAAGGGATATGGAGACCGCCATCAACAAGGCTTCCACCGATAACCATGAGTGGATGAACTATCTGGATCCCTACACAACCGCAGATTTTGCACTGATCCAGGAGATGGCCATGAACCATGACGCCTACAACACCTGGCCCAAGAACGGTCCCAAGAGCACCTATATGTATAAGGACTCTGCAGGCCTGATGTGCTTTGGCCCCGTATGGGATTTTGACTACCACACCCTTACGCTTTACGGCGATTATGAGTACTCAAATTCCTCATGGAACGGTGCCGAGAATCAGCGACTCTACCAGTGGGAAATCTTAAAGATGACCAACAAGGGCGGCCGCAAATACTATTTCTCGGACCTTAAGCGTGACCCGCAGTTCAAGGCACTGCTGCAGCAGCGCTGGAACATACTTAAGAAAGTATGGAAGAACAACTTCAACAATTACGTTGATGAGATGGCTGAGAAAATCCGCGTATCAGAGCACTACAACCAGCAGCTGTGGGGATACCCCAGCAAGGAGAACGGCGACTGGCTGCTCACCTTTGATGAGGCCATCCAGGCTATGAAGACTGCATTCAGCAAGCGCATGAAATGGATCGATGACAACATAGGTAATCTTTAATCCAAAAAAACCGGCTTAAGTTATTGCAGAATAAAAACAAGTGCATATATTTGCAGCCGTAAAAGTTACAGATAATGACTAGAAACAATACATATTGGTGGTGGCGCCCCTTGCAGCTTGATTAAGTCGTAGGAGGTTGACGCTCTTTATGTATGTTCAACATATTTAGGGCCTTGCCGCAACTGCGACGAGGCCCTAAATCATTAATGTGAAATTGGGGACTGTCCCCTTTTCCACATATTAAAGCGAGCGATTAAAGAAAATATAAACACGTGGAAAAGGGGACTGTCCCCAATTCCACATTTAAAGAAAACTATTATGAAACAGAAAAAGTATCTGCTAGACGAGAGTGAAATCCCCAAGGCATGGTTCAACATCCAGGCCGTTATGCCCAACAAGCCGCTGCCATTCCTGCACCCCGGTACACGTCAGCCCCTCAAGCCCGAGGATCTGTACCCAATCTTTGTAGAGGAGTGCGCCAACCAGGAGCTCAACCAGAAGGATGAGTGGATTGAGATTCCTGATGAGATCCGTCAGCAGTACGCCGCTTACCGTTGCACCCCGCTGGTTCGTGCTTACGAACTTGAGGAGGCTCTGGGTACTCCCGCTCACATCTACTTCAAGAATGAGAGCGTATCACCCGCCGGTTCACACAAGCTCAACTCTGCCATCGCTCAGGCCTACTACGCCAAGAAGCAGGGTGTTACCAACCTTACTACCGAGACCGGTGCCGGCCAGTGGGGCGGCGCTCTCTCATACGCTACCAAGAAATTCGGTATTGACTGCGCAGTATATATGGTAAAGGCCAGCTACAACCAGAAGCCTTACCGCCGTTCAATCATGCAGACATTCGGTGCTGCCATCACTCCCTCACCTTCTATGTCAACCCGCGCCGGAAAGGACATCCTTACCGCCAACCCCAATGATCAGGGTTCACTGGGTTGCGCCATCAGTGAGGCTATTGAGCTGGCAGTTTCAACTCCCAACTGCAAGTACGCCCTGGGTTCAGTGCTCAACCACGTTTGCCTTCACCAGACTGTAATTGGTCTTGAGGCCGAAAAGCAGATGGCTCTTACCGGTGAGTATCCCGATATCGTTATCGCCTGCTTTGGTGGCGGTTCAAACTTCTGCGGTCTGGCTCTGCCGTTCATGCGTCACAAGATCAAGGGCGAGAAGAACACCCGATTCATCGCAGCCGAGCCTGCATCATGCCCCAAGCTCACCCGCGGTAAGTTTGAGTATGACTTTGGCGATGAGAGCGGTATGACCCCGCTGCTGCCCATGTACACCCTGGGTCACACATTCAAGCCCGCTACCATCCACGCCGGCGGTCTGCGTTACCACGGTGCAGGTGTAGTTCTCTCTCAGCTCATGAAGGACGGCTACATGGAGGCAGTTGACATTGAGCAGACCGAGTCATTCAAGGCCGGCGTCCTCTTTGCCCAGACCGAGGGTATCATCCCCGCTCCCGAGTCATGCCACGCCATAGCAGCCACCATCCGTGAGGCCCTCAAGTGCAAGGAGACCGGCGAGCAGAAGACCATCCTCTTCAACCTCTCCGGCCACGGCTTCGTAGACATGTCCGCCTACGACCAATACCTCAGCGGCGAACTCCAGGACTTCCACGTCAGCGAGGAAGACCTCGCCCGCTACATGGCTAGCGCCGACGCACTTAATAAGTAATCGTGCCGTTAGGCACATAATAAGGGTAGCCAGCCAATTCATTGGCTGGATGGCGGCCAAATTCACCACATCCGCCCCCCATTTAACCACAAACCCCAGAAATTAGCCCTCCGGCACCCGCCGAAGGGCTAATTTTGTATCCAGCCCGGGGCTGGGATGCCCAGCTAAGGCACATTAACCAACAAAAAACAAAACGAGTTATGTACGACATTTCATTCATCAAGAAATTTGAGGGCACCGTCCGCAAGCACTGGAACGATGCCGCTCTGAACGATTACCGCAGCAGCGTTGCAACCTACGGCCAGCTAGCCGCACAGATTGAGCAGGAGCAACTGCTCTGGCGTGCTGCCGGAATTAAGAAAGGAGACAAGATTGCACTCAACGCCAAGAGCTGCGCCGGCTGGGCCAAGACATTCATGGCCATCATGACCGGCGGTTACGTAGGTGTCCAGCTCTTTGACGGATATACACCCAACGATACCATGAGTCTGGTTAACCACTCTGACAGCGTGCTGCTCTACACCGAGAAGCGCCTGATAGACAAGATGGACTTTGAGCAGATGCCGGGTCTGATTGGTGCCATTGACGTACACACCGGTGAGCTGCTGGCCAGCCGTGGCAATTTTGCCGATATCTACATGCGCCGTGAGGCCCTGATGGCCGAGGCTCACCCCACCGGATTCAAACTTGAGGATTTTGGCTATGAGGACCGTCCCGCTGATGAGCTGTGCGGCCTCAACTACACATCGGGCTCAACAGGTAACCCCAAGGGCGTTATGCTCACCGTACGCAATTTCAGCGTAAACGTATACCTGATCCCGCGTCATTTCCCCTACCGCGAGGGACAGACCTACCTGAGCGTGTTGCCGTTTGCACACATTTTCGGCCTGCTGTATGATGCCATTGAGCCTCTGTGCCTGGGAATGCATCTTACCATCCTTGGTATGCCCCCTATCCCCGCATACCTCAAACCCGCACTCAATGAGGTTAAGCCCAACGTATTCTTTGCAGTGCCCCTTATCCTCGTCAAGATGCTGGACAACACCATAGGTGAGTTCGTGACCAGCAAGTCTGGCCGCCAGAAGCTGGCCGATGCCAAGAACAACCAGGATTACTGCAAGGCCCTGAACACCATATTCATGTCAGCATTCGGCGATAACATTGAGCTGCTGGTAACCGGCGGCGCCGCCATGGCATTTGACCTGGAGGACCTGATGGCTCAGAAGCTGCGCATCCCGTTCGTGACCGGTTACGGTATGACCGAGGCCTGCCCCACCATCGCCATAGGTGAGAAAGGCAAGTACAAGATGAAATCAGTAGGTGAGATCGTGGCCGAGGGTATTGAGTGCCGCATAGACAGCGAGGATCCCGAGCATATTCCCGGCGAGGTCATCATCAAGGGTGACTGCGTGTTCACCGGTTACTACAAGAACCCTGAGGCAACAGCCGAGGTTCTGGGTGCTGACGGCTGGTTCCACACCGGCGATATGGGTACCATAGACAAGGACACCACCCTCTTCCTGGTAGGCCGATGCAAGAACATGCTCCTGTCATCAAACGGCCAGAACATATTCCCCGAGGAGATTGAGGTGGTTCTGAACGCTCTGCCATATGTATCGGAGTCAATCATCGTGGACCGTAAGGGACACCTTACCGCACTCATCGTTCCTAACGTTGATGAGGTGGCAGCCAGCGGCATGGATAACGAGGCGCTGAACGCCGTAATGGCGGGTAACATAACAAAGCTCAACCAGGAGATCCCCGCCTACTCCCACGTAGACGGATTCGAACTCAAGTTTGAGCCCTTCATCAAAACCCCCAAAGGCAGCATCCGCCGCTTCATGTATAAATAAAAAACGGTACCTTTATACCCCCATCGGGGGGTATGATAAGGGTAGCCAGCCAATTCATTGGCTGGAAAAACGGATGGGAACCAACCCCAAAAAAATACCCCTTTAGGGGTTAGATAAGGATTAACACTAAAAACAAATAAAATGGAAGAAAAAAGAGTAGTAATTACCGGAATGGGAGTAATAACCTCCATAGGTAAGAACATAACAGAATTCAAAGACAGCCTTGAAAACGGCCGATGCGGAATCTCCAAAATAGAAGGCCTTGACAAGTTCGGAGAACTCTCAGTTCACGTAGCCGGCCAGGTAAAGGATTTCAAGCCCACAGAGCACGGAATGGACGCCGGAAGTGCCCGCCGCAGCGACCGTTTCAGCCAGTTCGGCATCTGCGCCGCAATCCAGGCCATGAACCAGAGCGGACTCAAGGCCGGTGAAAACATCGAGCCGGGCCGTCTGGGCTGCTACGTAGGCTCAGGTATAGGTGGCATGCAGACATTCATTGACCAGACACTGGTAATGGCCAATGAGGGTGCCAAGCGCGTATCACCCCTGTTCATCCCCATGATGATCGGTAACCTGGGGGCCGGCAACATAGCCATCAAGTTCAACGCACAGGGTCCCTGCCTGCCGGTTGTATCGGCCTGCGCTACATCAACCCACGCCGTTGGTGAGGCTTTCCGCGCCATCAAGTACGGTATGGCCGATGCAATCATCACCGGTGGAACCGAGGCTGCCGTTAACGAACTTGCCATTGGCGGTTTTGCCAACATGAAGGCTCTGACCACAGCCGAGAACCCCGAGGAGGCCTGCCTGCCGTTCGATGCACGTCGCGGCGGATTCGTAATGGCCGAGGGTGCCGGAATCCTGGTTCTTGAGGAGTATGAGCACGCAGTAAAGCGCGGCGCACACATCATTGCCGAGGTTGCCGGTTACGGAAACACCTGCGATGCATACCACTACACCGCTCCCCGTCCCGACGGCAGCACCACTGCCGCATCTCTGAGCCAGGCTCTCAGCGAGGCCGGATTCAAGAATGACGGTCTGCTCTACATCAACGCCCACGGTACCGGAACCCACATGAATGACGCATGTGAAACCAAGGCCATCAAGATTGCGCTGGGTGAGGAAGAGGCTCGTAAGGCAATGATCAGCTCCACCAAGTCCATGCACGGACATATGCTGGGCGCTACAGGTGCCGTTGAGCTTATTGCATCGGCCATAGCACTGGAGAGCGGCGTTCTGCCTCCCACCATCGGATATAAGGAGCCGGATCCTGAGTGTGACCTGGATTATATTCCCAATACAGCCCGTAAGGTTCAGGCTGAGTATGCACTGTCATCCTCACTTGGATTTGGCGGACATAATGCCACAGTAGTTCTGCGCCGTTACAAAGACTGATATGGAAATGAACCGAGAACAACTCATGGAGGTTATGCCCCACCGCGACCCTATGCTCCTGGTGGACCACTCCATGACCACAGAGGACGGCTGTGTATCAGAGTACACCGTTCCCGATGACCCCTACTATACTCGCGGACACTTTCCGGGCAATCCCATTGTCCCGGGAGTGATCCTGTGCGAGATCATGGCTCAGGGCAGCGTTCTGCTATTCAAGGAGAAACTTGTAGATAAGATTGCGCTCTATGCCGGTATGGATAAGGTAAGGTTCAAGAAAAGCGTTCACCCCGGCGATAAGGTGGTTGTCAACTCAATCATACGCAACTGCCGCGGGTCATTCCTGTCAGTAGAGGCCAAAGCAACCGTAAACGGTGAGATCTGCGCCGAGGGCCAGCTCTCATTCATGCTGGTCAAGAAATAAGCAGTAATCCACTGACAACAAAAAAGGCTTGTCCAAATGAATGGACAAGCCTTTTTTATTTATCTGAATTATTATCAGTCTCTCAGTACAATCTCAAAGAACAGATAGTAGTTCTCACCGAATCTGATCTCATTCTGATAGTTGCTGTCAGACTTCTTCTCCTTAGAGTCGTTCATATAAGGCATCTGCTCATAGAACTCTCTCAGACGCATTCTGTAGTTGGCAATACGGATGCTCTTGATCTTGGATACAGAGATCTCATACGGAGTCTCATATACACCCTGATGCAGCCACTCCTTTGAGTTGTGCATGTAGTAGTAGATTCTGTATGCGTCATACTCGCCACCGTTTGTTGAGATAGGAGCATTTGAGGCAAGCAGGTAACCCAGCAGGTCAGTGTCATAGAATGCCATATCGTCACTGGAAAGCTCAGCGGGGAATGTGATTGTAGTGAAATCATTGTCTGAAGTGATTTCAGCACGGTCACCCTCCTGCAGGACGATACCCTTTGATTTTTTACCTGCGCCAGATGCGCCACATGATGAGAAAACAACCATGGCACCCATTACGAGTGACATGCTGATCAGAGAAAAAAGTTTAATACTTTTCATAGTTTAAGTTATTAGTGGTTAATTAAGTAAGTATTTCCGTCAATTATATAAAGGCCCTCTGTAGCCTCCTCTACCTCATAGCCCTGGGTGTTGTAGATTCTGGGCTTGACGGGGCGTTTGCGCTCCTTTACGGTAAGCTCAGTCTCCTTAAAGTCAGACCAGGGGTAGTCAAGCATGTAGCAGATGAACCACTTAAGGTCCTCCTCCTCTACAAAAGTGCCGTTTACTCCGTTCTTGAAGTAGTTGAATATCTTGACCTGCAGGGTTGAGCCCTCAAGGGTCTTGATCTTGTTTACCATTGCCAGGTAGTCTCCGCCGTTACGCTTGAACTCCTTGCCACGGGCCAATGAGTCCTGAGTGAATGATGACAGCTCATAATCCATAGCCAGGTCATTCTCATTTACACCCAGCAGGCCGTTTATGAGGAATGCCATGGTACCTACTCGCTCTGCGCCAAGTGATGATGCCATGTATATCTTCTTGTTGTTCCTTACCCAGGTAATGATTGTCTTCATGGCGGTGATATATGCATCACCCTCCAGAATCTTGTCACCCAAGCAGTCTATCGCTGTGGGAACCTTAAGATACTTGGCCTGTGACTTGTTTCCGAATACTGACTGAGTGGAAGTTACCTCATCGGCCGTACGGAAATCCATCTCGGCATTGAATCCATAAGTGGACTTAAGTTTACGGACATCATCAGTAAAGGTCTTTCCGGCTCCGTCAAGAGTCCTGTTCTCACGCAGTCTTGATCCGCGGAACAGGATTCCGTACTTGACCTTGTATCCGTCCATGCCTGTCCAGCCGCCCAGGTCACGCATGTTATAGAGGTTCTCTGACTTGAGCATCAGCACATTACCTTCAATCCTGAATGCCGATGAGTACATCACTCTGGTCTCACCGTCGGGGAAATCGGCAAATATCCTGTAATAGTAGGTGCAATCAGGCATGAGGTTGTCAATCCAGAGAGTGGTATCTGCAGCATTCAGCGCCTTGTCATTAGCTATAGACTTGAAATCGGCTTTGTTACTGAGCTGGATATGCAGGTTTGAAGTACCGCCATAACGCTCCCATTTGATATTGAATCCTACAGGCCAGTCCCTGCGTCCGTAGCCCACATTTATAGTGTCATACTTGCTCACGGTCGATGTGGTGTAATCATCGGCACTGTAGCTGGTCTCTGACATGTATGCTGCAACTGCCTTATTATAGAAGGAGTATACAGGAATGGCATCATCTGTAACGGGTACGGTTACCGGGATATACTGCTCAATACCGTCCATGCTTACAATGATATAGGCGGTACCGGGACCCACTGCGGTAACAAGACCGTCACTGGTCACGGTGGCTACATACTTGCTTGTGGTCTTGAATTCAGGATCCGGATGAGCCGCACCCTCGGGGAATGTGGTAGTAATGATACGGTGGGTATCGCCTATGAGCATGGGCAGTGTATCAACATCACAGTTGTATCCGCCCAGCACGGGATAACCGGTCATCTCCATTATGAACCATGACAGGTCTGCGGCCGATATCTTGGTGCCGTTCACACCGGTACGGAAGAAATTGTATATCTTCTGCTGATAGGTGCCGTTTGTGGGTGATACGGATTTCATAGTGTTGGCCAACTCGGCAAACATATACTCCTTGTTGTCCTCACTAGAGCCCAGCGGAGATCCCTTCTTACCGGTATAGTTCCTGAGTCGGGCAAAACCCTCCTCGGTTGGGTCATACTTTACGGCTGCCTCCTGGCAGAAGGTGGTCAGCTCATAATCCTTGGCCAGGTCACCCTCACTTACACCCAGCAATGCGCCGATAAGGAATCCCAGGGTACCGGTACGGTCAGCACCGTTCTGGCAATGGAAATAGACCGGCTTGTTCTGCTTAAGGTGGTTTATTATCCACTGCAGCTCCCTGATGTTGGCATCATTGTTCTGGAAATGGTACATACGGGCGTTCACGGACTCCGGAACGAGCAGGAAATCCACATCATCCTTACCGTTACCGTCATCCTTGGCCAGTGCAGATCCGTCAACCGGGCAGTTGTCACGGCTGCGCAGGTCCAGCTCGGCACGGATGCCAACCTGACGCAGGGCCTCTATACCGGCATCAGAAAGAATGATTGAGTCCTGACCTTTAGCCTTGAGCTGTGCACCGCGGAATATCTTTCCGTATGCAACCGGCTTGCCTGTAAGGGTCGATGTCCAGCCACCCATGTCACGTACGTTCCAGGTTCCGTCGGCCAGAATCATCCTCAGCTTTCCGGTGGTATCAAAAGCGCCGGTCTTAACTGTGCTCTCAGCGCTACCGGCCACTGATATTACACGGTAGTAATATGTCTTGCCGGGTATGAGGTTATATACGTCATAACTCTCTGCATCGGCCGCAACAGAATAGATATAAGCATCAGCATAATCAGCTGATTCACTCACCTCTATCCTCTGTGATGTAGCCCCAGCCGCCTTTGTCCAGGAAAGGGAAACCGGCTTGGGGGCATCCAGCCTGTAGCCGTCATCCTTACCTGCATCAAAGTATTCCATAATCTTAGAGACATCATAATCGTCCAGATAATCGTCATACGTGAACTCATTCATGTAACGGTTAGTGATGTCATTCTCCAGACAGAATTGCGGATTCTGAGCTCCGCTGTATCCCGCAAACAGGGATACCAGAACAAGGACAAACGGTTTTCTCATATTGAAAGCATTAATTGGTTACGGTAAAAGCAGACCTTTTATTTCATAAACAGGTACTTGGTACCCTCACTGTCTATGGTAAGTCCTTCTGCAGCATCGTCCAGCTCATAACCGGCTATGCTGTAATACTTTCTGGGCTTGATGGGACGCTTGCGCTCCTTAACGTTAAGCTCAGTCTCCTTAAAGTCTGACCAGGGGTAGTCAAGCATGTAGCAGATGAACCACTTAAGGTCATCCTCCTCTACATAAGTGCCGTTTACTCCGTTCTTGAAGTAGTTGAATATCTTGACCTGCAGGGTTGAGCCCTCCAGGGTCTTGAGCTTGTTGACCATAGCTACATAGTCTGCATCAGTGCGCTTGAACTCCTTGCCTCTGGTCAATGAATCCTCAGAGAATGATGACAGCTCATAATCCTTGGCCAGGTCACTCTCATCAACACCCAGCAGACCGTTTATGAGGAATGCCATGGTTCCTACTCGCTCTGCACCAAGTGATGATGCCATGTATATCTTCTTGTTGTTCCTTACCCAGGTAATGATTGTCTTCATGGCTGTGATATAGGCATCACCCTCCAGAATCTTGTCACCCATGCAGTCTATCGCTGTGGGAACCTTGAGATACTTGGCCTGTGACTTGTTTCCGAATACTGACTGAGTGGAAGTTACGTCATCGGCCGTACGGAAATCAATCTCGGCATTGAACTTATAAGTATTCTTGAGCTGTCTTACAGACTCTGTAAAGGTCTTTCCGCTTCCGTCAAGACTCTTGTTCTGACGCAGTCTTGAACCACGGTACAGTATATCATACTTGACTTTGTAGCCGTCCATTCCGGTCCAGCCGCCCAGGTCACGTATGTTATAAACATCCTCCGACTTGATGATTCTGGCAGTACCGCCTACCTTGAATGCCGATGAACTGAGCATCATGACTTCACTTGCCATCTGGCCCAATATCTTGTAATAGTAGATAGACTGGGGATTAAGATTCTCTACTCTGTAAGTGGAGTCTGTCTTGGACAGAGTGGCATATGTGGCGTTCTTGAACTCCGGATTGTCACTGATTACCAGATTCTGCTCCTTTACACCCTCATAAGGCATCCATTTGATATAGAATGCGCTGGGCCAGTCTCTGCGGCTGTAACCTACGCTTATGGTGTCATACTTGCTAACGGTTGATGTGCTGTAGTCATCGGCACTGTACTGAGTCTCCTCCAGATATGAGCCCATGGCCTTATTGTAAAGTGTGTATGTGGGAATTGCATCCTCTGTAATGGGAACTATTACGGGCAGCAGTTTCTCAATACCGTCAACATCTACAATGATGTAAGCCTCACCGCCGCCAACTGCAGTTACGGTACCGTCTGCGTCAACGGTAGCGATCATCTTGCTGGTTGACTTGAATGATACTGATGTAAAGTCTGCATCTGACGGATAAGGAGTTACCTCAATCTTGTGTGTCTGACCGGGCTCAAGCCAGAGAGTATCAACATCAAGAGTCATTCCTGCAAGCAGTGAATAGTCTGTCAGGTACTTAACCAGGAATGCCAGGTCATCGGCCGATATATTCTCACCCTGAACACCCTCACGCAGGTGGTTGTAGACCTTACGCTGCAGGGTTGCGCCGGGGAATGACTTGATCTTCTCAACCATAGCCTTGAAGTTGTAGCTTTCAGGGCTGGAGCACTTGTCAAGTCTACCCTTATCGGTTCTCTGGCGTACCAGGATCTCCCATGTGCCACGG
The DNA here is from genome assembly GCA_045220475.1 of Bacteroidaceae bacterium. Classification (GTDB taxonomy): domain Bacteria; phylum Bacteroidota; class Bacteroidia; order Bacteroidales; family Bacteroidaceae; genus Colenecus. Next base: position 26,127 of record JBGUVW010000063.1, read on the forward strand.
TCAGCCTCATTCTCTACGGTATCGCAGGAGAAAGATGTGAGCTCAAAGTCACGGGCCAGGGCATCCTCGCTCATACCGCAAAGGGCGCCTACCAGGTATGCAACGGTTCCGGTACGGTCAGCACCTACCGAGCAGTGCAGGTATACAGGTCTGTCCTGCTTGAACCAGGCAATCATCTGCTTGATACCGCGGATGCTGTGAGGAGCATCGGCAAATGTGGCGATACGGCTCTGATATGCACCGGTAAAGTTTGCAATGGGATATTCCTCACCAAGATATGAGTGACGCGGCTTGCTGGGATCGGCCATAGGAGCACTGCTCTCGTCACGCATGTCAAGCTCTGCACGTATGCCGAGTCTGAGCAGCTCATCTATACCCTCCTGGGTTATCATCAGCTTGGTCTCACTGTTTCTGTTAAGTCTTGAACCTCTGATAATCTTGCCGTATTTCATGGTCTTGCCGCCGATTGCGGGCCAGCCACCCATATCACGGACATTGTAAATACCGTCAATCTTGAGCATACGCACATGACCTGTGGTACGGAACTTGCCGGACTCTATCTGTGCATCGGTCTGGGCATTTTTAAGAACCCAGTCATATGTACGGTTGGGTATCAGGTTGTAAATGTCTATCGTAGTGGATCCCTGAGCAACTTTAAGTGTCAGTGAGTCTGTCTCATCTCCTACTGCGCTGATAAAAAGCTTACCGTTAACCTCCAGGGCCGATGCAAAATCAACCTTGGCGGGGAACGGACGGTCTATACGGCCGTAATCATACTTCTCCCATGACCAGGGGAGATCATAGCAGTACTTGGTGATCCAAGTGTAAGAATAATCATTGTCGTTATAGGCAGGCTCGCTGAAGTAGCCCCTAACCTTATCATTATCCAGGTTGTACACAGGAATCTCCTGTGCGAACGCCTGCATACACAGCAGGCCCATCATTGATAAAACAAAGCTTTTTCTCATTATAGTTTAGGTTTATTAATTCTAAAAGTGGTGTAAAAATACTACAAACTATCTTTAATACCAAAAGATATAATTATAAAATACCTTGTTGTCTATAGGTACCGCACAGTAGATTGCCGGACAACTTCAACAAATTGATTTTGTTGAATTCTTTTACTTGTAGTCAATGTTAAAATATCTAAATTTTTAAATAGAATAGCAAAAATATCCTATAATTGTAAGGAATGTTCAAGCATATCTCCATATTGTTCTGTTTGCTGCTGATGTCCGTCACGACACCAGCCCAAAGCAGTCTACCTATCATAGAGATCAAGGCAGACCGCACTATGATCTATCCGCAGCGGATGGAACTGACGGGACAGGAATCATTGATGGATATGCTCCAGATGATGCCGGACCTGATGATTGCGGGGTATGATGAGCTGATAAGTTCCTACAGTCTGCGCATTGACAATGTTCCGATAAGCGGTGATAAAAGGCTTATACTGAGCCAGATGAAAGCCAAGGACATTGAAAGGATCCAGGTGTGCGACAATACTGGCGTTGCCAAGGGAACCATCGGTCTGGGTAAAGTACTGGATATCAACATGAAGATATCTGCAGGACTGAACGGACTGGCCGAGGGGCAGACTGATTTTGGAAAGGATGTACAAGGAAACGGAACCGTCAATGCGGTTTACGGCAGTAAGGGTACCGACATCTATGCCAACGCCGCTTATCTCTACGGTGAAGCAAACAGGGAGCATGTGTCATTCCACATGACCAACCGCTTTGATGACAGGAACAAACTGTTGACATATTTCACTCAGCAGCACATAGAGCGCCCCGACAATAATGATGAGCTGAAGGTTATGGGCCGTGCACGATATTTCCATACATTCAATGACGCAGGTACCGAGCTCTTGCTTCTGGGCGGTTATCAGTATACCAGCAGCCATCTGGTTACCAGCAGATTGCCTATATATGTTATAGAACTCAACACTCCTTTATTTACCGATAAGCTATCAATGATGCTGGGTGCCGAGGGTGATTTCCCCATGACACGGCAAAAGTCCGGGGGCAGACATTGGCGCACCTTTAATAATGACATCTACCTGCAGTTCACCTACTCCCTGCCCCGATGGCGTTTCACGGCGGGTAACCGAATCATGTATTACAGTTACAGAGTGGCCGATGACACTGACAGCCGTGACTATGATGACATCCGCAACAACACCAATGCATGTGTAATATTTTTGCCCGATGACCGTAACCAGTTGCAGTTGGGTTACTACCGGAAATACTATAATCCTGCACAGGATGACCTATTCCTGAATACCGTTTCTCTTACCCAGGACCAATGGTCCGGCATTAGGAATAAACTGGACCAGAGAGATATAAATCAGGTAAAACTTGCTTACGCCTACAGCAAACCTCAGCTAACGGTACAGACCGAGGCCAGTTATTACGTTGTTGAAGGTGATGACAACTTTACACGGGTGTTTGCATCGGCCTACTGGAATAACAAGATTCTGACTCTGACAGGCGGTGTAAATCTGCATATCGCCGGGGATGACAGCTATGCCTCATTGCGTCTGGCCCCTACCCTGAATCTGCCTCAGACATGGCAGATAGGCATGCAGGCGGTCTATTACACCGGTAAGGCACCATATCTTGAGCAATATGGCACACCCGTGTATGGCTGCTTATCGGTAGGTAAACAGTTGGGCACGCATTGGCATATGGGGCTGGATTGGCATGATATGTTTGATGCCTGGAGCAGCGATGCCAAGATTAACCGGCATGCTGCCAATTTGAAATTGCAATATAGATTCTAACTATAAGAGTATGATAAGTTTTGAACTTGATATGATACAGACAGCCGGCATTGGTGCCTTGGCTCTCATTGTCGGCATGTTCCTGACCAGAAAGGATGATATCCTGCAGAAATTCTGCGTGCCGTCACCTGTAACCGGCGGTCTCATCTTCTCAGTGATTACCCTGATACTGTACGGATGGTTCGATATAGAGGTATCGTTCAATGACACCCTGAAGAATATCTTCATGCTGGCGTTCTTTACCTGCGTGGGTTTTGAATGTGACCTTAAGGTGTTGAAACAGGGTGGCAGGATCCTGGTCATCATGCTTGTTCTGCTGGTTGTCATAATTGCCATGCAGAACGTCATTCCGCTGGGTATTACCCGGATTCTAGGTGTTGACCCTCTGGTTGGCATGGCTGCCGGCAGCGTATCAATGACCGGCGGACACGGTACGGTAGGCGGATTTACCAGTGTATTTGAGGGAATGGGACTGACCGGTGCAGGAACGATAGGCATGGCAGCTGCCACATTCGGCCTCATTGCCGGCTCCATGATAGGCGGTCCGCTGGCAGAGCGTATCATCCGCACCAAACTGACTCAGGAGCAAATGCAACCGCAGGATGATGAGATTGACCCCGCAATGGCCGGTATAGAGAGCGACGAGGCCTCCCCCACAGGCCGTACAAAGCGCATGAGCACCAACGAGCAGGAGTTCCAGCAGTATGCCAAGGCGACATATTGCATTCTCATGGTCATGGGCGGTGGCACAATATTGACATGGCTGCTGGCCAAGACCGGCGTCACATTCCCCACCTACTTCGGCTCCCTGATCCTTGCAGCCATAGTACGCAACATAATGGGACTTTTCAGTTACAATGATTGCGGAAAACGTGTCAGGGCCGATAAGCTACTCGACATAGAGCGTATCATCAGTGTAGGAAACATCTGTCTCTCTCTGTTCCTGGGAATGGCAATGATATCGCTCAGACTCTGGGAGCTCAAGAGCCTGGCACTCCCGCTGATCATCATCCTGGTATCTCAGGTGATCGTGATGGTACTGTTTGCATATTTTGTAGCGTTCCCGCTCTTGGGCCGCGATTATGATTCAGCCGTACTCTGCGCCGGAATCTGCGGATTCGGCCTTGGTGCCACGCCCAACGCCATGGCCAACATGAGTGCCGTCTGCTATAAATACCGATACACCGTCAAACCCTTCCTGATAATCCCGATAGTTGGTGCCATGTTCACCGACCTAATCAACACCGGAATGATCACCACCTTCCTACATCTGATTTAAACCAGCAAAGGGGCACAATTGGGAAGGTTCTATCTGTGCCCTTTGCGGCAGGGCACAGATTGAACCGTCCCCATT
>JBGUVW010000064.1:0-6388 GCA_045220475.1 Bacteroidaceae bacterium
GTTCATTTGACCGCAAACAAGACATCAACAAACAAGTAGAACAGATAAAGAAAACCGCATACGCCTTATGAGAAAGATAATCGATCCCGTTGACAAGGAGATACTCAAGTCACAGCTGACCAAGGAGAAGTTCCTGCGCACCACCAACCACGGAGGCAATGAGATTTACGTGGTTGACAACAACAATGCCCCCGATGTGATACGTGAGATAGGACGCCTGCGTGAGGAGGCATTCCGCGCCGGAGGCGGTGGAACAGGCCGTGAACTGGATATTGACAAGTTTGATACCGATGCCGCATACGGATACAGGCAGCTTGTGCTGTGGGATCCTGAGGCTGAACGTATCATAGGCGGATACCGATATGTGTTGTGCGACGATATAGTTTACGACAAGCATGGACAGCCTATTCTCACATCGTCACATATGTTCCGATTCTCAAAAAGTTTCATCAGGAACTATCTGGAGCACACCATTGAGCTGGGCCGATCATTCGTAACCATAGACTACCAGAGTTCCAAGGGTGGTGCCAAGAGCATATTTGCACTTGACAACCTGTTTGACGGTCTGGGAGCGCTTATGGTCATGTACCGCGGACGTATGAAATATTTCTTTGGCAAGATGACCATCTACCGCCAGTACCCCACCCCTGCGCGTGAGATGATACAGGTGTTCCTGAACAAATGGTTCGGTGCAGCCAGGTTCCGCCGCGTCAAGCTGGTAAAGCCCGCTAGGATCAAATGGCCGTTCAAATATGCACGTCTGTTAAAGGGAAAGACATTCAAGGAGGATTACCGTATCCTTAAGGCATATGTATCGGAGTATGGAGTGAGCATACCGCCATTGGTAAACTCATACATGAACCTGTCATCTTACATGCAGTATTTCGGCACCGGAATCAATGACGAGTTCGGCGACATCTATGACTCAGGCATTCTCATCCCCTTCAAGGATATGGCCGAAGACAAAATCAACCGTCACGTCAAAACCGTCAAACCCCTCCTCCTCACCCGCCTCCGCAACCTCCTCCGTAGGAAATAAAAAATGGTATTGGATGCAGTCGCTTATCCACCCATACGAAAATAGGCCGCCGTTTGGCGACCTATTTTCGTATGGGATGGGTAAGCTGACTGCATCGCGCCGCTACAACCGACGTACCTTTGCTGCCGTCAAGCCCTGGAGGGTTAGAAGGGAGCTGGCCGTGTAGGACTTACCCGGGTTCAAAATTACTGCTTTTATTTGAAAGGACAATCGGCAATGAAAAGATTTCATTAAATTTGCACATTATATATTCAGAAATGGAAGAACAGGAGGGCCCTAAAGTAATAAAGATACACCTGCTTCAGGCTGCAATGTCACTTGGCACACATCTTGGAGGGTACATCATACTGGTATATCTGTCAGTTGCGCTGTCCGTAAAGTATTCAGGCATTACGTTCATCACCATTCCTCTTATGCTGGGCATTCCCGTCATCGCATACAGGCTTGTAAGCCATTTCCGTGACGAGAACAAGATGCCGTTCTTCCCGTTCCCCATATCATGGATAATCACTTTCCTGATGTTCCTGTTCTCAACGGTGCTGTCATGTATGGTGGCATATCTGTACCTCAGGTTCATTGACCACGGTGCCTTCAGCGCCAATATCATGGCCCACATGGAAGCCATTATCCAGGCTACGTCAGAGTCTATCAGCACCATGACGGACCCCGTACAGATTGAGCATATGAACAATTACATTGAGTTCATGCGCCAGAACGTGACCTGGTTCTGCTCACTGCCGGCATCGGGCCTTACCAAACAGCTTATACAGCAATCCCTCATGTGGGGCAACATACTCTCAATAATCATAGCTTTGATAACAGCAAAAAGGATCAGAATCAAGTAATTATGGATATTTCAATCATAGTACCCCTTCTTAACGAGGCAGAGTCAATTCCGGAACTCTTTCAGTGGATTGGCCGCGTAATGGATCAGAACAAGTTCAGCTACGAAGTAATTTTTGTAGATGACGGCAGTACCGATGAATCCTGGAACATAATTGAGGGTCTTAAGGCCAGCAACCCCGACATTGTAAAGGGTATCAAGTTCCGTCGCAACTACGGCAAGTCCCCCGCCCTGTTCTGCGGATTTGAGATGGCTCAGGGTGATATCGTGGTCACCATGGACGCCGACCTTCAGGACAGCCCCGAGGAGGTTCCCGAGATGGTACGTATGATCCGTGAGGATGGCTATGACCTGGTATCGGGCTGGAAGAAAAAACGCTATGACGGAAAGCTGAGCAAGAATATCCCCTCCAAGATATACAACTGGACCGCACGCAAGGTTACGGGCATCAAGCTGCATGATATGAACTGCGGCCTTAAGGCTTACCGCAAGGAGGTGGTCAAGAATATTGAGGTTTACGGTGAGATGCACCGTTACATCCCGTTCCTGGCCAAGAACGCCGGATTCGGCAAGATCGGCGAGAAGGTTGTTCACCATCAGGCCCGCAAGTACGGCAAGACCAAGTTCGGTCTGGACCGATTCGTGAACGGTTATCTGGACCTGATGACACTCTGGTTCCTGAACCGTTTTGGCAAGCAGCCCATGCATTTCTTTGGTCTGTGCGGATCAGGTATGTTCGTGCTCTGTTTCATTGCCATCGTGGTTATCGGAATCAACAAGCTTCTGTGCCTGTCACACGGAGTTCCTGCACGTCTTATCACTGACAACCCCTACTTCTACATAGCTCTTACCGGTATTATCGTGGGTACGCTCATGTTCCTGGTAGGATTCCTTGCCGAACTGGTGAGCCGCAGCTCGCAGAACCGCAACGATTACAAGATAGAGAAGGAAATCAAGTAACACAATGACAATTCTTGATCTGATACTATTGTCCGTGGCACTTGCGATGGACTGCTTTACGGTGTCCATTACCAGCGGACTGATACAGCGCCGTCTGGTGCTCAAGACCATGCTTGTCACTGCGCTCATGTTCGGTCTGTTCCAGGCCCTGATGCCTATGATTGGCTGGATGGGCATGAGTTTCTTCTGTGACGCATTGGAGCGCTGGGACCACTGGATTGCATTCGGCCTGCTGGCATTCCTGGGCGGACGTATGATACTGAGCGGACTCAAATCCGATGATGAGGAGAAGACTTTTGACCCGTCCAAGTTCTCCACTACCGTCACCATGGCCATTGCCACCAGCATTGACGCGCTGGCAGTAGGTCTGTCGTTCGGATGCTCCGGATATGATACTTTTGCAAGTATCCTGCTGCCCATAATCATTATCGGTATAGGTTCATTCCTGTTCTCTGTGGCCGGATTCATGATAGGTGCATTTGCCGGCAAGCGTATCAACTTCCCGGTTGAGATTATCGGCGGTATCATACTGATAGGCATAGGTATTAAGATTCTCATTGAACATCTCACTGCTTGAAACAAATGAAAAAGTGGCATTGGATTTTCCTTACGTTTCTGGTCATCGGCACCATCCTGATTCTCAATGAGAGCAAGCAGGAGCAGCCGCAGTACCGCACCGCACAGGGTCTGGTATTCGGCACCCGATACAACGTCACATATCTCTACAACGCAGACCTCCAGCCTGACATCGACCATACTCTGGCGCTGGTGGACAGTGCGCTGTCCATGTTCAACGCAGAGTCTACCATATCGGCCGTAAACCGTTCTGAGAGCATTCAGGTCACTGACACCATGTTCCTTAAGGTTTACCGCAGGGCCATGGAGATATCGGCCATGACGGGCGGTGCGTTCGATATAACCGTCGCGCCGGCCGTGAACGCGTGGGGATTCGGATTCAAGCATGCTGAGAATATACGTCAGGCAACTATTGACAGCCTGATGGAGATTATAGGATATGGCAGGATTCATGAGCAGGACGGCTTGATAACCAAGGATGATCCGCGCATAATGCTGGATTGCAGCGCCATTGCCAAGGGATTCGGCACTGATATGGTGGCTGAGATGTTCCGCTCCAAGGGCATCAATGACTTTATGGTGGAGATTGGCGGTGAGATTGTGGTGGCCGGGCATAACCCCAAGGGCAACCTGTGGGGCATAGGCATAAGCAAGCCCGTTGATGACTCGCTGTCAATCAATAATGAGCTGCAGACGGTTATTCGGGTATCGGACATTGCCATGGCTACATCGGGCAATTACCGCAATTTCTACGTCAAGGACGGACGCAAATACGCTCATACCATTGATCCGCACACCTGCATGCCGGTGAGCCACTCCCTACTCTCGGCTACGGTTCTGGCAGCTGATTGCGCTACGGCCGATGCTCTGGCCACGTCAATGATGGTGATGGGACTGGACAGCGCCCAGGCCCTCTGCTCCCGCCACCCCGAAATCCAGGCCTACTTCATCTTTGAGGGCTCAGATGGTGAGTTAATCACATCTTCTACTTCCGGCTCGTTTTTTAAATAACCTCCGCCGGACCGGCTACGGTAAAAAAATAACGGCCCAATTAAAATTGAGCCGTTATTTTTTTGAGTGATTTGAATCACTTGTACATAAACCTTCTAATACTGCCCTTGGGAGTCTTTGCAAACGGCTCAAAGCGCAGTTCGAATCCGTTTACTGTTGAGTATGCGGGCAGTTTGGAGTTGAGCAGTACGATGTTCTGCTTCATTATTGCATCCAGCGCATCGGCATTGATGCCGGCCTTGTCAAGCGCATCCATGTTGGGTACTATCAAGGCAACGATCTTGGTGTCGCGCTGCAGCACGATTGACTCAGCTACATAGGGCAGCTCGTTCAGGATTACCTCAATCTCCTCAGGGTATACGTTCTGTCCGTTGCCGGCCAGTATCATGTTCTTGCTGCGGCCCAGCAGGAATACGTTCAGGTTCTTATCGATTGTACCCATATCGCCGGTGCGGAACCATCCGTCCTGGAGTACATCGGCAGTTGCCTCGGGGTTCTTGTAGTAGCCCTTGAATACCTGGTCACCCTTGATCCAGAGCTCACCTGCGATGTTCTCGGGATCGGGAGAGTCAATCTTTACCTCCATTATCTCGGGCAGATACTCACCGCATGACTTGGGGATGTATTTGCCCAGCTTTCCGTATGATACGATAGGAGCAAGCTCTGTAAGGCCGTAACCGGTTATGAACGGCAGCTGCAGCTTGTAAACCAGCAGAGACTCAACCTCGGACGGGATGGCTGCACCACCTGTGGCAAATACCTCGATGTTGCCGCCCATGGCGCCCAGAAGCTTGTCATGAAGCATCTTGCAGTAGTCGGGGTTGTGCTTGTAATCGGCAAGCTTGGCCTTGCCTTCGGGGCTCTTGATATCCTCGCCCAGCACATACTCGGCAAACTTGACAAAGATAAGAGGCACTCCGTAGAATATGCGGGGCTTTACCTCCTGCATTGCGGCCTGTACGTTTGACGGAATGGGCGGAATACCAAGTACAGTCACGTGCATACCCATTGTCATAGGTATTACCACATCACATGTAAGACCAAAGCTGTGTGCATGAGGCAGCAGGCTCAGGTAGTTCTCACGCGGATGGAACGGGAATCCCGGACGGATAACCTGTACGTTGGCAGTATAGTTGCGGTATGTGAGCATAACGCCCTTGGGGTTGCCTGTTGAACCCGATGTGTACAGTATGGCGCACACGTCATCCCAATCAGGCTTGCATACGGTGAAATCAGCGGGCTGCATACCTGCGGGGAATTTCTCCTTGAGCAGCTCAGCGCTCTTCTCATAGAGCTCACCTACTCCGTTACGGCTGGCCAGCACCTTACCGGTTGCGCCATCGATAGCGCAGAGCAGCTGCGGCATCTCGTCAAAGTTCATCTCATCAAAAGTACGCTTCTCAGTGTAGAGAATCTTACTGTCTGAGTGGTTTACCAGACGCTGTGTATCGGCCGGAGTGAACGCATTATAAAGATGTACTGCAATATATCCCTTACTTACGGCACCCATAAAGACCGATGCACCCAGAGCGCTGCTCTTGGTATTGATGGCTATCTTGTCACCGGGGTTGACACCTGCTTTCTTCCAGATTATATCCAGTGTCTCTATACGCTCGGCAAGTTCCTTATAAGTGATTGTTGATTTACGGAAATCGCTCAGGGCCGGACGGTCCCAGCAATCCTTTACTGCACCTTGGAAAAGGTTAATGAAATTGTCAATCTTCAACATTGATTTTGTGGTTAGGTTTTGTTTCACTGCGAATTTAAGACAATCATCCCATCCCCCGCACCCAAATATGTTTTTTGTGGTTAAATCATCCTTATTGTTGGCGAATTGCCGGTAAAAGGGGGCCAAAAGGGGGGCAAACGGGACGGTTCTGTTTGGGCCCCCCTTTTCAGATATTAAAAACCAGTGTAGATGTTTACCGTCACAGCTTGTTTTTATATTTGCACAAAGG
>JBGUVW010000065.1:0-22173 GCA_045220475.1 Bacteroidaceae bacterium
GTAGCTACTCTTGATGGGAACCATCGCACAGACCTGCGTAAGGGTGTGATAGGTTTTGTATTCCAGAGCTTTAACCTTATTGATGAGCTTAACGTACGTGAGAACATAGAGCTGCCCCTACTCTACATGGGCGTACCCGCCAAGGAGCGTCGCCGCCGTGCCGAGGAGGTTATGGAGCGCATGAACATATCGCACCGCGAGAAGCATTTCCCCAACCAGCTGAGCGGCGGTCAGCAGCAGCGTGTGGCAATTGCCCGTGCCGTGATTGCAGGCCCCAAACTGATACTGGCCGATGAGCCCACCGGTAACCTGGACTCAGTAAACGGTCAGGAGGTAATGAACCTCTTGAAGGAACTCAACCAGCAGGGCACAACCATCGTAATGGTAACACACAGCCGTCACGATGCATCATACGCCAACCGTATCATCAACCTGTTTGACGGAAGTATCGTAAAGGAACTGCCGCTGTAAAAGAACACTTGACCGGAACTCTCTCCCTGTAGACTCTCTTTGAATCTCAATATGTTCATCCATTACCTTAAGACTACCTGGCGGAATATCCGCAACAACTGGGTATACAGCCTTCTCAGTATATGTTGCCTTGCCATAGGTACAACCATGTTCTCTATGTTGTACTACGGCATCAACTATGACGATTTCTTTAGTAACAGACTTCCCGGCCAAGAGCGGAACTATTTCGTTTACATGGAGGAACCGGGTAACATCAACCATGGAGACCGTAATGAGAAGGTATACCGCAGTCAGTTGCCATACCGCAATTACCTTACCCTTCTGGATATACCCCAGATAGAGTCCGTATCGGTTCATGGAGATATGAACGCTCATCTCTCCTTTGAGGATGCCTACAAGGTTTATGGAAAAGGTCCTGTTGAAGGAACCTATATTGAGGGTGATTTTTTCAGTTATTGGAATCTCACTCTTCTCTACGGAGACAGAGTACCCACTAACGCGAATGAAATCGTGGTAACTGAATCACTGCTTAAACGTATAGGATATGACAAGGATATAAGCCAGTGCCTTGTACGTACTGAGACATTCAGGGAAGGCCAGGAGTATCAGATAGTCAATGTAGTACGTGATGACAAATGGAGCCGCAGCCTTGGTATTGATGCCTTTTTCTGTTCCGATGACTGGAAGGTCAGTAACATGCCGTTCTACAATATCGATGTTACCCTGGCAAAGGGTGTCACACTGGATGAGGTCAATACCAAGCTGAGCACCACTATCACAACTGACTATAATGGCAATAACAAGATACTCCAGCTGACACGTTTCTATGAAGCTCCCAATGACAGGATGGGAAGGGTGTTGCTGAGCATATTGAGCATAATTGTGCTGCTGGTGGCTGTCACCAACTACCTTAAGCATATGGTATTGTTGCTCAAACAGCGTAACCGCGGTAATATTATCCGATACAGTCTGGGAGCCAAACCGGCAAGCCTCACGTTTATGATGATGGCCGAGGTAATTGTGATACTGGCCATATCCTATGCAATTGCACAATATCTTACTCTCCTTGTCTGCACATGGGTCAACCAGACCGTCTATATGGGAGACCGCTATTTCCATCTTGGAGACCTCTCGTGGCTCAACACATTGGCAATTGCATGTGTCTTGGTTGTAAGCGTTGTTGTATGCCGTTTGGCTGTATCCGGACAGAAACGTATCCTCAAGAACAGGATCTTTGTCCACCAGAGTGAAAGGAAGGTCATCAAATACATAATGATAGGCCTTGAGATCACGGTTGCCGTTCTTGCTCTGGCATCGGTAATTACAATAGAAATTACCGCGCCGAGACCATACAACCCACTCTCCAAGTCAGAAAGCAGCAGGACATTCTATGTCCGGACAGAGGAAGGTGATTCATATACGGACAATCAGCACGTATTCTGCAATATGGTCAGCAGGATGCCGCAGGTTGAAAAGATGGTATCTTCTGAGAGCGACTGGAATGGATCAAGGGTAGATCAGTTCAATGTCCAGGGCAAAATGGAGTGGCTGTTCGTGAAAGGTTCTGATATCCGATATTTTGACATCTTCAATATCCCCATTGAATGGCTTGATCCTGCGCATCCGTCAAGCGGTTACCTGATAGACAGGCGCACGTATGAGAGATATCTTAGAGACGGCGTGGATTTGAGCAACATAACCGTATCAGGCTTCAATGGGGTTACCTCCATTAACATAACCGGAGTGTATGAGCACTATATGTTAGGTGATCCTTATGTGATAGGTGGAGATATAGGCGGACTGTTCAAGTATGATCCCGTATCGGACTATCATACAAACTTCTTTATAAGGTTCCGTGAGGGTGTCTCAAAATCAGAAGCAGAGACTCTTTTGCGCAATGCCTGGGATGAGGCCAATCCCACATCCATGGAGGATATCAGGATAGAATCCATACCCAAATATAGCGATGATGAATTCAGGTTCGGGGCATTGGGCTTCCAGATTGGCGGAATAGTTTGCATATTGTTGGTAATCCTGAGCGTGACATCGTCCATATCGGCCGAAACAAACATTCGCCGCAAGGAGGTGGCACTGCGCAAGATCAACGGCGCAAAGGCCAGGAATATCATGGCCCTGTTCATCAAGCCCTACTGCATAATCCTGGCTGTGGCATTCCCCATAGGAATCCTTGCAACAATAGCTATTGAGGGGTATTCAAAATCATTAGTCTGGATTGCACCGGTAACGCTGGTTGTAATAGCGGTGATTGTGGTGCTCTCAGTATTCAGTAAGATCCGCGCCATTATGCGCACCAATCCTGCCATAGTAATAAAACGGGAATAAACATAAATCAATAGTCCTTGTTATGTTCCGCCATTTTTTAACCGTCGCGCTGCGCAATATACGCAAGTATGCCCTCCAGAATACGGTCAGCGTATTGGGGCTTGCCGCGGGCCTTGTCTGCCTTAGTTTCTCCGCGTTGTGGATCCATTTTGAGGAGTCATTTGACACATTCCATAAGGATGGGGACAGGATTTATACGTTGCTTGAGGAGTCTCCCTATAGTCCTGTGCCTTATATTCCGCAGTTCACTCCCGAGATGTTGAACCCGTTACTGGAGTTCAGTGAGGTGGAATCATATACCAAGTGGAACTACCGGCATCATGATAATGTGGAGGAACTGATAGCTGACACCACGTTCTTTACGTTCTTTGACCTCAGTCCGGTCAGTGGCAACCGGAGCTTTATGCGTGACAGCAATTATGTGGCCATATCACAATCATATGCCCAAGAGAGGTTTCCCGGTATGGACCCTATAGGGCAGGAGCTGTTCGGGAAGACCGTATGTGCCGTCATATCTCCATTCCGTGGACCGTCACATCTTAGTTTTGACATACTGACCATGCATCTCTTTCCTACGATCTCATCAGGAGTCATAGGTGGTGAGATGAATGGTTTGCCTATTATTTATGACGAGCTGGAAAGATGTCCTAACGTATTCTTTAAGATACATGGCGGAACTGATACGGACATGCTCTCTGATTCGATCACCAATGTCCTGAACAACAGAAACATATGGGTTGATGACATTAAGCTACAATTGATCCCTATCAAAGACGTTCATAAACGTGCCTTCTCCGTTGTCATGTACATAGGATATGAGCATGCCGGATTGTTTGCATGGGCAAGCCTGCTGCTCACGCTGTGCGCCCTTGTGAATTTCCTGCTCTTTAATCTGAACAGGGTAAGGAACAGGGAACATGAGATGGTTCTCAGGATTGTTCATGGTGCAACAGGAAGGTCTGTCATGGGTATGATGGCGGTTGAGTCCGGTATTGTTCTGGGTATAGCATCCATTCTTGGATTCATAACGGTACTTTTCCTTAAGGAGCCTTTCCGCAGGATGGCGGATATAGGAATGACCGGCGGATATGTTATGTGGGGAAGTCTGGCTGTGATAGCACTTGCCTTTGCTTTTTCCATGGTGGTCAGCATCATATCGGTGGGTATGGTAAGACGCCGCACCATGCAGAGCACGCTGGTAAGAAAGACGGGCAAGACATTCCGCAACATAAGCATAGGTATCCAGATATTCGTAAGCGTGCTGTTTGCGTTTGTGGTTTTCACATTTCTGCATCAGTTCCGTTTTCTAAGGAACAACAACTGGGGAATAAGGGTGAATGATACGGCTGCACTCACCATAATCAATCCTGACAGTTATCAATTCTCAGGTTTCGGCGGTTACGCTTTTATGGATGATGAAGATTTCCCGGGAGTGAGTGACGAGAATGGCACAGATTATATGAACCGCATTGACGGGTTATATGGCCTGACATCAAAGCTCAAAGGTATTCCATGTGTAAATGACATCTACACCGGCATTGGTGATATCAATGACATATACAGAACCGTTCTTGAAGTATTCAAGAAGAATGGAATATGGATAAACGGAGATGATAACATAAGGACAAATTATCTGGATATTATAGATACCACATTTATGAATTATCTCTCTCTGAATGTTCTTGACGGAGCAATTCCCAACCGGCCTCTCAGGGATGATGAGATAGTAATCACACGGAATCTGCAGCGTGAGCTGGGATTAGGCGATATTGCCGATGAGCCTGTAATAACGATCAGGAGACAATATACCACACCCTCCAGATGGGTTTGGGAAGATGGCCAGGCAAGAATAATAGGAGGTGAAAAAAGAGATGTATCATACACCTTCCAGGTGATAGCCGTAATAAGTGACCTGTATCTGACAGAGTTCAATATGGCTCCCGAGAGCTATATACTCTGTGCGCCCGGTAACACCAGGATTATGGGCCAGTCATTGGGATGGTCCGATGCTCTCATCGCCCTGACATATAAACCCGGAACAAGGAAAGAGTTGGTCGGCAGGATTACAGATATAATGAGCAGTACAGGATTGGATTATAAGCTTGATTTTACTGAGGACAGTTTCTATGAGACTCTCAGGAATGACCGTCACCTCACATCATTGATTGAGGTCCTGGGCCTAATCTGCCTGATCATATCACTTGCCGGAATATACTCCATTGTGGCACTCTCATGCCAGGAGAAAAAACGCGAGATTGCCGTACGCAAGGTACACGGTGCAAGGGTCAGTGACATACTCTCCATATTTGCACGTGACTACGGCATCCTGTTCATCGTATCATCGGCATTGGGCTTTATGGTGGGTTATCCCGTAGTAAGGGAGTGGATGAAACAGTTCCGGCTGCAGGCCCCCGTCAGCTGGTGGATTTTCGCCTCAATCTTTGCTGTAATGGCACTCGTAATCTGCCTGACCGTAGGCCACCGCGTGCTCTCCACCGCCCGTGAGAATCCGGCCGATCTGATCAAGAGCGAATGACCTGCTCACTCCTTTCAAGGAGAGCATTAACTGAATTGGAACGTGAACGTGGTATACGGATAATGCGACGAGCAGGAAAGAGTACCCTCGTGAAGCTGCATAATCTGACGTGAAAGGGCAAGTCCTATACCACTGCCGCTTCCCCTCTTCTTGGTAGAGTAGAACGGCATGAATATCTGCTCTATCTGGCTCTCCGGTATCTCTGGTCCGTTATTGGTAACGGTGATGCAAGGCTTGCCGCCGGGGGCCGATGCCAGAACGGTTATCTGACCGTCCTCAACCTCATCAGTTGCCTGTATAGCGTTACGTATGATATTTATGAGCGCCAGAGGGATAAGGCTGGAGTCTGCATGGATAACAACATCACCGGCAGTCTCAAAATGAACCCGTTCTGCACCCGGCTCGGCCTTGAGCAGAGTCTGCAGGTTGCTGAATATGCGGAATACGGGAATATCGGTCATTGAAGGCTGTGCCAACACGGTGAGCTGGCGATAAGACTCCAGGAAACTGCATACGTTATGTGCCTGGCTGTTAATAATGCCTATAGCCTCCCTGCGGTCCTCCTCTGTCTGGGCATCTGGATTCTCAATCATGAAATCAGTCAGCGATACTATGGGAGTGACCGTGTTGCGCAACTCATGGGTCATCACGCGCAGTATGCGGTCGTAGTAGTTCTTGCGCGTCTCAAGCTCATTCTGGTCACGGCGGTAAGAGAGCAGAATGCGGTTCATATCGGCCGATGCCTGATGCAGAAGCACGTCATCAGTCTCTGGTATATGCAGCATCAGGTCATTGTTCTTTATGGCCCGTGCCATCATCTCAGTCTGCGATATGGGATAGCGTACCAGTCTGATGAGCCGGACAACAGCCGTGACGGCGAGTATTGATGCCAGCACCGCAAAAGGAATATGGCCCGCTGTAACGAGCCACACAGCCACGGCCGGCAGAGCCATAGTCAGGACAACTGATGCCGTCACATGCAGAGTGTAATGACGGCTATACGATGCCATGATGTTTCATCTTGTTATACAATGTCTGACGTGTTATACCAAGTTTCTCGGCAGCTGTGGTGAGATTGCGTCCGCTGGACTCCAGTACCCGTTGGATGGTCAGTTTCTCCATCTCATCAAGTGAGCTGGGTGCCTCCTGCTCCTTGGGTTCCTCTTGCGGGGCAGGATTGCGCTGTTTTTCGGCATAGAGCGCATCACGTTTGGCTATAGCCTCCTGCAGCTTGCGTATCAGGTCATTGTTATCCCAGGGCTTCTGGATGAAATCAAGCGCACCTTTCTTAAGTGACGTAACAGCCAGGCCCACATCACCGAATGCCGTGATCATGACAACGGCCGGCGGGTTATCAAGCTTGCTGCGGTTCATTATGCGGTCCAGCCAGAACAGGCCGTCCTGTCCGTCCAGTTTATCGGATCCGAAGTTCATATCCAGCAGAACCGCATCCACATCGCCGGCACTTATCAGAGCCGGGATAAGCTGAGGGTCACTCACCGCCACAACGGTCTTGAATACGCACTTAAGGACTATCTTAAGTGTGCTCAACACAGCTGTGTTATCATCAATCACAAGAATCTTAGCATCAGTCATAACACCGCGAAGATAGTAAAATTATTCGCTCTTGATTACATCGGCCGGATTCTCGCGGGCGGTCTTGAGTACGCGGTTGAGAACTGTCCCCACAATCACCAGAGCTGTGAACATAAATACCGCCAGGTATATCCACCAACTTATACCGGCCTGATAATAGAACTGTTGTACCCAGCGGTGAATTACGATATATCCCAGTACAAAAGCCAAACTTGATGAGATCAGGAATATGATACCATACTCTCGTGCAAATATGGCTAATATCTCACGAATCTTGGCACCATGAGTCTTGCGGATGGCAATCTCACGTCTGCGCTCCATGCATGAGAGTGATATCTGTGAGAATACTCCGAACAATGCTATGAAGATACTGACCAGACATAGTATCAGAAGCATCCTGGTTAGATTCCTGTCCTTTGACAGATGATTAAAGAAATCATCGTTAGGATATTGGATCTTGTATTCAATACCCAGGCTGCCCATCATGGTCTTGATTGCTGATTCAAACTGTTTCTTTGTACCGGGTTTATACATCACTGACAGTTCCCCGTTAACGGAGCCGCCTGCGCGGTCAGTACCATAACTGTGTTTATCAATAAGATATTTGTTACGATAGTTACATAGTATGATCTGGGTAGGAATATCATCATAGTTGACTACATGAATGTCCTTTATGACAGCTACGATATTGAAGGGCATTATTATGCTCTCATTCGTCCTTTCTCCTGTTTCCGGGTCATAATCCAGAAGTATGTATAATACATGCATATCATCCAGACTGTTTCCTCCCAGAGCCTTCAGGAGGTTCTCTGTAATGACTATCTCATCATCCCTGATTCCATCTATGGGGATGGCACCTTCAAGTACTGTCAATCCAAGACGGTCAATAAGCTCAGGATAGAGATAACCATATACATCCGGAAAGAGCAAGTCATCAAGATTCATATTAGCCGAAACTAATGCTGATTCTCCAAAATGACGTATTGACATGTCGGCAAAATTCATAAAGACACCTTCGATAAAGGGCAGTGCAGAAATCCTGTCCTTGAGTCCGTATTTACGTTCCAGTTCATCCAGATACAGGTCTCCCCAAAAGAGATCTCCATCTTCAGTATATCTGTCATCCTGAGGGAACACAACAATTGCAGTATTCTTTCTCTTGGTTCCCCAATCATTATTTCTCATGAAACTGAACTGACGGTACATGACAGCCAGAGCAAACATAAGGACCACTCCCGATGCAATCTGTACGCCCAGGCTTATCCTACGGAATGCCCTGTCATCAGTATGACGAATGTTTGACTGGATGGTCCTGCTGTTTATTGCCAGTATTTCAATCAGACTTAGTGCCACAGAGACGACAAGAACCGCCAGCATTATACCTATGCTGCCCTTTAGATAGAACGAGTCAGTCATATCTATATCGGCAAGCCGCATATACGGTTTTTTAAGTGTCACTGTAAGAATCAGACTGACAATAAGAGATATCAGTACAGGGATGCTGCTTTCAAACAGCAGCTGTACAGCGTTGTTGCCGTTTGATGCGCCATATACTTTGCGCAGAGACATCTCACGTCTGCGGCCACGCAGATAGTTCAGGAAGAAAGTGAAATGGTTTACGATGGCACATATGAGAATCAGCAGACTTGCTTTTGTCAACATGCCCAGATCGTCCAGTTTTATGAATGAACTCTCACGGGCATCGGCAATATTCTTGTAAAACTCCTTTAGAGGTATGATTGTCTTACCTGCCATGGCGTTCTCCAGAGTATTGCTGAACATAACCTGGATAGGGTTCTCACAACGGGCCAGCATATCCTTAGGCGTTACTCCTTCCTTAAGTTTGAATATCAGCCATTTGTAAGAGTAAAGAGAACTGCTGTCCAATCTCCTGAGCATGTCAAACTTAATATAGGAATGCTCATAATCATTCATGACAGCTCCAATGGTGTATTGCCGTTCTCTTGCATACGGGGATCGCTTTACTGTAAGAGTCTTACCTATGGGCGATTCATCTCCATACTCTCTTGCGGCGTATGATTTTGAAACAGCCACTTTACTCATATCATCCATGAATGACCAGTCACCTTCCAAAAGGATGGGATTGAAATACTCTATGAAAGATGAGTCGATACACAAGCATGTCGGGCCATCATCATAAATCCCACCGCCACCCTCAACATCATAGCGTATGAAAGATTCTACGCCAAGTGAGTCAAGCATGTTTTTCTGACTGTACTCAAGGAACAGATGAAAGAAAATATCTCCGTTGCGGCGGGTCCGCTCATTACCTATAACTCTATAGCCATCTTCATTATATGTAAATGTGTAAATGCGGTCTGCATCCTTGTGATAGCTGTCATAAGAGTTGGCATAACCTGTCCAAAGTGATGAAAATGCATACACCATGAAACCGGCGGCAAGGCCCGCCATACTGATGATGTTCTGCAGCGCAAACCTGCGCATATATCGGAAAGAGGATTTGAGATAGTGCAAAATCATATTCAAAAATAGTATTAAATCAGTTAAGCACAACTTCATCGGCATCGGCAATTCGGTCGTAGCCGGTAATTATGATCTCATCACCCGGATTGAGCCCTTCAAGTATCTCAAAGTGACGCGGGTTCTGACGGCCTATGCTTACCGGTACACGTACAGCATGTGTATGCGACTCATTCAGACGGAATACCCAGGCTCCATGGGTAAAGTTATAGAAGTTACCCTTGGGTACGATGACTGACTGTACCTGGCCACCCATCTCTATACGTGCCTGATAGGTCTTACCTATACGGGCGTTATCGGGCATGGAATCCGTAAATACAAGGTATACATCAAATGATCCGCCCTTGATTTCAGGAACAGTATTGCTGATGACCATCGGATAACTCTTTTTCTCATAAGTGATGGTAGCGGGCTGACCCACAGCTATCTTGTCAATATAGAACTCATTTATGCTCAGGTGCATACGGAACTGGTCCATCCGCTTGATATCGGCAATTGAGGTACCTGAGCTGATGCGCTGGCTGGGCTCAAGTGAGAGTCCGCTCAGCTGGCCGTCGGCCGGTGCAGTCACTACAAGGTCATTCAGGCGTGCCTCAGTATTGATGAGCTGGCGGCGTCCCTCTTCAAGTTCATCCTGCAGTGCTTCCTGACGTATCGCGTTGAGCACTGAGTCCTGACGGCGGCTCTCCAGTTGCAGGCGTACGGTCTCCATCTTGTAGTTGTACTCCTCATCGGCCACATCAAGCTGGGCCTTGCTCTTTATTCCCATCTTGAACTCTTCAATTACAAGGTTATGCTCTTTTTCAAGCCTTTTGAGCTCATATTTTGTCTGCAGTATGTTCTGTGCCAGTGACAGTCGGCGCTGGTCCATCTCAATCATGCTGGTACGGTAGGTGCGGTTCTGCTTGCGCCATTTCTCACGCTCAGCCTCTATGGTGCGCATCAGTTCCGGGTCACTCAGTATAATAAGGGTATCACCTTTGTGCACCACGGCACCATCCTGAACCAGAACCTTCTCCACGTATCCGCCTTCACGGGTGTAGACCTTAATGGTCTGGATGGGCTGCAGAGTGCCGTCGGCATTCACATACTCAGAGAACTCACCGCTTGTTACGGACGCTGTCTGTACGCTGTCAGAGTTGATTCTCATTACTCTGGGTCCGGTAGATACCTTGATAAGCATCACTAAGAGTGCTATACCCAGCATTCCGGCTACTATATGTATGCGGTATTTTACATACCATTTCTTGGGGGGCAGTTTAATATCCATATTCAATCTGTTGTTCTATATGTTCATTATTCATAAAATCATATGCTGTAAGGCTACGTATGGTGTAGTAGAGCTGCCAGTAACGGCTCAGTGCTGATACGTAACCTCTGTAGGCTGAATCTTTTGATGTGGTTGCGGTATTGAGATCCAGTATGGTGGAGTTTCCGCTCACATAGAGGTGACGAGCCACCTCATAACGATGCTGTGCTGTCTCCATGGTACGGCGGGCAATCTCCACCTGACGCTCCTGCAGGTTGAACTGGTTCACTGCGCGGGTAACTGTCTTCTCAAAACTCACCTCATTCTGCTCTATACGCATTTTGGTAAGTTCCAGGTTGTTCTGAGCAATCCTTACCCGTCCGCGTGCACGCCCCCAATCCAGTATAGGTATGCTGATTGATACCCTGACAGACTGCTCATCATTAAAGTTGCGGAAACTCTCAGGCAGTTCGTCGCCCGTCTGTGCCAATCCCAGACTCAGATAAATAGATGCCTTGAAACCGGCCTGTGACTTGGAATAAGCCAGATTGCTCTCGCTGCTCAGGCGGTTCAGTTCCATACTCTCTATGTCAGGACTGTTCTGGCGGGCAAGTTCCATAGCCTTCTGCAACGGCACGCTGAAATGGGGTATGCTATCGGTAGGAATGACCTCAATCTGTGTGTCCGATGTCAGGTTCAGGAAATTGCGCAGCTGGTCAACCGCATCATCAAATGACATCTGTGATGATATTATGCTGGTCTCCTGGTTCAGTTTGTTCAGTTCCAGCTGGAGCAGTTCATTCTCAGTTATGGTACCTATGTTATAACGTCCCAGTCCGTAAGTATACAGAGTATCCGTGTGGGCCTGGTTGAGTTTGGCAATCTCGAGATCTGTCTGGGCCGATACCAGTCCGAAAAACACCGATGTAGCCTGTGATGCCACCAGTTCCATGGTCTCGGCATACTGCTTACGCGCCATCCGGTACTCTATGGGCTCCATCTTACGGCTCCATTTGAATGAGTTGTAGCCGTTAAGGCTTTGCGAGAAACTTAATTGCAAAGGCTGGGAGTAGTAACTGTGAGTGTGGTTGTCACCCAGCTGGTCCAGACGGCTCAGACTGGCCGACAGCGATATTGTACCTCCTGTAAGCCCTACGTTCTGTGACAGGTCAAGTGACAGATTGTTCCTGAGGCTGTTACTCTGTGCGTAATGCTCGGAGCCATCGGGGAGTGTGACATAATTGGTACTGTGATTGAGTGACGGAGATGATGAAAGGGAGAGCGTGGGAAGCATCTCAGCCTTGTAACTGCGGTAGCTCAGCCAGGCAGACTCTAACGTGTTACGTGCCTGCACCGCCTGAGGCGATGACTCCTGTGCCATACGGATTACGTCACTCATCGTAAGACGAACTGTATCGCCACCGGCATAGCCGGCGGCAGATACGTTCAGCAAAACAAGGAAGAGCGATATTTTGATTAGCTGTCTCATATTTCTTTGTTTTAATTGACAGTTCAAAAGTACCGCCCTTACCGTGCTCTCTCCAACTAATAATCCCCGAATCGTCTTTTTAGGCCTAAAATCGTCTAATTATTTGACACTTCATCTCAAAGCTTGTCGCCAGATTATAAACAATCATTATATTAGCACATTGAAAACCTTGTTTAACGACCTTGTTTGTAACAAGCCGGAAAACACTTTTCTTGAATAATTATCAGATTTGATATTAATTTTACTATCTTTGCGATGAAATACAATGAACTTGAGCGCTTATTGAAGAAGGCTGGGTGCAGACTATGTGATGAGAATGGGAGACATCCTACATGGTATAGCCCCAAAACTGGAAAGTATTTCCAAACTAGTCATCACAAATCAGAAGAGGTTAAACCCGGAACTTTGAAGAGTATACTTAAAGATGCAGGACTAAAATGAAAACAGTAAGAGTAACAATAGAAAGGGGAATTAAAGGCGATTATTCAGCTTATATTTCCAGCAACAATTGTGAGTTCGGTTGCATAGGTGAAGGTAAGACTGCACGTGAAACCGAGGAGGACTTCATGGCCGGAGTAGAGGATATGAAGCGCGTCTATGCATCAGAAGGTAAGACATTTCCCGATATCAAGTTCGTTTTCCAGTATGATGTAGCTTCATTCCTCAATTACTACTCATACGCGTTTTCACTTGCTGGGCTGGAGCGCATAACCGGTATCAACCAACGCCAGTTAAGTCATTATGTAACAGGCGTCAGGCATCCGTCTAAACGTACAGCCTCCAGGATAGAAAAAAGCATGAAAGCTTTTGCTTCTGAGATCTCTGAACTTAACCTGGTATAAGATCATTCGCTCTTGATCACATCGGCCGGATTCTCACGGGCTATGCGGCGTATCTTGAATCCTATGGTCAGGGCTACGAATGCTACCATTACCGCAAGTACAAAAAGATAGAAGATTATAGCATATCCGGCACCCTTGTCATATCGGCCGTTAAGGATCATCCCTTTTATGACGAATACACTGAGCGGTATTGATACTACCGATGATATCGCAAACAGTTTCATATACAACCTGGCAAACAGCAATGCTATCTGGGCGGTTACGGCGCCGTTTATCTTGCGCAGTGCCATCTCCTTGCGGCGGCGGGTAGTATCGATCGATATGGCCGAGTAGACGCCCAGCAGAGTGATTATGAGAGTTATGATAGCCACTATCCATGCCATGAAACCGATATTGTTCCAGGTATTGTTGTTGTCGTCAAGATAATCATATAAAGACCACGCCTCATCCAGACTCAGATTGGCATCCTCCTTTGCATAGGGATAATGAGCCTTTACGATAGCCTCTTTTGTCTCTTTCTGGTAACCGGGCAGGCACCTGGTTACAATATGGCCTTCATTGACCTCCCAGTTAAAATAGACGGTAGGCTTTTTCAAGACACGGAAGAACTCCGCCATTTCACGCACGTTATCTATACGGCCGGTAATTACCAGGGGAATCCACCCGCCTGCCATATCATAATCAGCCACGTCACCTGCATAGTTATCGGTCAGGTCACGCACCCGGATTGTATCGCCTATACCTAATCTGAACACGTCAATGAAATAGTCATCCACCAGTATCTCATTTTTCTTTACAGGCATGCGTCCCTCCCTGATGGGTATCTGCAGAATATCCATCATCTCAGAGTTGAGGACTACCCTGGTACAGTTCATTTCATCGTCCAGGCTGTTTCCTTTTGAATACTCCGTGGTCAGGGAGTTGTTTCCACGCAGATACTCATCGGGAACAAAGGATACGTTGGTGATATACGGAAGGGACTTAAGACTTGAAGTCTCCCTCTCAATTATCTCGCTGAGATGGCGTCTGGTATAGAATTGTCTGTCTGTTATGATGCATGTCTTATCCTCCTTGCTGAGCCATGAATAGGGTTCATTCAGGTTGGCTCTTACCTTAAGTGACAGAGCCACCAGGATAGTAATGGCCAGTTGCGCCACGGTAAGCTGTATACCGATCATTACATTGCGGCCACCGTAATGACGCTTGATCATATTACCCATATCGGCACTTCTAAGGCGCATTACGGCAATCCAGGCCAGAACCAGCCCTACGGCTATCAGCATCAGGATATACTGCATTGTATGCTTAAGAACTACATCAGTATCAATTACGAGTGAGGTTACCCTTGCCCCCGAACCCGATGACTGGCTTATACTGATCAACGGAGTTACATAACGTGCAATTATCAGGCTTAGTGCACCCGTCAGTATGGTGGTGATAATGATCTGTATGCTTACCATAAGCCACATATCTACCGTACGCGCACCGTTTATTCGTCTCAATGCATATTCACGTCTGCTTGACAGTATGCTGTTGGCCAGCAGATGGAAATAGTTGAACAACGCCACAATAAGTATCAGCGTACCCGGCATCGTAATCAAAAGCAGAATCAGCAGACGGGTAGAATTATCTGCATTTTTCTGATTAATTCTGACGGGATATACGCCACCTCTCTCATCACGGAATCTGTATTTCCTTACCTTCGTGTTATCCGCGTCGGTCTGCTCTTCATAGAAACTCCTGATAAACGCATCCGCGTCAACCCCCTCTTTCAGTTTAAGAAGGACATTGGTGCCTGAAAATGCGGAAAAACCTTCATTCGTGAAAATCCAGCCTGCAACCGGCTTGTATCCCGATATTGAATTGGCGTATGGAAGGTCCTCAATGACACCCATCACGTTGACCACTCCCCTAGCATCGGCCATGAACAGCTGATGCCTTATCAGACTGTCTATAGTTCCGTAATGCTGTTTTGCAAAGGACTCTGTCAGAACCAATGTATACATTGAGTTATTATTTATGACAGACTCCCAGTTTCCGGCCAACAGTTTAAGCCCCAGCACATCCTTGAGAGTGGCATCTGCAAATATGAAATTATCCGTATTCTCACTCTCTCCCAACCTGTCGGTCTCATGCCATCCACATATTCGTGACTCATAGCGGAACATGCACTCCACTTCAGGTTTCTGCCTGACAATCTCCATTGCCAATCCCGGATTCACGCTAGGAATGAGTTCGTTTCTAAGGCAAACAATCCTGTCATCATCCAGCCAGTCATCCATCTCAATGAATGAACGTGAGAAATAGAGATTGATGCTGAAACAGAACAATGCTACAGAGAGGCAAACAATTGATATGATATTCTGCATCCGGTACTTGCCCAGACTACGGAATGCCATTTTGAGATAATGAAATAACATACTTAGGACTAAATTATTTTCAGGTCCAAATTTATCCCATCCCCACCCCATTAAACAAACAAAAAGGGCAAAAACCTCAGTCTTGCCCTAAAAACGTCTAATTTTTAGACACATGCATATTATAAAGGCCCCATACTAATGTTTTTGTACCACAATTAACGAGTTTTAAGAGCGCTCAAATAATACTGAGAGCCATTTTTTTCTAAGTTTGCAACGATTGCAAAAGAGAGCAAGCTAAGCGTAGAGCCTTTTTCATTGTGGTTTCATACATGACAAGGATGACGCGAGTTTTTATGACGGATTACGGCTTATACGTTCCCATTTTGTAATCATAAAGACATAAGGGACAAAAAAGAAATGATAGAGCGTCTGCACCCTCGTAAAGTATCAACGCAACTATACCTTCAGTCCCTTCATTCAGGCAGTTAGTCCAGAAATCGGGTCTACAAAGTTATGAATTATTTTGTATCATAGCAATTATCTTAATAATCATACACCTCGTTATAATTTATTACTAAATAATTGTTCGATGCAAGCCGCAAGGGCTCTTACTTTATCAGGAGTTCCAGTTTTAGGTTTCCATCCGCTTTTATTACACCTTCAGATTGAAGGAGGATTGAGATCATATATGTTTAGCTATTATACAAATGTTTGTTTAGAATGAAATCTATTTTATTGTTTACATTATTGGTTGTCAATACGATGTCTTCATTTTCAAAAGTTATGGTTGAAGATGCAAAGGCTTATAAAGATTTTGCATTCAGCGCTTATACGCCTGTTGAAGCATATGACTTCTTTGTTAATCCCAAACAGCATGGCTTTGACGATGAACTTATCCAGTTAAATGATAGGGAAATAAATGAGATTGAATCATTGATCAATAATGCGGCGTTGAAACTTAAATTCCATGGACGTGATTTGAGCACAGCAAAAGGAATGACAATATTTATGTCAATGATTATAAAGATTGATTCTACAAACCATTTCTTTATAGTCCGAGATCGATCTATCTTGACAGAGATATTGGATGATAATTATAGGATAGACTACATCTTCATTAATGAAAAGCAAAAGATGGCATTGGGAAATCTTGCAATGAGATATAGTGTCAGTAAAAAATATGGCTATAAGAATCCAATTAAATTGCCTGTGAATATAGATAGAATAACGTATTATGGCAATTCGTGGGGAGTTGTCAATCCTGGTAATGTTACTTATTTTTTTGAGAATCCAGAAAAGTATGTTAAAAACTTAGATTTAATTCAGATTAAGAAACAAGATGTTATGATTCTGGAATCCATGCTTAATAATGCAACTAAAGTAAAGAAACATTGGAACAGAATCATTGATGGTTCATGGGAACGAAGCAAAAGGAAGATAATGCCAATTATCATTATGGCCGATTCTTTGGAGCATAACTTTGTTCTGTCACCAGATAATGGAAAAATAATTGAATTGGTAAATGGGGGAGAAGTGATTTATTACTTCAAGGATAAACAAAACATTAGTTTTATATCATATTTCGTTGAGAAGTACTCGTTAAACTAATTACGGTTATCTTAGGATATACCCTTTCGCGTAGGGGACGGTTCTGTTCGCGCACAGAACCGTCCCCTATGGGTTTTACCGGCGGGTTTTGCGGCCGTTGACCTTTTCCTTGCGGGTTGATTTCTTGTCCTTGTGCTTGGAGGGCTTGGAGTCGTTGCGGCCGGCACCGCGGCGGGGTTTGCCGTTATCGGAGCGAAAGAACTGACGCCAGTCTCCCTGTTCAAAATCGCGCCAGAACTCATCATCCTGTGCTACCTGAACCTTGGGGGCACGTTTGGGGGCGCGGGCGGTCTTTTCCTCGCGGTAGGCTCTCTCCTCACGGGTGGGCTTACTCTCTCTGCGGGGTTTCTCCTCACGATTGGACTTTTTCTCCCTTACGGGCTTATCATCACGGCGGGGTTTGTCTTCCCTACGGGGCTTACGCTCTTTAGCGGGTCTCTCCTCTGTCGGCTGACCATCCTCCGAGCGGGTCTCAGCCACCTCTACATGAACCTGACGGCTCTTGTAGTTGACTCCCTCCATGCCTGTGAGTATCTCCTCGGTGTACTCCTGGGGACACTCAAAGAATGAGAAGTTCTGCATCAGGTCTATGCGGCCCACATCCACGCGTCCGGCTACGTTGCGGTTGAGCATCTCAATGATATGGACAGGCTGAACGTGATCCTTCCTGCCTATGTTGATAAAGAAGCGGGTATAACCCTTCTGAGCACGGTGACGGTCCTTCTTCTTGCGTTTCTCCTCATCGGCCTCCTTATGGGTTACCTCCTCAAGTTCCGGGGCATCCTTGTAGTAGCGGACAAACCTGCCGAACTCACGGGTCACGATACGCTTTATGATATCGTTCTTGTCCATCCAGTCCAGACGGCGGAATATATCGGGCAGGAACTTTTCAATCTGCTCCTCATCAACCTGAATGCGCTCCAGGTCATCAATCACCTTATAGAGCTGTTTCTCACAGATCTGGGTTCCGGTAGGCATCTGGCCCTGTACGAACTGCTTGCCTATGGCCTTCTCTATGAATCGGATCTTACCCTTCTCCCTAAGATTGACGATTGATATTGATGTTCCCGTCTTGCCGGCACGACCGGTACGGCCGCTGCGGTGGGTGTAGTTCTCAATGTCATCGGGCAGACCAAAATTGATAACGTGCGTGAGGTTGTCCACATCAAGACCGCGTGCTGCCACATCGGTAGCTACCAGCAGCTGCAGCTGATGTTTGCGGAACTTGTTCATGGTAAGGTCACGCTGAGCCTGTGACAGGTCTCCGTGCAGTGAATCGGCATTATAGCCGTCCTGCATCAGCTTATCAGCAATCTCCTGCGTCTCCATGCGGGTACGGCAGAATATGATTGCGTATATTGAAGGGTAGTAGTCAACAATACGTTTCAGAGCCAGGTACTTGTCCTTGGCATGTACCATGTAGTAGACGTGGTTCACGTTCTCGGCGCCCTCATTACGGGTACCAACCACAATCTCACGTGCATCCTGCAGGTACTTCTTTGAGATAGCCTGTATCTCCTTGCTCATGGTGGCCGAGAACATGAGCATCTTACGCTCTACGGGGACCGATGAGAGAATCTTCTCCAGGTCCTCACTGAATCCCATGTTGAGCATCTCATCGGCCTCATCAAGGATGACTGTGCGGATGGTGTCAAGACTTACCACGCCACGCTCCATAAGGTCTATGAGACGGCCCGGAGTGGCCACAATGATATGTGCGCCACGCTTAAAGTTGCGGATTTGGTTCTCAATTGATGAGCCGCCGTACATAGGTATCACGTGCAGGCCCTCTATGTAATGGGAGAAATCGGCCAGGTCACTGGCTATCTGCACGCAAAGCTCACGTGTAGGGCTCAGTATAAGGAACTGTGCATCGGAGCTCTCAACATCTGTCTTCTGTATGGCCGGTATGCCATATGCCGCAGTCTTTCCGGTTCCGGTCTGTGCCAGAGCCACGACATCACCGCTGCCCTCCTCCAGAAGGTAAGGGATCACTGCCTCCTGGACCGGCATGGGATGCTCAAATCCAAGCTCTTCTATTGCCTTGAGTATCGGGGCCGATACTCCAAGTTCCTTAAATGAACTCATCTATGGGGATTAGTTAAGTGTAACGCTCTGCTCGCCAATCATGACACCGTCAACAAACAGGTAAGCGGTGTATGTACCGGCACTCAGATACTCCTCCACATCCCAGTACATGGTTACCTCCTGCTGCTCGCCGGTATACTCGATATACTTCTTGGCAGAGTATTCAAGTGACACGTTCTCATAACGGAACGTATTGGATGCATCCTTTACCAGGGCCTCTCCGTCAGGTTTGGTGATACGCAGATAGACGGTCTTCTCACCTGTCTGAACCGTTATGTTCTTGACTATGGTGAAGTTGACCATGAACTGTGTCACGTTCTTGACCTTTTTCTCCTCCTTGCCGCGTTTGTTACGCGGGGTGATGGTAATGGCGGCGGCATCCAGCTGTGATGCAAGAGCCACCTTCTCCTCGGCTTTCTGCTTATCGACGGTAAGCTGCTCAACCACCTTGGTCTGGGCCTGATACTGCTGGCGTACACGGGTATTCTCCTTGGCCAGCTGCTTGTTTATGCGGTCCAATGAGTCTATCTGAACGACATATGTACGCATAACCTCACGTACGGTTGCCAGCTCTTTCTTGAGTCGCTTTATCTCGGCGGCATTGGTAGCCTTGGTCTGACGCAACTCCTCCAGCAACTGCTGGGTACGCTGTTTCTCCTTGTCCAGCTGACGTATCAGGGAGTCATTTGAGATATGCATCTTCATCTCGTCGTACTGCACGGCAAAACCGGAGTACTCATTCTCCATCTCCTCCTTCTCTATCTCAAAGAGCTGTGACATCTCCTCAATCTCACGACCCTTGTCCCTTACGGACAGGAACAGATAAACTACAGTTGTAGCCAGCAGAGCAATAGCTATGATGGCTATGACCAGACCGGTCTTTCCTGATTTGTTCTCTTCCATTTATTTCTTGAGAGCGGCCATGCTCTCCTTTATGGTTGCTATCTTCTGAGTGGCATCGGCCTGTTTCTTGCGCTCGTTCTCAACAACGGCGGCAGGTGCGTGTGCCACAAAGTTCTCATTTGAAAGCTTGGCGTTCACACCCTTGAGGAATCCCTCCAGGTGCTCCAGCTCAGCCTGCATCTTCTTGAGCTCAGCCTCCACGTCAATGAGCCCGCCCAGACGTACTGCATACTCTTGGGTTCCTACCATGAATGCGGCAGTACCCTCACTCTTGGCGTCTACTATGACTATCTCATCCAGTCCGGCCATCTTGAGTATCATGCTGCTGAGTGAAGCCAGCGGGTTGGCGCCCACAGCCTCAACGGTAAGCGGCTCACGCGGGCCGATGTTCTTGGCCTTGCGTACTGAGCGAATCTCTGTAACGACCTGCTTGGCCTGCTCAAACTGATCAAGCAGAGCTGCATCGGCCTTACCCTTTACAAGATCCACGATAGTCTGGTTCATGATGCTCTCACCGTCCTTGCGCTCACGTACTGCGTGCCAAAGTTCCTCGGTGATGAACGGCATGAACGGATGCAGCAGCATGAGCAGCTGCTCAAACATATCAAGTGTGGCAGCGTATGTCTTGGAGTCAATGGGCTGTCCGTATACAGGCTTGATGATCTCCAGGTACCAGCTTGCGAACTCATCCCAGAACAGTTTGTAAACAGCCATCAGAGCCTCGCTGATGCGGTACTTTGACATAAGGTCATCCATCTCGGCTGCGGTGCTGTTAAGCTTGCTGCGGAACCACTCCACTGCAACCTTGGCACTCTCTGGCTGTTCTATATCGGCAACGGTCCAGGTCTGTGTAAGACGGAACGCGTTCCATATCTTGTTGTTGAAGTTACGGCCCTGCTCGCAGATAGCCTCATCAAACGGTATGTCGTTACCGGCAGGAGCAGAGAGCATAAGACCCATACGTACGCCATCGGCACCGTACTGCTCAATCAGGCCTATAGGATCAGGTGAGTTGCCGAGTGACTTACTCATCTTACGGCCCAGCTTGTCACGAACGATACCTGTGAAGTATACGTTGCGGAAAGGCATATCGTGTCTGTACTCGTAACCCGACATGATCATACGTGCCACCCAGAAGAATATGATATCCGGGCCGGTTACCAGGTCATTTGTGGGATAGTAGTAGTTGATCTCCTCGTTATCGGGGTTGTTGATGCCGTCAAACAGGCTGATAGGCCAGAGCCATGAGCTGAACCATGTATCCAGCACATCCTCATCCTGACGCAGGTCAGCAGCTGTCAGGCTGTTGTCACCGCTCTTGGCGCGGGCCAGCTCAACTGCCTTATCAATTGTCTCGGCTACTACGAACCCGCCCTTGGGCATGAAGTAAGCCGGGATACGGTGTCCCCACCAGAGCTGACGGCTAATGCACCAGTCCTTGATGTTCTCCAGCCAGTTGCGGTAGGTGTTCTTGTACTTGGGCGGATAGAACTTGAGCTCATCATTCATTACAGGAGGCAGAGCCATATCGGCAAAATGCTGCATCTTGAGGAACCACTGCATTGAGAGCTTGGGCTCAATTACGGTATCCGGGTTACGCTCGCTGTAACCCACCTTGTTGGTGTAGTCCTCCATCTTCTCCAGCAGGCCTGCACCATCCAGGTCAACGGCAATCTGCTTCTTTACGGCAAAGCGGTCCATACCTACATAGAGACCGGCCTTCTCACTCAGGGTACCGTTGTCGTTGAATATATCTATGATCTCCAGGTTGTACTTCTCACCCAGCATATAGTCATTGACATCATGGGCAGGAGTTACCTTAAGGCAACCGGTACCGAACTCGATGTCAACATAATCATCCTCAATTACAGGTATTACGCGGTTAACCAGAGGAACGATAACCTTGTGGCCCTTCAACCAGCCGTTCTTGGGATCGGCCGGGTTGATGCACATGGCGGTATCACCCATGATGGTCTCGGGACGTGTGGTGGCAACCACTGCGTAGTAGCCCTTGGCATCCTTATGCACGATTTCGCCCTCTGCTCCGGTGGTCTTAACGGGGTTCTCGGCTGCATCGGCAACGTAATACTTGAGGTAGTACAGCTTGCTGTGCTCCTCCTTGTAAACTACCTCCCCATCACTCAGAGCTGTCTGAGCCTTTGGATCCCAGTTTACCATACGTACGC
>JBGUVW010000066.1:0-75679 GCA_045220475.1 Bacteroidaceae bacterium
GGATCCCGTTAAGAACGGGGTTTGTTCGAGGAACGTTAGGCCCCCGAAGGGGGACTATGAGGACGAGTTCGCCGTTTAGGGTCCGGAAGGGCTCGGAGTAGCTGCGGAACGTTGTCCCCCAATTGACAGTCCTGCGTTGTTTCAGATACTGACACCCCAAAAAGTTCTGCTAAATGAGGCCTTACTTACCCCATGAGGCGCGGTCAAGACTGCGGTAACCTATTGCCTCGGCTATGTGATGGGGCTGGATGGTGTCTGATTCATCCATATCGGCTATGGTGCGGGAGACTTTGAGGATGCGGTCATAGGCGCGGGCCGACAGATTCAGGCGGTTCATGGCCTCTCCCAGCATGCGGATTGACGCAGGCTCAGCCTTGGCATACCTGCGCAGCAGGCGTGAATCCATCTGAGCATTGCAATAAATGCCCTTTTCACCGTTAAATCGGGCCGCCTGCACCGCTCTGGCCTTTATCACTCTCTCACGTATCACGGCACTGGTCTCGGCCTGGCGGTCGGACGACATGTCATCAAACCCCACGGGCAGTATCTCGCACTGCAGGTCAAAGCGGTCCATGAGCGGACCTGATACACGGCCCAGATAACGCTCTATGACCGTAGGCGTACAATGGCACTCCTTGGTGGGGTGGTTGTAGTAGCCGCATGGGCATGGATTCATGGATGCTACCAGCATAAATGATGCCGGGTACTCAACCCTGTACTTGGCTCTTGATATAACTATTGTCCTGTCCTCAAGCGGCTGGCGTAACACCTCAAGGGCTGAGCGGGTAAACTCCGGGAGCTCGTCCAGGTATAGCAGACCGTTGTGTGCCAGTGATATCTCGCCAGGGTGTCCGTTACTGCCGCCACCGGTAAGTGCCACGTTGGTTATGGTGTGGTGCGGATGGCGGAAGGGTCGCTCTGTTATCAGGGCACCTCCGTGGCCGGTAAATCCGGCAACTGAGTGAATGCGGGTTGTCTCAATGCTCTCTTCCTCGGTGAGCTGAGGCAGGATGGAAGGCATAGCCCTGGCCATCATGGATTTACCGCTGCCCGGAGGGCCTATCATGATAAGGTTGTGACCGCCTGACGCTGCTACCTCAAGGGCCCGTTTTACCGTGCTCTGGCCTTTTACATCGGCAAAATCGGCATGGTATGCGCTTGCCTGTAGGGAGTTGAATGAGGTTGGTTTTTCAAGAGGGACAATATGGCCCGGCCTGTCATTCAGGAGGTCTACAACCTCTCTCAGATTATTGGCTCCGTATACCTGCAAGCCGTCAATGACTGCAGCCTCGGGGGCGTTCTGGATAGGCAGGATGATGCCTTTGTAGCCTTCAGTCCTGGCTTTGATGGCCATTGACAGTGCGCCTTTTACCGGTTGTAGGGTACCGTCAAGCCCCATCTCGCCCATGATGATGTAATCATCAAGCATTGAGGTCGATACCTCCCCTCCCGATGCCATGATGACGATGGCAAGAGGCAGGTCATAAGCTGCCCCCTCCTTACGTATGTCGGCAGGAGCCATGTTGATGATCATCTGGCATGAGGGGAATTTGTAGCCGTTTGCATGAAACGCCGATATTATACGTTCATGGCTCTCTTTTACTGCGCTGTCAGGCAGTCCCACTAAAAAGAATCTGATACCGCGAGATGTGCTCGCCTCAATGGTTACGATGTATGCGTCAATCCCTTGGACCGCCGCACCGGATACTTTGATAAGCATGGATAGATTGGTTATTGGTAATGGTTATTTGCAAAACAAGTGTGATGAAACCTTGGCATCGGTTTCAAATGTAATCATTTTTTCTTTTTGGAATCTTTCTTGATATCTTCTTTTTTAGGTAGTCTTCTGTTCAGCTCCTTGTCCATATCGGCCAGTGACCTGGTACAGTACAGGGCTCTTTTGCTGCTTGACAGCAGTATGAATACAGGCAGCTCCGTGAGATTGCAGCTTCTTGCAATCCTGCTTTCCCATCCCTGGTTATCTATGTATGAGAACCAGTCAAGGGTATCCTTAGAGATAGCCTCTTTCCATTTTTGGGTGTTTACGTCAATTGATACGTCTGCCACATTAAGGTTCCTGCCGGCATACTTTGTCCTGATGGAATCAATGTCAAGTCTTGCCTTGAATCCTTCATTTCCGGCCCAAGTGGCCCAGACGCATATCATAAGGTAGGTGGTCTGTGAACCGTCATTTGTGGGCGGCAGCCTGAATTTCTCATTGAGAGAGTCTCTCACCTCCCATGACTCCAGGTATGCATCACTGGGCATTCCTCCCTTGAATTCTGTCTTGAGCGCAGCCAGATAGGGTGCATCCTGCATGTTACCGCTCATACGGGTAATGAGTTTGGATGTCTCCTTCTCGTCAGCATGATACCTCTGTATCATCTGTTCATAGATAAGGTACGGGGTAATCTCAGAGAAAGGATCCCGTGTTATGAAAGAGTCAATCCTGGCGAATGTCTGTTCCATGGCGGTGTCTGCAGCTGCTGCCAGGCTGAATGACAGGTAAGAATCATTGTACTCTCCGCCCGATACGCTGATGCGGTCCGGCTGAGCAGGTATATCCATCATGGATTTCACGCCCTTCTGGGCAAATACCGGATATCGGCGGCCATCGGGCAGTACAAACAAAAGTGTGGTTACGGTGTCCGGGCGGAGCCTCCACTCGAACCTGCCGTCTTTACAGAAAATGGTGTCTATACGGTCAAATCTGGAGTCAAATCCGGTTACCAGTATTGAGTCCGTATCATCCTGGACAGTTCCGCGCAGTATGAACATGTTTTTGCGCCCGCATGATGACGCGAGCAGCAAAAACAGTATCATTATTGCAGAAATGCCCCTTTTCATCGGCAGATAGGGTTATTTTGCGGCGCGTTTGCGCTCCAGCTCGTTAAGTATGATCTTACGCATACGCATGCTCTTGGGAGTAACCTCTACATACTCATCGTTCTTGATATACTCCAGAGCCTCCTCAAGTGAGAAAATCACGGGAGGAGCGATATGTGCTTTCTCATCGGCACCGCTGGCACGCATGTTGGTGAGCTGCTTGCTCTTGGTAACGTTGATTACCAGATCCTTCTCATGAACGTGCTCTCCAACCACCTGACCTGCATATACCTGATCCTGCGGGTTCACAAAGAACTTACCGCGGTCCTGCAGTTTGTCAAGTGCATATGCAAATACGGTTCCGGTCTCCATTGCTACCATGGATCCGTTTGAACGGCGCTCTATGTCACCCTTGTAGGGCTGATACTCCTTAAAGCGGTGTGCCATCACGGCCTCACCCTGAGATGCGGTAAGCACGTTGGTACGCAGGCCTATGATACCGCGTGACGGGATATCGAACACAATGACTACGCGGTCACCCTGGGTATCCATTGATGTCATCTCACCCTTACGCTTGGTGGCCAGGTCAATCATCTTGCTTGAGAACTCCTCAGGTACGCTGATGGTGAGTTCCTCGATAGGCTCGCAGGTCTTGCCGTCAATCTCCTTCATGATAACCTGAGGCTGACCAACCTGCAGCTCATAGCCCTCACGGCGCATGGTCTCTATTAATATAGAAAGGTGCAGCACACCACGGCCCGATACAATCCACTTGCCATCCTCCTCGGTACGACGTACGCGCAGAGCCAGGTTCTTGTCAAGCTCCAGGTTCAGACGGTCCTGGATGTGACGTGAGGTAACGTACTTACCCTCCTTTCCAAAGAAAGGTGAGTCATTTATGGAGAAGAGCATACTCATGGTAGGCTCATCAATTGCGATAGGTGGCAGTGGATCGGGATTCTCGGCATCGCAGATGGTATCACCTATCTCAAACTTGTCAAGACCTACGATGGCGCATATATCACCGGCCTCAACGGTCTGGACACGCTTGCGGCCCATACCTTCAAATACGTGGAGTTCCTTGATCTTGACTTTCTCCTTGCTGCCGTCACGGTGTGCCAGCGTGCAGGTCATACCCTCGTTGAGAGTGCCACGGTTTACGCGGCCCACTGCAATACGTCCGGTGTATGATGAGTAGTCAAGTGATGTGATAAGCATCTGCAGGGTTCCCTCCTCCTGCTTGGGGGCGGGGATATGCTCTACGATGGCATCCAGCAGAGGCAGAATATTGTCTGTGGGCTGTTTCCAGTCTGTGCTCATCCAGTTCTGCTTGGCAGATCCGTAGAGTACGGGGAAATCCAGCTGCTCCTCGGTAGCATCCAGGGCGAACATCAGGTCAAATACCATCTCATAAACCTCCTCGGGGCGGCAGTTGGGCTTATCAACCTTATTTACAACTACAATAGGCTTAAGTCCTATCTGCAGGGCTTTCTGCAGCACGAAACGTGTCTGAGGCATGGGACCCTCAAATGCATCAACCAGCAGGATGCATCCGTCGGCCATGTTAAGTACACGCTCTACCTCACCTCCAAAATCGGAGTGTCCCGGAGTGTCAATGATGTTAATCTTGGTATCCTTGTAAGTGATGGACACGTTCTTGGAGAGAATGGTTATACCACGCTCACGCTCCAGGTCATTGTTGTCGAGCATAAGTTCTCCTTTGGCCTGGTTGTCGCGGAACAGGTGTCCGGCCAGCATCATCTTGTCAACCAGGGTCGTCTTACCGTGATCAACGTGGGCAATGATTGCGATGTTTCTGATGTTCATTTTCTACCTATTTATTTACGCGGTGCAAAGTTACGGCAAAAATGTTAGAAAATTCATTGTGCATTGAAAAAGAAGATATAACTTTGCGCCCGCTAAACGAGTTTTCACATTATTTTTAAGAAAATGTATTTAGACAAAGAGAAAAAACAAGAGATCTTTGGACAATACGGAAAGTCCAACACGGATACTGGCTCACCCGAAGCTCAGATAGCCTTGTTCTCATACCGTATTTCCCATTTGACGGAACATCTTAAGGAGAACCGTAAGGATTATAGCACTGAAAGGGCACTGACCCAGCTGGTAGGTAAGCGTCGTAGACTGCTCAACTACCTCAAGGAGAGAGACATTGAGCGCTACCGCGCCATCGTTAAGGCTCTCGGTCTGCGTAAGTAAGGCTAGAAATGAAAAAGTGGGGTTGGCAAAGTTGCCAACCCCACTTTTTCATACCTAGCCTTACGGAACCTTTTTTTAGTTTGCTCCGCAAACGGAGTCGACCTCCGGTCGTGAGTTTGCGAACTTTTGTTAACTTTGCAATCACAATTATTTAAATATGAACGAACTTTATACAAACCTGCCTTACAAGGTGGCAGACATTAATCTTGCTGATTTCGGCCGCAAGGAGATTGAGATGGCTGAGAAGGAGATGCCGGGTCTGATGGCTCTCCGTGAAAAGTACCGTGACTCAAAACCTCTCAAGGGTGCCCGTATCATGGGTTCTCTGCACATGACCATACAGACTGCAGTCCTTATAGAGACTCTTCACGAACTGGGTGCCCAGATCCGCTGGTGCTCATGCAACATATACTCCACCCAGGATCATGCCGCTGCTGCAATAGCCGCTGCCGGCAGTGCCGCTGTTTTTGCCTGGAAGGGTGAGACCGCTCAGGAGTACTGGTGGTGCACACTGCAGGCCTTGAATTTCCCTGAGGGAGGTCCCAACATGATAGTTGATGACGGCGGTGACGCCACACTGATGATACATCTGGGCGTAAAGGGTGAGAAAGACCCCAAGGCTCTTGACTATAAGGCTGAATCTGCCGATGAGATTGAACTGCTCAAGGCTCTCAAGGAGGTTGCCAAGGTAAAGGGCGGCAACTACTGGCAGAACATTGCCAAGAATATCAAGGGTGTAAGTGAGGAGACTACAACCGGCGTACACCGTCTGTACCGTATGCAGCAGAACGGTGAACTTCTGTTCCCCGCATTCAACGTAAATGACTCCGTAACCAAGAGCAAGTTTGACAACTTGTACGGTTGCCGTGAGTCTCTGGCCGACGGTATTAAGCGTGCTACCGACGTCATGATTGCCGGTAAGGTTTGCGTAGTGGCCGGTTACGGTGAGGTTGGTAAGGGCTGTGCCCAGAGCATGCGCTCTTACGGAGCCCGCGTTCTTGTGACAGAGATTGACCCCATCTGCGCCCTGCAGGCTGCAATGGAGGGTTATGAGGTTGTGACCATGGATGAGGCTGCCCCGCTGGGTAACATATTCGTCACCACAACCGGTAACATAGATATCATCACCACAGAGCATATGAAAGTGATGCCTGATCAGGCTATCGTCTGCAACATCGGCCACTTTGACAGCGAGATCCAGGTTGACAAACTCAAGAAGATTCCCGGTATCAAGTGCCAGAACGTAAAGCCTCAGGTAGACCGTTACTTCTTCCCTGACGGTCACAGCATCATTCTTCTGGCCGATGGCCGCCTGGTTAACCTGGGCTGCGCAACCGGTCACCCCAGCTTTGTGATGAGTAACAGCTTTACCAACCAGACCCTGGCTCAGATTGAGCTCTTTAACAAGGAGTATCCCGTTCAGGTTTATCGCCTGCCCAAGCATTTGGATGAGGAGGTTGCACGTCTGCACCTGGAGCGCATCGGCGTTCACCTGTCCAAGCTTACCCAGGCTCAGGCTGATTACATTGGGGTTCCGGTGGAGGGGCCTTATAAGGCGGAGCATTACAGGTATTGATGAAAAATGTGGAAAAGGGGACAGTCCCCTTTTCCACATTCTGATGTTATCAGGTGCCCGAGAAAAGGGGACAGTCCCCTTTGGCACGTGTTAGACGAAGTGACTAGTTTTGATATTATCAGGTGACCAAAGGGGACAGTCCCCTGTGCAGATGGAATGAGAAGAGAGACGATTGTGGTTTATGGGGCATCGAGTGCGGATGCGGAGAAGGTTTTTGTTGATGCGGCCTATGAGTTGGGCGGGCTGATAGCAAAAGCCGGCAAGAGGCTTGTGTCTGGTGCCGGAAGTACCGGACTCATGGCGGCTGTTGAGAACGGTGCGCTTGATGCAGGCGGAGTGTCCATCGGTATCATACCGCAGTTCATGGTTGACAACGGTTGGCTACATGAGGGCCTGACAGAGACTATCGTCACACCTACCATGCATGAGCGCAAGAACCGAATGGCCCAGATGGCCGATGCCGTCATCGCGCTGCCAGGCGGAACTGGAACATTTGAGGAACTGTTTGAGATAATCACATGGAAAATGTTGGGATTATTCGTAAAGCCCATTGTGATACTCAATACGGATCATTACTATGACCCGCTGCTGCAGATGCTTGATCGTACATCGGACCGTCATTTCATGAATCCGGTATTCAGGAAGCTCTGGGCAGTGGCTCAAACTCCTGATGAAGCCATCAGACTGGTGGATACGCTTTCCGATTGGAATGATACTACGAGCAAAATCAATTTAGACAAATAGATATGTGCATTCCCATTATTGACCTTGTAAACTTCTGCGGTTTCAATGACTGGTTTCTGCTGGCAATGATTGTCACATTGGTACTCATGCTTGTCATAATGGGCCCATATAGGTTTGAGTATGCCGAATCTTTCATGTCTATGTTCAGGTTCAGGAGTCCTGACGGCGATGTCAGTTTCCCGCTTCTGTCTACAGTTGAGAATATATTCATCTATCTGTTGTCTTGCATCAGCATAGGTCTGGCGGTAGGCGTTTACTCACAGGACCTGATGGAGGATGGAACGTCATCAATCCACTTCCTGCTCTGGTACTCATTGATGATAGTGGTGCTTTTCCTGTTTAAGCTGGTCTGTTACACCGTTGTCAACAAGATCCTGTACAAACGTCAGGTGATAACCCTTAAACCGGCCCGCTGGAACTGCTTTTTTGTAATGACTTTTTCTGTGTGCGCGTTGCTTATCCTGATGTTCTCGATATTGGTGATATTCCTCAATATTCATCTGTACGCACTCTTTGTTTTTGCATATCTGATGCGCATTCTGAACATTACGGGCAGAATTTTCAAGATGAAAACCGCCTTATTTAAAAATAGCTGCTCCAATTTAGGATTTATTTTGTACCTTTGTGCGTTCGAAATAGCTCCTGTCATTTTGGAGTTTATAATATCGGGCACAATACTTGGTCTAATTTAAACCGTACATACTTTGAAAGTTAAGAAGGTTCTGATATCCCAGCCGCAGCCCACAACGGGCAAGTCACCCTATTTTGACCTGGCTGAGAAATACGGCGTAGAGTTCGTGTTCAAACCCTTTATCCGCGTTGAGCCGCTCACTGCCAAAGAGTTCAGACAGCAGCACGTCAACATCCTTGACCACACAGCTGTAGTATTCACATCACGTCATGCCGTAGACCATTTTTTCCAGCTTTGCGCCGAGATGAGAGTTGTCATCCCGGAGGACATGAAGTATTTCTGCATCACGGAGACAGTATCTCTCTACATCCAGAAATATGTTCAGTACCGTAAGCGTAAGGTGTTCTTTGGCAACACCGGTAAGGTTGACAGCCTGATGGCTCCCATCCTTAAGCATAAGACAGAGAAGTATTTCATTCCCATGTCTAATGTACATACCGGAGAACTCAAGGCTCTGCTTGACGCCAACAACATTGCTCATACCGAGGCTATCATGTATCGCACCGTAAGCAATGAGTTTGCAGCAGGTGAGCTTGACAACTATGATATGCTGGTATTCTTCAGCCCTGCCGGAATAGAATCCCTTAAGGAGAATGCTCCTGATTTTGTTCAGGGTGACAAGATTATCGGTTGCTTTGGCGGAACCACCGCAAAGGCTATCCGCGACGCAGGTCTCAGACTTGATATTGAGGCTCCGGTTCCCGGAATCACCTCCATGTCAGCTGCTATCGATGCCTGGTTCGCTGCCAATAAGAAGAAGTAACAAACAATCCATACGGACGGGACCCTGCAGGATCGGCGCTATGCCTGTGCAGGATCCCGTCTTTATTATATGAGTACACGATTCACTTTCTCAAAACAGGAACGTCTCTGCGGCTCGACGCAGGTGGACAGGCTCTTTGCGCAGGGAAACCGTCAGATTGCGGTATTTCCCGTGCGGCTGGTTTGGCTAAGGACCGATGACCCCGGCATCCGTGTACTCATAAGCGCCCCCAAGCGCAAGTTCCATCATGCGGTAGACCGTAATCACGTAAAGCGTCAGATAAGGGAGTTCTACCGTCTGAACTCTGCCACGCTCAAGGCTGTTGCGGAATCAAAGGGATTTGGCCTTGATCTGGCATTCCTGTTCCTGGATAACAAGATCTGGGAGAGTGATGCATTGGATTCCAAGCTCAGTCAGGCTTTGGACCGTCTTGTAAAAGAGCTGGAAAACATCTCCTAAAATGCAGGATTTGTTTAAAATATTTACCAAATCCTTAGGGTGGCTCATCATGCTCCCCATAAGGTTCTACCGCAGGTTCATATCACCTCTTACTCCACCTTCATGCCGCTTTACACCCACCTGCTCGGAGTATGCCATTGAAGCAATAACCAAACATGGCCCGTTCAAGGGAACCTGGCTGGCAATCAAGCGTGTCCTGCGCTGTCATCCGTGGGGCGGCTCCGGATATGACCCCGTTCCTTAGTCATGGAAATCAGGGATATACATACTCATTTGATGCCTGAGGTTGCAGGAACGGCGCTGGTGTGCATAGGTTGCGGACCTTTACCCGCAGATCCGGGCCATTTGTTCAGTGCGGGACTGCATCCCTGGGACGTTACCGGAGATGATGAGAAAAAGCTCCAATCCATCGATGAATTGGCCAAAAATGCACAGATTCTGGCAGTAGGGGAGTGCGGTTTTGATACCCTGAAAGGTCCCGCCCATGATCTGCAGGAACAGGCGTTCATACGGCAGGTTGAAATCTCCGAGCGCGCCAATAAACCAATGATCCTGCACGTAGTCCGTGACTTTGACAGCGTAATCCGCCTGCGCAAACAGCTTAAACCCACCCAGCCTTGGCTCATTCACGGATTCCGCGGAGGCCTGCAGCAGGCCGACCAGCTCTACTCCCACGGTATCCAAGTATCCCTAGGCCTAAAAGCCAACCCTCAGACCCTACAACAAATCCCATCAGACCGCCTCTTCCTAGAAACCGACGGCCTCTGCCCCATAACCCAGGTAATCCAAACCGCCGCCTCTGTTCGTAATCAATCCCCTGATACAATTGAGGAGCAAATCATAAAGAATACAAAGTCTTTCCTTCTAAAGTAGCCACGGAACGTTGTCTCCTTTGAACATATACTACGGCGGTGTTTATAAGATAAATAATTGTGTCTTTCATCAAAGAGTAGTATATTTGCGCACCATTTGTGGAATTAATTGAAAATCTAAATCATAGTGTAATGACTAATTTTGTTGAAGAACTTACCTGGAGAGGCATGATTCACCAGATGATGCCCGGTACCGATGAACTTCTTAACAAGGAACAGGTTACAGCTTACGTGGGTTTTGACCCCACCGCAGATTCACTCCATATAGGACATCTGTGCAGTATAATGATACTCCGTCATTTCCAGCGTTGCGGACACAAACCTCTGGCCCTGATAGGCGGCGCCACCGGTATGATAGGCGACCCCAGCGGAAAGTCTCAGGAGCGTAACCTGCTCAATGAGGATACCCTCAAGCACAACGTTGAGTGCATCCGTAAGCAGCTTGCCAAGTTCCTGGATTTTGACAGCGACGCCCCCAACAAGGCTGAGCTTGTAAACAATTATGACTGGCTCAAGAACGTTACGTTCCTGGATTTCTCACGTGACATCGGTAAGCACATTACTGTGAACTACATGATGGCCAAGGACTCCGTTAAGAAGCGTCTCAACGGTGAGGCCCGCGACGGACTTTCATTCACTGAGTTCACATACCAGCTGCTCCAGGGATATGATTTCCTCTACCTGAATGAGCACAAGAACTGCAAGCTCCAGATGGGTGGTGCAGATCAGTGGGGTAACATCACCACCGGTGCCGAGCTGATACGCCGTATCAACGGAACCGAGTGCTTTGCACTTACCTGTCCGCTTATAACCAAGTCTGACGGCACCAAGTTCGGTAAGACCGAGGGCGGTAACGTATGGCTCAACCCCGAGTATACATCACCCTACAAGTTCTACCAGTTCTGGCTGAACGTAAGTGATGAGGACGCCAAACGTTATATCAAGATATTTACCAACATCGGGAAGGATGAGTGCGAGGCCCTGATAGCTGAGCATGATGCCGCTC
The DNA here is from genome assembly GCA_045220475.1 of Bacteroidaceae bacterium. Taxonomy (GTDB): domain Bacteria; phylum Bacteroidota; class Bacteroidia; order Bacteroidales; family Bacteroidaceae; genus Colenecus. The sequence continues at coordinate 11,158 of JBGUVW010000066.1, forward strand.
CGCATCTGCGTCTGCTCCAGAAGCGTCTGGCCAAGGACGTAACCTGCATGGTTCACAGTGAGGCTGACTATAAGGCTGCAGAAGAGGCTTCAGAGATCCTTTTCGGTAATAACGCCGGTAGCGAGGAACTCAAGAGCATTGACGAGTCAATGCTGCTGTCAGTATTTGAGGGCGTACCTCAGTTCCGTTTCAGCCGTGACCTGCTCAAGCAGGAGATAAAGGCGTCAGATTTCCTGACAGATGTATGCCCGGTATTCTTCAGCAAGAGCGAGGCCCGCAAGATGATGCAGGGCGGAGGCGTATCGGTCAACAAGGAGAAGACCTATGACCACTCACGCATATTTACCGAGGCTGACCTGGTTGACGGTCGTTATATAGTTCTGCAGCGAGGCAAGAAGAATTACTACCTGCTCATAGCTGAGTAAGGGAAATAATCCCTATATTTGCAGGCCCTTGGAAACAGGGGCGATAAGGCGATTGTCGTATGGTGTAATGGTAGCACAACAGGTTTTGGTTCTGTTTGTCCTGGTTCGAATCCGGGTACGACAGCGTAAAAGAAGCGGGTTTTTGCCCGCTTTTTTGCATATATGCCCCAGAGTACTCTGTAGCCCTGTTTGCTGGAACAAAATTTTACTTTTTTGCAACAATTCTTAGGCTTTTCACCGCCTCTTTCGGGGAGGGTGGCACAAATCTTAATCTCATTGGCACGTTTTGGAGATGCACCTGCAGCAGAGAGGTGTATCTTTGCTGCGTAAGTTTTCATGCACATATTTGGTTAGTAATTGACTTTCGTGATGTCCTGATTCCGGTCTGAGAAGATGTGGATAAGGACCTAAAAAAGAGGCCGCCGGCAGAGCGGTCTCTTTTTTTCGTTTTAACACTTGCCTAAGGCCTAAAAATGTAAATTCAGATACCTCTGGACTTAATTTTTGCTTTTTGGACAAAAAAAACGTGTCAAATGTATTTCTAAAGCGAAAAAAGCGTTAACTTTGGCCGCTAACTGAATTTTAAAATAATAAAATAATAACCAATAAACTTATGAAGAAACGTTATTTATTCCCCGCTGACTACATGGCAGATCCCTCTGTACATGTGTTTAACGGCAGGGTTTACATTTATCCTTCACATGACTGGGAATGTGAGAATGTCGAGAACGACAACGGTGACCAGTATGTCATGAAGGATTATCATGTCCTTTCCACAGACGACATCATGAATGGCCAGGTTGTAGACCATGGCAAGGTTATTGGTCTGGAAGATATTCCATGGGCCGGCCGCCAGCTTTGGGACTGCGATGTTCAGGAGTACGAGATTGAGGTACCCACCAACGCAGAGGAGCAGGCACAGGGCATGGGATTCAGCAAGAAGACCAAGCGTTACATCATGTACTTCCCCATGAAGGATCGTAATGATGTGTTCCACTGGGGAACGGCTATCGCTCAGCGTCCTGAGGGTCCGTTCATCCCCAATCCTGCACCTGTAGCAGGAAGTTACAGCATCGACATGTGCGCTTTCCGCGACGATGCAGACGGTGAGGTTTACGTATACTTCGGCGGTCTGTGGGGCGGACAGCTTCAGCGCTATAAAGACAACATCCATCTGGAGACTCCCTACCTGCCCGAGGGCAAGGAGGATGCTCTTCCCAGCCGCTGCGTACGTCTTACCAAGGACGGCCTGAACTTTGCAGAGGCTCCGCGTCCTATCCTGGTTGTCGATGAGAAAGGCAATCCCCTCAAGGCCGATGATCCCCATCGTTTCTTTGAGGCCTCATGGATGCACAAATACAAAGGAAAATATTACTTCTCATATTCTACCGGTGACAGCCATCTGCTGTGCTATGCTACCGGTGACAATCCTTACGGTCCTTTCACCTATCAGGGTGTAATCCTTACTCCTGTTGTAGGCTGGACAACCCATCACTCAATCATCGAGTACAAGGGCAAGTGGTATCTGTTCCATCATGACAGCGTACCTTCAGGCGGCAAGTCATGGCTGCGCAGCCTCAAGGTTTGCGAGATAGAGTACGATGCCCAGGGCAAGATCAAGACCATCGAGGGTATTGATAAGGAATAATATCTTTAGAATAATAATTAAATTAGTTATATAATGAGAAAAAACAATTCCAAAAACCGCTCCGGCCTGATCGGTGTGATCATTTCGGCGCTGGTCGTATCATCCGGTTTATGGTCATGTTTCCCTGATTATAAGCTGGACAAGGAGTTCCCTGAATGGCTCGGTACCAGTATCTATGAGACCTTGCAAGACGGTTTCAAGGATGAATCAGGTAAGAAGTACTCCTTTAAGTACTTTGTAAGGTTGATTGATACTCTTGACCAGAAGAGCATTCTCTCCCGTACAGGTAGTAGAACTCTTTTCGTGGCTGATGACTCTGCATTCCAGAGATTCCTTGACAAGTGCCCTATCGCAGGTGGTGCCAAGGTTAAGTTTGAGGATCTGAGCAAGGCCCAGTTAAAGATGATCCTTAAGGGTTCAATGCTTAACAACGTGTTCCAGGTTGCTTCTCTCTCCAACACATCCACTGAGAACGGTGTAAGACTTGGAGACTGCATGCGTCGTGTATCAACCATGAGTGAGTATGATACCGTACGCGTACTCAAGCAGGAGGACATGCCTAAGACACAGTATTGGGATTATGTAAGAAACAACCCCAACCGTGCATCTTCAGGTATCGTAATCCTGGAGGACGGAACCAAGAAGCCTATGATTTTCTTTGCTCCTGAGTTCCTCTCATCCAAGAAGATTACCGATGATGACTATAACTTCCTGTTCAATCTTGGCGGTTACAGCAAGAGCGGCAAGCCCGGACGTGAGTCAAAGGATGCCAGCGTAAACGGTGTTAAGATTGAGTATCAGAACAAGAAGTGCTACAACGGCTTTATCCATGTAATGGAGGAGGTGGTTTATCTGCTCCCCAGCATGGCTGAGTACCTGGCACAGACTGATGAGAACGGTTTCTCAAACTCTATCATCTACAGCTCTATCCTTGAGCGTTTCTCTGCCCCGTTCATTCCTAACAGAAACCAGGCTTATGATACAGACCATATGGGTACCGCTACAGCCAAGAAGGTTAGAGACCTTCTCACCGATGAGTACTACGGTCCCGAGGGTTCTGTCATTTCAGACGCTCTGGGTGTAGGCGGTAAGGACTCTGTATTTACCAAGATGTATTTCTCAGGCCGTTTCCAGGCTGCCCATCAGGACAGGGATACTCTTGCTGTAGATCCTAAGGGTAAGGCTTTCCAGAGATCCGCAGTTCTTAAGTTTGATCCGGGATGGAACTCATACTTCATCTCATCAAGTGCTGAGGATGACGTAGCTCTGCAGGAGGATATGGCTGTAATGTTCGTTCCTACTGACTCTGCTATGATGAGATGGTGGTTGCAGACCGCTCTTGGTCAGGAAATGAGGACCAAGTACGGTACCAACAAGACCAAGCTCACCAATGATATCAATCAGTGGACAGCTCAGGAGGTTGCCGAGGATATGAGTGCAATTGACCTGAACGTTATCGTTAAGCTTATTAATAATGGTATGTTCGCCTCATTCACCAGCACCGTACCCAGTAAGTTCGGTGATGTAATGAATGATGCCCAGGATGCATTCTTCTCAGACCTTAGCACTGCCATTGACCACTTCAAGGTTGACTACATGGAGAATCCTGTAGTTATGTGCTGCAACGGTGCCATCTATTTCAGTGATATGGTATTCGTACCTACAGCCTATAAGGCAGTTTCTTATCCTGCTCTTATCAATGACAAGCTTAAGATTCTTAACTGGGCTATTGAGGACCAGGAGATGTCATTCAGCTACTACCTGAACTCAATGCAGTCTGGTTACAGCCTCTTCTTGCCTCAGGTAAACTTCAGTGATGAGAATGAGACAATCAAGGACAGACTGATCTGGGTTGATCCCTCATCATTTGCCCTTAACAAGCTTGATCCCGAGAATCCTGACAAGGACAACCTGATGGCTCTGACATTCTATTATGACGATGCCGCCAAGGCTGTCAAGGCTGATTATTACAACTATGACGCTTCAAAGGATTCTATCGTAGGAACTAAGCTGAACAGTTCTTCGATAACAAATCTGACTTTCCTTCGTAACCGTATGGAGGATTTCATGGATTACCATATCATCCTGCTCAACGACAAGAACTATGATGCTCTTGAGAGCGGTGAGTTTGAGGGTGCCGATGGCTTTGCATACTTCCGCACCAAGGGTGGCGGTGCTATCCGTTTCAACAAGTCCACATTTGTTGACACTCAGGATCCCGACCAGGATATCAGCATGCTGCAGGTTGCCGGCGGATGGCAGATTGAGCAGGGCCAGCAGGTTGAGTTCGTTAAGCGTTTTGATATGACTACTAGTGACGGTAACGGTATCACATACGTTATTGACCGTCCTCTGCAGACATCAAGAAAGTCTGTATTTGATATCCTTTCTGACTCAACCAACTATCCTGAGTTCAAGGAGTTCTTCAAGTTGATGAGGAAGGCTGAGAACAGTGACGGTAAGGGCGTGTTTGCTGACCGTTACGGTGATCTGGATATCAGTTCAAAGCAGTGCATATCTTCATTCAACACCTATAACTATACAATCTACGTTCCGCAGAATGACTCTATCAAGAGACTTCTCAACGACCGTATCATCTACAGCCCCTATGACCTGAACTTGTGGGATAGCATCTGCAAGGCTGCATGGTGGCATATTCATGATGATGTTGCCGAGAACAAGCAGGCAGCTGCATGGGTAGATTCTGTAACAACCTTCTACACCACATATCTTAACAAGACACTTGATCCTAGTGATCCTGTTCTCATCTTTGCAAATGATGAGGATGATGACTATGATTCAACTGCATTCAAGATTGATTTCATCGATGTTAAGAGTGATGAACTTGTAAACTTCCTCAAGTACCACATCCAGGATAACTCAGTATATACAAATGCCGAGTTCAACCGTGGTACTGCCGATTATGAGACCGCTTACCTTAACAAGAGCAAGCAGTTTGCCAAGCTTAGAGTTAATGTAGGTTCTGACATTACAGTTACCGATGCCAAGGGTCATGTAAGAACTGTTCAGAAAGTAAAGAACGGTCTTGTTCCTTACTGGAACATCATGGCTCGTGAGTATGTATTCAAGAAGTATTCCAGTGATTATAGCAGTACATCTTCAGAGGAGCTGACCAATGTTCCTACTGCTAAACTTGAGACATCATCTTACGCTGTAATCCACCTTATTGACGGTGCGTTGTGTAACGGTGAAGTTAATTTCTAATCTGTAAATAAATTGAAGATGAAACATACAAACAGATTATTTAAGGGGGCTTTGGCAGCGGCTATGATCTTTGTGTCCGGTTCGCTTTTTGCCCAGAATGCCGGCGATATCATCAGTGGTGTCATTGAGGATGCCGACGGCCCTATGATGTTGGTTAACGTAGTTGAGAAGGATGCTACCGGTCGTATCCAGAATATGGCTACCACAGATATGGAGGGTAACTTCTCATTCCGTCTTAAGAATCCTAAGGATAGACTTGTAGTCTCATTCGTAGGTTATGAGACAGTAGATATTCCCATCAATAAGACCTACTTTGAGATCATGATGAAAGACAACACCACTCTTGATGTTGTTGATATCGTTGCCGAGAAGGTTGCTGAGGGTCCGCTGCCTATTCCTATCCGTGAGATGAGTATCGCCACCACAACCATTGATATGTCAGAGTTTGAGGATAACGCCATCACAACAGTCGACGAGGCCCTTCAGGGTCGTGTTCCTGGTCTTGACGTCGTATTCAACTCCGGTGACCTTGGTGCCCGTTCAACCATGCACCTTCGTGGTGTTGCAACAATGACCGGTGATGCCAACCCGCTGATCGTAGTAGATGGTATCATTTGGGAAATTGAGAGTAACCTTAAGAACAACTTTGACTACACCAATGAGTCTCAGAACACTGAGAAGGTGTCAGAGCTTCTTAATATCAATCCTGATGATATTGCAACCATCAACGTTCTGCGTGATGCTTCTGCAACCGCTCTTTGGGGTTCACGTGGTGCAAACGGTGTATTGGAGATCAAGACCAAGCGTGGTACACGCGGTAAGACACGCGTAAGCTACTCTTATCGTATGAATGCCCAGTGGCAGCCTCTTGGTTACAAACTCCTTAACGGTGACCAGTACACCATGTATCTTAAGGAGGCATTCTTCAATCCTAAGATGGATGCCACACTGGTTGACGGTATTGAGGAGATCAACTACGTAGAGGATTTCTCAGAGTACCGTATGTATAACAACAACACTGACTGGGTAGGCGCTATTGAGCAGGTTGGTCTCCAGCATTCACATCAGGTTACCGTAGACGGTGGTGGTGAGAAGGCTAACTTCTACCTTTCTGCCGGCTTTGACGATCAGGGCGCATCTGTAATCGGTCAGAAGTTGTACCGTTTTACAAACCGTCTGAACCTTGACTACTTCATTTCAGAGCGTATATCGGTATCAACCAGCTTCAACATGACTTATTCAAAGCGTAGCGGTGTTTCTACCGGTCTCGGTACTGCCATGAAGATGATGCCTAACCTGGCTATCTACTATGAGGATAAGAATGATGAGTCAACAGGTGAGTACTATCACATGCTTCCTACAGCAAACGAGAACCTGCCTAAGAACACCAACCCTGTTGCTGAGTCTTATGAGAAAGGTAGTTCAAATACCTCACTCAATATAGGTTCTACATTCTCACTCAAGTATAACCTGCTTGGCCTGGAGGCCGGTGAGACTCAGCTCTCATATAACGGTAGTGTCAACCTTTCCGTATCAAACGATAACACTGACAACTATACTCCTCAGAGCCTGGCCCGTAACGGTTGGTCTGACAGCAATGCCAACTCCGTTTCTGCTAACTCCAGCAAGAGTACAAGTATCACTACAAACCATAGCCTCAGGTTCATTCCTCACCTGAATAACCCCAACCACAGCGTTATGGTCAATCTGAACTATGAGTTGCGTGTAAATAACAGTAAGAACCAGAGCGGTGGTCTGTCCGGTATCCCCAGCAAGTTTGAGTCTATAGCTCTTCCGGGTAATGTAAACAACATGTCTACCGGAGCAAGCCGCGGCCGTACCATCGGTATCTCCGGTGTCGTTCACTACTCATACAAGAGTAAGTATTCTGTTGACCTCAGATGGCGTACTGACGGTAACACCAGGTTCGGTGATGCCAACCGTTGGGCTACATTCCCCAGTGTCTCAGGTCGTTGGAATATAATCGATGAGAAATTCATGCAGGGCATTGCAAGAGCCGGATACCTGAGTATGTTGGGTGTCACCGGTAGCTGGGCTCTGCAGGGTAACTCTCCCGGTAGTGACGGTATGTTCTACAGCAAGTATTCAAGCGGTGATTCCTACATGGGTGAGACCTCTATGAAACCTGACAACATCCGTCTTAGCACCATGCAGTGGGAGGAGACCAACTCTTATGATATAGGTCTTAACTTAGGTTTCTTCCGCGACAAGATCGGTGTAAACATTCAGTGGTATGACCGTATCACATCTAATCTGCTTAACTCAGGTTATTCAATTCCTTCATCATCAGGTTTCAACTCACTGTCAGTTGTTAACGGCGGTAAGATCCGTAACCAGGGTTGGGAGTTGAGTATCGATGCAAACCGTATCTATTCAACCAGACTTCTTGGTCAGGACTTCAACTTTGGTGGTGGTATCAACTTTGCCGACAACACCAACCAGATTCTGGAGATGAATCCTACCATGCTTGAGAAGATGACCAATGACTTTGACTACAAGAACGGTTCTTACCTTTCATATGTAGCTCTTAAGAATGCATTCGGTTCTATCTACGGTTTCAAGAGCCACGGTGTATATCAGTACAGCAAGTGGAGTGAGGTTGAGGATCCCGGCGTAAGCGGCCCCAACGCTCCTGTAGCAAGAGATGCTGACGGTAATGTCATTGCAGTTGAGAAGAACGGTGTAATGTACACCCGTCCTATGATGTATGACTATGGTACCGGTCGTACCAACTATGAGTTCGTCGGTGGTGATGCCATCTATGAGGATATCAACTATGATGGTAACATCAATGAGCTTGATATCGTCTACCTGGGTAGCTCACTTCCTAAACTGAACGGTGGTTTCCGTTTCAATATCAGCTGGGGACGTCTCTCATGGAGTAACAACTTCAGCTTCCGTTACGGTAACAGAATCGTAAACGGTTCACGTATGAATGCCGAGGCAATGTACAACACTGACAATACATCAGCTGCCGTTAACTGGCGTTGGCGTGTTGAGGGTGATGAGACCGTTATGCCTCGTGCCCTTAACCAGTACGGTTACAACTACCTTGGTTCTGACCGTTATGTAGAGGATGGTTCATTCCTTCGTTGGACAAGTACTAACCTCGGTTACAGCCTTGATCCCAAACTTGTAAAGAAGTTGCACGTAAGCAACATCAGGTTCACTGCTAACCTTAACAACGTGCTCACCTTTACCAAGTATTCAGGTCTGGATCCTGAGAGTGCCGGTAGTGGTGGCCGCGGTAGCGTTGCCAAGGATAACTCACAGACACCTCGTGCAAGACAAGTCTCATTCAATGTTTCAGTACGATTCTAATCTTAAAGGTAGGATAATATGAAAAAGATCAAATCATATATACTTGTGGCAATGATGGGACTCACAGTTTCATCTTGCAATGATTTCCTCACACTGATGCCTCTTAATGAGGTGGTTCTGGAGAACTTCTGGACCGACGAGTCTGACGTTGAGAGTGTACTCCGCGGTGCATATGCAGCCCTTGAGGCTTCAGACTGTCAGGTAAGAATGGCAGCGTGGGGTGAGTTCCGCTCAGATAACATCGTATCCGGAACAGACAATACACAGAGCAGTGATGACCTGAATAAGTTCATTGATGAAAATATCAATGAGAACAATGAGCTCACCACATATCTCTGCTTCTACAAGACTATCAACTACGCCAATACAGTCCTTCACTTTGCACCTGAGGTTCACAAGAAGGATCCTAACTATCGTGGCGGTCAGTTGCGTGCACATCAGGCAGAGGCTATTGCCATCCGTTCTCTGTGCTACTGGTACATGATGCGTGCATTCAAGGATGTACCTTATGTAACCATCCCTTCAATTGATGATACCCATGACTTCTTTATCGGTCAGACTCCGTTTGAAGATGTACTGGATTCACTTATCTATGACCTGGACCGCGTAAAGGACTGGGCATGGCCGCATCTTAAGAAAGATCTTACCAATGCTGCCAACTCATCACGTTTTACACGTGCCGCTATCTACGCGATGCTTGCAGATATGTATCTGTGGAAGGGTGACTGGGACAATTGCATCAAGTGCTGCCAGTATGTTGACAGTGTAAAGAGACTTGATTATCAGACTCTCCTTGAGCAGAAGGGTACTTCACTCAACATCTATCTTGCGTATGACAAGTATCCTCTTATCAAGTCAACTGACGGTGAGTATCAGTCAGGTCTTGCCTACAACGAGATATTCGGTAGCGGTAACTCATTTGAGTCACTGTTTGAGCTCCCCTACGGAACAGACAGGTCCAGCAACTTCGTATCCAACTATTACAACGGATCAACTCCTACAGTAGGTAGAGTAAAGGCTTATACCCCGATAGGTAAGATCGGTGACGGTACATCTGTATTCAAGACAGTCTATGATACCCGCTATCATGAGGATCTGCTCAAGTCAGGTTCTTACTACGGTATCGTAAAGTATGTATACCAGAAGATGGACTACAAGCTTGATGGTGGTACTCTTACTATCACAGGTACTCAGAACAACAACCGTCCGGGTGCTGTACGTCAGTCAAACGGTGGCAGCCCCAACTGGATAATATATCGTTATACAGAGGTAATGCTCATGCAGGCCGAGGCTCTGATCATGAAGGCCAAGGAGTCAGGATTTGCTAATGCAGCAGACTCAACCCAGGCTATTAATGATGCCTTTGAGCTGATCAGTGCGGTTTATGACCGTGCTATCGGTAAGGAGCAGATCACTACTGCTCCCAGCCTTAAGATTGAGGATTACCATACTGTTGCAGACTTTGAGCAGCTTGTCTTTGACGAGCGCCGCCGTGAGCTCCTCTTTGAGGGCAAGCGTTGGTTTGACCTGGTTAGACAGGCTATGCGTAACGGTCAGTCAAAGGATATCTTTACCGCCGTTCAGGGAAAGTATGAGGGTAACACCAGATCCATTGAGATCAAGTTCAACAATCCTTACGGCTTGTTCCTGCCCCTTAATAAGGAGGAGATAAAGATCAATGACAAGCTTAAGCAGAATCCTGCTTACCAGCGCACTGATGAAGTTATCCAGAAAGCCAAATAACTAAAACAATAGCATTATGAATAAATATATCAAACTGATAACTAAATCCGTTCTTGGATTGATGTCTGTTGTGGTTATGGCATCATGTGAGAGTGATACCTGGAAAGACCACTACAGCGTTCACTCGGATGGAAACGAAACTGTTGCCTCACTTGGCAAGACAATTGCCGCAATCCCCGAGGCAAGCAAGTTCGTTGAGACCCTTAAGTCAACCTATATGTTTATTGGTGACAGCCTGTCTGTTCTTACATATTGGGATTTCCTTAATGATAATCAGTTCCTTACCGTTTGGCTGCCTCTTAACTCATCAGTTTCTGACGCTGAGTGGGCAGAGTATACAAAGGATATCGATGATGAACATAAGGATCACCGTAAGATTGGAACAGAGTTCATCCTTAACCATATAGCCCGTTTCAGCCACCCTGTAGGTTCTGAGACCCATGAGCGTGTCAAGATGATGAGCAACAAGACCTACCGTTCCGTAGAAGAATCAATAGGTGGCGTTGGATATCAGCAGAAGAATGAGCGTTGCACCAACGGTATCCTGCATGTTCTTAGCGGACATATAGTTTACAGACCTAACCTGTATGACTATATTACCGGTGCTTATACCATCAAGAGTGCCAATGGTAATGACTACGACTATATCAACCGCAAGGGTGAGTTAGGCAAGTGGCTTGCCAAGTTTACCAGAGAGGAGCTTGATGAGGAGCGCAGTATCCAGGGTGATGCCGATGAGAACGGTGAGATTACCTATATTGACAAGGTTATCATCAGGTCAAACTCAGTTCTTAAGAAATATGGTTATATTGATGTAGAGGACAGTAACTTTATAGTATTGCTTCCTCAGCCTACTGTATGGGATTCAGTATATCAGGCAATCAGCGCTTATTATGAGTATGAGACCTCAATCAAGGGTGCTGATTCACTGCAGAACTACTGGACCAATATAGCCATGATCACAGATGCTTTCTTTAACAGGAATCAGAAACATCTGCAGGATTCAGCTACCTCTACTCAGTTCAGATGGTCTGAGCGTATGACTGAGAAGTATCCTTATCATGTATTTACTAAGCCGTATGAAGACGGTGGCATATTTGCAGATTACAATGCAACCACCAAGAAGGGTATTCTTGACTCTATTGTCTGCAGTAACGGTGTCATTTACGTAAGCAACAACTGGCCATACTCAGACTCAGTGTTCCGTCGTACTATCAAGATTGAGGCTGAGAATATTATCATTCCCGGTGACGCTTGGCAGCTGAGACCCAAGTCAGCCCAGTACATGACCGCAGACAGTACCTACAAGTGGGCTCGTGTCATGGAGGTTTCAAATATGGCTACTACCTGGTCTGCTGACTATTCAATTGCCAATACTCTTAAGGGTAAATACCGTATCAAGTTGGTATTCTTCCGTAATGTTGAGGAGGATCAGGCCAGCAAGGCTTCTTTCAGATTGGAATATCTCTCTAATCCTTCTGTAGTCCTTTATACAGGTAAGAAAGGTTCTACCAATATTACCTATAATGTAGGTACTACAAAGTATGTTCCGGATACCATTGTTATTGGTACTTCTGCAACAGTTCTCGATAAGTCATTTGCGATGCCTTACGGAAACTATGAGAGCGGAACTTCAAAGTTGAGATTGACAATTACCAGCAACAAGGGTAATGATTTGACTAAGAAAATGTGGTTGGACTGCATTATACTTGAACCGGTTTTTGAATGATAAAAAAGCTTAGCAATATGAATATATTCGTAAAAAAGTTTGCGCGTTTGAGTCTGGCCGGCATGTTGATGTTCATGTCAGTTCCAGCCTCCGCCCAGGCCGAATCCAATGAGATTATAGTAACAGGTTTTGTGACCGATGCAGCCGACGGCACTCCCCTGGCGGGTGTCAAGGTTCAGGCCTACAATAACGCCCTCCATTCTACAATGACCAAGGGTGATGGCTCTTATTCAATTAAGTTGCCCGATTACGTTTCATCTCTCATATTCTCTGTCGAGGGATGTAACACAATGGTTTGCCCTCTTAACGGTCGCGTTGAAGATGTAAATGTAAAGTTGTTCTCAGATGTATTCTCTGAGATCTATTCAGCCCAGACCGTAGCTTCCAGCTCAGAAAGTGCACGTGTTGCCAATTTGGGTGCGGATATTGAGGTTGACAACCAGATCCAGCAGTCACTGCAGGGTAGTGTCCTCTCAATCATCCGTTCAGGTCAGATTGGTGTTGGTGCTGCTATGCAGATTGACGGTATCAACTCTCTTAACATCAACACTCAGCCTCTTGTAGTACTGGATGGCGTGATTGTTGATATGGGTTATGACCGTTCTATCATGCATGACGGTTTCTACAACAACCTGCTTGCCAACATCCAGATTGAGGATATTGAGTCTGTCCAGGTTCTTAAGAACGGTTACGGTATCTATGGAGCCAAGGGTGCCAACGGTGTTATCCTTATCAACAGTAAGCGTAACAAGAGCATGGCTACCAAGATTGACGTCAATCTTATAGGTAGTTTCCAGACTATGCCTAAGCTGCCTGTAATGATGGATGCAAGCCAGTACAGAGCTTACACATCAGAGTTGCTTGGTACCACAGGTACTACCATGAACGTGTTCAAGTTCCTGCAGAATGACCCCAACTATTTCTACTACAACTCTTATCACAATGAGACTGACTGGACTAAGGATGTGTTCCAGGATGCATTTATCCAGAACTACAATGTGAACGTTCAGGGTGGTGATGAAATAGCCAACTACAACCTCTCTATCGGTTATGCTATGGGTGATGCTACACTGGTTGACAATGATTTCACACGTTTTGGCCTGCGCCTTAACTCTGATATCATCCTTGGTAACCGTATCACACTCCGCTTTGATGCGAACTACAGTGATATAACCCGTGACCTGCGTGATGACGGTGCTCCTGAGCACATTGATAACGCCCTTATCAACTCACCGGCTTTCCTGTCATACATCAAGTCACCGTTCCTGTCACCTTATGCATATGACGATGACGGTCAGCTTACTCCGTACCTCTCAAAGGAAGATGATTATCTTAAGGAGGTTCTGGGTGACAAGGCTTCACTTGCCAACCCGCTGTCAATACTTAAGAACGCCGAGGGTATCAACAAGAACTATTTCGGTAACCGTCTGATCACACTCTCTCTTACTCCCAGATTCCAGTTGGGAAAGCGTAAGAGACTCAACCTCTATGAGCACTTTGCTTATACACTGGTTAACTCAGATGAGAACTACTATACTCCTCTGTACGGTACTCCCAGTTTTGACCTTGAGGGTGTAGGTAAGGGAATTGACAACAGTGTATCTGCTATGAACGCCAAGTCTGACGGATTCAGCAGCGACACATACCTTACTTATAACAGACGTTTCGGAGCTCATGATATTGACGTTCGTGGCGGTGTCCGTTATCTGAACAACTCAACATACCAGGTTTCTATGACCGGTTACAACTCTGGTAACGATAAGACTCCTAACATGACCAGCTCACTCCAGTACAAGAATACCAACGGTGTAGACACCAAGGATATTTCTATGACCTGGTGGGCTCAGGGTGACTACAACTACATGGAGAAGTATTACGTATCTGCCAGCCTTGGTGTATCTTCATCATCAAGATTCGGTGGCAGTGTATCAAACGGAACCAGAATGTTCGGTGTGCCTTGGGGCTTCTTCCCCTCAGTAGCCGGTGCATGGGTGGTTTCAGCTGAGCCTTGGTTCAATGCAGGTTTCATCAACTACCTCAAGGTAAATGCAGGTTTTGATATTACCGGTAATGACGGTTTTGATGATTCAGCTTCCAAGAGTTATTTCTCACCTGTAAAGATCCTGGGTAAGAACGGTCTTGCTCTTGCCAATATCGGTAACACCACTCTTGAGTGGGAGACCACAAGCAAGCTCACAGCCGGATTTGAGATGAATATGTGGAACAACCGCGTCAATGTAGCTGCAAACGTATTCAGCAGCAATACTGACAACCTGCTCTCTATCAGCTCTCTCTCATATCTTACCGGTCTGCCTGAGACATGGAGTAACGGAGGTTCTCTCTCAAACAAGGGATTTGACGCTTCAGTTAATGTCAAGCTGCTTAACACCAAGCTCATCAAGTGGGAGGCTGGTGCCAGCATAGGACACTATAAGAATGAGGTTACCGCACTGCCGGGTGACGCTGTTGAGTACAACTACTGCGACGGTATTATCCGCACAGAGGTTGGCCAGCCTGTAGGTGTATTCTACGGTTATAAGACCGCAGGTGTATTCTCTACCGATGCCGATGCCAAGGCTTCCGGCCTGCACATGGTATCTGACACTGGTATAGACACTCCGTTCGTAGCCGGTGACGTAAGATTCGTGAATGTAGACGGTGATGCAGGCAATATCATTGATGAGAATGATATGACCATCATTGGTGATCCCAATCCTGATTTCTACGGCCGCATCTTCACTAAGTTCGGTTACAAGAACCTCTCACTCAGTGCTACATTCACATATTCTGTAGGTGGTGATATCTACAACTACCAGCGTATGTTGCTTGAGAGCGGTTCACGTTTCATGAACCAGACAGTTGCTATGACCAACCGTTGGACTGCCGAGGGACAGCAGACTGATATTCCTCGTGCAGCATTTGGTGATCCTCACGGAAACAACCGTTTCTCTGACCGTTGGATTGAGGACGGTTCTTATCTGCGTCTTAAGAACATAACTCTGAGTTATTCAGTTCCTATCCGCAGCACCTACCTGCAGGGAATTACCATCTGGGGTTCTGCAAACAACCTGTTTACTCTTACCAAGTATCTGGGTTCAGATCCTGAGTTCTCAGCAAGTAACAACATATTGACTCGTGGCGTTGACCGTGGCTTGCTGCCTCAGTCCACCAACTTCTCATTAGGACTTAAGATTAACCTCTAATAGAATTAGTAAAAATGAAACTTAAGAATACTATATCGGCGGTTCTGATGGCGTTGACTGTTATGGCCGCTACCTCCTGCGAGGATATGTTCAAGGTTGATTCAAAGATTGTCTTGTATGATTACGAGAACACTTTGGATCAGGCTACAGATACTGTTTATTCAGTTCTGGGTATAATCAAGACCATGCAAAAGATAGCTGACCGCAGTGTCTTACTGGGTGAGGTTAGAGGTGATCTTGTAACTACTTCAAAGCATGCAAACAAGGATTTGGCAGAACTCTACAAGTATGATTTCCAGAATCTGTCCAAGACCAACCGTTACAACAATCCTACTGATTACTATGCCGTAATCAATAACTGTAACTATTTCCTGGCTCATGCCGATACTGCATATACACGTAACCGTAAGAACGTGTTCCTGCGTGAGTATGTTGCAGTCCTCTCTTTCAGAGCTTGGGCTTATCTGCAGCTTGCACAGGTTTACGGTGATGTATACTTCACTACCAAACCTATCCTGAGCGGTAGTGATGCGGACAAGAGCAAACTGTCCAAACTCAATATCAAGCAGATTGCCGATACCCTTCTTACCGATTTTGAGGAGCGTTTCATTGATGAAATGCCCCCCAGCTACGGTGAGTTGGGCGGTGAGACAACCGGTAGCGGTGACAAGTCTGCCACTCATACATCATCACAGTTCTTTATTCCTGTCCGTCTGATTATGGGTGACCTGGCACTTTGGTCTGAGCAGTATGGTAAGGCCGCCAAGTATTATCATGACTATCTTTCAGGAAATCAGGATAAGCTGGTTACTACCGGTACAGGTCGTGTAACATGGTTTGGCGGTGACTGGATCTATCTGGATCCCAACGGTGACACATACTCATCAACTTTTGGTGAGAATGCCAAGCCTATCTGCTACATTCCTATGGAGATTGATGAGTACAGCGGTACTGTAAGTGACCTGCCTAATATCTTCAATTCATCCGTGGATAATGATTACTGGTATCAGCTTACCCGTTCAAACGGACTGACAAGTCTGAGCGCCCGTCAGGATTACTGCTATCACTGGATTAACCTCCAGGACCGTAAGACTAACGGTACCATCATTGACTCATGCCAGTATATGACAAACAAGTATGACCAGGTTGATACACTGCGTCGCGGTGACCTTCGTCTCCAGACAATCCTCACCAAGAAGAACAGAACTGTAGATGAGTACACATCCTCAAATATTAGTTTGGTTGAACAAAAGTTAATTAAAATTAATCCTGAAAAAATTTGTTTGTACCGTAATGATGTCGTATATTTGAGGCTTGCAGAGGCATTGAATAGGGCTGGATGCCCCCAGATGGCATTTGCGATCCTTAAATCAGGCCTTTGTGATGATGAAATAATAGATCTTTATTTTACTTGTCCCAGTGAACTTGAGAATGCCAAGTCATTCGGTATAGACTATCTGAGTTATTTGGAGGATACAACCGGTACAGTTCCTTCCACCAACTTTATGATATATAGTCTTGGAATGAATAACGCCGGCTTCCAGCAGGTTTATTATGACCTTGAGAGAGTTAGTCCTATGGGTGAGGACTTTGAGTCTGTATCCAGATCAATTGACGGTGCCTCTATCATTAGAGTAAACTCACATATTGAATCCGGTAACACCATGGGTATCCATTCAAGAGGTTGCGGTGATGCTGCATTTGATAAGCGCTACACCATTGACAACAAGCTTATCAAGATGGGTATTGATACTACCGGACTTGACTCTTTGCAGAGAGTTGAAAAGTCTATCCTGGCAGTTGAGGAGTACCTGATTGATGAGATGGGTCTGGAGACATGCTTTGAGGGTTACAGATTCGGTGACCTTATGCGTATCTCAATGCACCGCGCTACATCAGGTCTGTATGATACCGAGTTCCTGGCCAAGAGAGTAGCATCACGTAACACTGCTACTATGGAGGATGAGGATTATTTAGTTAAGGACGGAGCCCTTTACAATCGTCTTAAGGACAGTAAGAACTGGTTCCTTCCTTTAGTAGGAGAATGATAGATATTGATTATAATACTTACTGTTCCATTGGCTCTTTCCATCCTTAAAGGTTGGAAAGGCCATTGGTGCAGTTAGGTTATATATGAGAGTTATTATTTAACTGTTTAACTTAAAAGAGAAAGATTTTTTTACCTAATTATTCACTAAACTTATTCATTATGAAGAAAAGAGACTTATTACTTGCAGGTTTAGTCCTGCTGAATGTGTCTGCTTTTGCACAGGACGAGCAAACGGAGCCTACCCGTTACTCAGATGATGCCAAACAGATTTTCATTCAGGACTTTGAGGGTTCTAAGGATTGGCAGACTATCCGCCTTAATCCGGATCCCAAGCGTCCTACAACTCTGTACACATGGCAGGCTCAACCTGTTGACCAGATCAAGCAGGTTACCTACTATAAGAGAACAGAATCAGGTAACCCCAGTGGCGGCACCAACATTTACAACGGTGAGGCTCAGTGGGAGATTGCCGGTGTTCGTGATACCCTTATTGATATGTATGACGGTGTCATGAGAACTGATGCCGCATGGCCTGATGATTCTACACTGCAGTGGGATACTCATGCTATTATGGATCACACTGATGCTACCCAGCATGGTGAGGATGGTAATAAGGAGTATGGTCTGGACCGTTACGGAGAGAATGGTGGCAAGCAGTACTTCCGTTACACCAGTGCTACCAGTAAGGGTACTTCTGGCCGTAGCGGCGGTTCCGGTGGATGGAATCCCTCACACGATGAGACTTCTACCACTCAGGATCACTACACACCCGATTACCGTCGTAACCTTTTTGTACGTAACCTTCCTATCGAGGACAACTCATCTTACCGTGTAACCGTATTCGTTAAGCCTACTATGCAGGCTAAGATTCAGAAGGGCGTTAAGGCCAGAATCGGTCTTGATCTGATGCGTGGTTACTTCCACTCAGAGAAGTCTTTCCTGGTAGACAGCTACGGTGTAAAGGGTAGTGATGGTAACATCTCTTACAAGTCATTTGCCGATAAGACTGACTATACAGACCTTGAGGCTGGCAAGTGGAACAAGATTACCCTTATGTCATACTACAACAATGACTCTGTAGGTAGAGCTTCTGCTTATCTGCTCAGCTACTATTGGGCTGATGACTGGATGTGGAATGTAAAGGTTGATGCAGACGGTAAGGTTGCCGCTGAGGGTGATTCAGCAGTCCTCAGGTTCGTTCAGCAGCCGGATAAGTTCTTTGTTCGTCTTGCTTTCCGTTCAGACTCAACTCAGTTTGATGTAGATAACCTTTCACTTACCAAGTCATGGATTGCCGGTGTTGAGTACTCTGGTGATATGCTTCGCGTTGACTTTGGTTACAAGACCAACCTGGGTGACCTTGCTCAGGCAGCCAAGGATCTGAACAAGATTGCTGCCGTACAGCTGCCCGGTAACTACTTTGACGTATGGGCTCTTTGGCCTGATGAGGATGAGGGTGCATTCTGGGAGAAGGTGCCTATCCTGTCAGCTGAGTACCAGGGTGACGGCTACATGTACATGTGGACTGAGCCTACAGAAGACGGTGACGTACGTAGCTTTGACGGTGCTGACTCAGTGCTTGTTTCATTCTTCAACTCAGTTGCATCTGATGACCTGAAGCTTAAGTACACAGGCGACCAGTATCCTAACGGTATGGATACCGTTTGGGTTAAGTCCGGTAAGCCCGTATTTGACTTCCACAATGAGATCGCATCTCTTAACCCCACAATCGGTATCAGCCCTGTAACCAAGCAGCCGGTTAAGTCTCTTGCTGAGCTTTGCCCTGTACTCCAGAAGGAGCCTTATGAGGATGGTACTTTCGGTCTGGATCCCAATACAAGGTCATTTGAGTTCAAGTTCTCTAAGAACCTCTCATTTGATAACATTGGTAAGCTCTCTTCAAAGACTAAGGTTATCCTGCGTGGTAACGGCAAGGAGGAGTACTGGAACATCCAGGCTTATCCTCAGGATTATATCGGTGGTCTGACTACAATCGTACGTCCTGATGAGTATACCGAGCCTCTGGCTGGTGACTATGTTCTCTCATTCGAGCAGGTTACACACCTTAAGAATCCTGATCTGAACAACTCAGAGGATTACGGAGATCCCGTTAAGATGAACTATCACTTTGGTGATTTCTCAGAGAATCCTCAGGTTATTACCTACTATGAGACAGACTGGAATAATGCCGAGAATAAGACTGAGTCTAACTGCTTAGGTACAGCTGTTATTGATGACGCTAACAAGACCTATAAGCTTGGCGATGGCCAGACTAAGGGTGGCGGTAGCCGTATGTACAGACAGAGCGATGCAGGTCAGTTCAATTGCTCATATTATCTGAGCCCGCGTGGTAACAATGTGGATGGTCAGTTGTACATTGGCGTAGGTGATGACAAGTACTCAATCAACCTGAATGCCGGTATCACTTACAAGATTTCATTCTTCACCCTTGGTTGGGATAATAAGGCTCTGACAAACCTTTACATATTCCCCGTACCTGAGGAAGGCACTACTCCCGATAAGGTTTCAAATGATGACAAGATCAAGATTGGAGAGTTCACTCCTACTAATTCAGTCGCCAATGCTGATGGTAGAAAGGCTGATTATGTAGTCACTACTGCTGATGCATTGTCTTACCAGTTCACAGTACCTGCTGACGGTAAGTATATCGTTGAATTTGAGATGCCTAAATCTGCTGGTTGGACTGGTTCTCTTTACAGTGACATCCATATCACCAATATCGGTGCTCTCTCAGACGGTCCTGTTAACAGAATCAACAAGGCTATAGAATCTGCTGCCAAGATGCTGGCTGCTGCTGAAGAGGCTAAGTATCGTGGCGCTGATTACGACAAGCTGACCAACGTTAAGGCTACTGCTGACGGATTCATCGCATATCAGAAGGGTACTCAGGTTAACAAGCCTAGTGTTTACGAGGCTGAGGGTAAGGAGGTTGATGCTGCTGTAAGCGCACTCAAGCTCCATATGGATACTGTTGATGCATTTGACAAGGCATTCGCTGATGTTGAGAAGAAGCTGGCTGTTTACGCTGACTCACTCAAGGCATTTGAGGGTCTTGCAGTAGTAACCGCTCTGAAGGATATTAAGACAGCTATGTCTAACTATGCATATGCAGAGAAGGCTCCTGGCGTAATCGCTGCCGATACCAAGACAATGAATGACGGCATTAAGGCTGTTGATGATCGTCAGGCTATCAATGACCAGTTCACAACCGGTATTGTTGACGCCAAGAAGTCAAAGGACGATCCTAAGGCTGCCAAGTATGCTGCTGAGCTTTCTGCTCTGGTGGATGCTATCGCTGATGCTGAGGAATTTGACGCTATTGCAGCTACAGATGACGAACTCAAGACTCAGATTACTACTCTGAGCGAAATTAAGCTTGCTCTTGATGTTAAGATTGCCGCTGCTGATATCACATCAACACGTATCAAGGCTCTTAGCACTCTCGCTACTGCTGTAGGTGCTGATTACGGTGATGCTGCTGCTGATGTAGCTTCACGTGTTGCAGCCATTGACTTTGATGATGATGAGCTTGCTCAGATCATGAAGAGCGCTATCAAGGTTGCCATCTATGACAACATTGTTAACAAGCAGGATACCGCTAAGGGTCTTGACCTGTCAGCATTCATCAAGAACTATCACCTCTATGCTACTCCTAAGTATGTAGAGCGTACAGATACCAAGGCTAACGATGCAGCTGCTAAGGTTGCTGACGAGAATGGCGCTAACATCCAGCATGTACAGCACCAGTGGAACAGCGGTGACCTGAACGGCAAGCAGCCTATCTGGATCATGATCCTTGAGAATGACTATGAGACTCTGTATCCGGGTTGGACTGCACGTGCTACCGCTACCGGTAACTGCATGGTAACTCCTGACGATGATACTTACGGTAAGCTCAAGCAGTATGTTCCCGTATTTGACGGACAGCTTGCTATGGACTGGAACGGTAAGGCTGAGATTAAGAACACTGTTCAGGATCTGCCTCTCGGTGTATATGAGCTGGGTGTAACCCTCAAGCAGAACACCGGTAACAGCACCACTCTTAAGGCTACTGCTTCACGCGTTAACTTCGAGAGCAAGGCTGCTGCTAATGACAAGAGCGTAAGCGTTAAGGACATGCTCGTTGACGACGGTCAGATTGACATCGACTTCATCCTGACTTCAGGTAGCGGTTGGTCACAGGCTGACAACTTCAAACTGACATTCGTTGGTACAGATTCTATCTTTGACTATGCAGCTCTCCTGGAGAATGCCAAGAGCGAGTTCAACAAGGTTGTAACCGTTGTAGGTGATGTTGAGGCTGCAGATGCCAAGATTGAGTACTTCACTCTGGGTGGTATCCAGGTAACCGTACTCGAGAAGGGTCAGGCTTACATCCAGAAGATCACCATCGGTGATGAGATTATTACCAAGACAGTATTCGTTGAGTAATATCTTGTAATAATAAACCTATAATGAATGGGCGGAGGGCGCAAGGCTCCCCGCCCATTCTCTTTTTATTACTTTTTTGCAACCTCTGTTATGCCGTTTGTACAAAAGTGGGTATCTTTATGAGCTAAAACCAAATATGTATATTATTAACCTCATTATAATCAACAGATGAAAGCAAAATTCACCTTCCTGGCAACTCTTATGCTTGCCGGCATTGCCGTTGAGGCACAGAATCCTATCATCCGTGACCAGTTCTCGGCCGATCCGTCAGCTCTGGTTGTAGGTGACCGTGTTTACGTATTCCCTTCACATGATATCAAGGCTCCTGCAGAGTATAGCCGTAAGGATTGGTTCTGCATGGCAGACTATCATGTATTCTCATCAAGCAACCTTACTGATTGGACAGACCATGGTATGATTGTAAGCCAGTGGAGCGCTCCCTGGGTAAATGAGAAAGGTTACTCAATGTGGGCTCCTGACTGTAAGCAGAACCCCAATAACGGTAAGTACTATTTCTTCTTCCCCGCAGGTGCAAAACCCCAGCCCAGCGCAAACGGACGTCGTGGTATGGGCGGTAACCGTGTAGGTATCTGCACATCAGACTATCCTGAGGGTCCTTACACCCCTGAGGCTACTCCTATTGAGGGCGTAGGCGGTATTGACCCCTGTATCTTTGTTGATGATGACGGCCAGGCTTATCTTGTTATGCCCGGTATCACCATTACAAAGCTTGCTGATGACTGGAAGTCAGTTTCAACTGATCCCGCTGACCGTCACCGCGTTGAGGGTGTTCCCACCAAGGGTCTTGTTGAGGGTCCGTACCTGTATAAGCATGGCGGTAAGTACTATATGACTTTCCCCTGGGCACGTGACGTAGAGGAGGTTCTGGCTTACTGCGTAGCAGACAACATATTTGGTCCTTATGAGTTCAAGGGCGTATTCTTTGAGGAGCATGCCAACAAGTGCTGGACCAACCACCATTCAATCATAGAGTTCAAGGGACAGACCTATCTGTTCTACCATCACAATGACTACTCACCTGAATTTGACAAGAACCGTTCAGTTTGCGCTGACAGCATATTCTTTGATGATGAGAAGGGTGAAATCAAGATGGTTAAGCCTACTCTGCGCGGTATCGGTGTAACCCAGTCAAATACTCAGATCCAGCTGGACCGTTACACTGCTCTCAGCCAGAGCGGTGACTCTATCGCTTATCTGGAGCCCAGCAACTATTTTGCAGGCTGGAAGACCGTATTCTATGAGAAGAATGCATGGGCACAGTATAACACAGTTGAGTTCAAGAAGGCTCCCAAGAAGGTAACCGTTAAGGTTGTAGCTCCGTCAGCCGGTAAGCTTGAAATCCTGCAGGGCAACAACGTAATTGCTACCGTTGACGTTCCCGCAGACCGTCAGATGGTTACCGTTGACGCTCCTGTAAAGGGTGCTGCCAAGGGTATACATAACCTTAAGGTGAGAATGATAACAGACGGTAATATCCAGGTTGACTGGCTTACCTTTAATTGATAACCTGAACTTACTATGTGTGACATGAAAACCAGGACTATACTTACAATAACCCTGACCATGCTTCTGGCATGGTCAGGTTGTTCTGCAAAAAATAAGACAACTGAATGCGTCAATCCCCTTACCTACACTGATATTCCGGATAATGACTGGATCCGTGTAGGCAGTGACTACTATATGGTAAGCACTACCATGTATTTCTGCCCGGGTGCACCTATCATGCACTCCAAGGACCTGGTACATTGGGAGATTATAAGCTACGTATATGACTTTCTTGAGGATGATGATGTCTACAACCTGCGTAACGGCCGTAACGCCTATGGCAAGGGCCAATGGGCTACATCACTGCGTTATGAGAACGGTACATTCTATGCACTGTTCATAGCCAATGACCAGAACAAGACATATATCTACAAGACTAAGGATATAACCAAGAGCAATTGGGAGCGTTCAGTCATTAACCGTCCGTTCCATGATGCATCCATGCTCTTTGAGGATGGTCATCTGTATGTGGTTTGGGGTAACGGTGAGCTGCGTATCATTGAGCTCGAACCGGACGGATCGGCCATAAAGGCAGGTGCCGAGGAGAAGATCCTCATTGACTCTCCGCGTCAGGGATTCAACCTGCGCGCCGAGGGTGCCCACATCTACCATATTGGTGATTACTACTACATCCTGGAGATTGACTGGCCAAGCGGCGGTGTACGTACAGAGACTGCATGGCGCTCCAAGGAGCTGTTTGGCCCGTATGAGCGTAAGGTCATTCTGAGCGGTGCCTTTGACGGCCGTGGCGACGGTGTTGCCCAGGGCGCAATCATCGAGACCCAGAACGGTGACTGGTACTCAATCATGTTCCAGGATCACGGTGGAGTAGGACGTATTCCTACCCTGCAGCCTGTAAAATGGGAGGACGGATGGCCTATCCTGGGTGATGATACCAAGCCTGTAAAGCAGTTTACCGTCAATCTGCCTGAGAGCGGCAAGAACCGCACCTGGGCAAATGATGAGTTCAGCTACAAGAAGAATGAACTGGACCTGGTTTGGCAGTGGAACCACAAGCCCGACAACAGCGCCTGGTCAGTTACCGACCGTAAGGGGTGGTTGCGTCTTAAGACCGGCCAGATGGCTACCAATGTAATGGATGCCCGCAATACGCTCACACAGCGCACTGTAGGCCCTCGTTGCTGGAGTGAGGTATGTTTGGACGCCAGCGGTATGAAAGCCGGCGACAGAGCCGGAATTGTGGCTTTCCAGAGCAATTACTGCACCATCGGTGTAGAGGTTGCTGCCGACGGTTCCAAGAGCCTTGTTGCCATGACACACCGTAATATGGGACGTCGTCGTGGACCTCAGCAGGCTGACAATGCCCCCAGTCCTGATACAGAGGCTCTGCGTATACCTCTTACACAGGATAAGGTATGGCTCAAGATCCGTTACGTGTTCACTCCTGTTGAAGAGGGTGAGCGTGCAGACCAGGCATTCATGAGCTACTCCCTGGACGGAAAGAACTGGAATGATGTTGATGCAACCCTGCAGATGTCATTCAGCCTGGATTACTTTACAGGATACCGTACCGGTCTTTACAGTTTCTGCACTGAGCAGGCCGGCGGATATGCAGACTTTGACTATTTCCATCAGGAAGCATATTGATCATACTGGAAAGACCAGCCGTTTAATAGGCTGGCCTTTCCTTTTGAATCAAAAAATATAACGGTTGATTTAACCTTTTGTACAGACATTTATATTAAGGATGAAACGTGAGGAGAGTAACATAGTGAACAGCCAAGGATCTCTTACAGTTAGCGACGAATCCATTGCCCGTCTGCTATGTGATGACAGTCACGTAGAGGAGGCCGTACGCCTCATCATGAAGAAATACGGAGAGCCGTTGTACTGGCACATACGCCGAATGGTGGTGGCCCATGATGATGCCGAGGACTGCTTGCAGGAGACTATGATAAACGTATACAAGTACAGGAGTACATACTCCAATGAGTATCCGCTTTCATCATGGCTCTACAAGATAGCAACTAATGAGAGCCTCAAACTGCTTAAGAACCGTGCCGGTTTCACGATGTCGGTCGATGACCTGGGTGATTCCCTTAAAGACAGTGTTCGTGAGGAGGCCGGTCCCAATGCCGATGAGACTCTGGTACTCCTGCAGGAGGCGATAGCCTTGCTGCCGGCCAAGCAGAAGATGGTGTTTAACCTCAGATACTATGATGACAAGAGTTATGAGGAGATTCACCAGATTGTAGGCGATAGCGTGAATACGCTTAAGACCAACTATCACTACGCAGTACAGAAGATAAAGGATTATATTTTAGAACATCAGTTATGAAAGATTTTGATCTGGAAGGACTTAGCAGGGAGATGCCCTACAAGATGCCGGAGCATTTCCTGGATGATATGACTGAGAGGGTCGTATCCCAGATTGGCAAGCAGCGTAAGCAGAACCGTGAGCGCAAGATCGTGGCCCTGTTTGCAAGTGCAGCCAGCGTGGCAGCCGTAGCGCTGCTGTTCATCCACCCGTTTGGCGGTGGTCTTGATATTCCTGATTACGAGAATATCTCACAGTGCACAAGCATTGATGAACTTTTCCAGAATATGACAGCCGACGAGCTTGGCGTCTATTCAATGATGAGCAACTATTACGGCAACTGATATGAAGAAGTTGTGGACAGCATTGCTGATACTTGCAGGTTTATTCCTGTCACAGCCATCCATGATGGCTCAGGATAGGGATGAGCAGATGATCAATGCGTCCCTTCGCTTTATAAAGGAGAACGCTAACCTCACCAAGAAGGAGTATGACAAGTTTGCCAAGCTGTACATAGAGTATAATGAACAGCTGGCTAAACTTAACCGTGAACTCAAGCCTGAGTCACGTGAATATATGAAACGCTGGCAGACCATCAATGATGACTATATGCAGAAGCTCAACAAGGCACTTCCTGACTCTACACGTCAGAAAGTAGGCTTGGCACAGTGGGAGCTTGGTCAGAAGGTCTGGAACCAGTGGAGCGAGCAGAACCGCGAGCATACTGAGCAGCAGTTCCGTATGATGGGACAGTGGAATCAGATGAACCCGCAGTTCATGATGCAGCCTCATATGTTTGATTTCCAGAGGTTCCGTATGCGTCAGATGCAGCAGGCAAATGAGCAGCAGGAGCAGTGGTGGGAGAACTACTGGCACAATTGGGGTGAGCCTGACAGCGCTATGATACAGCGTATGGAGGAGAATCGCCGCCGTTATCGTGAACGTGACAGTATTTGGCAGCAGCGTCGCCAGCAGTTTGGTCCTCAGCAGCAGTTCGGACCTCAACAGTTTGGTCCTCAGCAACAGTTCGGACCCGGTTTTGGTCCCGGATTCGGTGGCCAGTTCAATCAGCAGGGCCAGCAGAACAACAATCAGCAACGTCCTTTTAGCGGTCCTCAGTTTGGCCGTCCAGGTTTCTGATAAGATCTTTCATTTACATTATAAATCGCGTATCCTTCCGGGTACGCGATTTGTTTAATTGGGGCACATCGGGGAGTAGCACAAAAAAGAATCGGAGCATTTCTGCCCCGATTCTTTTTTATTGTTGCTAACAGATATCAATTAATATCTGTCCTCAGGAACTGCACCTGCATATACTGACTTAGGTACAATCTCCAGGATGTTCATAGGAGCGATGCTTCCCGGATCCTCCTTAACCTGACGCATACGCAGGTAGTAGTCCTTATCAGGATCCATTGTCAGTGTGGTTACGATCTTACGGAAGCAAACGTCATGGTTACGCAGACGGTCTGTTACCTTTGAGCCCATTGCAAAGCCTGCAGGAGCCTTCATGTAACCACGGTTACGCATAGCCTTATCATTTGCCTGGATGTTAAGTTCCTTATCCTCGGCGGTGTTACCCTTGATATCCTTATCCAGGATGTTACCGATCTTGGCGTCAGTTGTCATGATTGACATGTTAACAGGAATGCCGCAGGGATCCCAGCTCCAAAGCTGCCATGAATCTGAGTTCTCACCGGGAGTACCCTCATGAGTGAAGAACTGTACGATACCACGGGTCTTTCTGTACTTGGCCTCTGACTGGGCGTTACCGAATATACGGATCTCATAAGTACCTGATTCCGGAACAGGCGGCAGACGGAACATGATATCAAATACACCCTTGATGTTCATCTCATCGTGGTACATGATATCCCACTCCTTATCCTGATATCTTACTACATACAGAGTCTGGTTGGTGGCTCTTACGTTTGTGCAGTAACCATCCTTGAATGTGTATACAGCGAATGTGGTAGGCTTGTCACCGAGAGTCTGTCTCATACGGCCACGGGCACCACTGTTGATGAAGTCAGGTGACAGGGTGTGACCCATGAATCTGAGTCTTGTACGCAGAGCGTTCTTGGTGTGAGCGTCAAATACCAGAATACTGTCAACAAAGTAGTAACCACCGTTCATGGCACCCTCTGTGTCAATATCGTTAACCTCATCTCTGTTCCAGATTCTGATACCGGCAGCCTCCAGGTTACCAGCTGTTACAGTTCCCTTACGGTTGATGAAGATATTCTTACCCTTATTTCCTGATTTCTCATCATAAGGAGTACTGATTCTCAGGATTGAGCGCTGCAATGTCTCATAGAAGTCCTCCATATCAATTGAGTCAGGGCATGCATCCTTATAGTGGTCAACGATATTCTTATCGGTGAAGTTAAGGAGGTTACGCTCCAACCATGCGGGAAGGATATGATATGAGATGAGCTTGTACAGCGGGCTTGTGCTGATGGTATCATTGTCATTAAGATGAGCAGGATCATTGTATATCTCCTGAGCATACTTCTTAAGACTCTTACCGGGCTGGCCTGAGTACTTACCAATAACACCTTCCTCATCGATGTCTGTGATTCCGTATACCTCATCAAGAACAGAGTCTGATACTACGAACATGGTGTACTTGAACAGACGCTCGTTAGGCCAAACTACTCTCTGATACTGACCGTTATCATAGTTCTGGTAACCGGTTGAGTAGTGAACCTTAACGCTACCGGTCATCTCAAGGCAAGCGTATGTTGAGTCATATCCGGGCTCTTTATAAGTAAGGTCTCTATACTTCTCAAGCTCATTGGTCAGCTTGGTCTTTTCAAGAGCCTGCAGGAATATTGTAGCCTTGTGGCCGTCTCTTGCCTTGCTGTTGTTGAGTCTCATGTAACCGGGCAGGTACTCAGTACTCTGGCGGATAACCTTATCGATAACCTGAACAACACCGTTTACGGTTGAGTCATCGGCCTCAATGATCTTTGAGAACTGGTTGATGGTGTATGAAACCATGGGGTTGGTTGAGTCACCGTCCAGATAATCCTCAAATGCCTCATATGTGAGGTAGCGGTTCAGCATGTTTGATGCGGGAAGACTACCATCCTTGTTTCTTCTGAGGTCATCAAGATACATTGACTCCTTGCAGAGGTGTGTTCTGCGGATTGAGTCGATGATTGAGTCAGGCAGGTTCTCTACCTTCTCAAAGTACCAGAGCTTAGAAGGATCCTTCTCCATGCTGGCGCGCTCATCAAGATACTCTCTGATGGCTGCGTTGGTGGGAGCAAACAGTGTACGGTCACCGTAAGTCTTGAGTTCACCCCAATAACTTGAACCGTTGATGCTCTTTTTGAGGATGTAGATAAAATCTGAGAAGATGTTACCCTCATACTCCTCCAGGAAAGTGGCTACTGTCTTGCCATCGCTGATATAGAATGTACCGGGGTGCTGCTCACTCCAAAGGTCGGTACAAGCGGTGGCCATACCTATCAGAACTGTTACGACGGCGGCTAGCGCAGACTTTCTGATTGATCTTTTGTTGATTTTCATATTTTTGGTTATTAATTATTTAGTTATCAGGTTGTTGGCTAATACCGGAATACGCTTGGGCGGCTGTACGCTTATGCGTAATACGCAGTTATAGCGCGTAAAGATAATAAGATTTTGGGATATGATAATGTTATTATACCTTTTTTTATTAAAAAAGTGAGTCCGGACCCTGCCTTAGGACCCGGACTCACAGTGTTTCTATGTATCTCTTATTACCAGTTCATGCGGTAGTTTCCGCTCAGGTGGAGCAGAGAGAAGAGATAAATCAGACCGTCATAATAGATGTCAAAGTAACCGTCCTCATAGGGCTCGTGCTTTAATGAGAACATGTGCTTGATGAGCTCCTGGTTGTACTCGCTGTCACACATCAGAGCTGTGGTAGCCATGGTACCTACAAAACCGATTGAGTGACGCAGGTTGGGACGCCAGCGGCCGCCGCCCATGGGACGTGCCGATACATCACCGTTCAGAGCAAACTGGTCGGGGAACTCTGTGATGCCATAGCGACCCAGGATAGCGTTCTGGAACTTCTTGGCATACTCGGTCTGCCACTCGGCATCCTTATGATACCAGGTAAAGTCCATTGCTATATTCATAGGTACGCGCCATGAGTCATAGTGGAACTCGCTGCCACGGTTGGGGGTTCCGTCAAACTGGCTCTGGTCGGGGTTGATACCGGTAACGGGGTCGCAGGCGCGATGCAGGTATGCACGTGCGCTGTCGGCCAGTTCGCGGTAGATTGCCTCGCGGCCGTCCTTGGCGGTCTCGGCCCAGATCTCATAGAATGCGGGCAGATGGTATGAGGGATCGGTCCAGAGATTTGAACGTGAATCGGGGCAGAAGTTGATGAGCTTGACATCCATGTTGATGATGTTGGTTACACCACCTGTGCCGTCCTTTGAGAAGAGGTCGTTAAGGAGCTCCTGAGCCTCCTCAAGGTAGTTGAACTCCTCATAGCTGCCCCAGCGGCGTGATGCCAGCAGCAGGTCTGTTACGTAGTAGAGCTCACCGTCACTGGCTGATCCGTTTGATGTGCGGCGACCGTCTGTACGGCATGACCATGCAAACAGACCGTGTGATGGACCATCCTCATTGTGACGCATATAGTGCTTTGACCAACGCCATACACGGTTGAACAGTTCGGGTTTGTCCATCTGGACTGCTACCATCATAGCGTATGACTGGCCCTCGGTACGTACGTCGTTGTTCTTTACGTCCGATATGTAACCCATGGGTACCATCTTGCCGTCAACCTCAACGTCAACGTTATGGTAAGCGGCGTCCTCGCCTTCAAAGATGATAGAATAGATCTCCTGGATTTTGTTGTCAATCTCCTCCTGGCTGAATCCCGACTCCTTAAGGTAGTTGCGGTACTTGCCGGTCTGGGCATATCCCTTCTTGGCGGGTTCAAGACTCTTGGAGGCTTTCTTGGTTGATGAACATGAGGCAAGACCCAGGACTAAGCAAAGGGCTGCCAGAATGATTGCTGTTGTTTTGTTCTGTCTCATTTGTCAGTAATTGGCTTTATTGTTGAATGTATGATTTCCAGCGCTGGTAAGCCTCGTCATAAGCGGGCATATCGGATGCCTTGGGCTCGATGACGCGGATCTTCTGCAGTGAAGCGAAGGCCTCGTTGTGGTCATTGTAGATATGTGCTCCCATACCTGCACCCTTGGCTGCACCTATTGAACCGTCTGTATCATAGAGCTCAATGGTAGCTCCGGTTACTCCGGCCAGTGTGTCGCGGAACAGGGGGCTGAGGAACATGTTGGCATTGCCGGCATGGATCTTGTTCACGGGCATACCCATATCCTCCATGATCTCTATACCGTATTTGAATGAGAACACTATACCCTCCTGGGCTGCGCGCAGCAGATGTGAGCGGTTGTGGATATTGAAGTTCACGCCGTTGAAGCTGCAGCCGCGCTCCTTGTTCTCAAGTACACGCTCGGCACCGTTTCCGAAAGGCAGAACGGATACGCCGGCTGCACCTATGGGAGCCTGGGCGGCCAGGTCATTCATTTCGGCATAACCTATGCCCTCAGGTACGATGTTACGTTTCATCCATGCGTTCAGGATACCTGTGCCGTTGATGCAGAGCAGGATACCCAGACGGTTGAATCCGGTCTTATGGTTTACGTGAGCGAATGTGTTCACTCTTGACTTGGGATCATAGCTTATCTCACCGTTCACACCATATACTACGCCCGATGTTCCGGCGGTTGATGCAATCTCACCCGGCTCAAATACGTTGAGTGAGAGGGCGTTGTTGGGCTGGTCACCTGCGCGGTAGGTTACGGGGGTGCCTGCGGTCAGGCCCAGTTCCTTAGCTGCGGCAGAGGTAAGTTTACCCTGCTCGGCGAATGTGGGAACGATCTTGGGGATGAATGAGCGGGGTATTCCGTAGTAGTCAAGCAGGAATCCTGCTACCTCACCGGTCTGGAAATCCCAGAACATACCCTCAGAGAGACCTGATATGGTGGTTGCAATCTCACCGGTAAGACGCATTGCGATGTAGTCACCGGGAAGCATGATCTTGTCAATCTTGTCAAATATCTTGGGCTCGTTACGCTTTACCCATGCCAGCTTGGATGCTGTGAAGTTGCCCGGGGTGTTGAGCAGGTGGGTGAGGCACTGTGAGCGGCCAAGTTCCTGGAAAGCATCCTCACCGATGCCAACGGCACGTGAGTCACACCAGATGATTGCGGGACGCAGCACTTTCTTGTCCTTGTCAACGCAAACCAGGCCGTGCATCTGATAGGAGA
This sequence comes from Bacteroidaceae bacterium, assembly GCA_045220475.1. GTDB lineage: Bacteria > Bacteroidota > Bacteroidia > Bacteroidales > Bacteroidaceae > Colenecus. The sequence continues at coordinate 43,121 of JBGUVW010000066.1, forward strand.
TACCTATAGCCTTGATATCGGCGGTGTCAACTTTACACTGTGAGAGTACATCGGCGGTGGCTGCCTTGAGATATGACCACCAGTCTTCGGGGTTTTGTTCGGCCCAACCGGGGTTTACGGCCTTAATGGGTGCTTCACTTTTGGGGGCGAACGCGGTTGCTACGCAACTGCCGTTCTGAGCGTCAACAAGACTGCACTTCACCGAAGAGCTGCCTATGTCATAACCTAACAGATACATACTTTATATAATTGATTGTAATTTACGTCAACTTGCATTAGGGAAAACAAAGGTAGTGAAAAGAACTGAAACCCCGTTTATATGCCTTAACAAAATGCGCCGCCGGCCCTGTGCGGAGAGCCGACGGCGCAATATTGTCAAGTAGAGTTATCAGAAGGCGTACATGACTGACAGAAGCAGACGGTTGTTGCTGACGTTGTGGGTGTCAGTAACGGTGCCGTTGGCCTTGCGTGTGCCGTAAGCTACTGTGGTCAACTCATACTCGATACCCAGGTTCATGTTACCTACGTTGTACTGCACGTTGGGAGCTACACGCCACATGTTGTCAATTGTTCCGTTCTCGGCTGCAAATACTGCGGACAGGTCCTTGCCTGCGCCCCAGTTGCTCATGTAACCTCCAAACAGTCCGAACTTGAGGGCTCCGCCATACTGGACCTGAGCCCATGATGAAGAGGCTGCGAGCGGAGCATACTGAACCTCGCCGGGATTAAGATTGGCAACCAGTCCGTAACCGGAGCAGATACCCAGATGTGACATATCGTGACCTATCAGGGTCTTGGCCTTGATAGAAAGTTTCTCCTTGTTGTACTGGGCCTGGATCATTCCGCAGAAACCGTCCAGATAGGACTTCTTGTTGTCATCGGCATAGTCAATAGAGGGTGTCGTGCGCTTGTACTCAACGCCGCCGCCTACCTTGAAGTCTCCCAGGGTAAAGTCAATGCCGGCATAGAACATGGGCATCATTGACCAGCGGTTGTAATTGTAAGACTTTCCGGCAACAGCAGGACCGTATGTTCCGTTGGCTGCCTGGAAAATGGCAGCACCTGTCAGCTTGATATTCTTGTCATTGCCCAGGAAATACTCGTAACGGAGCTGCGGGCTGCGGTTGAGGGCGTTGAAGGGTGAGCCGATGGCAATACCCACGGTGCTGGGGAACAGGTCATTCATGGGATGCCAGGTCTGACCGAGAGTAAGTGTGCTCTTGTCCCAATCAAGTGCGATGAAAGCGTGACGGTAGAGGATGCTTCCCGGAGCGGAGTGGCCGGAGAACTCAAGTTCAGCCTTGGCACGGCTGGCTGCACCGAATATCTCGGGGCCTTTCAGTACAAAACCCAGACGGGCCATAGTTCCGAACCATGAACCATGCGGAACTGCTCTCTGATCATGCTGATCGACCGGATTCTGTACACTATCCTTGGGATACAGATAGAGAAAATCTTCGGCACCGGCTACACTCTCATGTGTGTTTATCCATGACTGTGCGGCAACAAAACCGTACCAATCGATTGAAACGTTTTTCTGGGCTGTTGCGCTTAGGGGGAGCAGGCTGACTAATAGGGCCTGCAGGAGTAGTGTTTTGTGTTTCATTTTTTATTGTTTTGGTTTTCCTATTATTGTCACGCAGGTGAAGTTGTATTAAAACTTGATGGTATAGACCTTGCCGGACTTGGTGTCCAGGGTTTGGTCTTTTCCGTTCCAGGTTATGTTGAGTTTGCCTCCTACGGTGGAGCGGACCTTTACGGTGGCGGGCTTGCCGTCCTTCCAGGTCAGTTCCTCCAGGATGAATCCTCCGCGGCATTGCAGGCCCTTGACTGTACCGTCTTTCCATACATCGGGCAGGGCGGGCAGCAGGACTATCTGTCCGGTATGACTCTGTACAAGCATCTCGGCTATACCGGCGGTGCAGCCAAAGTTACCGTCAATCTGGAATGGCGGGTGGGCGTCGAACAGGTTGTTGTATGTGCCGCCGCGACCGCCGAATCCGCGTCCGCCGGCAGGCTTGATCTGATCCTGGATGAGCTTGTAGGCATGGTTGCCGTCAAGCAGACGTGCCCAGAGGCAGACTTTCCAGCCCATGGACCAGCCGGTTGACTCGTCGCCGCGTGCCTCAAGGCTGGTGCGTACGGCCTTGAAAAGGTCCGGTGTGGCATCGGCCGTAATCTGATGTCCGGGATACATACCCCACAGATGTGATACGTGGCGGTGGTTGTCCTTGGGGTCGTCCCAATCCTCAAACCACTCCTGGAGCTGTCCCCAGCTACCTATCTTCATGGGAGCCAGACGGCTCTGTATGTTCTTGAGCGTATCTACAAAAGCTGCGTTCTCACCCATCAGGGCGGCGGCCTCTATGGTGTTGCCGAACAAATCGGCCATCATCTGGTTGTCCATGGTGGCGCCGAATACGGTGGTTATGTTGCCCTTACCCAGGACATCCTGTACGTGCGGGGCGTTCTCGGGTGAGTAGGAGGGTGCAACTACCAGATATTTGTGACCCGATACGGGTTCCTCAACCAGGAAATCTATGAAGAACTCGCAGGCACTCTTCATGATGGGATAGATCTCCTTGAGGTACTTGGGATCCTGGTTGAACAGGTAGCCGTCCCATATCTGTGAGCAGAACCACGCGGCACCGGTGGGCCACATGCCGTTGTAGGCACCGTCCACTGCGCCGGTTGAGCGCCATATATCCGTGTTGTGATGCAGGGTCCATCCGCGGCATCCGTACATTGCGGCAGTCTCCTTGCCGTGCTCAGCGCAGTCTTTAACCAGCTGCAGGAACGGGTCAAAGGTCTGTGACAGTCCGCATACGTATGCGGGCCAGTAGTTCATCTCAACATTGATATTGGTGGTGTACTTGCCGTCCCACGGAGCCTGGCGGCTCTCATTCCATATACCCTGCAGGTTGGCTGCCTGTCCGCCCGGCTGTGATGATGAAATGAGCAGATAGCGGCCAAACTGGAAGTAGAGTGATACCAGCTGGGGGTCAAAGGTTGTTGAGAACTGGGCTACACGCTGGTCGGTAGGCAGCTTGGCCTGGTCATTGGTGCCAAGGTCAAGAGTAACGTTACCGAACTGCTTCTGATAAGCGGCAATGTGCTCGGCAAGCATCTTGTCGTATTTCTTCTTGCCTTTGCTCAACGGTTCGATCCAACGGTCAGCGGCCTGGTTTTCATTACCGTCAACGCTCTGGTAATTTACGAAGTTAGTGCCTATTGATATGTAGATGGTAACGGCATCGGCGCCGGAAACTGCGATTGTGCCCCCATCGGCTGTGATCTGTCCGCCCTCGGGAACTATCAGGGTCTTGTCTGTGAAACGTATCTTTCCCTCTATGCCTTCGTGGTCATCGCCCTTGCAGGATATGGTCATTGTTGCCTGCTTGCTGTTGACTTCGGCAGATTGGCTCAGGATGCGGTCCTCGCGGTAGGGAAGATTGTAGCTGGATTTGAATGATATCTTGCCTTTATCGGATGCGGTTAGGCGCATTACTATGACCTGGTCAGGGAATGATACGAAACTCTCACGGGTGTACTCCACACCGTTTGCCTTGAAACGTGTCAGGGATACGGCGCGGTTCAGGTCAAGCTCCCTGTAATAGTCGGTGAAATCAGTGATTCCGTCAAAATCCAGCATGAGTGATCCGGCTGTCTGGTAGGGCATTCCGTGTGCGCTCTTGGATGATATGTACTCGTCGCACAGGGCCTGGGCATCGGAACGGCGTCCCTCCCACAGAGCCTGACGTATCTTGTCAAGTCCGTCCTTGGCAGCGTAGTTTACGTTGTTGTGCGGACCACCGCCCCAGATGGTCTCTTCATTAATCTGGATGCGCTCCTGTGCGGGAGTTCCAAACACCATGGCGCCAAGGCGTCCGTTACCCAGCGGGAGGGCATCGGTCCACTGGCGTGCAGGGGCATCGTACCACAGTTTAAGGTCGTTGTTCTGTGATGAGCATGACAAGGATATCATGGTCACCAAGGCAATCATCATAGTTTTCTTCATAATTCAGTTGGCTAGTGTATTTTTAATTATAGGTGCCAAAAGTACTCTTTTTTGGCGGAACTTTTAGTAATTTAGCATTCCAAATTAGCCGGATGAAGATAGGAGATATAGATTTTGGAGAGAGGCCGGTATTTCTGGCCCCTATGGAGGATGTTACTGATCCCGCTTTCCGCCTGCTCTGCAAGCGGTTCGGGGCCGATATGGTCTATACCGAATTCGTGTCGAGCGATGCCCTGATACGTGAGGTGAACCGAACCATGCAGAAACTGACCATCTGTGATGAGGAGCGCCCCGTGGCAATCCAGATTTACGGTAAGGATACTGAGGCTATGGTGGGTGCAGCCAAGATGGTTGAGGCCGCCGGGCCCGATGTGCTGGACCTGAACTTTGGCTGCCCGGTAAAGAAAGTGGCAGGCAAGGGTGGTGGTGCCGGTATGCTGCAGAACATACCCAAGATGCTGGAGATAACCCGTGCAGTGGTGGATGCAGTAAAGATTCCCGTAACGGTCAAGACCCGTCTGGGTTGGAATGACGAGAGCAAGATAATAGTTGAACTGGCCGAGCAGCTGCAGGATTGCGGCATCAAGGCCCTGACCATACACGGCCGTACCCGTGCGCAGATGTATACGGGACAGGCTGACTGGACCCTTATAGGCAAGGTCAAGGAGAATCCCAGGATGAAGATTCCTATCATAGGAAACGGTGATATCACCACGCCTGAGCGTGCCAAGGAGTGTTTTGACCGCTACGGAGTGGATGCCATCATGATAGGACGCGGCAGCTTTGGACGGCCTTGGATCTTTGAGGAGGTAAAGCACTATCTTAAGACCGGTGAGCTATGGCAGGATCCGGGATTCCAGTGGAAGATGGATGTGCTTAAACAGGAGACTCTGGACAGCATAGCGCGTCTGGATGAGCGCCGTGGCATTGTACATATTCGCCGCCACCTGGCCGCAAGCCCCCTCTTCAAGGGGTTGGAGGATTTCCGCCACACCCGCATCGAGATGTTGCGTGCCGAGACGGTCAGCGACTTGTTCGCGATTATGGATAGAATATCGAGCAAATGGGGACAGTCCCCTTTTGCACATTGTACAGAAAAATGACAGATATGGATAGCAATACAAAATGTGAAAAAGGGGACAGTCCCCTTTTCCACAATTTTGAGATAATGGCGCCGGTAGGTTCTTGGGAGAGTCTGGCAGCAGCGTTCCAGGCCGGAGCGGGATCAATCTACTTTGGCGTGGAGAAACTGAATATGCGTTCACGCAGTGCCAGCCATTTTACGCTCGATGACCTGCGTGAGATTGCTAGCCAGTGTGACGCGCATGGCGTAAAGAGCTATCTTACGCTCAACACAGTCATGTACGGCGAGGATATCCCGCTGGTTCATGAGATCGTGGATGCTGCGTTGAAAGCGGGGATATCGGCCATAATTGCATGTGACATCTCTGTTATGACCTACTGCAACAAAGTGGGCATGGAGGTGCATCTCTCCACCCAGCTCAACATAAGCAATATTGAGGCACTCAAGTTCTACGCCCAGTTTGCCGATGTGGTGGTGCTGGCACGTGAGCTTAACCTTGACCAGGTGGCTGAGATTCACCGTCAGATTCTGGAGCAGGATATACGTGGCCCCAAGGGTGAACTGATACGTATTGAGATGTTCTGCCACGGTGCCTTGTGCATGGCCATAAGCGGTAAGTGCTACCTGAGCCTGAATGAGATGAATGCAAGCGCCAACCGCGGAGCCTGCATGCAGCTGTGCCGTCGCGGATATATCGTCAAGGACCGCGAGACCGATATTGAACTGGCCATTGAGAACCAGTACATAATGTCGCCCAAGGACCTCAAGACCATACGCTTTATGGACCGTATGATTGAGGCCGGCGTACAGGTGTTCAAGATTGAGGGACGTGCCCGCGGACCTGAATACGTACGCACCGTTGCAGAGTGCTACGGTGAGGCAATTGAGGCCGTTTTGAACGGTGAATTCACCGATGAAAAGAAGGATAATTGGGATAAACGCCTGGCTACCGTGTTCAATCGCGGATTCTGGGACGGCTACTATCTGGGACAGCGTCTGGGTGAGTGGAATGACGTATACGGATCACAAGCAACGGAGACAAAGGTCTATGTGGGCAAGTGCACGGACTGGTTCTCAAAGATTGAGGTTGCGGAGTTCAGCATAGAGGCCGCACCCATCAGCGCCGGTGACAAACTGATGGTAACCGGAGCCACCACAGGCTGCATCACATTCAACCTTGATGACCCCCGCGTGGACCTGAAAACGGTAGAGACCGTTCCGCAAGGAGTTAGGGTTTCGTTCAAGACTCCGGAACGCGTCCGTCGCGGTGACAAGTTATTTAAGATAATAACAAGGAAATAATACGCTCGCACCTGCGTTTCCCTGTGCGTGGTTCTAATACGCACAAGGATTCCAGTTGCACCCAGTAAAACCAAACCTTTTTAGCGAAGCCAAAAAAGGCTTGGTTTTACCCGGCCTGGAAGGCCGGCAGAGCGGAATGAAATGAAATGGAATGAAGCGGGTTTGGGGCGTCGCCGCCCCAAACTAAAAAAAGGTAAAATGCTTCAAATACAATAATACGTTTCCAGCTAGCGACTTTTTAGGCCCAAAGGGCCATAAAAGTCAAAAATAACCGAGCGCCAAAGGCGCGAGCTAACCCGCCGGATGGAAAAGAAGAATATAGACCAAAACAGTTACTACTAAACAAATATGAGAATGAAAAAAATCCTATTTCTAGCCGCTCTGGCCGCTGCAACATCAGCCCAGGCACAAAACGAGTATGAAATTCAAGTACAGAGCACCAAGCCCAGCGGAATCATCGATGAAATGCTGTACGGACAGCTGTTTGAGCACATCTATTTCAGTGCCAACAACGGCGTTTGGCAGGAGCTGATCTACGGCCGTTCGTTCGAGCCGGAGCAGTATCCCGGAATCCCGCCCCGCGACGGCTATTTTGACGGCTGGTTCATGGATGATGACATGGTGCTGCATTCACCCACCCGTTACGAGCAGCCCCTGAATATCACTACAATTGAGTCCGATGACTATGAGATTACGATGGATGTGAACTGGCGTTCTTACAAGTTGGCGCGCCGTTCATGGAGCGGCGGACTTATGGACATTAGGTTCGCATTTGCTCAAAAGGCCGATGGAAACGCCTATTTTGCACGCATACATGACCCGTATTATGAGGGCCGTACATTCACTCCCGCACAGACCGAATCACAGATTGCCGCCGCCAATGAGGCCAACGCACGTGCCGCCCTGCAGCCGCAGAGTTCCACAGCCGATTTCTCAATCTGCGCTATGGAGGTTCGTGAATCACAAGGCTTTGGAGGACGTCCGGGCCGCCGTATGAATACGCTTGCAGCCCTGGCATCGACCCCCGCGACAAAGGATCAGGTGAACGAGAATCAGGATTGGCACAAGCTGCGCATAAGCCGCAAGGGTGCCGATGTTACAATGTACTTTGACGATAAGGAGGTCGTTAAGTACAGCGGCCTTGAGCAGACAGGCAAGAACGACCTGGTTTTCTGGGTAAACTATACCGAGGCAACTTACCGTAACATTATAGTCAAGAGCGGTGACCAGACCGTATTTACCGGAACTCCCAAGGATGTGCAGATTCCTGATGTGGCACCTGAGTGGACCGCTTTTGGCGATGGCAAGTACCGTCTTATCAAGGATGATGCCGTGAATATGCGGTACTCACAGGAGATTACCGCCGGCGCGAAGGCAGAGGCCGGCATTGCACAGGGACCGCAGAACATAATTCTCCGCGAAAAGTACGTAGGCTCAATTTATGCCAAGGGCAAAGGTGAACTGATTGTGGGACTCCGTAACGAGAAAGGTGAGTTCGTAGCCCGCCAGTCGCTGGGCAAGATAAACAGCAAGGAGTGGAAGAAATATGAATTCACCCTTGAACCTCAGAGCCTTGGAACCGGTGAAGTAAGAGCAAGAGTCAATTTGAATATAGGAAGCAGAATTGAAGCTAATCAGATAAGCGGTGACGGTGATTTTGCCATAGCAGTCAAGAACGGTACCGTACAGATAGATATGGTAACCATGTCAACCCAGACCGGTAAGGAGCTGGGAGGTTTCCGTCCCGATATCCTGCAGGCCGTAAAGGAACTGCATCCCACTTGCCTGCGCTGGCCGGGCGGCGGATACGTAGCCCAGTATGACTGGCAGAACGGCATAGGCCCGCAGGAGAACCGTGAGCGCTGGGCACACTGGATGTGGATGGACTATGACCAGAACTGCTTTGGTACCGATGAGTTCATAAAGTTCTGCCGTGAGGTGAACTCGGAGCCGGTAATCGTGGTTAGCGTAAAGTTTGAGCGTCCGGCCGATGAGTACGACCAAATCCTGCAGGATGCCGTTAACTGGCTGCGTTACTGCAATGCGCCTGCAACCGATGAATGGGGTGCAAAGCGTGCCGCCAACGGACATCCCGAGCCCTATAACGTGAAGTATTGGGAGATTGACAATGAAATGTGGGAGATGGGTATTGAGCGCTATGAGAAGTGCGTGCGTGATTTCAGCACGGCCATGCGCAAGATTGACCCCTCCATCAAGATCATAGCATGCGGCGGATTCAGTGAAGACGAGCAGTTTATCAAACGCAGCGGCAACTATTTTGACTACCTGAGCCTGCACCATTATGAGCAGCAGGGTGGTTATGCCACCGGCCCTGCCCGTCTGGGACAGCAGTATGACCGATACGCCCAGATGATTGCCGACAGCCCCAACCCCAACATCAAGCTCTTCATATCTGAGTGGAACCTTAACAGCATTGACTGGCGTACAGGTCTCTTTGCCGGCGGTTTCCTGAACATGTGTGAGGCCCGTGACGTGGTTGCCATGGGTGCTGCCGCGCTGTTCATACGCCGTACCGATGCACCTGACTGGAACAACGCATTCATCAACTTTGACTACAAGGACCTGTTCAAGGCTCCCAACTGTCAGGTAACTGAGCTGTGGTATGACCACTTCAGCAAGTACCGTCTTGCCTACAGCGGCGAGACCGGCAATGTTAGCGTAAGCACCACCATGTCTGAGAATGGTGCCGATGTAATAGTGAAGGTTGTGAACCCCACTGATCAGCCTGCTACACTGCGCATCAAGGGTGACTGGAAGGGTGTCAGCAAGACGGAGTTTGAGTACTATGCACCGGGCTCACTTACTGTAGCTAACAGTATGGAGAATAAGAACGCTGTTGCTTTGCAGAAATCAACCGGAAAGCTCGATGGAAACGACGTAATTCTATCCATTCCCGCTCTCTCTGCCGGTGTTCTGACGATAAATAAGAAATATTAATTAATTTTGTAATCATCCAGCCGTTGAAACGGCTGGCTACCATTATCAAATGCCTACGGCATTATTATTAATTAGGTTGAGACGATTAACTAATTGATAGATATATGAAAAGAACTATTTTGATGCTGCTGGGAGCAGCGTTTGTTTTGAGCTTGAATGCTCAGGTGAAAGAGACATATACTGATAACCGTGTAGTTGAGGACGGCGGTACAGGCCCTTACAAGGCTATTATGGTGACTGAGCCCAGCCTTGAGGCACACACCATTTTCCGTCCTGCAGACCTTAGCAAGTTTGACAAGAAGAATCCGCTGCCTATCCTGGTATGGGGTAACGGAGCATGCACCAACTCACCTTGGGAGCATCAGAATTTCCTGAGTGAGATAGCATCACACGGCTTCTTTATCGTTGCCATTGGTCATTGGCCGGCCGAGGGTGCCCGTTACAACGGTCCCATGTCCAAAAGCGAGCAGCAGATTGAGGGCATTGACTGGGCAATCGCTCAGAATGCCGATAAGAACAGCCCCTATTACGGAAAGCTGGATGTAAACAACATAGCTGCTGCTGGTATGTCATGCGGCGGTTTGCAGACTCTGGTCAATGCCGGCGACAAGCGTCTTAAGACCATCATGATCTGTAACAGCGGATCTTTCATTGACCCGTCGGGTGCAGTTCCAAACATGCCTATGCCCAAGAAGGAGGACCTCAAGAACATACACACTCCGGTGATGTATCTGCTGGGTGGTCCCACCGATATTGCATATGAGAACGGTATGGATGATTTCCACCGCATTGACCATGTTCCGGCATTTGCTGCCAACTTCCCTGTAGGTCACGGCGGCACATACGCACAGCCTCACGGAGGTGAGTTCTCAGTAGTGGCTACAGCATGGCTGAAGTGGCAGCTTAAGGGTGATAAGGAGGCCGGCACAATGTTTACCGGTAAACCTTGCGGTCTGTCATCACGTACTGACTGGACTGCAGAGAAAAATGACAAAATAGACTGATATGAACATTCTGGTAACAGGTGGTGCAGGTTTTATTGGATCGCACACCATAATTGAGCTTTACAAGGCGGGTCATACCGCAGTGGTGGTGGATAACCTGAGCAACTCCAACCCGGAGAGTCTGAGACGAGTGTCAAAGATCCTGGGCGGTACTGAGATTCCGTTCTTTAAGGTCGATATCCGCGACCGTAAGGGGCTGGACAAGGTCCTGGAACAGTACAAGTTTGACGCCTGCATCCATTTTGCAGGACTCAAGGCCGTGGGTGAATCAGTATCCAAACCCATAGAGTATTATGAGAACAACATAAGCGGCACGCTGGTGCTGGTACAGGCTATGCGTGACCATGGCGTTAAGAACATAATATTCTCATCAAGCGCCACTGTCTACGGCAATCCGGAGATAATCCCTATCACTGAGGAGTGCCCCAAGGGCGTATGCACCAACCCCTACGGCTGGACCAAGAGCATGCTTGAGCAGGTACTTACCGATATGCAGTATGCCGATAAGGAGTGGAACGTGGTACTGCTGCGTTACTTCAATCCCATCGGTGCCCATGAGAGCGGCCTGATAGGTGAGAACCCCAACGGAATACCCAACAACCTGATGCCTTACGTGACTCAGGTGGCAGTTGGAAAACGCGATGAATTGGGCGTTTTTGGTAACGACTATGATACTCCTGACGGCACAGGCGTACGTGACTATATCCATGTAGTTGACCTGGCACGCGGTCATGTGTGCGCACTCAAGGCAATTGAGCGCAAGTGCGGTTTGGGACTCTACAACCTGGGTACCGGTCATGGCTACTCAGTGCTTGATGTGGTCAAGGCATTTGAGAGAGTGAACGGAGTAAAGGTTCCGTACAGCATTAAACCGCGCCGTCCGGGTGATATTGCAACCTGCTACAGTGATCCCTCTAAGGCAGAGCGTGAGCTGGGCTGGAAAGCTCAGTACGGTCTGGATGAGATGGTACGTGACAGCTGGAACTGGCAGCGCCAGAACCCCAACGGATTCTGATAAGAGGATGAAACTGACTACTCCGGTTGAAATAAAGCCGCTTGAACGGAGACTGACCTACAAGGACAGTCTCCTGTTCATTGGTTCCTGCTTTGCTGATGAGATGGGACGCCGCTGCCGTGACCGTTACTTTGATGCAATGGTCAACCCCTTCGGCGTACTGTTCAACCCCTGCTCCATATCGGACTGTCTGGGGCTGCTTGAGGGGTACGGAATCAATGCGGAGCAGTGCAGTTTTATACCAGATGATGTTATTGAAACATCCGGTGGATTCGTCTCTTTCCATCATCACGGCAGTTTCAGCCGGCCTACAGCCCAGGAGTTTCTGGACAATGCCAACCGTGAGCTGGCCAAGAGCTCAGAGTTCTACTACCGTGAGTGTTGGGTGGTCGTTACATTAGGAACGGCTTTCATCTATACCGATAAGGAGTCAGGCATGGTGGTGTCAAACTGCCATAAACTCCCGGCCGATAGGTTTGAGCGTACCATGATAGACGCTGACCAGGTTTATGAGGCGCTTAGCCAGTATGTGGCGGCACGTCCGGCCCGTCAGTGGATATTCACCGTAAGCCCGGTGCGTCATCTTGCCGATGGCCTGCATGCCAACCAGCTTAGTAAGGCAACCCTGCTTATGGGTGTGCAGCGTCTGGTTGACCGATTTCCAAACGCCCACTATTTCCCGGCCTATGAGATAATGCTGGATGAGCTGCGTGACTACCGGTTCTATGCTGATGACATGATGCATCCCTCACCCCTGGCTGCGGATTATGTATTTGAGCGTTTCATGGATTTTGCTCTTGCAGACAGTGACCGCCCGCTGCTGGCGGAGGCAGAGAGAGTACACGGAATGATGGTGCACCGCATCCTGAATCCCGGAACCCCGCAGGCTGAGCAGTTTGAAAAACAGAGAAATAAGAGTTTGGAATCATTCCTGGTAAAGTTACGTAGTTGACTGTTTTATTTTGAGGCATCTTAGTATCATACTTGTAATACTCTGCACTCACCTGTGCTCCGTACATGCTCAACGGGATACAGGTGAGTTGAGTGTTTTATTGGATACTGTCACAATCAATGATTTCCTGAACACATCCACGGTAAGGACCATGACCAGCGGTAGTGTTGATATGAACCTGGAGATAATGGACCTTCTGCCCAAGATCATGGGTAACGCAGACCCTGTGAGTTACTCCAAACTGCTGCCCGGGGTACAGACATCGGGTGAGTATAACGGAGGATTGCATATAAACGGTTGTGAGAACTCACATAACATGATATCAGTGATGGATGTGCCGCTGTATAACGTGAACCACCTGCTGGGTTTCTTCTCAGCTTTTATACCCACGCATTACAGCTCCATGTCACTTTATAAGGTCCCTGAGACTGCCGGAGCTCCCAACCGTCTGGGAGGTGAGCTTATGTTCCGTCCCAACAGCCGCCGAACGGATGACAGACTGAGCGGAAGTCTGCAGACAGGACTCATGTTCACGCAGGGTACAGTCAAGGTTCCTACAGGTAAAAAGTCCCTTTTGACCGCATCATTCAGGGATACATACATCAACCTGCTCTACTCGTCGTGGCTCACTACAGACCGCATGACCCTTAAGTATTCATTCTTTGATTCAAACCTGACATGGAGGACCGAACTCAGTGACAGGGATGTGCTTGTGGCCGATGCATACTGGGGGCAGGACAGGTCATCGGTAAAGGATCCGGGTTTTGTATCGGACATAAGGTGCATATGGGGTAATGATGCGGAGTCTCTGCACTGGATACATAAGGGCCGGGGCGATTTCAAAATGAAGAACCTTTTATACAGGTCATCAAACTCAAACCATCTGGATCTGGACCATGAGCAGGTTCAGTTGCATGCGCCATCATCAATCACTGACCTTGGTTACAAGGGATCGGTTGGCTGGAAACATCTGGGCTTGGGCGCCGAGGTGCTGTATCATGACATGACATTGCAGTATCCGGTACTTTCGGGCACATTCAACAACCAGAACAATGATATTCCGGTAAGGGATGCCTGGGAATATTCGGCATCGGCTGATTACTCTTATACCTTTGCCGAGTGTCTGTCACTGAATCTGGGCGTAAGGGGTAACCTGTTTGTAAGTAACGATGATACGTTCCGGTCATTGGATCCGTCACTGGCCGTTACCTATTACGATACACCCGCAGGCTGGAGCGTTTCCCTGAATCTGTTCCAGCGCCATCAGTACCTGTTCCTGACCGGTTATACTGACCTGGGACTGCCCACCGAATACTGGATTCCGGCCGATGCAAGTCTGGAGCCCCAATACATGCGGGGTGTGACCTTATCGGGGCAGATGACTATAGCAGATGGATTGACACTCAACACATCGGTATATTTCAAGAAACTATATAACCAGATTGAGTATTACGGCTCAATCATTGATATCCTGACCACAGATTTCAATCTGGATGACCATATTTTAAAGGGTTACGGTTACAACTACGGATTTGACGTGATGCTTTCCAAGAACAGCGGCAGACTGACCGGTTGGGTAGGTTACAGCTACGGTAGGGCCCGCAGACGTTTTGATGAGCTCAAGACAGATGTCTATTATCCGGCCAGCCACGAACGTATACATGAACTTGACGTGGTGGCGATATATGATACCGGAAAACGTTGGCATCCGTCACTGACTCTGGTTGCGGCGGGTGGAACCCCGTTTACCGCTGCGGAGTCATTCTATATGCTGGACAGGAAAATGTTTGTAAGATACGGTGAGTTCAACGGGAACAGGATGAACCCCTATATCAGGTTGGACTTATCGGTCAATTATGACCTGAACATCAGGAATGACCGGTTCATCAAGTCACACGGCCTGAACCTGAGTCTTTATAATGTACTGTGCAGGACCAATGACCTGGGTTACAGGCTTAAGGTGTATAAGGACAATTTCTTTTATCACCCGGTTTCATTCATGTCACTGGTACTCCCGTCAATCAGTTATTATTGCACATTCTGAAAGCCATGAAAAGATTCCTGTTTTATATTGCAATGATTCTGTGCGTGGTATCCGTATGCCTGTCTTGTGACAAAGAGTTTACCAATGAGTCTGCTGATGACATAGTGGTTGAGGGCTGGATTGATGCAGGCGGATATCCGGTCGTGATACTTACACGTGAGTGCCCGGTAAGGCTCAAGGCCGATAGGATCAGTGTTAAGGACCTGTCGGATTATGTAGTGCAATGGGCGTTTGTAACGGTAAGTGACGGAAACAGGAACTATATCCTGACTGGAAAGATAGACAACCGGTATTTCCCGGGTTACATCTATACTACAACCCAAATCAAGGGTGAGGCCGGAAAGAGTTATACCCTTAAGGTTAAGTATCTGGACAAGGAACTGACATCCACTACTACCATTCCGCTGTACCCGCCTGTTGTGGACAGCTTGGTTTGCAGCAGAGTACCGGGTGGCAAAGGATTATGCAACATAACAGCCTATGTTACCAATGTTCCGGAACGCAGTGAATACTACAAGTCGGCATTTATGGAGGGAACCGGTCAGGCCCAGTATCTGTCTTCATTCCTGGGAGTGGTGGATGATGCGCTGGCTGATTCCGTGATGTCAATGCCCATTATCAGGACAATCAAGGATAATGACAAGGAGAACCGTACCAGATACTTTCATGAGGACTCTCTGGTGAGCGTGAAAGTGGCAACCATTGACCGTGAGAGTTACGATTTCTGGAAGAGTTATGCCAACAAGAGTGACTTGAACAACTTCATGCTGTCATCTACAATTGGAAACCTGCCTACCAATATTAACGGAGGAATAGGTTATTGGAGCGGCTATAACCCGTTTGTTTACACCTTTACTGTCAAGCCCGGCACCTATCCCGGCAACCGGGATGATCAATGAAGCCTGTCATTGATTGTCTGCAGCACCTGGGCGGCGGTATCGGCTATATAGTCAGCTTCTGACAGCTCCGGTCTGGGACGGAATCCCCAACTTACTGCTATGACCGGAATGCCTGCATTGCGTGCGGTCTGGATATCTGTGCCGGAGTCACCTACCATAATGGTGTGGGCGCGGTCTGTTCCGGCTTTATCCATGATATACTCCACAACCGCGGCATCAGGCTTAAGAGGATACTGTGGACTGTTACCCATGACTGCCGTAAATTCTATTCCCGGAAAGAACTTGCTTACCAGTGTCTCAGCTCCGGCCTGTATCTTGTTTGATGCCACAGCCAGTCTGTATCCGTCGGTGGAAAGGGCCGAAATGAGTTCCGGAATGCCTGTGTATGGCTTGGTATAGAGGTCTATGTGCTGTGCGTAAAAGCTTAGGAACCGCTCCAGTGTGCTGTCCACAAAAGCGTCATCCTGAGCCTTGTCCTGGGGCAGGGCCCGCATTACCAGTTTACGCATTCCGTTGCCCACCATCAGGCGGTACTCATCAAGGGTATGCTGCGGCAGGCCCAAGTCGGCCAGCGTGTGGTTGGCTGCGTTGCCCAGGTCTGCAATCGTGTTGAGCAGCGTGCCGTCCAGATCAAAAATCACCAGTTTCTCCATATCGGACGCGAAGGTATAACTGATAATTGAGAATTGAGGCCCCAATTGTGTTTATTTAAAATGAATTGTCTATATTTACACTCACCAAACGAGCCAATTACTTACTAACTAACCTTATATGTTTATGAAAAGAACTCTGCCTTTATTGGGATTGACGGCTCTATTATGGGCCGCATGTGACAAGGCGCCTCAAGAGGCTGCTGACCTTATGCTGAATGACAAGGAATACTTTGAGACTCAGGGTGTGAACGTCCTGGTGTTCAGCAACACCTTCTCCGGTGGATTCAATGATGAGAAAAATTCCGGAATAGAGATTATCCATCACGGTGTACGTACAGTACAGGGTGGTGCGGTGCGTCTTAACAAGACCCCCGAGCAGTGGGATCTGGTTCCGTCATCGCCGTCACGCGTGGTAGACTCGGTAAACAACGCGATTGAGGTTACCATGCGTTATGCAGATTATGACTTTGACTCACGTGTGGTTGTAACCGCCCGTGGCAAGGCCGTTGAGATTGCGGTCTATCTGGACAAACCTGTTCCGGAGTTCCTGGCAGGTAAGGCCGGATTCAACCTGGAGTTCCTGCCGTCTCAGTACTGGGGTAAGACCTACATCATGGACGGCCGTCCCAACAGGTTCCCGCGCTATGCCGTGAGCCAGACCCAGGCCGTATCAAATGATGAGAAACCCCGTCAGTTCAAGGGATTCCGCACCTATGATGACCGTGGTACCGGAGAGTTTGTGGATCCTATGCCGCTTGAGACCGGTCATGACATCCTTATTGCTCCCGATGCCCCCGAACGCATGATAAAGATATCATCCGATGATGCCATGCTGGAGCTTTATGACGGACGTATGCTGGCCCAGAACGGCTGGTATGTACTACGCAGCGAGCTGCCTGCAGGCAAGACCGGTAAGGTGGTTACCTGGATCGTCGAACCCCATGCCATACCCGGCTGGATAAGGGAACCCAACATTGGTTTCTCACAGGTGGGATACGTACCCTCTCAGCCCAAGATTGCCGTGATAGAGCTTGACAAGATGGACAAACCGCTTTCATCGGCATCCATCTACAGGATTGAGGATGACGGCAGCGAGAAAATGGCTTTTATGGGCAAGACAGACGTTTGGGGCATGTACTACAAGTACAACTACGTAAAGTTTGATTTTACCGATGTCAGCGAGCCGGGCATATACTACATCAAGTATGGTGACTACAAGACCGGCAACTTTATCATTGACAACTCAGTATACAACTGGATTACTGATGCTACCAGCGACGTATGGATTCCTATCCACATGAACCATATGACCGTGAATGAGGGCTATCGTATATGGCATGGCGAGCCGTTCAAGGAGGGTTACCTGCAGGCTCCCCAGAGTGACCATTTTGACCTGCACTCACAGGGTGCGCAGACCAATACCAAGTACAAGCCCTATGAGCTTATTCCGGGCCTTAACGTGGGCGGCTATTTTGATGCCGGTGACTTTGACATTGAGACCGGATCAAACATAAGCGTGGTACAGAATATGGTTACTGCCTGGGAACTGTTCCATCCCATGCGTGACGAGACGTTCGTCAGTGAGGAGCAGCGTTATGTTGACCTGCACCGTCCTGATGGCAAACCTGACCTTTTGCAGTACATAGAGCATGGAGTACTCAACCTGCTGGCTCAGGCCGAGAACATAGGTTTCATGTCACAGACCCTGTCAAACTCAGTGCTTGACAATTACCATCATCTGGGTGATGCAGCTGCCATAACTGATGGTTTGCACTATGATCCCAGCCTGCCCAGGTATGTGAAATCGGCCGATGGCAAACGTAGCGGTACCCCCGATGACATGTGGGCATTCACCAACCGTAACACCAATACGGATATGAATGCCGCCAATATGTTTGCAGCAGCAAGCCGCGTACTTAAAGGTTACAACGATGACCTGGCCGCCCGTTGCCTTAAGCAGTCCAAACGCCTGCAGGCCGAGGCTACCCAGCTTATGAGCCAGCGTGCAGCAGGAATGCGCGGAGGACAGAATCCTAACTTTAACCGTAACCGTGGAGGCGGCAATATGGCAACTAACCTGCAGCTTTACATAGCTACCGGCCAGAGGTCCTATCTGGACCAGTTTGAGCAGCAGATATGGCCAGCATTGGAGCGTAACGTGAACAACAGTATCCGTACTGCCATGGATGCCATTCCCTATATGGATGCCGCGTATAAGGACTCCCTGCGCAGGCATGTGGTAAGGTATAAGGAGTATCTGGAGAGCATAGACAAGAACAATCCCTATGGTGTACCTATCGGTGAGGGCAACTGGGCCGGCAGCGGCGCTGTGGTGACATTCGGTACCACCGCAACATTTGCAAGCCTCTACTTCCCGGATATCATAGACAAGAGTTATGCCTACAAGGCTGCCGCATTCATGTTTGGCTGCCACCCGTACCATAACTATTCACTGGTGGCTACGGTTGGTGCGGCACGTCCCAAGCAGGTGTTCTACGGCAACAACCGTGCCGATTTCTCATTCATACCCGGCAACGTGGCTCCCGGTCTGCTGTTCCGCAAGCCCGACCACTTTGAGAACTTTGATGACTGGCCATTCCTGTGGGGCCAGAATGAAGGCACCATAGCCGGCAACACCAGCTACTACATCTTTGGCGAAGCCTTCAAACAAATGACAAAAGAATAACCAAAACTACTAGCAATAACAATGAAAGGTCCAATTTAACGGGCCTTTCATTGTTTTGAGTGATTATTGTTTTGTTATGAATCAAAACGAAACCATGTGTTTCATCACTTTTGAAACATAATCTTTGTTCTTTTAATACAGATATAATAACTTAGCTCATTATTATTGTACTAAAAATATTTGTTGTTAATTCTCTTCCGAATAAAACGATATCTGTTGAATAGTCATTAAATAAGAATTTTGAAAATGAAAAAACTATTCTTCATAACGTTCTTATTAATTTCATCTTTTCAGATCTCTGCCCAAACAGAGAACTCTAGGATCTCTATTGTGATCGGCGAGATGCTATCATGGAATCTAGTCGAGAAAGGTCAGTTTATAAAAAAGGAATATGGAAATGGATTGACGACAATAGGAGGAACTTCTAACAAATTCCGCTTGTGTTATAGAGTATGTAACGTTTTATACGGAGATTGCTTATCTGATACGATAGAGGCTTTTTTTTACTATAGGGTTTATTCCGAACTGCCTGGTTTTCCACTGTATAAATATTCTTTTATTCCCATTGTAAAGAATTCAAAAGATGAGTACGAAATCTTCCAAATGGAGGATGTCCGTAAAACAATTGATGAGCAGTGGGTTCTTGTCAAACCAATTATGGGACTTCCAGACTATTTTAGTAAAAATAGATTTAAAATTGAGCTAAAAGAACCAGATCCAAAATGTGAATATGGTATTTATGCAACAGATGTTGTTCCTGTACTAATAAATAGAATTGAAGAATTAAATAAAAGAAGTACAGATAGTTAGAAAAATGAAATACTCTATATTATTGTCTTCATTCATACTTTTGAGCTTGCCGGTATACTTTTGTATGGGCCAGGAAACTAATGCTATATCAACTGCATATGGATCATCATATGGCATTTTTGTTACAGATAAACAGCAGAAAGCGGATGTAAAGCTTCAATCTATTAATGTTGAATTGCTTCCTGAAAATTGCAGGGCACATTTTAAATGTGTTTATCAGGTTTCATGTGATTCTATTCCTTCAAAAATAAAGATGGGTATTTCTTTCAGACCAGACAAAATAACCAATACAACCGGCAAGGCCATAAGAATGAGAAATGAAATGATTCTTGATAGTTGCAACGTGTCTATTGATGGAAATAAGCTTTCAAAGACAGACATTTCAATGTCAAAGGAATATCTTAAGGGATGTAACGAAATAGACTCATTGCAAGCAATAATTGATTCGTTGATTAATGAATCCCGGAAAACAACTATTTCATATAATCCCAATTATGATACCAACCATTATTCAGAGACTATGGATAGAATCTTCCTGAAACTCTCAAATATGATGAAATCAACACCATACGTAACTTGGAATTGTATATTGGACAAGAATAAAGTAAATAATGTAGATGTACAATGGACTACACCATTTGGAATAGAGTTATCTGGTGAGCATGGAAATAGAAATTTGTTCTTTTTATCATTAAATCTTCCTGACAATGCTTTCTGGAACGGTGTATCTGATTCGACATATATAGAAATTGATTGGGGTCGTTTTTCGGATATGGTTATTGACTATACAAGCCCGGGAAACTACACAATGGAAGACAATCATATAAGATGGTATGTAAAAGAGTTGGATTTGAATAGAATAAAACAAATAAGAATACTGTTCCATTCTTCTGATACTATGCCTGAAAGGATCCTGAAAAGTCACGAATTCCCAGGTTTTAGATATGACCCCATTCCTTATGTACCTACAAAATTGTTATTGCCGTCATTATAAAAATCCTTCAATAGGAAGGATTTATTTGGCCCAGAATGGAGAATGGCTCGCGATATAGGCGCTCCTATAAGAGCGGTATATTGTGGTAAATTAAATAATGAGTGGAGATATAGCCCGTAGATCGGCCTGTGGCCGTAAGCGAACACGGTGAGCGCTTTCGCGTAAGCGAAATAAAAAGAGCTGCCACAAATTGGCACCATAAAAAGAAAGAGGCGCTTATGCGTCTCTTCTTATCATCGAAGGGCTTTAGCCCGTAGATCGGCCTGTGGCCGCAAGCGAACATAGTGAGCGCTTTCGCGTAAACGAAATAAAAAGAGTCGCCACAAAAGGGCACCGCAAAAGAAAGATGAGGCGCTTATGCGTCTCATCTTTCTTTCGTGGTGCCACCGGGAATCGAACCAGGGACACAAGGATTTTCAGTCCTTTGCTCTACCAACTGAGCTATGACACCAGAACATTCTGTCTCAAATGCGGGTGCAAAGATACGCACTTTTTTAACTCCGGCAAGTTTTTAGGAGCAAAAATATTCTCCTCATCAAAAAAAACACTACCTTTGCATCGTCAAACGACAGGATCGGAATGTAGCGCAGTTGGTAGCGCACTACGTTCGGGACGTAGGGGTCGGGCGTTCGAGTCGCCTCATTCCGACAAAAAAGGGAGCCATTAGGTTCCCTTTTTTGTCGGAATGAGGCGACTATACCTTATTTTAGTTTGCTACGCAAACGCGGTCACTTCGTTCCCTTGGCGGCCCTCCGGGTCCGCGTTCTCGTTCCAAGCATTCACTCGCCCCAATACAATTGCTCCTGCGTGTCAAATCGGGGTATCTTCCAATTTTAATACTATTTTTAGGATGTTATGAATGAGTTCTGTTCTCAATTATTCAAAATAGTATCTGTTATTTCATAATAGGCGTGTATATGATGCTTTCCTATCATAGGGCCATCAACATATACACAACGGTAAGATTTCTCTGTATAAGGAGAGAAAGACTGTGATTTAACTGAGTCGGGAGAGTAAATAAGGGTCTTGCCATCTTTAGATGTAATTATTAACCCGCCAGGGAATGCTCTATTCATTATATCAGGAATATCACTGATGGAAGGAAAATCATCAAAATATTCCTCTTCAACTACAAATTTTGTCCCTCTAGGGGGAATCTTAAAAGGAGTTTTAAGTTTGAGATAGAAGGAACTGTCGACATTAGAAATCAAAATGCTATCTGAAGTCTTATTTTCAAAATAAATGTTACAATGACATATCCAATCACAACTTACCAAAGAACTCGTGGCAATGATGATACAAGCCACTATTGCTAACAAATGTTTATTACCTTTTGAATACATAGCCCTAAATCTTTGTTGCAAAGATAACTAATAATATCTTTTCTCTATTTTCTGTAGTTGGCTAAGGATTTATGCCATCAGCTCTGCTGTCTTTAACCAATAATAGAATGCTTCTGGATTGTTCTTCTTTAGTTTGTTGAACTTGGTAAGGCGTGAATCTTTTATCTGCGCATCTATGAGTTCCTTGTTTTTATTCTTGTCATAATGGTTTATCTCATTTATGCCATTTTCAATTAGTTTGCTTAAATAAGCGGCTTTTGATGCATTGACAATTGCGTTGTCGATGTTGTATAATTCACTATGTATGAAGTTTCTCACTTTACCTATGCCTTTTTGTAGTAGGGAGAACTCTTCCGGATTCTCCGTACCTCTTATGCAGAGACAACGTGAGGTGTTGTATATATCTTCAAGAACATCGTGTATCCCTAAATTGTTAGCCTTGCGGTAAAGCAATTCCACTTGGGCAAGGTTCTTGAATGTTTCGGCAGTGATTGTCAGATTATCTGTAAGATCAAACAAGGAGGCTATGTCAAACAATTGTTTGTTTATCTCCATTGAACAGTCCTTGTCACCTTTAAAGAATGGAATGCCAGTAGTATGTGGAGCAAATGCGGTCAGTTTGTCGGCCAACATATCCTCATAGCTTGGCAGATTCACCATCACGGGCTCCCCTTCAGTCTTCAGGAACGGGCTCTCAATAGGGAGCTGAACCACTTTGGCGTAACGGTTCTCTTCAAATAGAACGTCAAGCAGAATCTTGTCCTGTCTGTTTCCTGCAGGGTATGCTACTTGATAATAATACTTGGCATGCTTCTTAGGAATGTCGGTTCTGGAAACTCTTTCCACTAATTCCACATTTCCAAATCCGTATTCTGCCGAGTGTACTCTCAGGAAATCTTCTATTTGTGTACCGGGAGGGCAGATAATATCTATATCAATAGACAGTCGTTTCGTACTATTCAGATGCAGCATCTCTGCCGTTCCGCCTTTGAACAGGAGCGGACATCCTGAACGTACTAATGCTTCAAGGAGTGAAAAAGCTCTGATGGTTTTTTCGACTAATGTCATGTCTTTCACATTGTTTTCTCTGGATACTTTTTCTATCCATTCCAGAGTTCTGCTTTCAGGGTTGATCATAATGCAAACGAATTTATAATATTCTGTATGTATTCTTTACGGTTTCGGCGGCTGGCATATCGTAGCAGTCGGCCTGTATTTATAGTGTTTATGTTTAAGGCGTTCTCAAAAATCGTGTACAGCTCAGAGCCTTGGGCAAAGTTCAGTTCCTTATCGGTTGCTGTATCCACCAATATCTTCTCCAACGTGGGAACTGGAGTTTTAGCCACTACAGTAGTAGGAGCTTCATTAACCAGCATACGTATAATCAGTTGTTTCTCTGTTGTTATGTACCTCTCGCATTCCTGTGCTGTAGGATTCAACAGGATGTGTGCTGTAGGATACAATCCCTGTAGATAGTAAAAGACCGATTCCATTGCTACTCGTTCCACATCCACAAATGTCATGCCTAATGCTGGGATATGGCGCATATATGGAATCAATACTGACGGTTTCCAGATACAGTATTTCGCAAACGGGAACTTTTCTCTTATCTGTTGGGCAAGAGTTTGCTCTTCTTCACATGGCTTATAGACAAATCCTATCTTTGCTTTCTCTGGCAGAGAATAGAGCCCATAACCAGACTTAACGATCTTTCCTTGTTCTACAAGCCTGGTCAGCATCACATGAGCTGATGACAGAGATACGCCATTCGAATCAAGAGACAGCATCAAATCACGCCTCCTGAACGGCTTTCCCTGCATAGATGCATAATCCAATATATGTTCTGCTATAGTCATCTTATAAATAATTGCCGGTGCAAATATGTAATATCTTTGGCAAATATCAAAATAATTTGCCTAATATGTTATACTTTTTGTTGCCATTATGGTATTCTTCATTGATTAGGCAAATACCTTTTATAATGAGGTTTTTGCTATCTTTACGTCCAAACTAATTAAATACCTTTTGGAATATGAGAAAAATCTGCTTTTTGTTTGCTTGTGTGGTGCTGGCGTCTTGTTTGTTGGCCGGCTGTGGTAAGGGTAACATCGTGATCAATTCTCCCGATGGCAGAATCCGCGTAAAGGTGACTGACACTGCTCTGGTGGTGTCTTATAATAGGACTGAGATTCAGACTGTCCGTATGAATATTGAGGGTAGCGAGTCTTTCTATTTTGACAGGAATCCAAAGAAACTGTTGTATGAGATGATATCGGGAAAGAGGTCCGAGTGCTTTAATTCATACAGGGAGGTGCTCCTTAGGGCTAATAACGGCAACTCCTTAATATTGAGAGCTTGTAATGACGGTGTTGCTTTCCGTTTCATCATGGGTGACGGTTATGTTTCATATGTCATTCCGGAGGGTAGAAAACGCTGGTTGCAGACTCTCAGGACTGATTATGAGGGTTTCTATCCGGAGTCTACCGGGGCCAGGGACGGCACTTATGCATACCCGGCGCTGGTGGAGTATGGAGACGGCGTGTTCGGGCTTATTACGGAGTCAGATGTCGCACACGGGCACGGTTGCTCGCATCTGGTATGCAAGGGAGAGGATTATACAGTCTTGGGGGATGATAATGTTGACAATGGCCTGAATCCGTTCCGTATCATTATGATAGGTTCGCTTGCCGATATTGTGGAATCCACTCTGGTGACCGATGTGGCTGTACAATGTCAGATTCAGGATACGTCTTGGATAAAACCTGGCGTATCATCGTGGATTTACTGGGCCAACAACCACGGATCAAAGGATTTCAATAAGGTAAAGGAGTATATAGACCTGGCGCATGACATGCACTGGCCCTACACACTGATAGACTGGGAGTGGGATGAGATGTCTGGCGGAGGTAATATAGATGATGCGCTCGCGTACGCGCGTGAGCGGGGCGTGAAGGTGAACCTGTGGTACAACTCCGGCACTTCATGGATAGGACCCGGCGCCCCCGGACCTCAGGACCGCCTGCGTACGGCCGATGCCCGTGAGCGTGAGATGACCCGGCTGGAGGAGATGGGTGTGACCGGAATAAAGGTGGACTTTTTCCTGCCCGATAAAAGTGACATGGTGGACTATTATCTGGATATCCTGGAGGATGCGGCCCGTCACCATCTGCTGGTTGATTTCCACGGATGCACCGTTCCGCGCGGTTGGAACCGTACCTGGCCTAACCTGATGTCGATGGAGGCGGTGTATGGCGCCGAGTGGTATAACAACAACCGCCGCATGACCAACGCTGCCGCCGCCCATAACGCAACGCTGCCGTTTACACGCAATGTCATCGGCCCTATGGATTATACTCCGTGTACGTTTACAGACAGCCAGAATCCGCATATCACTACTGATTGTCATGAGCTGGCGCTGCCCATACTGTTTGAGTCTGGACTGCAGCATATGGCTGACCGCCCTGAGGCATATCTGGGCCTGCCGGAGCAGATAAGGGAGTTGCTGAGCGGTCTGCCATCGGCCTGGAATGATACCCGCCTGCTGGCCGGATATCCGGCTGAGAGTGCAGTGATTGCACGCCGTTACGGGGATACCTGGTACATTGCGGGCATAAACGGAACGGAGAATGAGATTACTCTTGAGCCCGATTATTCACGCATAGGAAAGGACGTCACTCTCTCCATGCTGGTTACCGATAAGGGTGACAAGCCGGGAATGGGATTCAACATTGAGAATGACGTGAAAGCTGGAAAGATAACCCTTGCGCCACGCGGCGGTTTTGTGGCTATCGTGAGGCTTTGATAAAGCAGACTACAAGAGTAACTATACCTGCTAAAAGTATTACCGGCTCGGCAAACATGAACAGCGGGCTGGTGCCGAACGTAAGTGTCACCATGGTTGATGACATTATGGTCAGCGCTATGCATGATGCCATGACGTGGAGTCCGCACAGACGCAGGCCCTTTACATCGGGCTTGAAACGGAGAATCCTGTCTGCCAGGGCGTAACCTCCGTATATTGCCAGACAGAGCACCATACTGATGACAGGATAGAATAACAGCGTGGTGCGCTCCATTGATCCGCTTGCATTGCCCGCAGGATCAAAGTGAGCCGGAAGTACCTGGGGCAGACCGCTCCAACTAATCCAAATTGCACACGCATTGGCGATAATTATGATTGCCGGGATTATCCAGCCGCTCTTGCACTGTTTCATAGAAAATGGTTTTAGTCTGCTCAAATATAATGATTTATCTCCAAGTCCTGATTTCCTGGTTTTAAAAATTATTGAGAGCATCAGCGGCTCTTTTTCTGCGCTTTCAGCGATTTCTGCGTGAGATTCTGATGTCTGAGAGGAAGTAAAATGGAAAATAAATGGACAATGTCGGTTTTTTGGAGTATATTCGCTGAATCAATTACAGATAGACTGATTGGCTATATATGAAGAATGATATCAAACCGGCAGAGGGAAAGCTTGGAGTCCTGTGTGTGGGACTTGGTGCGGTTACGACTACCTTCATTACCGGTACTCTGATGGCTAGGAAAGGACTTGCCAACCCTGTGGGCTCATTCACGCAGCTGGGTAAGATGCGTGTGGGCCGCGGTGAGAATAAGCAGTACAAGCACGTAGGTGAGATTGTCCCCATGACAGACCTCAAGGATGTGGTATTTGGTGCATGGGATGTATTTACCGACAACGCATATGAGAGCGCACTCTACTGTCAGGTGCTTAAGCGTGAGGACATTGAGCCGGTGCGTGACGAACTGGAGCGCATCAAGCCTATGAAGGCCTGCTTTGATGAGAATTTTGCGCATAATCTGGTGGACCCGTCATTTGGCCGCGTGCCCGATCCGCTCTGGGCTATGCCCGATGACACCCGCTGGAACTACGCCCAGAACCTGCGCCGCGATATTCAGAACTTTAAGAAAGAGAACGGCTGCAGCCGCGTGATCGTATTCTGGATTGCCAGCACGGAGTCTTATACACCGCGTAACGAGCAGGTACACGGCTCACTTGCCGGACTTGAGGCTGCAATGAAGGCCGATGACCGCAAGCACCTGCCGCCCAGCATGATCTATGCATATGCAGCACTGATGGAGGGCTGCCCGTTCATTATGGGTGCTCCAAACGTATGCGTTGACATACCTGCATTCTTTGAACTCTCCAAGAAACAGGGCCTGCCTATTGTAGGTAAGGACTTCAAGAGCGGTCAGACCATGATGAAGAGTGCCATGGCTCCCATATTCCGCACCCGCATGCTGGGTGTAGAGGGCTGGTTCTCTACCAACATCCTGGGTAACCGTGACGGTCAGGTGATTGAGCACCCCGACAACTTTGAGACAAAGCGCATTAGCAAGGCTTCATCAATAGAGTGGATCCTGGAGCAGGATCAGTATCCGGAACTCTACTCTGATATATATCATAAGGTAAAGATCAACTACTATCCTCCGCGTAAGGACAACAAGGAGAGCTGGGACAACATTGACATATTCGGCTGGATGAACTACCCCATGCAGATAAAGGTCAATTTCCTGTGCCGTGACTCTATACTGGCAGCTCCTATCTGTCTGGACCTGATGCTCTTTACCGATCTGGCTCTCCGTGCCGGTCTGA
Organism: Bacteroidaceae bacterium; assembly: GCA_045220475.1. Taxonomy (GTDB): domain Bacteria; phylum Bacteroidota; class Bacteroidia; order Bacteroidales; family Bacteroidaceae; genus Colenecus. Next base: position 70,495 of record JBGUVW010000066.1, read on the forward strand.
GCGGTGTCCAGGAGTGGCTCTCATTCTACGTCAAGAAACCTATGACTTATGATGATGAGCGCCCCGTGCATGACCTGTTCCAGCAGTTTGCAATGCTCAAGAACCAGATACGTCTGCTTGGCGGCTATGAGGCCGATCAGGAATTGGATTGATATACATAGGAATATACAATAGATAGTGTATACAATAAGAGGTGGCTGAACGGCCGCCTCTCATTGTTTTTAAAGGATTTTTGCATATTTATTTGGCAAATTAATGTATAATGAATAAATTTTATCTCTAATTTTGCACCCGAAACGAGAATATTTATGCAATATGAAAAATAAGAACAATCGTTTGGAAGCTATCCGCCTGATCATATCGGAACAGGATATAAAGAATCAGGACCAGCTTCTGCAGGTTCTCAATGCACGTGGTTACTCTGTAACTCAGGCAACATTGTCCAGAGACCTTAAGAAAATGAAGATCTCAAAGGTAGCCAATACATATGGTGACTACTTATATGTACTGCCCAATCATGCACTGCTGCAGAAAAAGAACTCCGGCAGCTCTCAGGAGGAGGTAGCCATGAACCAGCCCCGTTACGGTTTCGTATCGTTGAACTTCTCGGGCAATATGGCCGTAATCAAGACCAAGCCCGGATATGCAAGCAGTCTTGCATATGACGTTGACAACCACAACCTGCCCGGCGTACTGGGAACCATCGCAGGTGATGACACGCTGCTCATAGTACTGGCCGAGGGTGCCAACCGTATGGAGATAAAGCGCCTGCTTGAACCGATAATTATTTCACTCTAAAAATACAGACATTATACTTAAGGTATATTATGGAAAACGTAATTGATGTAGTGGTTGCTGATGAGTCACACGAGAAGTATGTTGACACCATCCTGGAAACCATTTCTGAAGCAGCTAAGGTTCGCGGCACAGGTATAGCCAAGCGTACCCACGAGTACGTGGCTAACAAGATGCGTGAAGCTAAGGCTGTAATAGCGCTGGATGGTGACAAGTTCGCCGGATTCAGTTACATCGAGACATGGCAGGACAAGAAATACGTGACCACATCGGGTCTGATTGTTCATCCCGATTACCGTGGACGCGGACTTGCCAAACGTATAAAGGACATGACATTCACACTGGCCCGTACACGCTGGCCGCATGCCAAGATATTCTCGCTTACAAGCGGTGCTGCGGTGATGGCCATGAACACTCAGTTGGGTTACAAACCGGTGACATTTGCCGACCTTACCCAGGATGAGGCTTTCTGGAAAGGCTGTGAGGGTTGCGTAAACGTGGATATCCTGCACCGCACAAACAGAAAGTACTGCATATGCACAGGTATGCTGTATGACCCTGAGGAGTATCTTCCCGCCAAGCTGTCGGAAGACGTACTCAAGAGAATTAAGGAATTGGATAACAAGAAATAATAGAATATATGAGCAAGAAGAAAGTCGTAGTAGCTTTTTCAGGAGGTCTGGACACCAGCTACAACGTAATGTACCTGACAAAGGAGATGGGTTATGAGGTTTATGCCGCATGTGCCAACACCGGCGGTTTCAGCCCCGAGCAGCTCAAGAAGAATGAGGAGAACGCCTACAAGCTGGGCGCCGTTAAATATGTTACTCTGGATGTTACCCAGGAGTATTATGAGAAGTCACTCAAATATATGGTTTTTGGCAATGTTCTGCGTAACAACTGCTACCCCATATCCGTCTCTTCAGAGAGAATCTTCCAGGCTCTGGCCATTGCCAAGTATGCCAATGAGATTGGTGCCGATGCAATAGCACACGGTTCAACCGGTGCCGGCAACGACCAGATCCGTTTTGACATGACATTCCTGGTAAAGGCACCCGGCGTAGAGATCATCACTCTTACCCGTGACCGCAACCTGAGCCGTAAGGAGGAGATTGACTACCTGAACGCCAACGGTTTCAGTGCAGATTTCACCAAGCTCAAGTACTCTTACAACGTAGGTATCTGGGGTACATCAATCTGCGGCGGTGAGATCCTGGACAGCAAGCAGGGTCTGCCTGAGAGCGCATACCTTAAGCACCCCACCAAGGATGGCTCTGAGATCCTGAGCCTGGGCTTTGAGAAGGGTGAGCTGGTTGCCGTAAACGGTAAGAAGTTTGATGACCGTATCAAGGCTATCCAGGAGGTTGAGAAGATTGGCGCCGCATATGCCATCGGCCGTGACTGCCACGTTGGTGACACCATCATCGGTATCAAGGGCCGTGTGGGCTTTGAGGCTGCCGCCCCCATGCTTATCATCGGCGCACACCGTTTCCTTGAGAAGTACACCCTGTCCAAGTGGCAGCAGTACTGGAAGGATCAGGTGGCTAACTGGTACGGAATGTTTCTGCATGAGTCACAGTACCTGGAGCCTGTAATGCCCGATATCGAGGCAATGCTGACCAGCTCACAGCGTAACGTGAACGGTACCGTAACATTGGAGCTCCGTCCCTACAGCTTCCAGACCGTAGGTTGCGACACTCCCGATGACCTGGTACACAACAAGCTGGGTGAGTACGGTGAGGGTGCCAAGGCCTGGACTGCCGACGACGCCAAGGGATTCATCAAGATCACATCAACTCCGCTGCGTGCTTACTATAGCGTGCATCCGGATGAAGAGAGATAAAAATTACCATATTAACCCTTGTTTACTAACAATTAAAACTAAAGACTATGTCAGACGTAAAAAAGCTTTGTCGTTCTTTAAAGAACAAGAAAATCTTTGGCGTATGCGGTGGCTTCGCTGAGTATTTTGATGTTGATGTGACTATCATGCGCATCATCTTCCTGATATTGTTTTTTGCCGGGAGCTTAGGCCTTTGGGCATATCTCATCTGCGCACTGGTAATGCCCGTTGAGAAATGATAAAGGTAGGTATTATAGGAGGTGCCGGTTACACTGCCGGTGAGCTTATCCGCATTCTGCTGGGACATCCCGATGCAGAGATCGTGTTCGTGAACAGTTCCAGTAATGCCGGTAACAAGCTGAGCGCCGTACATGAGGGCCTGATAGGTGAGACCGATATGACCTTTACCGATCAGCTGCCGCTTGACACTATAGATGTGCTGTTTTTCTGCACCGCACACGGTGATACCCGCAAGTTCCTTGAGGCAAACACACTGCCCGAGGGCCTTAAGGTGATAGACCTCTCCATGGACTACCGTCTGGAGTCAGAGGACAATCCGTTCATCTATGGTCTGCCGGAGCTTAACCGCCGTGCCATCTGCAAGAGCCAGTACGTGGCTAACCCGGGCTGTTTTGCCACAGCCATCCAGCTGGCACTGCTGCCGCTGGCACGTAACCTGATGCTCAATGATGACATCTACGTGAATGCCATCACCGGCAGTACCGGTGCAGGCGTAAAGCCGGGTGCAACCACTCACTTCAGCTGGCGTAACAACAACATCAGTATCTACAAGCCGTTCACGCACCAGCACCTGCCCGAGATCATACAGTCTGTAAAGCACCTGCAGAGCAGCTTTAACTCAGATATCAATTTCATTCCCTACCGTGGTGATTTTGCCCGTGGCATATTTGCAACCGTAGTGGTAAAGAATGCAGTTGACATTGAGGAGATATACAAGATCTACCGCGAATACTATGAGGCCGACTCATTCGTACACATCGTTGATGAGCCTATAGACCTTAAGCAGGTTGTCAACACCAACAAGTGCCTGATCCATCTGGAGAAACACGGTGACAAGCTGCTTATTGTATCCTGCATTGATAACTTGCTTAAGGGTGCCAGCGGAACTGCAGTACATAACATGAATTTGTTGTTTAATCTTAAGGAAACAACCGGTTTAAAGTTGAAACCTTCCGGTTTTTAAAAGATGAAATTATTTCCAGTATATAGCCTGTTCCCGGTTAATATCGTAAAGGGACAGGGACAGAAAGTGTGGGATGACAAAGGTCAGGAGTATCTGGACCTTTACGGCGGTCATGCAGTTATAAGCATCGGCCATGCCCATCCGCATTATGTTGAGGCAGTGAGCCGTCAGGTTGCAACCCTGGGCTTCTACTCCAACTCAGTGATCAACCGTCTGCAGGAGCAGCTGGCAGAGCAGCTGGGTCGTGTATCGGGCTATGAGGATTACAGCCTGTTCATGATCAACAGCGGTGCCGAGGCCAATGAGAATGCCCTCAAGCTGGCATCGTTCCACACCGGACGCAGCCGCGTGCTCTCACTCAAGAAGGCTTTCCACGGACGTACATCACTGGCTGTCGAGGTTACTGACAACCCCAAGATCATCGCCCCCATCAACGCATGCGGTCATGTGACCTACCTGCCGTGGGGTGACCTGGAGGCTGCCAAGGCAGAACTTGCCAAGGGTGATGTAGCTGCCCTGATAATTGAAGGAATACAAGGCGTAGGAGGTATTCAGGTACCTACCGATGATTATATGAAAGGACTGCGTGAGGCTTGTACGGCAAACGGCACAGTAATGGTTCTGGATGAGATCCAGAGCGGTTACGGCCGTAGCGGCAAGTTCTTTGCTCACCAGTACAACGGCATCAAGCCTGACCTCATTACCGTAGCAAAGGGTATCGCCAACGGTCTGCCCTGCGCCGGCCTGCTTATCAGCCCCATGTTCCAGCCCGTAATCGGTCAGCTGGGTACCACATTCGGCGGCAACCATCTGGCTTGCGCCGCTGCAATGGCAGTGCTTGACGTGATTGAGAAGGAGCATCTGGTAGAGAACGCAGCCAGTGTAGGTTCATACCTGCTGGAGCAGCTCAAACAGATTCCCGGACCCAAGGAGGTTCGTGGCCGCGGCCTCATGATAGGTATGGAGTTTGAGCAGCCCATCAAGGAGATCCGTCAGCGCCTGCTGTTTGAGGAGCACATCTTTACCGGCGTAAGCGGAACCAACGTAATCCGTCTGCTCCCGCCCCTCTGCATCACCAAACAGGATGCCGACCGCTTCCTGGAGTCCTACTCCAAGGTGCTCAAGTGATTTTTTTATCAAACGGGACTGGGGTATATCCTCTCCGGGACAATGCCCTCCCACAACAAAATATATCGATTCCGAAACTGATCGTTCCAGAATCGATATTTTTTGTCGCGGGCCCCTCCCACTGGTCTCGAGGCCACTGAAAAAGTCCCTAGGATAGCATAGAAGTCTAATTAAAATAATCCGCAAACTATTTCAATTATTTTTGGTGGTTTGCG
>JBGUVW010000067.1:0-22099 GCA_045220475.1 Bacteroidaceae bacterium
GGCACGCCCAGCAGCTCCATCAGGGTCTGCTTGGTTGTCTTGCCGTCGGCATCGGCACGGCCACGCATATGGCACCAGCAGCTGCCCAGTCCCAGATCCTCGGCCTGCAACTGCATATCGATGGCGGCAATGGCGCAATCCTCTATCCAGCAGTCTGTCTTGGACGGATCACCCAGCACCACAACGGCAAATGCGGCATCGGCCAGAAACCCTGATCCCATGGCACGGCACTTGGAGAGAGCCTCCAGCATTGCAGGGTCCTCAACAGTCACGAACTCCCAGCCGCGGTTATTCTTGGCTGTAGGTGATATGAGCGCCGCACGCAGAATGGTGCGTTTCTGCTCCTCAGTAAGTTTCTGACCGGTAAACTTGCGCATGCTGCGCCTGTTGGCAATAAGATCGCTGAATTTTTCCATGTTTCTATAATTTGATGCGAATATACTAAGTTTTTCCGGAAGGGGGCCAAAGGGGACGGTTCTGTTTGGCACCTTTTCGGATAATTAAAAAGCAGTGAGGGTGTCAACCTTCACTGCTTCTGTCTATGCTAGAATAAAAGGTGCCAAACAGAACCGTCCCCTTTGGCCCCCTTTGGCCCCCGCTGCGTATCGTTAATAGATTATTTTTCCTGCAGGATAGTCTTTATTTACAATTGAGATATGTCCATCTGATATGGTTATATTGCCATCAGAGCCTTGAGAATCTCTCTTGATTGCGATTCTGTCATCAGTGATTTCTTTTATGTAATAGTCCTTGTTGAACACAAGCTTAACTTCATCATTACACATTACAAAAATTGTCAGCTTAGGTATACCTGCGGCATAAATTCCGCCCAAGAATACAATAGCAGTGCAATCCTCATCAACCTTGAATGATCTGAACATCAATGCCTTGGAATTCTCAACGCCAATGTATGACCACCCTTCATCGTCAATAAATGTAGCAATAACCTTATTTCCTTTCTTGAATTCAATTTTTGCGAAAATATGGTTGGTCTCGGGGTCAAAATCCCATTCCTCGGTATCCACATACCAACTGACAGAATAATCGCCGGATTCAATGGCAGGAATGGTCTGGGTGTCGGCAATCCGGAATGAATGAGGACCAATAGAATATAACGGATCTATCATTGTAGAGTCAATTTCATGAACGGCTGGAGTATCGGCACTACCGGCTGCAGATGAAGGACCTTTGCAACTCAAGGTACATAAAGCTACCGCAAAAAGGACAACAACGTGTAGGACAACTCTCTTCATAATAATTTTGGTTTTAAACTATCTATTGCAAATATACGCAAAAGGGTATATCTCCATATAATTTTGGACAGTAATTTACGTTTAGACTATTGTATGGAATAAGCTTTCATTGATTTCAGAAATTGAATTGTCCTATTTTTCATAGCATCAGTTCTTGAGTTGGTAATTTTGGGAGAGAAACTATTTATTTCTTTCGCAAAATCTATTGCTTGTTTGTCATTTCTGGATTTGTGAATCAGGAACATAGAGAACAACGGTTCTAAGTAGCCTGGACACATGGCATGTGCCACCTCATAGTGTATCAAGGCATTCACCGTATCTCCTGTAATCTCATATGAATAGGCTAGATTCCTTTCAATTGTATAAGAGTTCCGGTATTTTTTGTATTGGATAATTGTAGGTATTACCTTCTCATAATCATTCAACAGCATTTGGTTATCCGCATAAAAGAACAACAGACTGGGTGAATGGTACAAAATACTGTTTACCGTATGATATGATTCCACTTCCTTATAATTCATATCAAACCTGCTGTATCTAATCAAATTACGGTCAATCAGTATCCTTGACACGCACATAATCAGCAATACGGACAGCAATGATATTTCCAGTCCCAATAATATCTTCCGGTCTATCTTTCCCTCCACTTTAAAAAATGATTTGTCTTTTCCGCTTAGACTTAACAAAGCAATAAAAGGACATGTAAAGCCCCATATCTGATGAGGGTAGGAAAACAGCGAGAAAACAAGGAAAGATAATATTGGGAACAACAATAGAGGATTCTTTTTATCAGATGCATCAAGTATCCCCATTATTGAAAGATATAATATAGAACCCCAAAGTAACAACCCTATTATACCTTGTTCATACAGGAGTTCCAGAGGCACATTGAACGCCGTCTTTACTTCATCGGCGTTGCGTCGCATCTCTTCATCTGCACTTGTCAGATAATCAGCCTGTTTTAGCATGTATGTACTTTGAAAACCGCCGGTTCCATAACCGAGCAAAGGTTTCTGTCCTATGGATTGAACTGTTATCTTCCAAATCCCCAGACGCGCATTGGCCGATGATGGTCTATGAATATACAGCGCAAGCAATATTCCGGAAAGCAGGAGCAGCAGTGCTCCCATGTGTCTCCTTTTTATTCTTATTCTTGAATGGAACCTCAAGTATAGACATATCACAACCATTACAATAGCTGCAAGATATGCAGCACGAGAGTCTGACAATATAATACCATACAGCAATAGTAAGACTGCAATAATGGACAATATTTTTTGCGGTTTAGTGAAGGATCCGTAATTAAATATGACACAAGGCAATAAAGCCGCCAATGCAAAAGACAGATAGCATCCAAACGGCCCCGGATTAGGAAACAACCCTGTAGTCTTGAAGAAATAATTGAAATTTGACAGTAATCCAATTGACTGCAGAACCGCAACAAAGGCGTGTACTACGGCCGCAAGTACAACAACCTGTAACAAGCCCCTTTCAAAACGTTGCGAGTCTGATTCTTTAACAAAGAACCACACACCAGCCATAGATAAATACTTAACAGTCAGATCAACATTGAATACCCTTTGATTTGCAAGACTATAAACAATCGCCATAAGAAACAGGATGTCTATGACCCTGAGGCGGTTTTCCGTATTAGAGCGTAGGACCAATCCCGCAAATGAAATCAGTCCGGTTACAAGTATAAAATGTTCATCCAAATCAAATATTGGTCTGCCGGCCAATGTCGCCGTGCAGACCAATATTAGGAACAAATTAAGAATAATCTTTTGTATCATGGAAGAATTATTGCCATTCCCTGATTTTCAAGAGATTACCATCTCTATAAAGTGTATACTTAGTTTTACCATTGAGCCCGGATCCATATTCTTCAAACTGTCCTGTGTTTTCGTTTAACCTTAATCCAGAAAGATCACTTACAAAATCCATTGAAAAAGAATCTGAATTTAAGGTGTATCCGTTTGGAGATATAGATGCGCCAACGCCAGCATATACAAGGGTTGCAACATTCTTGTTGACAACAACTATTATCATCTCACCTGGAACAGAGCTAGGATACCAATACCAGCCAGAAAAAATTAAAGCATAACTTGTAGAATCCAATGGTATTTGAATAAAAAAGTTATGATCATTGTTATTCCTACTCAACAATTTGGTTGTAGTCAATCTATCAATGCCATACCTTTTGAATATCACCTGGCTATTTGAATCGACTATTCTAAAGAGGGAATACTCTTCAAAATCAGGATCATATTCTTCATCGCGAATTTCAACACTACAATGGTAGTTATGGTCTTGAGAATATACAGTCACAGTATGATTGACATAAGTCGTAACACTTTCATCTGGTTGGGGATTAAATAACAGAAATTTATCTTTGGGGATGACACTCCCATTTGTTTCCCTTATGAACAAGTCCTCTGTTTGGGCCAAACATGCTGACACACACATTTGAGCCAATACTAGAATTACAAATAATAATTTTTTCATACCACTCATTTATAATAAAAAAATCTAATATCATCTTTATCCGCAGAACCTGCTGGACGGTTCAAAGCATCGGCATCATTTACCCAACTATTACTGAGACCTTTGTTGTCCCATCTTCTATTAATGCCACATTCAAGAACATTACCAGGCACATCCATATGCCATGATGTTGACCCGACTAGTTTACCTGGGAGTATTACCACCACATGCCCATGGGGTTCACTTCCAGAAAAATCTTGGGCTCCTGCAATAACCATATAACCATCATTGGCTTTCTTTTGGGCTTCAGATAACATTTCACTAAGAGTTCCTTTAATTTCCGACCACTCATCTGATGAAGCAAGATTAGCAACCATAGTATTTGCATTAACATTCAAATAACTAGGCAATGTATTATACAAATACTCAAAACATTTCTGTACAGCCTGATTACATCTCATGCCCATTGAACCATTATCAGTATCTTTAATATATTTTAATGCTAAATGGCCCTTATTAGTGACATTTTCACTCGTTGTAGCATGAGACGTAGGAGTGTTGTTGGTAGGGCCATCATCTTCGTCGCCACCATAATAGGTGCCGCCACCGCCAGTGTCACCACCTCCGCCACCTCCAGTGGAGCTACCACCGGTGGAAGGAGGAGTATATCCACCTCCCCATTCCGGTGAATAATATGGATGAGTATGATAGGGGCCCTCCGTACAAAGATCACAGTAAAAACACGCTTGACCACAACGTCCATTTATAATATCAGTATGACAATACTGACACAGAGGATAATCCTCTACAGTGACGCATGTGCAATCTTCATAAAACTTTCCGCACAATGAGCAGTGAGTCATGAGCCACTCCATATCATTATTTGATCCTTTTGTCATCCTGGCTCGTTTCATAGGATTAACATTCAAGAAGATATGAAGGCCATGATGATCATGCTTTCGGATCGTGTCTGACTCTGCCATAGCTTTCGTCTTTGTAGCTACTTCATTCCTTTCACTTGGAGGCAATGGATTCTGACGGAATCTGAACTTACACTCTCCATCTTCAAAGTATCTGCCAGACAGCATAGTTCCATCCAGAGTTGATGTAATATAGTAACCGCTGTAGCCTGAAGATTCAAAGTCACGTCCCATCCGCTTTATATCATCTTCTTTCATGTTGCCACCGTAAAGATAAGTAGCCATAACGGCTTCAAAACCTTTGCCATCTTTTCCGGATGCCATAATCAATGTACAATAAAACTGATGGCTGAATCCTTTCATGCGTCCGTCTTCTGTTTGAAGAGTAAAGATCTGATTCTTATTTTTGTTCAGTCTTATGGGAACATAAACTACATCAACCGTCCCTTCGGTCTTAACGCGATAATCGCCCCATTCAATGGAGAAATCTCTCTTAGAATTAGCCTTGCTGTTTTTTGAAGTTTCACTCATATAAGCTCTCTCCAAATCCAATAGGGACACTTTTATCTTACCGCTCTCTATTAACTGATTTGCTTGCATTATGACTGATGGTGTATACTCATCAAATTCATAAAAACCATCAAAATCGTCTGTACAACCAACCAATAAGGAACCAAGCAAAACAATTGCAAATAACGGATAATTTTTAATATTCATAAAACTTTTATCCGTTATTTATTAAATGACTTATAATTATACTCTCTAAAGTGTAATCTCTCATAATTATCAGAAAACGTGGATTGCAAACAATCCATTAACATTAAGATGATTAACTCTTCCCCGCTTTGCCCGGAGTAAACTCAACAAGCCGGTAAATCAAGAGTATGACAATGCAGGGATCAAGCTATGTCATACCGTAAATAAGCACTATCTTTGCGACATTCAGTATTTTAAGTTAACGACTTGAGACTGGATAGAAGGGAGGCGTTCAGTATCACTTGCGAGGTGGAGTTTGACCGTCCCCCTTCTTGTTTCCAGATAATTATCAGATCACTAATTCTTTTCTATCATTTACCACCATTCAATTGCACCATTCTCCCTTATTATGAAGGGGCGCTCATTGTTGCCGCGGGTATAGTCACGCATCCACAGCAGGGTATTGAGCGGAATTACATCATAGTGCAATGAATTGCCTTTACCCACCTGATAACCATACGAGTTCCAGTCTTCACCGTCATAGTACAGGAGTTCATATTCGTCACCAGGGCATATATCATTGTCATCACTACGTGGTGATACGCTTGCATAAGTAACATTTATTGGTTTGCCCATATCCATGCCCACCCAGTTGCCGTCAGGCTGATTAATCTCAAAGTTTGAAAGCAGGTTGCCGTCATAGGCGCGGTCAATGGCATCCTGCCCGGCTTCGGGGTTGGCGATTCCTATGCCAAACATTTTATTGCCATCAGCATCATGGAATGACAGTTCCGATATGCTGCCCCACGAACCGTTTGGAGCAAAGTAACGCCAGTAACGGTATGACCTTTCGGCATTCAACTCTATCAGATAAGGTATCTCAGTGGTTTCAATTGTATAGAGGGTAACCGCATCCTTAAAGTCAGGGCTATCCGAACACTGAAACTTGCCACCCAGAATCCTGCGGCGCATATCCACCACATTATATGATTCATAGTACTTACGGCGCAGGTCACGGCTTACGGTCTGCTGTGTATCCTCATCACCTACATATTCAATCTTTCCATCTTTATGCAGAATAAAAGGATGGCTTATGGGTATAAGATCTTCACCGTCAAATCCAAGTACTATGTACAGCATATTACGACCCATTTTATTAAAACATGCCTTTCCTTTTTTGAGTTTGCCATAATCAAGCACAAACCATTCCGGGCCGAATGAATTGACCACCATTGCTATGTAGACATACTTTTTATCTACAAGACATTTTACAGTTTCCGGTTTCGTTTCAATCTCCAGGTCCGATGTCAAATTATAACGGTCCGTGACATCCACACGGCAAAGATCAAATGGATATACATACTTGGCACGATTACGATACTCATACAAATCACGGTTAATGGTATATGAACTGCGCCATACCTTGGGTATACGCTCGTATGGATAGAACTGCTGACCAGCCGGCATTATCAGGGAATTGATAGTAACCTGCTCACGGCCACGGTCATCCAGAAAAGTGTACCAGCAGTGTCCGGCACTGTTCCTTCCCCAAATTGGAACCATATCAATGGCTGCAGGCATTGCAAGACTGCGGAATACAGCAGTTCCCATAATTACATACTCCATGCAACTGCCATATGTCATGCGTTTCCAGGTATCGGCACTACGTAATGGAATTATGTCGCTGGGATCCCATATCACACGGTGTCCTATGGAGTACTGATTGGACTGTATCTCATTACGGGCTATCTCAATTGCGCCGTATATGGTGTTACGTTCATAATCAGTAGGCTGAACTTTACTCAGGCTGTCACTATAATATGAAGACAGGATATCACGCCATAAATCGAAACTCTGCAGTTCAGTTACCTTATAGGGCAGAATCCAATCGCGGAATTCTTCAAAACTAAGGTGTTGTGCCCACGGTCTGGTACGCCACTGATTAAATGCGTGGTCTATGTTGTATATCAGGTAATCAGCTTTAATAACTTTTACATCTGAAATGGTATCTTCGGAAAGTCCCCAATAATAATAGCCGCTTATCTGGTTTAAAGTATCCCGCTGCCAGTCGGGGCTGGGACCTGTGCCAAGTATCTCAAGTGCCTTACGGTAGTAACTGTTGATGGCTGCAGTGTCACGATATGAATAGTGAGCCGGCATATTGGCGATAAGATACTTTGCGGCACGGAGTTTTTCCTTGTCAGGATCTTCGGTGCGGTAGTGTCTGAGTACTGCCTTGAGTTCTGTCTTGTTTTCTCCGGCTGCCTTAAGGGCGTAATGAAGGTATATGTCTTCCTTGCTACAGCCGGTTATTACCATGAGTGATAATATGCCCAACAATACTATTGTATGTTTTTTGTGTCTGTTTTTCATAAGGCGTTGTTTTTCCATCTGTCAAGGCTGGGTGAATTGATACTGTCTGCATTCACGTATTCTATGCTTTCATCCTTATGGAGGATAAATGGGGCTGTTATTTGTATGAGTCCGGTGCCGTCATATCCCATGACTGTATAGAGTACTTCTCGGCCCATGTCATGGAAACGGGCTTTGCCATGGCTGAGTGTTCCAATATCTACTATCTGCCAGGGGTTGTCTTTACTGCGTACGGCGGAGGCTATGTATAGGTATTTGTCTTTGAGTTTCTTTACGGTGGTTTTGTCTATGGGGATTTTTAGGTTACTGGTTAGGAAGTACTGTGAGGTGACGTCTTTCTTTCCAAGTTCAAATGGATACTGGTACTTGGCTTTCCGTCTGTACTGTTCACGCTCTTTATTGATGGCGTATGTGTTGCGGTAGACTTTGGGGCCTCGTTCATATGGAAAGAAGCTGCCGCCTATCGTGGTGGCCAGGTCCCACTCGGAGGTGAGTTGCTCGCCACGGTCTGAGATTATTACGTACCATTTGGTGGCGGCGGTGCCACGGGAGCCTACGGGAGTCTCATCCAGTACTGCGGGTATGCCGGCGCTGCGCATGGCTAGGACGGCGGTGAGTGCGTAGTCTGGTATGTCTCCGTAGTTCTGGTGTGCCTGCAGGTGGGCGGAGAGTAGCGGGAGTCCGGCACGGGTGTAGAGTCCGTAACGATGTAGTCCGTTATATGTATCATTGCGTATCATATCGGCAACGCCCATGGTGGTGTTGTATTCCACATCATTCTTTATGGGCTTGTCCAGGCCTTTACCGAAATGGGTTATCAGGGTGTCGCGCCAATGGTCAAGTTCCTGCAGTTCGACGGCTTTGTAGGGTAGCATCCACTCCAGATACTGTTCATAGGTGACTTGGCTAGCCCATGGGCAGGTGGTCCACTGGTTGTAGGATTTGTCTATGTTATATATTAGGTATTCGGCTTTGATGATCTGTGCATCTGATATGGTATGATTGGGAAGGTCATGATACTTGAGGTCGGTTATGGCTAGCAGGCTGTCACGCTGCTGCTCTGGAGTCAGTGTTTGATCTGATAGTATACGGGATGCGTATTCGTAGTACTGGTTGATTTCTTTGCCTGCGTATGAGTAATGAGCTGGCATGTTCTCTATTAGGAACTCTGCAGCTTGGAGTTTCTGGGGATTGGGGTCTATAGTTTGGTAGTGAGCCAGGACGGATTCAAGTTCCACTCTGTTGGCACCGGCGGATTCCAATGCACGCTCAAGGGCAGAGCCGGATGTGCAGGAACAGACTAAAGAGAGTACAGCCACATGTATGGCTGGCAATAACAATTTCATTAATTGGTTTATTAGGGCTATCGTAAAATATCAGTAAACTCAATTCCGTTACAAACAAGTTTAAGCTGAATTCACAAATCACTTAACAAACAAGTAACGGCATGTTGTTTTACTGATTTTTGGCAAATGTAAACAATTAATATTTTACCCCCCCCGTTCTATTAACATTATTTAACTATTGTATTCAAAAATGGCATATTCTTCCCATAAGCACATACGTAAACACTTGAATTAACGTTATTATCACGCATGCTCCTATAATAAGAACCATTGTCAAAGCATTGGATTATACTCACAGTCTTTCTGTTGTGCCTAACAATCTCCGTGCAGGCACGGCGCGTGTATGTGCACGGACGGGTGTATGATGAGGGTGGCGATCCGGTTGAGCTGGCTACGGTGAATGAGGAGCATACTCTACGGTCCGCCATTACGAACCTTAAGGGTGAGTACTCATTGACTGTCAATCCTACGTCCGATACTCTCACGCTGGTATTCCGCATGATTGGGCATGAGACCAGGCGCCGCACGCTTATCGGCCCACAGGATACCGTACGTCTGGATATGCTGCTGCCCACCACAAACTATACGCTTGACAACGTGGATGTGACCGCCACCCGCCGTCGCAGTGACGGGATGCAGGACATAAGCGCCGAGGGTATACGTTTCACGGCCGATGCAAGCGGAGGCTCCGTTGAGTCCATCATATCCACACAGGCGGGTGTAAGCACCCATAATGAACTGAGCAGCCAGTACAATGTCCGCGGCGGAAACTTTGATGAGAACAGCGTCTATGTGAACGGAACCGAGATACTGCG
Organism: Bacteroidaceae bacterium; assembly: GCA_045220475.1. Taxonomy (GTDB): domain Bacteria; phylum Bacteroidota; class Bacteroidia; order Bacteroidales; family Bacteroidaceae; genus Colenecus. The sequence continues at coordinate 9,888 of JBGUVW010000067.1, forward strand.
TCCGCTGCTGGTCCGTGCAGGACAGCAGGAGGGTCTGAGCTTTATCAACCCCGATATGGTGGAAAGCATCAGTTTCTCAACCGGCGGATTCAGTGTGTCATACGGTGATAAGATGTCATCGGTCCTGGATATAACCTACCGCAAGCCGCGCAAGCTGGAGGCTGTGCTCACCGCAAGCCTGCTTGGAGGCAGCGCATACGTAGGCATGGGTAATGACAAGATAAGTTTCTCGGCCAGTGCCAGATACAAGACCACCCGTTACCTGTTGGGCACCATGCAGACAAAGGGTGAGTATGACCCGGCATTCACCGATTACCAGACCTATCTGTGCTGGACACCGACCACCAAATGGGAGATTGGCCTGATAGGCAACGCAGCGGTGAACAACTACAATTTCCGCCCCACTGACCGTAACACGTCATTCGGCACCATGGAGAACCCGCTGAGTTTCAAGGTCTACTATGAGGGCTGGGAGAAAGACCGTTTCAACACCCTGTTCGGCGCCCTTGACATAAAACGCATTGAGGAGAACTCCATATACCGGTTCAACCTGTCGGCATTCAACAGCCGCGAGACCGAGACGTTTGACATACTGAGCCAGTACTGGCTTGATGAGAGCGGAAACGGCAACAGCCTGGCCGTAGGGTCATTCATGCAGCATGCCCGTAACCGCCTTAAATCAAATGTCTATACCGCATCATTCAAGGCTACCCACGCCACAGAGCTTGCAGGCAGCATCAACTGGGGCCTTGAGTTCAGGCACGAGACGGTCAATGACCATATGCGTGAGTGGGAGATGCGTGACTCGGCCGGTTACACCCTGCCCTACACCCAGACCGGCCCCATGGAGATGATATACTCACTCAAGTCCGATCATGGCGTATCAAACAATAAGGCATCGGCCTTTATCCAGGATACCTACCGGTTTACCACCGGAGCTGGACTCTTTACACTTAATGCCGGAGTACGTGCGTCATGGTGGAGCTGGAACAAGCAGTTTACCGTGAGCCCGCGTATCATGGTAGGTTTCACGCCCGCATTCAATGATGACCTGACATTCCGTTTCCAGGCCGGCGTCTACTACCAGACACCTTTCTATAAGGAGATAAAGGACACGGTCAATACCGGCGGTATATATCAGGTACAGCTTAACAAGGATATACGCTCACAACGTTCCATTCAGTTTGTACTGGGCGGAGATTATGATTTCCGGGTCTATGGCCGCCCGTTCAAGTTCACCACTGAGATTTACTACAAGAAGCTGGATGACCTGATTCCGTACAATCTGGATAATGTAAGGATAGTTTACTATGGTCAGAACTGCGCATACGGATATGCCGCAGGTATTGACATGAAACTGTACGGCGAGTTCGTTCCCGGCACCGCATCATGGCTCACGTTCTCTCTCATGAGCACCCGTGAGAACATAGGCGGCAAGTGGCTGCCCCGACCCACCGACCAGCTTTACAACCTGTCACTCTACTTCACTGACTACTTCCCGCACCACGAGAACTGGAAAATGTCACTGCGCTGCTCCATGGCCGACGGCCTCCCGTTCGGACCCACTCACAGCGGCCGTGAGAGCCGGGTATTCCGTGCCCCAGCATACAAGCGTGTGGACATAGGTCTTTCATACAAGATATTTGATTACAGCAAGCACCCACACGTATACGGAAAGTCAGGAATTTTCAAGGATATCTGGCTTGGCGCGGACTGTCTTAATCTGCTGGGCATAAACAACGTGAACTCCTATTACTGGATCACCGACATCCAGAACAACCAGTACGCCGTTCCCAACTACCTGACCGGCCGCATGCTCAATCTGCGCATCATCGCCTCACATTGACGGATTGGGGTCAGGCTCAGGCACCTCAGATGACCAAAAATCATTACCTTTGCAAAAGTCCTTTTACAATTAATATGAAAAAGCTTTTCTGTATACCCGCAGTACTTTGTTTCATTGGTTGTTCATCGGCATACATGGCCACACTCTCAACAGCCTTACAGGAGATGAACAAACAACTCGATGCAAGCTATTCGACAGCAGCGTCGGCCGCGCAGATCAATGCCCAGGCCAGCAGTACCCCACATATTTATGAGACGCCCCAGTCACCCGACCCGGGTGTATCAATAGCATCGGTTTCAAGCAGCGCAGGCAAGTTCAAGGGAACGCCTTACACTGTTCTGCCGGCCGGTACAGACGGCACTGCCGGAAAGCAGGCCACCTATGTGGCGTTCGGAGACTGGCCGCAGACCATCAAGGCGGAGTCTGTTACGGTGGATGAGTCACAATCCGTCAAGGTGGGTGCCCACACCTATTTCAAGGGAAGCGACGGAGCATGGTATATGAAGCGCACGTCAGTATTTGCAACCGGTGCCGAGGGTCCTGAGGGCTACCGATACTCGGACGGAACCCGTGTACGCGGCACAAAGACCCTCTATTTCAAGGTTGAGCCCATAAAATGGCGTGTGGTTACAAACAACTATAACGGCAGCGGCAAGAAGCTGTTGCTGTCTGAGTACATCCTTACCAATATTGCATACTATGACTGCGACAAGGATGCAACAAGATTTGATAACGTTGACGGCACACAGATATATTTCAAGCTGGACAAGAACATTCGTCGCAATGATGACGGCTCGTACATTCAGCATAGCAACTATGAGCACAGCCGTCTGCGCGCTTACCTGAACGGTCTCTCTTACCTGAAGGGCGATAATGACGGAAACCAGGCCATAGACAATGAGTTTGTGGGAGCGGGATTCCTTCAGACTGCATTCACGTCCGATATGCAGGCAGGCATAGCCGTCACCACTGTTGACAACAGCATCAAGAGTACGGCCGATATCCTGGAGGAGATGTCGGCCAAGGAGCAGAGATTCTACCAAGGCACCATGTATTATGAGACCGGCGCGGAACACAAGCGCGTCTACTACCCATCGTACCTGTCCAACAACACCAAGGACAAGGTGTTCATACTGAGCCGCACTGATGTCTTAAAGAGTAACTACGGATTCACCCCGATAGCACCCAAGGTTACCGATGACAATTTCATGGATTACATCAAACGCGGCGAGGCTTACTCAGGGGCCGACATAATCACCACATATAAGGGTCTGGCCCGACGCGTGACCGATTTCTGCAAGGCGAACGGAGTGAATCATCCTGTGATATCAGAGAACTCCGGATGGTATCTGCGCACTCCCCTTATGCCGGCTTTCTTTCGCGGTGAACCTAAGATTGCGCAGTTCGTGGCGGGTGTAAACTCGGACGCCGGCCTGGAAGAATGCGGCGTTGCGTACGATTCGAACGGCGTGGTTCCTGCTATTTGTGTAAACTATTAAACCTCAGATATGAAACGTTTCCTTTGTATCAATATAGCAGTCCTTACTTTGCTGACTGCAAGCGTGAGGGCATCGGCCCAGACAAAATCGTTTTTTGTTCCCAAGGAGGAGCGCACGTATGCCCAGAAACTGGGCGGTTACGCTGAGCCGGACTATGATTTTGTGCCGCTGAGCATAGACTATAGCAAGAAGAGCAACCGGTATCTGATTGAGGCTCAGAAGCTTGGCAGTTACGAAGAGGCTTTTGAGAAACTACCCGATTTCCCTGATCCGTCGGATGTTGACACCAGGGAGAAGATGACTGATTTCCTGAACCGTATGGAGGCTATTGCGATGGCTGTGGAGCTGCATGAGCCGCACGATAAGGTGGATGCCGCAAAGGATTCATTGGGCAAGGCGCAGATGGACAATGCAAAGAGGGCAGCCAAGGGACTCCCGTATGACTCGGTCCTGCACTTTGACCCCAAGGCACAGCAGTATCAGGACCTGATTTATAAGAGGATGAACGCAGTACAGGAACCAGTGGCCAAACTGGCCAGCGATATAGTGAATGTCTATTCCCAGACCTCCGACCCGGGTTATGTTGATTTCATCCTGGAGAACAGTCAGGCTGCCGAGAGGCATTTCTTTGAAAAGATGGCTCCGCTGCGCAAGCAGTTATGCCAGGAGTGGTTTGCATCGGACCAGTGCCAGGAGATTGACCGTATGGATGCTCCGCTGATAGAGCGTGCCCTGGCCGAGAAACCGCGCAAGGCACCGTCTTGGTTCATCGAGGGACGCCAGGCAGAGCTTGAATATGTACAGAGCTATAACCGTTATATTATAGAACGCTGGATTGCCAAAGTCAGGCCCTATTACGAGAAGGACAAGGCGGTTCTTGCCAAGTTGCTGCCCTATATCAAGGAGCTTGAGGAGCTTCACGGCGACGACCCCATAACCATAGAGTACGTTGGCGCCAGGATTTACGCCCGCCAGTGGATTGAGAGCATGCTTTGCCGATGCTACGAATGGGTAATGCTTATTAACTACGCTCCCCTGATCCAGACTCCTCCCACCTATGAGAGCGTAAAGAAATTCAACAAGATAAAGCTCCGCTAACCCAAATTGTCCCTTTTGGGTCATTGGGCTAGCCAGACGAGCTTGTTGAACGTAGATTCTACGCGGGATTCAACATCCTCGGACAGGGCCGGAAAGAAATCCAGTCCTGTTTTTGATTCTACCTCATCGACTGTTACTGCATAGGTCGAGAGGGGCTTATGGCCAGACTTGTTCTCCATAATGAAGCCGATGGACTCATATCCGTTGGGAGTCAGTATAAGCATCACTTTGTAGAAAGCATCGGGTACAACGACCTTATTGGGACCGATGCTCCCGTACTTGTTGTCCGTAATAATCGGGCCGCAGGTTACGTAGATGCTGCCATACTTGTTTGCGTATTCGCGAACTAGTTCCTCGAGTTCTTTCCAGTCACCGCTGTTCAGGTTGTGGTTCTGGGGGCAGATGTTGGTGAAGTAGAAACTCTCGCGCATCATCTGTTCTGTCAGTTTCATATCGGCAGCAGGTGCCATGTGCCCGCGGTCCCAACCGGAGTTGCGGTAGTCGTTGTCATCGGCCTGAAGACCGTTGAAATTGGGGTCGGTGCGGAAATGGTTTGAACGCGGATTAGTGCCCGATACCTCCTCATCGGTCAACTCGTAAGCCACCCACTCCGGGATGCGGTAATTCTCATTCAAGACCACCTCATATCCTTCATAGACCAGATGCTTTTTGTAAGTTGCCTCGGTATAGGCCGGAATTTCAAGTTTGTCAATACTTTGTCTGCCGGTCTGCAACGGCGTTCTGCACCACCACAACACCAGGCAAAGCACAACAAAAATCAGCAGCTTTAACAGTCCTTTTTTCATATCACAAAGATAATGAAATATAATCACTACATTTGTCAAAATGACGCTGTAACTATGTCCTTTTTCAAATGCAAAAGCAATGACCGCTTTCCGGCAATGGTTGAAAGACAGAACTGGAAGGGGATTCTGAACGCGCTGGGTGAGCGTATGGGAAATGCACACGGTGTGGGTAATGACGCTGTTATCACTCAAGTCAAGGAGTTTGATGCCCTAATGGTTGAGGCCGAATTCCACAGCAGCGTGATTTCATATGACAACCATAAGGAGAACGGCCAGCGCCTGACTGCCAATAATGATTATCAGACCTTTAGCGATATCCCCGATCATGAGGTTCTGCACAACATCCAGATCATACTTGGCGGTACGCTTGCAACCCATACATGCATCCATTGTGGAGGTTCCGGAAATATGACGTGCCCCATGTGCAACGGCCGCGGTCACAGTATGAAGGACGGACATATCAACCTCTGTTCCAGATGCGGAGGTTCAGGCCACGTATCGTGCAACCACTGCGGCGGAACAGGCAGATACCAGACTTTCAAGACAGTCACAGTATCTGACAAGACGGATTTTTATTCTTTCTGTCCTACCGATGCATTGTCCGTAATGATCAGGAAACAGAACATTAAGACCGATGTACTGCATGACGGCACAGTTCAGAATGAAGAGCTTTACTCCACGATAGGCGAAAGGCTGGGGCCGGAAGTAAAGGAAAACTTCCGGGAGGATTTTGAAAAGATGCATGATGCCGTAAAAGAGAGGCCAGACAATCGTCTTGAAGATATAACCGCACGTGCCGAGTGCTCACCCCTTATTGAGATTCAATACAAATACCGGGACAAAGACTATACGCTGTTCATATCAAGACAATCCCCCACAGTATACTGCTACAAAAGGTTCCCGGGCAGATTCCTGCAGAGAATCCGCGAGTTGTTCAGTTCTGACAAGAGTAGGGATAGCTACGGCAGCAAGTATCAGAAATAACCTATTGAAGATAGTTCCCCGGTGACATTAGGCGTCAATTATTTCAACAAGTTTATATCCCATTAGGATCATTTGTTCAAATCGCAAAAACTTTTTATATTTGCAACATCGTTGCGGATTTTTCAAGAATATCCGCAACATAACTGAGGATAATCAATTAAAAAATGTACAACAGGATATTTGACATTGAGAATAAGCTTGATGAGGGCATGTTTCTTTTTGGAGGACGTCAGGTCGGTAAATCAACCCTACTTAAACAACGTTTCCCCAATGCCGTATATATAGACCTTCTTGATGTAGATTTAAGGAGACGTTTCATACGTCATCCGGAAGAGTTCAAGGAGATGCTCATCAAGTATCCACCTAAGACACTGATTATTATTGATGAAATACAGAAAGCGCCTGAGTTACTCGATATCGTTCATAAACTGATGGCCGACTATGGTCTGTATTTCATATTAAGCGGATCGAGTGCAAGAAAGATAAAGCGTAGCGGCGCTAACCAACTGGGTGGGCGTGCTAGCGAGGAGATCCTGTATCCGCTTGTGTATGCTGAAATACCAGATTACGATTTTAATCGTGCCATACAAAACGGACTAATTCCACGTCATTATGGCGTAGCCGATGCACGGAACCGCCTAAAATCATATATCAACCTGTATTTAAAAGAAGAGATTGAGGAAGAGGCTTTGGTGCAGAACATAGAGACATTTGAAAGATTCCTGGAAGTTGCCGCCATAACCGACACCGAGATGATCAACTATGAAAACATAGCCTCAGATTGTGAGATATCGGCAAATACAGTAAAGGCTTATTTCAAGATACTATATGACACGCTACTTGGCTTTGAGGTCAAGGCATACCGCAAAGTCGTGAAGCGCAAGCTGAATCAAACTTCCAAGTTCTATTTCTTTGATGTAGGAATACCCAATCACTTACTCAAGCGATATCACCTTATGCCGGAGACCCCGGAATATGGACATGCTTTTGAGCACATTGTGATGCAGGAAATACGCGCATATCTGGGTTACAGCAACAGCGAAGAGGAGCTAACCTACTGGCATACCTACTCCAACGATGAGGTTGATGCCGTAATTGGCGATGCGCGCATAGCCATTGAAATAAAATCAACGGACCACGTAGAGAACAAGCACAAGAAAGGTTTGGCAAAATTTGCCGAGGAGCACCCTGATACAAAACAGATTATTGTATCAAGAGACAGGATAACACGCAGATCCGGAGATATCGACCTATACTATGTGATCGATTTCTTTAAAGCTCTTTGGGCTGGTCAGATAATCTAAGAAGGGAGCCAAAGGGGACGGTTCTGTTTGGCCCCTTTTTTCGAAAGGGTGCCAAACAGAACCGTCCCCTTTGGCTCCCTTTTGGGTCACATTTAAGATTGTTTTCGTTTTTATTATAAGGTATAATTTGTATTTTTGTACCCTATTAACAGACAGTGACAAAGGCAAGCAATCATCAGATAAGTACTAACTATAATTACTAGAGAGTTATGAAACCATCACACATTGAGCATCTGGGTATAGCAGTGACCTCTCTTGAGGCAACTATGCCGTTCTTTGAGTTTTTGACAGGCAGTAAGTGCTACAGCATTGAGGAGGTTGCAGACCAGAAGGTTAAGACAGCTTTCTTCAAGGTTGGACAGACCAAGATTGAGCTCTTGGAGCCCACCTGCCCTGAGTCAACCATTGCCAAGTTCATTGAGAAGAACGGAGGCCGAGGCGGAATACACCATGTAGCTTTCAATGTTGATAGTGTTGAAGAGGCTCTCAAGGAGGCCGAGGCAGCCGGACTGCAGCTTATAGACCTTAAGCCGCGTAAGGGCGCCGAGAACCTCATGATTGCTTTCCTGCACCCCAAATCAACATGCGGAGTGCTGACTGAGATTTGTGAACAACCTAAATAAACACAATATAAAGAAATGGAAAACAGCAAGCTTCAGAAGCTGGTAGACAAGCGCGCCGAGGCAATGGCCGGAGGCGGCGAGAAAGCGATTGAGAAGCATCACGCAAAAGGCAGTTACACTGCCCGTGAGCGCATAAACATGCTTCTTGACGAGGGATCATTTGAGGAGGTGGACATGTTCCTGACACACCGTTGCACAGACTTCGGTATGGAGAAGAAAGTATTCCTGGGTGACGGTGTTGCCGTTGGTTCAGGTACAATTGACGGCCGTCTGGTATTTGTATTCGCACAGGATGCAACCGTTATCGGCGGTTCTCTGTCAGAGACCATGTCACAGAAGATATGCAAGGTCATGGATATGGCCATGAAGATGGGCGCTCCCGTCATCGGCATGAACGATTCAGGTGGTGCACGTATTCAGGAGGGTGCCTGCGCACTTGCCGGTTACGGTGAGATTTTTGAGCGCAACATCCTGGCATCGGGCGTTATCCCCCAGATTTCAGTAATATTCGGCCCCTGCGCCGGCGGTGCAGTATACAGCCCTGCCCTGACTGACTTTGTAATGATGACCGAGCAGAACTCATACATGTTCATTACCGGTCCTAAGGTAGTAAAGAGCGTTACCGGTGAGGACGTAACCGTTGAGGAGCTGGGTGGTGCCCGCGTTCACGCAACCAAGTCAGGTGTTACACACTTTGTTGCCGCCACTGAGGAGGAGGCCGTAAAGGAGGTTCGCCGTCTGGTAAGTTTCATCCCGCAGAACAACATGGAGGAGGCTCCCGTTATTGAGTGCAAGGATGACCCCGCACGTCTGGAGGATGCCCTGAACGATATGGTTCCGGCCGATCCCAACAAACCTTACGATATGAAGAACATCATCTACTCAATCGTAGATAACGGTGACTTCATGGAGGTTCAGAAGGATTTCGCCAAGAACGTAATCTGCGGTTTTGCCCGTTTCAACGGCCGCTCAACCGGTATCATCGCCAACCAGCCTAACTGGCTTGCAGGTGTGCTTGACTGCGACGCTTCACGTAAGGCCGCACGTTTTGTACGTTTCTGCGACGCATTCAATATCCAGATCCTTACCCTGGTTGATGTTCCCGGATTCCTTTGCGGAACAGGTCAGGAGTACGCCGGTATCATAGATCACGGCGCAAAGCTGATGTTCGCTTACGGTGAGGCTACCGTTCCTAAGGTAACCGTAACCATACGTAAGTCTTACGGTGGTTCACACATCGTAATGAGCTGCAAGCAGCTGCGCGGTGACCTCTGCTACGCTTGGCCTAACGCCGAGATCGCAGTTATGGGTGCCAGCGGTGCCGTTGGCGTACTTGAGGCCAAGGCTCTCAAGGCCATCGAGGATCCCGAGGAGAAGAAGAAATTCATTGCCGAGAAGGAGGCCGCTTACAAGGAGAAATTCGCATCTCCCTACCAGGCTGCCAACCGCGGTTATATTGACGATGTAATTGAGCCCAGGTTCACACGTGCACGCGTTGTCCGCGCATTTGAGATGCTGCAGACCAAGCGCCTGACCAACCCGCTCAAGAAGCACAGCAACATTCCACTCTAAAAGCCGGATATTATGATACTTGCAATAAACTGGCCTCACGTGTGGATGGTTACAGGAGTAGGTTTCTGCATGGTCATTGCACTTCTGGTAGTTCTTATCTTCATCCTGAAACTGCTTGGTTCAGTTATCAGCGGTGCGGTTAAGGCTCCCAAGGCAAGCGCTCCCAAGGCAGAAGCTCCGGTAGCAGCACCCGCAGCTACGGTTGCCTCATCGGCCGATGATGACCTGGCAGCTATAGCAATGGCACTGCATCTGTACTTTAACGGAGTACATGACGTAGAGCCCACCGAGATTCATATCAAGAGAGTAGAGCGCTCAGGATGGAATTCCAAGCTCTACGGAATGAACAACTTGCATCGTTAATACAAAAAGAAGTATGAAGGAATTCAAATTCACAATAGACGGCAAGCAGTACAACGCTGCCGTCAATGAACTTGAGGACAACTTTGCCGAGGTTACACTGAACGGCAAGACCTACAAGGTAGAGATTGAGAAGGAGCAGGCTCCCGCTGTAGCAGCCCGCCCCGCCGCTGCATCAGCAGCACCCGCTGCAGCACGTCCCGCCGGCGTAATGACCGTAAAGTCACCGCTGCCCGGATCAATCGTAAAGGTTCTGGTAAAGGCCGGACAGGCTGTAAAGAAGGGCGACGTACTCCTTACCATGGAGTCAATGAAGATGGAGAACAACGTTTGCGCCGATGCCGACGGAACCGTAAAGAACATCTATGTAGAGCCCGGTAAGACCGTTATGCAGGATGACAAGCTGCTTGAGATTGAGACTGAGGCTGTAGCCGCAGCTCCCGCCGCAGAGCCCGCACCTGCAGCAGCTCCCGCTCCCAAGGCCGCTCCTGCTCCCAAAGCAGCAGCCCCCAAGGCCGCCGAGGCACCCGCTGCCGGTTACAAGGTAACCAGCCCCCTGCCCGGTTCAATCATCAAGGTACTTGTATCTGAGGGCCAGGATGTAAAGAAGGGTGACACCCTGCTTACACTTGAGAGCATGAAGATGGAGAATGCCGTTATGGCTGACCGCGACGGAAAGGTAACCAAGATTGCCGTAACCGCCGGACAGAACGTAATGCAGGATGACCTGCTCATTGTTCTGGGTTAATCAACATTTCCAATTTGAATAGTAAAAGAAATGGCTGATATTCTTGAATTCTTCGGTAAGATGGGCTTCATGAATATGACCTGGCAGCAGGGACTGATGCTTCTTATCAGTTTCTTCCTGCTCTACCTGGCCATTAAGAAGCAGTATGAGCCGCTGTTGCTGCTCCCCATCGCATTCGGTATGCTGCTTACCAACCTGCCCGGTGCAGAGATGTACCACTCAGAGCTTTGGACAGCATTCCTGGACGAAAGCAGTCCCTACTATCACAGCTATGGCGCAATCATGAGCCACGGCGGTCTGCTTGATATTCTTTACATTGGCGTAAAAGCCGGTGTATATCCCTGCCTTATATTCATGGGCGTAGGTGCCATGACAGATTTCGGACCTCTGATTGCCAACCCCAAGAGCCTGCTCCTGGGTGCTGCCGCTCAGCTGGGCATATTCCTTACATTCCTTGCCGCCAACGCCATGGGCTTTACCGAGGCTGAGGCCGGTTCAATAGGTATTATAGGTGGTGCCGATGGTCCTACATCAATATTCCTGACATCAAAGCTTGCTCCCCAGTTGCTTGGTCCTATCGCCATTGCAGCCTACTCATACATGGCTCTCGTTCCGGTTATCCAGCCGCCTATCATGCGTGCCCTGACAACCAAGAAGGAGCGTGCCATCAAGATGAGCCAGCTGCGTCCCGTAAGCAAGACTGAGAAGATCATCTTCCCGATTGCCATCACCACAATCGTGGCTCTTATCCTGCCCGATGCAGCCCCGCTTATCGGCTGCCTCATGCTGGGTAACCTGGCTAAGGAGTGCGGTGTTGTTGACCGTCTGAGCAAGACCATGCAGAATGAGCTGATGAACATCGTTGTGATATTCCTTGGTCTTACCGTAGGTGCTACCGCAACTGCAAGTTCATTCCTCAACATCCGCACAATCATGATCCTGTCTATGGGTATCGTAGCATTCGGTTGCGGTACTGCAGGTGGTATCCTGCTTGCCAAGCTCATGAACGTATTCTCAAAGGAGAAGATCAATCCGCTTATCGGATCCGCCGGCGTATCAGCCGTACCTATGGCTGCCCGCGTATCACAGCAGGTTGGTCAGGAGGAGAACCCCAGCAACTTCCTGCTCATGCACGCCATGGGCCCCAACGTTGCCGGCGTCATCGGCTCCGCTGTAGCAGCCGGAATCCTCCTCACAATGTTAGGATAAACAATACCAACGCACCTGCGTTTCCCAGTGCGTGACCCAAATCCGCACTAGGTTTCCAGCTAGGTATACCTAGGTGCACAAAGGTTTCCAGCTGCACCCAGTAAAACTAAGGCCTCGCGAGCAAAGCTAGCGAGGTCTTAGTTTTACCCGGCCTGGAAGGCCG
>JBGUVW010000068.1:0-31750 GCA_045220475.1 Bacteroidaceae bacterium
CGGCCTTCCAGGCCGGGTAAAACTAAGACCTCGCTAGCTTTGCTCGCGAGGCCTTAGTTTTACTGGGTGCAGCTGGAAACCTTTGTGAACCTAGGTATTCCTAACTGGAAACCTTGTGCGGATTAGGGTCACGCACGGGGAAACGGATTTAGGTTTGGAAAGATCCAGCAGTTGAAACTGCTGGCTACCCTTATCGTGTGCCTAACGGCACAGGTTAATGCCGTAGGCATTGGATTATGGTAGCCAGCCGTTTTAACGGCTGGGTTATTAGCGTTAATACCATTTTTTTCCAATGCCGTAGGTATTGGATTCTTTAATCAATTACCAATTGGGAGATGAGGCGGTCGTAGCGGGAGCCGCGCTGGCGGTAGTAGAGGAGGATGAGGTACTCGTTCTTGGTTTCATACCAGTCTCCTTCCATGGGTTTGGTCAGGGCTGATGATGCACCGTCGGGGAGCCAGAGGTATTGGTAATCATAGGCTCCCTGTTTAAGGAGGACGGTGGCCTGATATGCTTTTTCTGTCTCGTCATATTCCATTTCATACCGGGATGTCAGGTTTCCTCCGGTAAAATGGCCGTAAACGTATAGCTTGCCACCGCTAAGACGGTCGCTTGCCAGATTGAAATGGACAAACAGGTAATCGGCCTCAGTGTCACTGTCATCTGCCTGGTTGTAACGTATCAGGTATCGGCCGTTATGGTCATAATCGAACTTGTAGGCATGACGGCGGGTATCCTGCATGAGGGTGGCGTGGTAGAACGGGTCATGGTAGCTGATACGGTCTACATTAAGGAAATAGTCATAGACATTTATCACCTCAAAACGGCGGAACTCACCTCCGGCCGGGAATATCAGCTTACGGCAGTGCTCATAGGTGAGACGGTTGCCGGCATCATAAGTAGGAGCGGGGTTGAGAACCATATTGTCCGTACGGCGGTTCTGCATGACCACGGTGTAGAGTTCCTTGGAGGGATCCCTTACCGTTAGGCTGCCGTAGTTGACCTCCATATCAAGCTGTTGGTGTGACTCATGTGTATCTATGTCCGTATTGCCGGTCACACTTGCGGCCAGGGATGGTCTGCCCTCTGTTATGCAGAACTTGAAATAGGCTACCTCGCGGTCATCCTCGCGGATGGACAACCTGTAGTTACCGGAGAGTTTCAGGTTTGCCTGGCCGTTGGGTAATACAAGTTTGTAGTGAGTGTAATCAAACGTGGTGTTGAGCGAGTTCTGCCAGTCATCAATGGTTTCACCGTTGAATCCGTCCAGATAATCGGATTCCAATATGTCCGATGGCTGCCACTGTGCATCACAGTGCTGTATATGATAGGTATAGCGGTGATACTGGTGTGACATCTCGTCAAATGAGAACTCAATGTGGTCGTCGCTATTCAGCCTTATGATTGCGGGCTGCTCCCAGTCTCCGTTTACAATCACACGAAGCGTGTTTATCATATCGGATTTGCTTTCAAACCACTGGGCATGAATCATCTGTGGTACCGTAAGCAGTACCATTGCAAGGTATAATCCGATAGTATGTCTTACGCTTTTGCTCATTGGTCTGTAGGTTCCATGTGGATTGCTACGTGAGTATTCTCGCCGAATCGTTTCTTGAGCCTGCATTCTATGGAATCGGCATGGTCATGGGCACGGGCAAGCGTGATGTTTCCGTCCATGAGTATATGCAGCTCAATGGCATAGAGGTTACCTATACGGCGGGTGCGCAGGTCATGGGGCTCAATGACATCGGGCTCAGATTGAGCTATCCGGATGATCTCATCCTCAATATCATCGGGCAGGGAGTGTTCCAGCAGGTCTCTCATGCCCTGAATGATAAGCTCCACGGCCACTTTCACTATGAATGCGCCGACAACTACCGATGCCAGGGGGTCAAGTACGGCCCAGCGTTTTCCAAGCAGCACGGCTCCGCCTATACCTACGGCAGTTCCTATTGATGACAGGGCATCGCTGCGATGATGCCAAGCGTTAGCCTCAAGAGCGGGCGAGTCCAGATTGCGGGCATTACGTATGGTGTAACGGTAGGTGAGTTCTTTAAGGATGATTGAAACAAGAGCGGCCCAGAGTGCCAGCATTCCGGGAGCCTGGAGTTCATCGCCACGCCACCATGCAGCTATGCGCAGGGCTCCGTGATGGAATATGCCTACAGCCACTATGACAAGTGCTATACCTATGATAGTGAGTGCCAGGGTCTCATACTTGCCGTGACCGTAATCATGTGACTTGTCCTGCGGCTTTCCGCTGATATGTACAAATATCAGTACTATGAGGTCTGTCACGAAATCAGACAGGGAGTGTACGGCATCGGCTATCATGGCGGCACTATGCCCCAGAATTCCCGCCAGGAACTTGAATGCAAGCAATACCACGTTGACTGCTCCACCTGCCAGCGTTACCTTGAATATCTGTTTCTCTCTGTCCATGATACCTTTAACGGATTTAAATCCAAAAGTAATACATCTTTTTATATTTTTGTAAAGCGAAAAAGTAAAACCAACATACTTATTAATCAATTACTGATCAGTTTATGAAAAAGATTCTGACATTGGTCACATTAGTGACTTTCCTTATGGCTCCGGCTGTTGCCCAGGAGCTGAGTAATTTCAATCGCGGCAGGCAGCAGGTCAAGTCACCCGAAATCAATGGTGAAAAGGTTACTTTCCGTCTGAGCGCCAATTCCGCCACCCAGGTAAGCCTGCAGGGTAACTGGATGGAGAGAGGCAGTCTGCCTATGCAGAAAGGCCAGAACGGTGTATGGGAGGTTACCATAGACACTCCGTCGCCCGAGATCTACACCTATAACTTTGTGGTTGACGGCGTATCCGTGAATGATCCCCAGAACTATATGGTACAGCGAGACGGTACCCGTTACCTGAATATGCTTATGGTACCCGGAGAGCGTACGGAGAACTATTTTGAGGCAAATCAGCGCGGAACCGTGACATACTGCTGGTATGACAGCAAGATACTTGGCATAAACCGCCGTGTAACCGTCTATACCCCTTACGGATATGAGACCAGCGGTAAGAAATACCCGGTGCTCTATCTGCTTCACGGAGCCGGTGGTGATGAGGAGGCCTGGACATCTATGGGCCGTACAGCACAGATCCTGGACAACCTGATAGAGAAGGGGCTTGCACAGCCTATGATAGTTGTTATGCCTAACGGTAATCCCGGTCAGCAGGCAGCTCAGACACTGGGTCTGCCCGAGAAACAGATTGACCGCCGTGATCCCAATATGGCCGATGCATACGTAAAGAGTCTATGCACAGAGATTGTTCCGTTCATAGAGAAGAACTTCCGCGTGATTGCCAAGCCGGAGTCACGTGCCATTGCCGGTCTGTCAATGGGTGGCGGACATACCATTACAGCTTCAAACCTTTATCCGGATATGTTTGACTGGATATGCCCGCTGTCTGCAGCCGGCAGTTCTACAGCGGAGCAGATTACCGCTCTTAAGAAGGCCGGCGTAAAGCTCTACTTCCTGGCCTGCGGTACAAGTGATTTCCTGTGGGAAACATCTGTGACTCTTGACAAAACCATGACAGACTGTGGTCTGGAGCATACCTTCTATAAGTCAGACGGCGGTCACGTATGGGCCAACTGGCGCCTCTACCTGAACACCTTTGCACAGCTTCTGTTCAAGTAAACGATCCCATCCATATAGCATTGACAGAACCGGCCGGAATGATGTTCCGGCCGGTTTTTGTTTAATTCTTCAGAGGATCGTTGAATAGGGTCTCCCGTACCCATTTATGTACCTTTTGGCGGGCTTCAATGACCTCCTGTGGTTCTGGTTTCAGCTCACCGTCGTATTCTCCTTTGGCCAGCGATTCGTCAAATCTTATTTGATAATCAGTAGCCTGTATCCTGTACTGTTCACGTATTGGCATTTTCATGTCGAGCTGACGTTGGGCCTCAGATACGTCAAGCGCCCAGTCTACCGCATCAATAGCATCGGGGTTGTATGTGCTGCCGTCGGGGTTGGTATGTAAACCGTATATTCCCATGTCCATTGTGTTGAACGCAGAGGCTATCTCTGACGCGTCTTGGGAGCTGTTGTCCGGTCTGGGACGGAAAGGCTCTTTCTTAAAACACTCCGTAACCATGAAATCGGTCCCGTCCAGATTGGGCCTGGGTTGACTGCCGTGCATGCCACAGTTGAACTGGGCGTTTGACGGGCTCCATAACACATGTATAAGGGCATAGTCTACGGAACCTTCACTGTTTACGCTGAAATGGCAGTCTACATAGTCTTTCAGGAGCCTTTCATCCATGTAATCGGGATACCGTTTGAACTGAAGTTTGATTGGAACGGTCCGGGCGGCATAGTGAACACCCATGTTCTCAACCCATATGGACTTGAGTTTCATGGAACGGACATCAATCTCAAGTTCACCCTTTGCATACAAGGGGTTCTTTAAGGGATATCTGTCAGATGACTCAAAACTGAACACGTATGAGTCGCCGGTTACATCCTTAAGGTTGAATCTGTAATCGGCCCGGTTGCGGCTGTATACGGGACCGTATAAGTATATGAGCCTTATGACATCCGATATGTATGTGGCTCTGGCATCATATTTGTTGGGGCGGGGTAATTCCTCGTCGGGAGAGTCATAGTTCCTGGCCAGTACATTCTTTCCGTCAGAGTCATAACGCAGGCTTCGGGCATTATATACGGGAACGAAATTGAAACGCCAGTAATAGTCCCATTCATCGGATCTTTTTGTGTTGTATCCGCTAGAGAACCAGTATCCGTATTCACGGCTCAGCTGGACTGCGGAGCCGTTGGATTCCATAATCTGGATCCATTGCCCGTTGCCGCCATCCAGTGACCTCTTGGCTAACTTCTTAAGGTTACCGATTGCCTTCTTGATGATGGTCTTGTTGGATGGTACCTCAATCTGTACGTCACTGAGCTTAATTACGGACTCTGACTCTTGAGAGATGGCATAGATTGTTCCTGCCATCAGCATTATAAAGGAGAGAAGTATCTTTTTCATAATCGGGGAGTCTCAGGATTTTGAACCATTGGTCTGAAACAAGGGGTCGGGACCATAATTGTTGGGGCCCTCGGTGCCTTTACGGCAGTACCAGACGATATTTACGGTGATGGTGACAACCAGTATAAGGATATCAATCACATACATGGCGTTTGCCCAGTTCATCACGAATCGGTCAGGCATATGTGACTGTTCAAAATTCCTTATGTAGACGTCATACTCAATCCTCCATATGAACATTACAATGAATACTATCCAGGGAACCAGATAGGTGGCTACCCATAGCCAGCCGTTACGGTCTGTATCCTGGATGCGTCTGACCGATGCAGCGGAGTGTGATATGGCCAGCAATGCTGCAATGACAATCCAGGTTCTCATAACGATGTGTTCATACTCATATGAGATGAAACTTTTGGGTGATGTCAACAGCATAGCAAGAGAGAAAATCACTATCTGCGTAATGATGCAGAAGAGAGAGTAGTACCAGAATTCTGCGCGTGATGCGCGTCCTCTGAACTTTACAGTACCTGCAAGACCTTTAAGGATTGCCTTGCCGAATGTCATTTTGATTTGATTGTTTTGTTCCATAACGTTTTTGTTTTTGGTTTGTGATGCCAAAGGTATGGCGGCATCATCGGCACCAAAAGTTTTTGGCGTAACGGAATCGTGACATTGACTCTGTTCGTTTTTTGTTACAGTGTGGAATATGAGCGAGAACCACTCCTGGGGCAGTTTTTCACGCAGACGGCTCTTGCGCATACGGACTGCGTCGTTGCTGACGGAGAAACATTCTGCAATGACAGACACGGAGAATCCCTCATATGAGAGTACGCTCAGCATGAGGTCCCAGTCGGTAAGTGACGGGTTTATGCTGCGGAGCTCAAGATATACCGGGTAGAATATCTTCTCTATCTCTTTTGTGATTGAGAGGCGTTCATCAAACGTAAGACGGTTGTCACGGCTGCGGTAGAGGGTAAGGATACGTGCACTCTCAGTTTCTGAGAACTGGCGGTGACACTCAAGGAGCAGGTTCTGTTCTTTTTCCATAAAAGTGACTATTTGTGATACAAATATAACAGAATATGCTTTCAAAACGCCTTTATGGGGCATAACATAAATGTAACAAACAGTTATGTGCTTGTTTTTGGAGCATATATAAAGTAACGGATTGAAAAAATGAGTAATTTCGCGCACTGAAACGAGAAAGCTATGGCTAAAGAACTTAAAGATCTTACCAAAAGAAGCGAGAACTACTCGCAGTGGTACAACGAATTGGTAGTTAAGGCTGACCTTGCCGAGCAGGCACCTGTACGTGGCTGCATGGTTATCAAGCCTTACGGTTATGCAATCTGGGAGAAGATACAGCGTACCCTTGATGACAAGTTCAAGGAGACAGGTCATGTGAACGCATATTTCCCATTGCTTATCCCAAAGTCATACCTGAGCCGTGAGGCCGAGCATGTGGAGGGCTTTGCCAAGGAGTGCGCCGTAGTTACACACTACCGTCTCAAGAATGCCGAGGACGGCAGCGGCGTAATTGTGGATCCCGCAGCCAAGCTTGAGGAGGAGCTGATAGTACGTCCTACATCAGAGACAATCATCTGGGCTACATATAAGAACTGGATCAAGTCATACCGTGACCTGCCTATCCTGTGCAACCAGTGGGCTAACGTAATGCGCTGGGAGATGCGTCCGCGTCTGTTCCTGCGTACTGCAGAGTTCCTGTGGCAGGAGGGTCATACCGCTCACGCCACCCGTGAGGAGGCCGAGCAGGAGGCACGCCGCATGCAGCAGGTTTATGCTGACTTTGTAGAGGGTTACATGGCTGTTCCGGTAGTTCGTGGCGTAAAGTCCGAGACCGAGCGTTTTGCAGGTGCTCTTGATACCTACACCATTGAGTCAATGACTCAGGACGGTAAGGCTCTGCAGTGCGGTACATCACATTTCCTTGGTCAGAACTTTGCCAAGGCATTTGACGTTCAGTTCATAAACAAGGAGAACAAGCTGGAGTATGTATGGGCTACATCATGGGGTGTATCAACACGTCTGATGGGTGCTCTGATCATGGCTCACTCTGATGATAACGGTCTGGTGCTGCCTCCTAAACTTGCTCCCATACAGGTTGTAATAGTTCCTATCTATAAGAATGCCGATGACCTGGCTCAGATAAGCGCCAAGGTTGACACTCTGGTTGAGGCTCTCCGCAAGAAGGGCATCAGCGTCAAGTATGATGATGCCGATAACAAGCGTCCCGGATTCAAGTTTGCCGATTATGAGGTAAAGGGTGTTCCTGTTCGCGTTGCCCTGGGTATGCGTGACCTTGAGGCCGGTACATGTGAGATCATGCGCCGTGATACTCTGGAGAAGGAGACCGTTCCGTTTGACGGCCTTGAGAACCTTATTCCTAATATGCTCGATGATATGCAGAAGGCAATTTTTGAGAAGGCCAAGGCTTGGCGTGACGCCCGTATGGTTGAGGTCAACTCTTATGACGAGTTCAAGGAGAAGATAGAGCAGGGCTACTTTGTTCTGGCTCACTGGGACGGCACCGCTGAGACCGAGGCCAAGATCAAGGAGGAGACCAAGGCTACTATCCGCTGCCTGCCTTTCGGTATGAAGGAGGAGCCGGGAACCGACGTATACAGCGGTAAGCCTGCTGCACGTAGGGTTCTGTTTGCACGTTCATATTGATACGTAAAACATAAAAGGAAAGGGTGATTCTGCTAAAGAGTCACCCTTTCTTGTTTTATGGTCCTGATTGATCAGAAGTCTTTCTCAAAAACCAGCCCTACACCCTGGGTCGTGAGAGTGGTTTTGCTGAAGTATTTATCATTGGCCTTGTTGTAGCCCTTGATGCTGACTCCCTTGCGCGGGAACAACTTATATTTGACCTCCAGGTCACCGATAAAGTTTGACGTGTTGTTTATGGTGTTCTCCCTGTAGCCGAAACTGCCGTTCACCAGCAGGCGGTTATCAAGCAGGTGGGCCTCAAGGATACCTTCAAGCTCCTTGTTGTTAAGGTTGGTGGCATCATTTGACAGGTAACTGCTGGCGCTCAGGTTACTTGAGATTGAGACCTTCTCATTATCCAGCACCTGTGACAGGAGATTGTTTATCTGGGCGCTTACTGTTGAGTTTACCAGAGACTCCATGGTGCTGGGAGTAAGACCGTTGCTCACGGTGTTCATGTCATAGGTAAAGAAACGTCCTATGACAAGAAGATACATGAACTGAGTGTTACGCTGCTCCTCGGTAGATGTTGCGCTTGCCAGGATATCTCTCTCCTCAGATGTGCCGGTAGGCATGTCTATGTTGAATGTGATATTGGGGTCGCTCACGTTCCCGGTAATATCCATCAGACAGCGAACCCTTACGTTGTTTGACGATGTGGCGCTCGGGTCAAGGTCATATATGGATACGGAGTTTACGTTATGATAGGTCTGCAGGTTAAGTTCCGTGTCATGCGGATCTCCGTTGAACCTTACGTAACTGCCCTCCATGAGGGTGAAGTTCTTACGTATCAGGTCCTCAAGGGAGAGTGAACACTGACCATAGCTAAGGTTATATATACCGTTTATTACAGGACCGTCCTTGGAGTCATACTTGAGAGATATATCACCGTTGCCACGGAAAAATCCGTTGAGTGAAGCCAGTGACATCTCTACAAGGGCATCTTCACTGCATTGGATATTAAAGTCTAGACTGAAACGCTTTTTGGTCTTGTTCTTGCCTGGCATTATAGCCTTGACGGTATCAGCATTCAAAAGGATGGCGTTCCTGTCTATTATGGTCAGGAAGTTGTAATCTGCTACTGATGCCGATGACGGGTTGTAGTTGATGCGGGTTCCGGGAGCGGTACGGGCATCGACTGTGATGGCAAGTCCTGTGGCGGGGTGGTACTTGAGTGTCATTGAGCCCTCGGCGTATACTGAGGCTGATATGTCACTCTTCTCTGTGACAGGCTGATAATAAACCAACATATCGGCCACGTCGGCAGTCATGTCCACTCTCCAGTAGGAGAACTTGTCATGGGTGAGTATGCAGGTAAGCAGACCGTCATGGCCCTGCTTATCGTAGAATTCCACGTCACGGAAAATCATCTGTCCGGGCTCAAACCACAGGGTGTCACTCTTTACATAGAATGTGGTGTTTACGTCATCCTGGACAAAATAACCGTCCTCAAGGATTGCCTCTCCCTCCATGTCCAGATCAGGCAGGTTACCGAACAGTCTGAGTTTGCCTACGGCACGTCCGCCCAGGTCCTGGAAAGCCGAGTGAGTCCATGTGTTGAGGAAATGCAGGTCTGTGTGGTCGGCGTCAATCGTGGCGTCAATGAAACGTGAATCGGGGTAGTACTGGCCGGTTACTGTGGTGGAGGCGATATCCTTATCAACCATTGTGGCTTTCATCTCCACGCGGCGGTCTGCACTGTTCCAGTTACAGTTTGCCGTAAGGTCTCCGTGGTAAGAGTCCAGGAACCTGAAATCACTGATGTCGCACATACCGTAGAATGCCGGATTGCCCAACACGCCGGCCAGGAATATCTCGCCCGATGCGATACCCTCCAGACCGGCGTTGTTGCTGCTCAGGATGGAGAGGGTGTGACCAAGGTCAATATTCTTCATTGAGAGACGGATAACATCGCTGGAATCGGCCGAAATCGTTCCGTCTGCATAGAGATACTGATTCTGGTTACTTGCGCTGAAATCAGATATTGATACCTTATGGTTGTCTGTACTGATGCGTGCAATCGACAGATCCCATCTGGTGCCGTTTACCAGTACGTTGGTGGTGTCAACGAATGTGAGTGACTTAAGACCGCGGCGTGTATCATAACGGAAGAACTGCGACAGGGTCTTGGCTGTTCCGTTAATGTTGGCAGTGGAATTGTTCCAGGAGTAGGTTCCGCGGACAATGTCGGTAAATGCCATGAGTGAGATGTTCACGTCGGTTCCACCGTCTTTTTCATCGTCAAGCGATCCCATTATGTGGGCATAACCGGTGCCGTCAGTTGAGTTGATGGAAACCATCGCATCGCGGAGTGTCTGCCCGGAAACGGTGATCTGCGGAACAGTGAGCTGACCTATGCAGATGCTGTCATCGTCAATGAATGTCATCTGCAGGTGGGCCGGTCTGTCAAGTGAAACGGGGTAGTGGAATACTGCCGGCAGGAAATCCAGACGGTCTATGCTTGCCTCTACCGAGAAACTGTTGGTGCTGCGCAGATAACCTTTGGCTCCGATATTGTCGGCCACCATCTTTCCTATGGTAGGCAATATGTCAGATGATGCCTTGGCAAGTGAAGCGGGGAGCTGTGTGAGTTTATAATCACCCACAACTGACATGTTCATGAAGTCACTGTATATCGAAATGACCTTAATCAAATCATTATACTCACCGATGGAAACGGTCAGATTGTTCATGAACCAGCTGTCAAGCCTATCTGCATAACTGAGACTGTCAATGGATATGCGGCCGGTCATGTGGTCCAGGTCCGGACCGATCAGGTCTGCGGCAAGGGTGGTGGTAAGTGACATGCTGTCCCTGGCTGACAGATGGTATGCTGCCAGATTGAGAGAGTCTGCATCCACCTTAACCGTATAGAAGGGGATATCTCCGGTACCGACACCTGCATAGAGTTTGAGTGAACCGTTGGCGTCAGTGAACTTAAGGTCAGAGAACAGGAATTCCCGGTCAAAGGCTCCGCTTACGTTTATGTCGCGGTACTTGTATCTCTTGTACTCAACACTGCCTATGTTGGTGCTGAAATTGCCGGTTAAACCTTCTTCCTGTGTCTCAATCTGAGCCTGAGCCGTGAGGTTGCACTGGCCAAGGTCAGTCAGGCCGGTTATGGAGGTGAGGTTTACGTTGTCAGCATTCAGCGTGATGTCATACTTGTTGTCCTGTCCGGCAAGAGAACAAATCAGGTTGCCTGCACGGCTGGTAAGTTCAATGTCTGACTCAATGTCTTTACCCGCTCCGTCAAGTGTAGCCTTGAACGAACCGTCGCCCAGGGAGGCAAGCTGAGAGGGGATGGTGAGACCGAAACCGCAGAGCTGGCTTTCAAGCCATGCGGGGAGTATACCTGTAAATGTGCCGTGAGCCTCCATATCCCTGTAACCGGTGATATGCATGGCGCTGTCAAGCAGGAGCGAGCCGCTCATGCCTAAGTCTATGACGTTATGGGGAGCACGCAGGTAGAGACCGTTGATATTCAGCTTTTCATCGCCGCTTTTACCCTTGAGCGTTATGCTTAGCGGATCCGTTACTGAGGCCATCTGGGGTATGAAAGCCTTGAAGTCAGAACCGGTAAAAGTGGTCCTTATATCAAATTCAGCCTGAGGAACCCCTGCAAGAGGTGTCTTCATTCCGATAGCGGCTGTAAGACGCTCAGCCACAAACTCGCTGGACGGGGTGGAGAAGGTGATACCGGACAGCTGTGTCATGTCGCTGCCGATGGTTACTGCGCCTTTTGTCCTGGTCAGCCTGAATCCCGATTGCTCGGTGAATGCGAACTTACGTACAATGACTGATACGGAATCAGCACTGATATCCTTAATGGAAATGCTGGCCGTAAGAGCGCTTATGCCTATATGGTTGGGATTGAAAAGACTGTCTGTATACTCTGCGGTACGGAGGTCATATCTTACGGATCCGTTACGTACCAGAATGGAATTGGCACGGAATGCCATGGAACCGTTTCCTCCGCTGAACAGATCGGTAAGGAATGCATAGTTGGGCTGTGCATCTATGCTGTCCTTGCTGAGCAGGATAGTGGGGCTGTTTACCCTGACGCTGGTTATGCTGACTTTCTTACGGATCAGCTGGAACGGCTTGAGACGCAGTGATACGGAGGCTGCATGAGCCAGGGTGTCATGACTCAAATCATAGACGGTAAGGTCATCAATGGTTATGCCGAAAGGATAGACCAGCTGGACACGGCCGGCGCTGACATCCGTTCCCAGTGCGGCTTGAGCTATGCGGACTACATGCAATGCAGCATCCTGCTGAATCTTTTTATTGTTCAGCAGAAAATGGCCAGTCAGGAACAGGACAATGAGTGAGGCCAGGATAATATGTAAAACCTTTCCGGTTTTCATCGAATGCAAAAATAATTTAAAAAGAGATATATTATATCAGTTGTGGCGATAAAGTTATTCACAAGTTTTTTCTCCAAGTGACTGTCATCGGCCGTTTTGAGGTAAAAACCGGCTCATTTATCCGATGAAATGGGCAATTACGGGCGGTGTTGAAAAGTGACCTCTCTTTTTTGTTTTTTAAGCACCCAACTTAGCCTTTTATTTAGTAATTTTGCGCCCGAATTTTAGAATACTATTAAATTATATATCAACTAACAACAAAATGGCAGAAATCATTCGTTTACGAAAAGGTCTGGACATCAAGTTGCTGGGCGCTCCCGTCAAGGAGTTGACAGAGGTTGGTCTTGCGGAGTCATACGCGTTATGCCCCGATGACTTTACCGGAGTTACTCCCAAACCGGTCGTCAAGGAACAGCAGACCGTCAAGGCCGGTGAGGCTCTGTTCATTGACAAGAACCACCCTGAGGTGAAATTCGTTTCACCCGTGAGCGGTGAGGTTGTTGCAGTGAACCGTGGTGCCCGCCGTAAGGTCATGAGCATTGTGGTCAAGCCCGATGCAAAACAGAAGTATGTCGAGTTCGGAACCAAGAGTGTTCAGTCACTCTCTGGCGAGGAGGTAAAGGCCACTCTCCTGGAGTCAGGTCTTTTCTCATTCTTCCGTCAGCGTCCTTATGACGTTATCGCCAACCCGGCCGATGCTCCCCGTGGCATCTTTGTGTCAGCATTTGATTCCAAACCCCTTGCTCCTGATTTTGAGTTCGTACTCCAGGGCAATGAGCTGGACTTCCGCACAGGTCTGAGCGCTATCGCCAAGATAGCTCCTACAACCTTGAGCATCAGCGCAGACCAGAAGGCAGAGACTCTTACCGATGCCAAGAACGTTGACCTGTATGCATTCAAGGGTGCACATCCCGCAGGCAACGTAGGTGTTCAGATCAACCACATCAAGCCCGTTAACAAGGGTGAGGTTGTATGGACCATCGATCCCGAGGCAGTTATATTCATCGGCCGTCTGTTCAACAAGGGCGTTGTGGATATGACCCGCGTAATTGCCGTTGCAGGTGAGGAGATCGTTAATCCCTCATACCTCAAGGTGATTGCAGGCGCCAAGATCTCATCAATCGTTGACGGACGTCTCAACAAGACTGAGCATATCCGCATCATCAACGGTAACGTTCTTACCGGTGTCAAGTGCACCAAGGATGATTACCTGGGCGCATTCAGCAACATGGTTACCGTTATCCCTGAGGGTGATGACGTGAACGAGTTCATGGGTTGGATCGCACCGCGTTTCAACCAGTACAGCGTGAGCCGCACATTCTTCTCATGGCTGTCATGCAAGAAGCGTTTCAGCATCGATGCCCGTATCAAGGGTGGTGAGCGTCACATGATCATGTCAAATGAGTATGATAAGGTGTTCCCCATGGATATCTATCCCGAGTTCCTTATAAAGGCAATCATTACCGGCAATATCGACAAGATGGAGGCTTACGGTATCTATGAGGTAGCCCCTGAGGATTTTGCACTGTGTGAGTTTGTAGATTCATCTAAACTTGAGCTTCAGCGTATCGTTCGCGAGGGCTTGAATAACCTGCGTGCCGAGATGGCCTAAATACTTGGAGTCATGAGTTTAAGAAATTACATAGACAAAATTAAACCGCAATTTGAGGAGGGCGGCAAACTGCATGCTTTCCGTTCGGTTTTTGAAGGTTTTGAGACCTTCCTTTATGTTCCCAACACAACCGCTAAGAACGGCGTGAACATTCACGACTCGTTTGACAGCAAGCGTATGATGATCATGGTTGTCATCGCTCTCTGCCCGGCTCTGCTGTTCGGTATGTACAACGTAGGCTATCAGCACTACGCTCTTGCTAACATTGACGGTTCATTCTGGAATATGTTCTGGTTCGGTTTCCTGGCCGTTCTGCCCAGACTGATCGTATCATATGTAGTAGGTCTTGCAATTGAGTTCGTAGTAGCTCAGTGGAAACATGAGGAGATTCAGGAGGGATACCTGGTATCAGGTTTCATCATTCCCCTGATCGTTCCGGCTACCACACCGCTGTGGATACTTGCCCTGGCTGTGGCTTTCTCAGTCATCTTTGCCAAGGAGATATTCGGCGGTACAGGCATGAACTTCCTCAACGTAGCCCTGATTACCCGTGCATTCATATTCTTTGCATATCCTTCTGTAATCACCGGTGAGACCGTATGGGTTGTTGACCATGCAATCTGCGGCCTGGGTGCTGACATTGACGGTATGACCGCCGCTACAGCTCTGGGTACCGCTGCTACAACAACTGCCGCTCCCGCATTCTCAATGGATATGGTATACGGCCTGATCCCCGGATCTGTCGGTGAAACCAGCGTAATTGCCATCGCTCTTGGCGCTCTGCTGCTTCTCTATACCGGAATCGCAAGCTGGAAGACAATGCTTTCAGTATTCGTAGGCGGTATCCTGATGGCTCTGGTATACAACCAGTGGGGTCCGGAGAACGCTATGGCTCAGATGCCTTGGTACGAGCATATCTGCCTGGGCGGTTTCTGCTTCGGTGCCGTATTTATGGCTACTGATCCTGTTACATCGGCCCGCACAGAGGTTGGTAAGTGGATCTACGGTCTCCTGATCGGTATGATGGCTATCACAATCCGCGTCATGAACCCCGGTTATCCCGAAGGTATGATGCTGGCCATCCTGCTCATGAACTGCTTCGCTCCGCTCATTGACTACTGCGTAGTACAGCGTAACGTGAACAAACGTCTCAACAGAATAAACAAATAAGGATTATGGCTACGAAAAAATTCAAATGTAAGGTTTGTGGCTATGTCCACGAAGGAGATAAGGCTCCTGAGAAGTGCCCCATGTGTCAGGCACCTCAGAGTGAGTTTGAAGAGATCGTAGAGGAGGGAGCTGCTCCCGCCAAGAAGGGTCTCAACACCAACAGTAATGTATATACTATCCTCTATTCTGCCGTAATGGTTGTCGTAGTGGCTTTCCTGCTTGTGTTTGTGTCACAGACACTCAAAGCCCGTCAGGATGCCAATATTGTTAACGATACCAAGCAGCAGATACTCTCAGCACTGAATCTGCGTGACCTGCCCGATGTAGCAGGTACATACTCAAAGGTTATCAAGGCCGATGCCCTGATGCAGAAGGACGGTCAGCTGGCTGAGTACAAAGGTCAGTTCAACACCACCTACAAGTCAGAGTTTGACAAGGGTAACCTGCATGTATTCGTTGCAGATGTTGACGGTCAGACCAAGTACATCATCCCGATGAACGGACTTGGACTGTGGGGAACCATCTGGGGCTATATAGCTCTCAATGAGGACCGCTCAACTGTTTACGGCGTATATTTCTCACATGCATCCGAGACTCCGGGTCTGGGTGGTGAGATTGCAGGCCTCAAGTTCCAGAACCGTTTCCCCGGCAAGCAGGTGGTTAACGGCAATGAGGTAGGTCTCAAGGTAGTAAAGTACGGAAAGGCCGTTCAGGGTTCACAGTATGAGATTGACGGTGTAACTGGTGCAACCATTACATCGACCGGTGTGAATACTATGATTAATAAGGTACTGTCAGAGTACATACCTTTCCTCACTAATGTTGAATCTAACGATTGATTAAGGAATATGGCAAACAAGAATACTGAGGCTCTCAAGCAGCCTATGTGGGTTAACAACCCTGTTTTGGTCCAGATTCTGGGTATCTGCTCCGCACTGGCCGTTACGGCTCAGCTCAAGCCGGCCATCGTGATGGGTCTTTCAGTTACCATCATCGTAGCTATGGCAAACGTGAGTATCTCACTCTTGCGTAATACAATTCCTAACCGTATCCGTATCATCATCCAGCTGGTGGTTGTTGCCGCCCTGGTAACAGTAGTGAGCGAGATACTTAAGGCTTTTGCTTACGACGTGAGCGTTCAGCTGTCCGTTTATATCGGACTTATCATTACCAACTGTATCCTGATGGGTCGTCTTGAGGCCTTTGCAATGCAGAACGGTCCCTGGTCTTCATTCCTGGACGGTATCGGTAACGGTCTTGGTTACGCTGCCATCCTGGTGATTGTAGCTTTCATCCGTGAGCTCTTTGGTAGCGGAACACTGTTCGGCTTCCAGGTAATACCGCAGTGCTGCTATGAGGCCGGCTATCTGAACAACGGTCTTATGATCATGCCTCCTATGGCTCTTATCCTGGTAGGCTGCGTCATCTGGTATCATCGTGCCAAGAACAAGGATTTACAGGAAAAATAATCTCAAAGCGTAAGAACTATGGAACATTTCTTCAGTTTATTTGTAAGGTCGATATTCGTCGACAACATGGTGTTCGCCTTCTTCCTGGGTATGTGCTCATTCCTGGCCGTATCCAAGAACGTTAAGACGGCTTTGGGACTTGGCGCTGCCGTAATATTCGTGCAGTTCATTACACTTCCTGTAAACTATCTTCTGCAGACTAAGGTTCTGGAGCCCATGGGCCTGGAATTCCTGAGTTTCATCCTTTTCATCGCAGTTATCGCAGGTATCGTTCAGCTGGTTGAGATGATCGTTGAGAAGTTCTCACCTTCACTCTACAACTCACTGGGTATATTCCTGCCGCTTATCGCCGTTAACTGCGCCATCATGGGTGGTTCTCTGTTCATGCAGCAGCGTATAGGCATGGATCCCGATAATACTCAGGCCATCACATGCTTTGGTGACTCTATCGCCTTTGCACTTGGCTCAGGTATCGGTTGGGCTCTTGCTATCGTATGCCTGGCTGCCATCCGTGAGAAGATGGAATACTGCGACGTACCCAAGCCTCTGAAAGGCGTTGGCATTACATTCATTACCGTAGGCTTGATGGCTATGGCTTTCATGTGCTTCTCAGGTCTGGCAATTTAAAAAAGGTAAGATTATGAATCTGTATTTATCAAGTATTATAGTTTTTCTGGCCGTTATACTGCTGCTGGTGGTAATCCTGCTGGTGGCCAAGAGCTACCTGGTTGCCTCAGGCAAGGTTAAGGTAACAATCAACGGCGACAAGGAACTTGAGGTGAATTCAGGCGCAAGCCTCTTGAGCACTCTGGCTGAGAACGGTGTTTATCTGCCCTCTGCCTGCGGTGGTAAGGGTTCTTGCGGACAGTGCAAATGCCAGGTCGTTGAGGGCGGCGGTGAGATCCTTGACTCTGAGAAGGGTCATTTCACACGCAAGCAGATCAAGGACAACTGGCGTCTGGGTTGCCAGTGCAAGGTCAAGGGTGACCTGGCCATCAAGGTTCCTGAGAGCGTTCTGGGTGTAAAAGAGTGGGAGTGCGAGGTTATCTCCAACAAGAACGTGGCTACCTTTATCAAGGAGTTCATCGTTCAGCTTCCCGCCGGCGAGCATATGGACTTCCTGCCCGGTAGCTACGCTCAGATCAAGATTCCTGCATATTCAATGGATTATGACAAGGATATCGATAAGAACCTTATCGGTCCTGAGTATCTGCCCGCATGGGAGAAGTTCGGTCTGTTCGGCCTCAAGTCAGTGGTTACCGAGCCTACCATCCGCGCTTACTCTATGGCTAACTATCCTGCCGAGGGTGACCGCATCATGCTGACAGTACGTATCGCTACACCTCCTTTCAAACCCAAACCAGAGGTTGGTTTCCAGGATGTTCCCACCGGCGTGGCTTCATCTTATATCTTCAGCCTCAAACCTGGTGACAAGGTTATCATGTCAGGTCCTTACGGTGAGTTCCATCCTATCTTTGACTCAAAGAAGGAGATGATCTGGGTTGGCGGTGGTGCCGGTATGGCTCCTCTGCGTGCACAGATCATGCATATGACCAAGACCCTTAAGACCACTGACCGTGAGATGCATTATTTCTACGGTGCACGTGCTCTGAACGAGGTGTTCTATCTGCAGGACTTCCTCCAGATAGAGAAGGAGTTCCCCAACTTCCACTTCCATCTGGCTTTGGACCGTCCGGATCCCGCAGCCGATGCAGCCGGCGTCAAGTACACTCCGGGATTTGTGCATAACGTAATGTACGAGACCTATCTTAAGGACCATGAGGCTCCTGAGGATATCGAGTACTACATGTGCGGTCCTGGCCCCATGTCAAAGGCCGTTACCGGTATGCTGGATAGCCTGGGCGTTGATCCTGCATCTATCATGTACGATAACTTTGGTGGATAATGTCCCATTAGGGACAGTCCCCAATGGGATATTTTTCAGAAAGCGGCTCTTCCTTTTGAGCCGCTTTTCTTTTTTATTTGTAAGTTTGCAAAGTCCTAATTAAAAACATAATTGAAGATGAAAAAGATAATGCTTATGATGGCCGCAGTCATTATGTGCGGCACGTTCTCATTGAATGCTCAACCTACCTATACAGATATAGGTTTCAATGATATAGCCGATGTGTTTGCAGAGGTCAAGGCCAATGAGACGGTGGTGTTCCTGCTCCGTCATGGTGAGCGTGGCAGTGATTATTCCAAGAATGGACTGCTTACTGAGAACGGTAAGGCTCAGGCCCGCAAGGTGGGTGAGAAAATCAAGAGCGGTGAGCAGGCTTTCTATGCTCACTCTGATTACGGCCGCACAATACAGAGCTGTGAGAATATTGCCATCGGCCGCGGTGATGAGTTCATTCATGAGGAGTGGGGCATACTGAACGGTGACTGGTACCGCAAGGATATTCCGGCAATCAGACGTAACGGATGGGATAACTGGGAGTCATTGTCACAGTGGGCCTATGAAGGCGGTAAGGAAGAGGGTTTTTATAACCTTGAGGAGCGCAGTAAGGAGTGGCTGGATTCTCTCAAGGCACACCTGCCAAGCATGAAACGTATCAATGTTCTGATATCACATGACTATATGGTTACTCCTATGGCCGTGTATGCATCGGACAAACAGGTTGACCTGCACTACTGGGTAAACCGCAAGTGGATTAATTATCTGGCCGGAGTAGCCATCATAATAGACCCGGAGGGTAATATGCGATTCAAGACCGTACGGGGTCTGGACAGCGGTGTACTGGGCCGATGAAACCGAATGGTACAGGGGACTCTGCCCCTTTGTACCATTTTTTTTCTTTTGACGAGACGCATTTCGCGTAATTTGCAGTTTGGATAACAGAAAGGCTTGAAAGAGTGATGGGGATGACCATTCTCACCGAGGAGGAACTTGCATTAGGGTGTGCCCGTAAGGAGCGTGGCGCACAGGGGGAACTATACTCCCGATATGCATCACGTCTCTATGCTCTCTGCCTTAGATATATTGAGAACCGTGAGGAGGCCCGCGATCTCATGCATGACGCGATGATAAAGGTGATGGATAATTTCCGTTCTTTCCGTTATGGGGGTGATGGATCAGTCTGGGCCTGGATGAGCAGGGTTACCGTCAATATGGCGATTGACAGGCTTAAGGAGAACAGCCGGTTCAGGCAGATTCCGTTTGATGATGTCAGCGGGGCGGAGATTGAGAATGCATTGGAGCCCGATGCTGAAGCGGTTGAGAGGATACCGGACGGAGTGCTGGACAGGATGATAGCTGATCTGCCCGACGTGAGGCGAACGGTGTTCAATATGTACTGTATAGACGGATTCAGTCATAAGGATATCGCCAAGGCGTTGGGGATATCGGAAAGTGGCTCAACATCGATACTGGCAAAGGCTCGCGCCAGCCTGAGGAAGGCGCTTACTTGTTACCTAAACGAAACCGGACTATGAAGGATTGGGAAGACATAATGAAAGAACGTCTGACAGCCCGCAAGGCGGAACTGCCGGAGTCTGACTGGAATGATTTCCTCTCCAGAAAGGCTGCTCACGAACAGGCCGGCAAACGTCGTCGCCGGATCCTGTTTACTTCCATCTCAATACCTGCAGCTGCTGCAGTGCTGTTACTGCTGTTTATTATTCCATTCGGTGCCGATGTCAATGACGTCCATATGGCACAGATAAAACAGCCGCAGCAGGAATTTGTAGCTACTGATAGCGTGAATGTTACGTCTGTTGATACCATAGCACCGGCAGATACCGTCGCTCCTGTAACGCCGGTTGTACCTGAGGTCAGGAAACCTGTTGTAAGGTCCAAAGCTCCGTATAAGAGTTCTGTCGCTCAGGTTCAGCCTTCTGAGCCGGAACCTGTACAGGAGAATGTGCAGCAGCTGTTGGATGAGCGTCTGATAGCGCAGAACAAACCGGCAGCGGCAGAGTCTGATGATATGATGCTGAGTGAGGTTGCCATCTCTGCTGTCGTTGCTAAGGTCCAGATGGTGAACGATTCCGTTATGTTCAACAGCGCAGCCTTCAAACTTCCTGAGGGCTCATCGGCAGAGGATCTAATCCGTAAGCTTCCCGGTGTGGAGATTGCCGAAGATGGAACCATTTACGTAAACGGAAAGTCTGTTAAACAACTTAGGGTCAACGATAAGGTAATATGGAGTGATGAAAATACCGTTCCCTTGACACAGCTTACTGCCGATATGATCGAGAAGGTCAAGGCTTATGATAAGGCGAGTGACATGAACCGTCAGACCGGTATCGATGACGGCATGGAGGCAACGGTATTGGATATGGAGATTGAGAAGGTCAAGGCTTATGGCAGAAAGAGAAACCTGTCCCGTAATACCGGTATTGATGACGGCATGGAGTTTTTTTTACCGAACCTGTGGAATTCGATGGTAGTCGTAAACGGCCAGATAACCAGTGCTGACCGCAGCAGATTAACCGGTCACAGAACGGGGAAAAAGATAAGAAAGCGCGATGTGGCCCTATTGCTTGGAATTCCCGCCGGAAATATAAAGTCAATGGATCTCTATGATTCATGTCAGGGCCGGAAAATCTGGGGTGAGAAGGGGGCACGCGGCGTAATATCGGTAGTGACACGGTAGGTACTGCCGCTCTGTGTCATCCTGTTTGCCTTGAA
Organism: Bacteroidaceae bacterium; assembly: GCA_045220475.1. GTDB lineage: Bacteria > Bacteroidota > Bacteroidia > Bacteroidales > Bacteroidaceae > Colenecus. Next base: position 21,010 of record JBGUVW010000068.1, read on the forward strand.
ACCATGAAAACTGAATGTTTTATATATAAATATGTAAAGTGTCTTTTTGTCAGAGATTCGTCGAGGTTTGACAAATAAAATAGCAATGTGATATGAAAATGCGGTATTTGTTTGCAAAGTGTAAATAATATGCCGTTTAGAGGTTGCAAAATAATTGTATATTGTTTAAAACTTTATCAATTTTTCACCTCAAAATATTTGTTTTGACCGAATTAAGGGAGTACCTTTGCGGCACGAATCAAAACATTAACATTTTTATATCGTTATGAAGCATAATTTTTGCGCAGGTCCTGCTGTACTTCCGCAGGAGGTAATTGAGAAATCAGCTCAGGCTGTCTATGATTTTGCCGGCACTGGCATTTCAATTCTCTCTATCAGCCACCGTTCAAAGGAGTTCCAGCCCATCGTTGATGAGGCCGAGGCTCTGATCAAGGAGATTCTGGATGTTCCCGAGGGTTATTCAGTTCTTTTCCTGGCTGGTGGTGCCAGCATGGAGTTCTGCCGCATCCCTTATAACTTCCTTAACAAGAAGGCTGCTTATCTGAACACCGGTGTTTGGGCTAAGAAGGCCATGAAGGAGGCTAAGGCATTCGGTGAGGTAGTTGAGGTTGCTTCATCGGCCGATGCAAACTACACCTTCATCCCCAAGGATTATGTAATCCCTGCCGATGCAGATTATTTCCACTTTACAACAAACAACACCATCTACGGTACTGAGATCCGCAAGGACCTGGACAGCCCGGTTCCATTGATCTCTGATATGTCATCAGATATTTTCTCACGTCCTATCGACGTTAGCAAGTATAACTGCATCTACGGTGGTGCTCAGAAGAACCTGGCTCCTTCAGGTATGGCTTTCGTTATCGTTAAGAACGATGCTCTGGGTCATGTAGACCGTTACATCCCCACCATGCTGAACTACCAGACTCACATTGACAACGGTTCTATGTTCAATACACCTCCTACATTCACTATCTACTCAGCTATGGAGTCACTCCGTTGGCTCAAGGCCCAGGGTGGTGTTAAGGAGATGGCTAAGCGTGCCGAGGCCCGTGCTGCCAAGCTGTACGGTGAGATTGACCGTAACCGTCTGTTTGTAGGTACCGCTAAGGATGAGGATCGTTCATACATGAACATCTGCTGGGTTATGGCTCCTGAGTATAAGGAACTTGAGGAAGAGTTCATGAACTTTGCCAAGGGCAAGGGTATGGTTGGTATCAAGGGTCACCGTTCTGTTGGCGGTTTCCGCGCTTCTTGCTACAACGCTCTGCCTATGGAGAGTGTTGACGCTCTTATCGCTTGCATGAAGGAGTTTGAGGCTAATCATTGATTTCATTAGATTATAATCGATTTTGATATGAAGGTACTTGTTGCTACGTCAAAGCCTTTTGCTAAGATCGCTGTTGACGGAATCCGTGAGGTTATTGAGGGCGCCGGTTTTGAGCTGGCCCTGCTTGAGAAATATACTGAGAAATCTGCTCTGCTCGCAGCAGTAGCCGATGCTGACGCAATCATTATCCGCAGTGACATCATAGACGCTGAGGTATTTGATGCAGCCAAGCAGCTTAAGATCGTGGTTCGCGCCGGTGCAGGTTATGACAATGTTGACCTGGCATCTGCTACCGCACACGGAGTATGCGTAATGAACACTCCGGGTCAGAACGCCAATGCAGTTGCTGAGCTCGTTGCCGGTCTTATGGTTTACGCCGTACGTAACTTCTACAACGGCACATCAGGTATCGAGCTGCTGGGTAAGAAACTGGGTATCCACGCCTTTGGTAACGTAGGTCGTAACGTAGCTCGCATCGCTAAGGGATTCGGCATGGAGGTTTACGCCTTTGATGCATACTGCCCCAAGGAGGTTATTGAGGCTGCCGGTGTACATGCAGTTGACAGCGTTGAGGAAATGTACAAGACCTGCCAGTTCATCTCACTGCACTTGCCTGCAACCGATGAGACCAAGAACTCTATCGGTAGCAAGCTTGTAGGTCTGATGCCTAAGGGCGCCGTTCTGGTTAACTCAGCCCGTAAGGAGATCATCAATGAGGAGGAGCTGATCAAGCTCATGCAGGAGCGTGAGGACATCAAGTTCGTATCAGATATAGCACCTGCCGCAGCTGCCAAGTTTGAGGAGCTGTTTGCCGGCCGCTACTTTGCTACTCCCAAGAAGATGGGTGCCCAGACTGCCGAGGCTAACATCAACGCCGGTATCGCAGCTGCCAACCAGATTGTGGGATTCATCAAGGATGGTTGCACCAAGTTCATGGTAAATAGATAATGGCTATAGTAAAACCATTCCAGGGAATACGTCCCCCCAAGGATCTTGTTGAGAAGGTCCAGAGCCGTCCTTATGACGTGCTCAACTCTGAGGAGGCAAAGGCCGAGGCTGCAGGCAATGAGATGTCGCTTTATCACATCATCAAGCCTGAGATTGACTTTGATCCCATAGCTGAGGAGACTGACCCCCGTGTATATGCCAAGGCTTCCGAGAACTTCAAGAAGTTCCAGAATAACGGATGGCTCAAGCGCGACACTAAGGAGCAGTACTACATCTACGCTCAGACCATGAATGGAAAGACCCAGTACGGTTTGGTGGTTTGCGCATACGTTGAGGATTATCTTAAGGGTAACATCAAGAAGCATGAGCTTACCCGTGCCGATAAGGAGGAGGACCGCATGAAGCATGTTCGCGTAAACAACGCCAACATTGAGCCGGTGTTCTTTGCTTATCCCGATGACAAGGTTCTGGACGAGCTTGTTGCCAAGTACGTAAAGGGTGCTCCTGAGTATGATTATGTAGCTCAGGGTGACGGTTTCCGTCATCAGCTCTGGATAATTGACAAGGATGAGGATATCAAGACTGTAACCGAGAGGTTTGCAGGTATTCCTTCACTCTATATCGCCGATGGTCACCACCGCTCAGCAGCTGCTGCACTGGTTGGTGCCGAGAAGGCCCGTCTCAATCCCAACCATCGTGGTGATGAGGAGTACAACTACTTCATGGCAGTTTGCTTCCCGGCTTCACAGCTCACCATCATCGATTACAACCGCGTTGTTAAGGATCTGAACGGAATGTCATCGGCCGAGTTCCTCAAGGCTCTTGAAAAGAACTTCATCGTAGAGAATAAGGGTAAGGATATATTCAAGCCGTCAGAGCTGCACACGTTCTCACTCTATCTGGATGGCGAATGGTATAAGCTGACAGCTAAGAAGGGTACATTCGATGATGCCGATCCTATTGGCGTTCTGGATGTAACAATCTCATCAAACCTGATTCTGGACCAGCTGCTGGGCATTAAGGACCTGCGCCGCGACAAGAGGATTGACTTTGTGGGCGGTATACGCGGTCTGGGTGAGCTTAAGCGCCGTGTTGACAGCGGTGAAATGAAAATGGCTCTTGCGCTCTATCCCGTTTCAATGAAACAGCTCATGGATATAGCCGATACCGGCAACATCATGCCGCCCAAGACAACTTGGTTTGAGCCAAAGCTTCGCTCAGGATTGATAATTCATTCACTTGACTGATATCAAAAAAGGCTTGCGATCAATTCGCAAGCCTTTTTTGTTATAATGATTCAACGCGGTCTTTCTTGGGGAGCTTATTATTGACTTCGTTGTAGGCGTGGCGGGTGAGCTCTTCTATTAGAGGACGGTCTACATCGGCGTCCAGGCGGATCTGGTTCCAGTACTTTTTGTTCCAGTGGAATGCTCCCTCTATGGCAGCGTAATGGTCGCGCAGTTCAAGTGCACGGTCAGGGTCACACTTGAGCACCACGATATCGGGCTTATCAAGTGTGATGCATGCAAATATCTTGCCTTTAAGACGGAACACCACAACCGTTTCATCAAACGGCATATCCTCTGTTACCAGAGGCAGGCTCAAGCAGTATTCCCTGATTGTTTCTATGTTCATTTTATTATGATACGTTGGTTTTCCACAATTGTGCCTTTACCATGAAGAGTAACATTGTAAACTCCCTTTGGAAAAGAGCCTGTTTCAAATGATGTGTTGCCGTTCTCAATACCGGATGTCTTGAGTGTCTGGCCTGACATACTGGAGACGGAAACCTTTTGGTCTTCATCGGGCTCAGATACCTGTATGCTCAGATTGTTGCCCTGCTCAATCACAGTAGGATTGATACCCATACGTGTAGGGGCCCTTTTTATTGTTTGTACCTTAGTTGTAACAGGGTTCATGGCATATATGCCGTTATACCTTATCATTTCGTAGTCATCGTCTTTCAATGAACCTTTCAGGACATATTCATCGGTCTGGATATAGAGTGATCCCTTTATCAGCGAAATAAAACGTATGTTGACATATGCGGTGTGTTCATCATCCTTGTCGGGGAAACTGATATATACCTCCTCATTGCCTTTGTCATCCATTATTTTCATTCCTTTGCAGTATGGAATGACTTCTATTTTCCTTCTGTATTTCCCGTCGGAATACTTTTTGAAATCATTGCCGGTGTTTTTGTGGAATCCCATATCAAAAACTATGTACTCCCAATCAGTGTCATCATCAAATAATGTCTGGCTTACATACAGTTCATTTGTGGGATATAATGATATGCCAATATCCTGATACATGAATGATGCCAGATAGAAGTCTTTCTCCTGATAACCTTGTCTCTCTGAAAACTCCAGATCTTTTGTCCACGTTACATTAGAAGTATCAGTCTCAACTGTATATCCCAAAAAGTGGTAGAGACAAAGATACCCCCGACTATCCAAAGCAAAATACTCTAAGGGATATAGTGTTCCGTATTTCTGGTATTCATAGAAGTTGTTGCTTTCCAGATTGCTGCCATAGTATGCGGGCATGCTGTCTGCATCAGTGAATGGGATAAGATGAAAATCCCTATACCCCCAGATAGCCATAATGACACTATCCATTTGAGCAACGGATTCTATTTTTCCGAAATCAGGGAAAGGGTCATAAAACTTGTTTGCAAAAACAACGTTCTCTTTAATCCCATCTGCAACTTCATAATAATCATCGCCGGACTCCTGTGATGGTAATGAGATGGTTTTAACCAATCCGTTTTCATCAGGATAGCTGTAGATGTTTATGGCCGGATTGTTGACGTCGTTCTCCAACAGCATCAAATATTCGTCACCTTGGGATGTAATCTCTTTTGGAATGGCGCAGAACAGACCTTTGCTCATGCGAGTTGCTGTCGTGATGGTTTGGGCCGTAACAGAAGCGATAGCCATTGACAGCATAAATGATAAAAAGCAATGAAGTCTCATCTTGTTGTAGGTGTTGATTAGGCAAGTTTACAAATTATTTTTCAAATCTCAATTATTACCTTTGCGGATATGGCAGAGCATTGGAGCATATACGCTGACTGGAATCCGTGGCATGGTTGTACCAAGATTAGCCCGGGTTGCAAGTATTGCTATGTCTATAGGCAGGATGCCATGTACGGGAGTGAGATAGGGAGCAATCTGGCGCGCAAGACAGCTGCTTTTGATTTGCCTATCAAACGCAAGCGTGACCGCAGTTGGAAGATTGAGCCGGGCAAGATGGTGTTCACCTGCTTTACATCGGACTTTCTGCTCAAGGATGCCGATGAGTGGCGCCGTGAATGCTGGCGGATGATGCGCGTGCGCAGTGACTTGTGGTTCTACTTCTTTACCAAGCGCATAGACCGTTTTATGGAGTGTGTGCCCGATGACTGGGCCGATGGTTATGACAACGTGCTGGTGGGCTGCACGGTTGAGAACCAGCAGATGGCCGATTACCGACTGCCGATATTGAAAAGCCTGCCCATTAAGCACAAGTCTATCATAGTGTCACCGTTGATTGAGGCAGTAGATATTGCACAATATCTTGACGATAGTATTGAGGAGGTGTCAGTAGGCGGAGAATCGGGCGTAGATGCACGTCCCTGTAATTATGACTGGATATTGGATCTGCGCCGCCAGTGTGTGGAGAAGGATGTGCCGTTCCGCTTTCATCAGACTGGAGCAAAGTTCATAAAGGACGGTAAGCAGTATTATGTAAGGCGTCCGTTCCAACTCAGTCAGGCTCATAAGGCCAATATTGACTATAAGATTGACCAATTCTTTGTGCCGGAGAAAGTCAAGTTTGAGTGGAAAGAGACCGACTACCGGCAGGAGGAACTGTTTGATTGATTATTACACCAATAAACTATTATTGAATATGAAAAAGAGTTTGTTCATTCAGATTGCCTGCACGGCTTTGATGCTGTGCGCTTGTGGCGGTAACCAGCCGTCAGTTCAGAGTTTTGATGATGTCGTGGCTTCACGCCGTAGCGTACGTGACTATGATGCCTCCAAGTCAATCAGTCAGGAGGAGGTCATGGAGCTTATAAAGTGCGCCCAGGAGGCTCCTTCTTGGGCTAATCAGCAGCCTTCAAAGTATTATGTGGCCATGAGTCCGGAGAAAGTGGCAGCCGTTAAGGATCTGGTAGGCGATGGTAACAAACGTAACACAGCCGGTGCTCCGGTGATGATTGTATCGACATATGTAAAGGGTAAATCCGGCTTTTTCCGCTCAAATCCAGCCAATGAGATTGGTGACGGGTGGGGTGCATACGATAATGGTCTGAGTAATGCATACTTTATACTGAAAGCCCGTGAGCGTGGCTTTGATACTCTGATTATGGGTATGCGTGACTCGGATGCTCTGCGTAAACTATTTGCCATTCCTGATGATGAGTGTATAATGGCTGTAATCAGTCTTGGATATCGCGCATCAGACCCAAATCGTCCTGATCGCAAGTCGGCGAATGAGGTCGTAAAGTTTTTCTGATGTTCTTTTCTTTTTATCTTTGCAGAAAAATAGAATAATATGAGAAAGACAATAGCTACAAGCAAGGCGCCGGCTGCAATCGGACCATATTCACAGGGCGTGAACCTGAACGGAACGGTGTTTGTATCGGGACAGCTCCCGGTTAATCCTGCCGATGGAACTATCCCTGCAGGAATTGAACTGCAGACCCGTCAGGCTCTGGACAACATAGGTGCCATTCTGAATGAGGCCGGCCTTACGCATAACGATATAGTAAAGACAACTGTCCTGCTGGCAGATCTTAATGATTTTGCAGCAATGAACGCTGTGTATGCCGAGTATTTCCCGCAGGATAAGCCCGCACGCGTATGCTACCAGGTAGTGGCTCTGCCCAAGGGCGCTCTGATTGAGATTGATGCCATAGCCGGCAAGTGATATGGCGGCGGCAACTGATACATACCTTACCATAAAGGGCGATGCGCAGGCTCAGTTCGTGGAGCAGCGCAGCCGTTTCATATCCTTTATATGGCATGTATCCGGTGCCGATGAGGTTAAGGAGCGTATCGCGGCCATACAGAAAGAGTACTATGATGCCCGGCACATATGCTATGCGTATATGCTTGGAGCGGAGCGTACCGATTGGCGTGCCAATGATAACGGAGAACCCTCCGGAACGGCCGGAAAGCCCATTCTTGGGCAGATAAACAGTGCCGGACTGAGTGATGTGCTGATAGCCGTGGTACGCTACTTTGGCGGCGTGAAGCTGGGCACATCGGGCCTTACTGAGGCGTACCGTCTGGCTGCCGCACAGGCTATTGAGAAAGCCGAGGTGGTTACCGCTTATGTGGAGCGTAACGTGACCGTACTGTTTACATACAATATGACCAACGTGGTCATGAAAGCTGTAAAAGAACTGGATGTGCGGATTGTGAGTCAGGATTATGGCTCATTCATGACCGATGGTCTGGACCGCGCGTTTGAATGTAAATCGGTATTCAGGGCAAAGCTTTCCGTGGCCGATGAATTTGAGTCGCGGCTGAATGCCATAAGTGATACGCAGGCTGATAAAGAACTAATTATAACCAAACAATGATAGTAAGAAAACTGACAATGGGACTGGCCGTAGCCTTGATGGCTTTTGGGGCGCAGTCATGTGGCGGCCAGACAAGGCCCGAGAACAAAAGCGGCCATGATCTGTGGCTTGGTGACATCACAGCTTCTGTAACTGCTCCGAATAAGGAGTTGCTTAAAGAGTATGACAAGGAGCTGGGCGATGAGGGATTCCGTATCAAGCGCAATGATAAGGGCGTGGCCGTGATTTATGCCAATACTGAGGCAGGCCTTATGTATGGTACATACCACCTGAAACGTCTGAGTGAGTGTGGAACCGCTATAGACAAGGAGATTGTAGAGGTTCCGGCATTCCGTTACCGTGTCTTGAACCACTGGGATAATCCCAATCTCACAGTTGAGCGCGGATATGCAGGCAAGTCTCTCTGGAAATGGGAGGAGCTGCCCGGAAAGATACGCCCGGAGTATGAGGAGTACGCTCGTGCCAACGCATCAATCGGTATAAACGGAACCGTGCTGAACAATGTTAATGCCGATGCACGCATGCTGTCACGCGAGTATCTGGAGAAGGTAAAGGTCCTGGCCGATATATTCCGTCCGTATAACCTCAAGGTTTATCTGTCACTCAATTTTGCCGCTCCCAAGCATCTGGCCGGTCTTAAGACCAGCGATCCTCTGGATAAGGATGTGATAAAGTGGTGGAATGAGAAGGTTGCCGAGATTTACAGCATAATCCCTGATTTTGGAGGATTCCTGGTAAAGGCCAACTCCGAGGGACAGTCAGGTCCGCAGGATTACGGCCGTACCCATGCCGACGGCGCCAATATGATAGCCGATGCATTGAAGCCTTTTGGCGGAATCGTTATGTGGAGAGCATTCGTCTATGCTCCTGAGTCTCCTGACCGCGCCAAGCAGGCCGTTGAGGAGTTCAAGCCTCTGGATGGCCAGTTCCGTGACAACGTGATTATCCAGATCAAGAACGGTCCGGTTGATTTCCAGCCCCGTGAGCCGTTCAGCCCGCTGTTCGGTCAGTTGGAGCATACCAATATAATGGCCGAGATGCAGATTACCCAGGAGTATCTGGGACACAGCAACCATATGGTATATCTGCATCCTATGTGGAAAGAGTGCCTGGATTCAGATACATACCAGAAAGGCGAGGGTAGCACCGTTGCAGCCGAGACACTGGGAAAGGTGCACGGCAACACAGCCATGAGTGCCATTGCCGGCGTTGCCAACATAGGTGACAGCGTTAACTGGTGCGGACATCAGATGGCACAGGCCAACTGGTACGCATTCGGACGTATGGCGTGGAACCCTGATCTCAGCTCAGAGCAGATTGTAAACGAGTGGCTCAAGCAGACATTCACCACTAACAAGAAGTTTGTGGAGCCTGTAGCCAAGATGATGCTTGCATCACGTGAGGCCTGTGTAAAGTATGAGATGCCGCTTGGTCTGCATCATACATTCAAGGGTCCGGATCATTACGGCCCGGGTCCATGGGACCGTTCTTCACGTCCCGACTGGGAGCCTGCATACTATCATAAGGCTGCTACCGATGGCTTGGGATTTGACCGTACATCAAAGACCGGAACCGATGCCGTATCACAGTATCACGAGCCGCTCAGGTCATTGTATGACAATGTTGAGACATGCCCCGAGAACCTGATCCTGTGGTTCCATCATCTGCCTTGGGACTATAAGATGAAGGATGGACACACTCTGTGGGATGAGCTTTGCTATACCTATGAGGAGGGTATCAAGGAGGCACGCGGCTTTATCGATACCTGGAAGAGTGTAGAGAAATATGTGGATCCTTACAGATTCGGTCAGGTATATGTGAAACTTGAACGTCAGGCCAAGGATGCTATCTGGTGGAGAGATGCAACCATGCTCTACTTCCAGCAGTACTCCAAGATGGAGATACCGTCAGACTGCACCGCACCCCAGCATTCAATTGATGAGCTGCGCCGTTTCCGTCTGGGAATCTCAAACTATGAGACACCTGCACTTGACAGGCTTCCGGAGTATACACTTGAATAAAACCCTGGAGAGAGTACTCTTTTTGTAGGATTTATTTACATTTGCATCATACAACGCAACTGTTTAAACTTTAAATAAAAGGATTATGAAGAAATTATTGCTTATCGTAGCCGCAGTACTTTCATTTGGTGCAGCTAATGCTCAGGTGGCATATCTTGGTTATCAGAACGTTTCCGGAAGGAATAAGATTGGAAGTACCACCACGTTGAATGATTACAGCGGTATGTTTGCCGGTGGAGCTATGAATTTTGAGTTTTATGAGGGAGTAGGCGTTCAGCCCGGACTTGAGATTAACTTCTACACCCGCACGGAGGATAACATCAAGGATACATCCGTAGGTCTTAAGTTGCCTGTGGATTTCAATTACGGTTTTGATGTAGCTCCCGGTCTTAAAGTGTATGGTTATGCAGGTCCTTTCTTCTATCTGGGCCTTTACAGGAATCAGAGTATAGCAGGTATAGATTCTGACTGGTATGACGGCAAATGGAACCGTTTCGGATTCGGATTCGGTTTTGGTGCCTGGTGCGACTGGAGGGAGACCCTGCGTCTCAAGATTGGCTTTGACCTGGGCCTGAATGACCGCAGTGAGTCCAGCCTGGACAAGTACAGAGAGAACACATTCTCAATCTCCCTGGGCTATATCTTCTAAAAGGTAGGGACGAGTCCCGCCTTCAATATTCAATAGAGGTGTCCAAGTATGGGTACCTCTATTTTGTTTCTCTCTATCTAAATGTATGGATGCTGGCCTAATCCGGCCGGAGGCCGGCCGTTTCCGTTAGGAAACTAAAAAAAGGTGGGTTTGAGTCCCGCCCTCGGCCCCCAGCCGCACGCGGGCCTCCAAACCCCGCCCGAACCAGTTTCAAA
>JBGUVW010000069.1:0-26566 GCA_045220475.1 Bacteroidaceae bacterium
TGCTTCTTAATAACTGAAAATGGGGGGCCAAAAAGAACCGTCCCCTTTGGCCCCTTTTGTGCCCCCTTTTTACTTCACTCCTTGCGCCTTAGTCAGTTTTTCGGGGAAGTTAGCCTTTATAAATTGCGAATCACCTTTCAAAGTCATGTTGTCTCCATCAACATCGATTACAAGACTATTCGAATAATCTTCGTTGTCATTAAAGATGAAAAACACCTTGCCATTGTAGGTATTCCATTCGGTTATTTTGGTTGACAAACCTTTAGAATTGCCTAACTCATTATTCGGGCCGAAAGCAACAGACACAAATTCTTCGCCAATATATCCTTCCCAAACGCCAACACACTCTTTCTGGATACGCGCCATTTTGTCTTTATCACTCTCTTTTTTCTCATCCTTGTCGCATGACACGAAAGCCATCATTGTCAGTGCCATCAGGCACATCATACCGAAACCAAAAATCTTTTTCATTGTTAGTTATTGTTTGAATGAAACATTTTAATTTGAGCGCAATTCTCATCAATCCTATCAGGGAGTCCCACATGTTCTATAATGGCCATCTTTTCCCCTTCATAGTAATACCAGATGTCATATGTACCTGTCAGTCCGGGCCTGATATTATCTCCATCCATTCCTACAACAAAGGGCTTACCCAGCTCTTGGAAAGCACTGCTGCCACGATTAAAAGTAGGCCAGTCAGTATTACCTTCTGAATCCAATTCGCAAAGCTTGAACTTGTCTGTTTCTATAAGCGTAATATTTCCAATATAGAAATACAACTCATTATTAATTGAAAACTCATACATCCTTAAACCATGGCCCCAGTCGGTTCTACCGTGAAAAATGCCAACTAAAGCAATATCTGAATAATTAACATCAGGTTCCGCATATCCTATTGTGACTATGCATGTATCAGAAAATTCGCCAGCGGTAGCACTAATGGCATATTTACCATATTTCTTTGCGTAAACAACGCCGTTAACAACCTTAGCCGCTGTGGTATCGGATGAATTCCAAACAATTTCCGGCTTGGGTGAAGCATTCTTAGGATTATAGCTGGCTGTAAGAGTAAGCTTCTCACCAGCAATAATGTCAGCTGACTTCTGGCTAATAGATATACCCTTGAGAGGAGCATCCTCATCATCCTTGTCGCAAGACACAAAAGCAACGCCGGCAATTGCAGCGATTGCAATCACAGAAAAAAATTTCTTCATTGTAGTAATTATTAATGATTTAAATAAATGAATATCGTCCTTTACAGTTATCATATAGTCCTTTTGGCACAAAACGTCTTAACACGACACCCATAAGGATACCGTGCAAATAAAACAAAGTAAACAACTGATTATTAAGACCTTACATACCCCCCCCCTGATAGAAGGCAACGATACTGGTGTTATGTAAGTCCTTTATCATGAATATCTGTTCTCTTTCATTCACAAAAATACGTAAAAATCCATTCCCCACAGCCCCAATTGCAAACTTTTTCCAAAATCCCCCAAAAAATCCTTCAAACCACCGTCCCCTTTGCGCCCCCAACGCAGGTTCAAACGTATTGGGGCGAAGCGAGTATGCGAGCGAGAGCGGACCCGGAGGGCCGCCAAGCGGAATGGAATGGAGCGCTTTCGCGTTAGCGAAATAAAAAAAGGTCACATGCTCCACATACGAAAGAAAGGCCGCCGTTAGGTGGTCTTTCTTTTGCATGTGGAGCTGGAGGGAGTCGAACCCTCGTCCAAACAGAGAAACCATATGCTTTCTACAGGCTTAGCTTCAATTGAATTGTCGGGCCATGACTTGGCCGAAGCAACCGGGCCATAACCTTATCTTCTAAAATCTCATCCCTGGCGCGAAGCCGCCAGGAACTATCCCCGATTTGACTGCACCACCGTATCGACGAGCTTCGGAGCAAGAGCTTCCGGGTGATGTCTTGTCACAGCACCTTGTGCCGTGATTAAGCAGATCTACTGTACTTCGATCAAGCAGCAAGAGCAAAGTTGTTGTTGCCAGATAATTGTTGACGTTCTTTTTATAGTGCAGACCGACAGAGCACTGCCTGCTTACATACCATTTCTACCTGCTGTCAAAGCCAAACAGCCCCAATCGGTATGTAATTTCCGATGCAAAGATATAAAAAAGAGTCTTACCTGTGACTAAAGTCAATTCTCATTCAGCACAATGCTGTAATAAGGAATATCTATAGGCGCGGTGAAAGGCTCAAAACCTGACGTTGATACCTTGATGGTATTTCCCGGCTTTACCACATTAAAGCTGAACATACCCTGATCCGTATAGGTACGGGCCACCTCCTTACCGTTGGCGTCAAGCTCCTGAACCAGAACGCCACCGGGGTTTGCCCAATGTCCCAGTACCACCTGCCCATTAATGGCATCGCCGGGTTTAAGTGTACTGGGTACCGGTTTAAGTCTGATTTCATAATTGCCACGGTCAAACGCAAAGGTCTGGGGTGCATATCCATCGGCCTCAAATACAAGGTCATGCTTTATGTCGGCTATTCCTGTAATCTGGAAATAACCGTCTCCCTCACTTACTATGCACTGTTTTATAATATTGCCGGCTTTATCCATCTCCGATGCCTTTACGGGCCTGTACAGTATAGGATTACCGTTGACATCCAGTATATGACCGTTCACTTTGCCTCCGTTCTCAGGAGCAGTCTCTACAGGACGATGCATCTGTTCCATATACGCCTTGAATTCAGGAGACTCACGCAGTTGTGCTGTAGCTCTCTCCATTTCGGCATTCATACTGGCATTCCTGTCAAGCGGAGCCCAGTTGGGACCTACTTCACGTTTGATATCGGGTTGTTCTACCACCGGATCATAGACTGTCAGAGCTGTAGCAGCCAACCATAAACCAGCTATAACCGGAATATATGCAAGCTTAAGCAATACACGCGGTTTGGAACCGCGGCGGTTAATCATAGATATCCTCTCCCTAAGACTGCTGGCATGGAAACTGTTGGTAAAAGGAACAGGAGCTGCAACCACAGCACGGTTAATCAGCACGTTCTGGTAGTCATCCATGTCATAGCCCGATGCCAGCACGCCTGCATCGGCCTCATACTCATGCAGGCTGCACAGGTCACGACGCAACATCCATACTGCGGGATTGAACCACTGCAGGAGTGACATCAAATCAACCATAAGCAGCTCACGTGAGTGATGCAATGCTACATGCACCTTCTCATGAGCCAGTATGGCACTGTTATCCACATCCTTAGCCGGCAATACTATCCAATTCATCCAGCTGAAAGGCTGTATGTTGTCATCCGATACCAGGATTGTCATATCATCAGTCTCAGAAACTTTCCTGCACCTTCTAATTATTGAGTATACGCGCAGATATGAGAACGCGATCCTGCAGAGTACAAACAGCACTCCTGCAAGATATACCACAATTGCAATCTGTAACCAGGTTATGCCCTTATGCATATTCCGGGCCGGCTGAACAGCAACGGCATCGGCCGATTCACTGTCACGGGCACTTACAAAATCAGCATGTTCTGTCTGATATGCGGTCAACTGGCGGGCAGCCTCAACCTGCGGAACTTTCTGGACTATATGTCTCTTTACCGTACATAACGGCAATATGTATGCTGCAAACAGTGAAATAACCAGGACCAAACGTCCTACCCTATGAAATGTATCTTTACGGACAAACAGGTGGAACATTAGCGAGAACGCTGCAACAAGCATAGCCACCTTTAGTAAATAGGTCAGTACAACAGTACTCATAGCTTTCCTTTTTCCTTAATCTCAATTATTTTCTTTAGTTCATCTACTGTAATCTTGTCATCCTTTAAGAAAGATGATACCACATGTGCATAAGAGCTGTTAAAGAACTCGTCAATGATACCGCGAAGTCCGAACTTGCTGTACTCTTCACGGCTTACAATGGGAAAATACTCAAAGTTGGTTCCATACGGCTTATGGTCAATAAAACCGTCAGCCTGCAGGGTACGCACCTGATTTGAGAGCGTATTGGTTGACGGTTTAGGCTCAGGATATTTCTCCTGCAGATCCTTAATGAACATCTTTCCGTATGTCCAGTAATACTCCATTATGACCTTTTCCTTACGTGTCAGTCTTCTCATTTATTCCGGATTTAATGTTTCAGGTACAAAGAAAACAAATTTATTGAGTCAACAATACATTTTTCCTCAGAAATGAAAATAAAAAAAGGCCGCCATCAGGCGACCTTTCTTTATTTTCAGGCTCGATTAGAAACCGCCGAAGCCACCAAACTGTGACATGTCAAGCTCCTCAACCTTAACACCGGCAGGAACCTCGAACATTGAAGCGGGAACGTCCTTCTCCTCAAACTTCTTGCAAGTAGCACCGAATGTGCCGAAGTCTGAGCTCATCTCGTTCTTGAGCTGGATGCCTTTGTAGATCCATACAGTCTGCTCCTGGGGACCCTGGAAACCCTCAGTGGTCATAGAGTACTTGGTGCACTCCTTACCGGCGATAGTCTCCTTGCCGAGTTCCTTGATATTGTTAGCCTTCTTAACCTCATCAGTCAGCTTGTTCCAGTTGATCTGAGCACGGCCACCGCCGAATCCCATACCACCGAATGACGGCATCTTGGTAGCGGTCTTAGCCTCATCGTTGATCTGGATCTGAGCACCATCCTTATCAGTGATAGTACGGGTCTTACCCTGCTGGCCACCCATCATACCAAAACCACCCTCAGAAACCTGAGCGGTCTTGAGACCATAGTTATCAAAATAATACTCAGTAACCATCTCATTGTCGCCGAAAGCCATTGACATGGTGTAAACACCTGACTTAACTGCGTAAGGAGCATCGGCCGGAGCCTGAGCGTTGGCCAGAGAAACTACTGCCATGAGGGCAGCTGCCAAAAACATCTTTTTCATTTTTGTTTGTTTTTTAGTTATTAATTAGTAAAAGGTGAATTGTCAAAACAAATTCATTCTACTATCATATAACAGGCAAAAATGAAAGTTAAATAGAAAATGAGATTTTTTTTGAAAAATTTTTTATCCGTCAATCAAGTTCAACCTCAACCTCCTCCAGATCATCATCCTCAAGATCGTCATCGGGCAGGTCATCAAAGTCAAACTCAAAATCGGCGCCGGCAGCAACGAGTTCGTTATGGAGCTCTCCTGCATCCTTTGAGCGGTGAACAATATGCTCTGTCTTCCATGTGGCATCCAGCTTGTTGCTCTCACTGTTAAGTTCTTTCCACAGGATATCCTTGAGTTGCTGCAGTCCCAGACCGCTCACTCCCGATATGAACACGTGCGGTATATCGGCCGGGAGATTGGGCTCAAGCATTGACATGAGTTCATCATCTATAAGGTCACATTTGGTGATGGCCAATACCCGCTGCTTGTCAAGCATCTCTGGGTTGAACTGTGCAAGCTCATTGAGCAATATCTCATATTCACGCTTTATGTCATCAGTATCACCGGGCACCATGAACAGCAGCAGTGAGTTACGCTCAATATGGCGCAGGAACCTGAGTCCCAGGCCCTTACCCTCACTTGCACCCTCAATGATACCGGGAATATCGGCCATGACGAATGACTTGCCGTCACGGTATGATACAATACCCAGATTGGGCTCCAGGGTAGTGAACGGATAGTTGGCTATCTTGGGTTTTGCGGCCGATATGGCAGACAAGAGTGTTGATTTGCCGGCATTGGGGAATCCTACCAGACCTACATCGGCCAGCAGCTTGAGCTCAAGCACCACCATACGCTCCTGGGCGGGTTCACCGGGCTGTGCAAAACGGGGAGCCTGACGTGTGGCTGTACGGAAATGCCAGTTACCCAGACCTCCGCGTCCACCCTTGAGCAGAACCACCTCCTGGCCGTCATCAGTGATGTCACACAGGTACTCACCGGTCTCGGCGTCATATGCCACGGTTCCACACGGCACCTCAATGATTATGTTCTGGCCATCCTTGCCAAAACACTTGTTGCTGCCGCCGTTACCGCCGTTCTCGGCAAATGCGTGGCGCTCATAACGCAGGTGCAGCAGGGTCCAGTAGTTACGGTTACCCTTGAGTATTACGCTGCCACCCTTGCCGCCGTCACCGCCGTCGGGGCCGCCGTTTGGGATATACTTGTCATGACGCAGGTGCGCCGATCCTCTGCCACCCTTTCCGGAGCGGCAAAATATCTTTACATAATCAACAAAATTGCTCTCTGCCATATTAAAAAGTCAAGTGGAATCAAAGTGACTCCACCTTCTCAATTATTTCCTCAATCATCTTATCCTTATCGCCCTTGAAGGTAAACTCGGACAGGACACCCTCTTTCTTGAACCACTCAATGAGCGGATGGGTCTGGGTGTAGTAAACGTTGAAACGTTTCTTTATGGTCTCCTCATTGTCATCGGCACGACCCTCTATCTCTGCACGCTTGAGCAGACGCTCCATAAGCACATCCTCGCTTACAATAAGGTTCAGCGTTACGGTTATCTCCTCACCACGCTGCTCAAGCATATCCTTAAGGGCCTGAGCTTGGACAATGGTACGCGGGAAACCGTCAAAAATCACGCCCGGTCCGTCACGCATGGTGTCATAAACCTCTGCCAGCATGTCAATGATAAGGTCATCGGGGATGAGTTGACCCTTCTCTATATAACCCTCAGCTATACGGCCAAGTTCAGTGTTCGCTTTTATCTCGGCGCGGAGTACATCACCTGTAGATATGTGACTGTATCCGAACTTCTCAACAAGGGCAGCACTGTACGTTCCCTTTCCTGATCCGGGAGCGCCGAAAATCACTATGTTGTCCATTTTATAAACAAGAATTTTACTTTACAATTTTATAAATATCACGTGAATTTCTTCCAAATCCGTCATAGTCCAAACCGTAACCTACAATAAATCCGTTAGGTATGTTAAGAGCCAGATACTTGAGGTTGATGTCAACCTTAAGTTTATCAGGTTTGCAGAGCAATGCGCATACCTGGACAGATGCAGCCTTCTTGTCATGGAGTGAATCCAGGACGTCACGCATGGTATAACCGGTATCTACGATATCCTCAACGATTATCACATGACGGCCCTCTACATTCTCCTGCAGGCCCATAAGCTCCTTGACCTTTCCGGTCGTGTCAGTACCTGAATATGAAGCCACCTTTACGAATGACACATTACAGGGAACACTTACGTTCTTGAGCAGGTCTGCCGCAAACATGAATGATCCGTTAAGCACGCAAAGGAACAGAGGCTCCTTATCAACATAGTCACGGTTTATCTCTGATGCAACCCTCTTGATTTCCTTAAGAAGTTCCTCCTCTCTGATGAACGGTTCAAAAACTCTGTCCTTTACCTGAATGGTCTCCATAATGATTACGATTAATTATGCAAATATACTCAAAAAAGAGCGGCTATAAATCCAAACGTTCCAAATTTATACGTCGCATTGCCAACAATGGTCCATTATTAACAAAATAAGCGTACATTTGCCAAGTACAATTGCCAATTGATGGATAAAAATATCATAGACGAGTGCATAGACCAGCTGCGTTCGGCACAGGGAATAAGCGATGTGATCACTGTCACCGCCCCCGCCGTAAAGCAACTCATACGGCCCCGTGCCCCCAAATCATACAAAGGGGATTACGGCCATGCCCTACTCTATGCCGGCAGTCTGGGAATGGCAGGAGCCGCAGTACTGGCATCCAGGGCCTGTCTAAGGTCCGGTGTGGGTCTGCTCACCGTCTGCACCCCGTCATGCAATAACGTGATACTCCAGGTATCCGTACCTGAGGCCATGACCGTATCAGATGATGATATTTATGCCAACACCATACTGGACCGATACAAAGCCATCGGAGCTGGTCCAGGACTGGGTCAGGGTGCCGCACAGGCAGCTTTGCTTGGACGTCTGCTAAGATCCGCTACATGCCCCATGGTACTTGATGCCGATGCGCTGAACATTATGGCAGCAGACCGTTCACTCCTGGAGGCAATACCCGCGGGATCCGTCATCACCCCACATCCCGGAGAGCTTAAAAGGCTTGTGGGTGACACAACCTGTTACAGGGAGCTGATAGAACGCGCAGCAGTACTGGCATCCGAGTACGGCATTACTGTTGTAGTTAAGGGAGCGCCCACAGTAACCGTAACGCCCAACGGTACCGCATACGTGAACACCACCGGCAATCCCGGTATGGCCACGGGCGGATCGGGCGACGTACTTACCGGCATCACGCTGGCTCTGCTTGCTCAGGGATTTGATCAGGAAAAGGCTGCCTATACGGCGGTTTACATACACGGACTGGCCGGAGACGCCGCTGCCGACACATATGGCACGACAGCCATGACATCGGCCGATATTGCCGCAAGTCTCCCCCAAGTCTGGCAACAATTTGAAAATATGATATGACTATGAAGATAAGGAATTCAGTTATTCTGCTGGGTATGGCATTAGGCATCACGCCCGTTTGCGCCCAGGGTGTATCGGCCCCGTTCCAGCCGGGCATTACACAGGATGCGGTTTCATACTGGCTGCCCAAGACCCAGATTACCATCCAGGTCAAGGTTAGCAAACAGATATTCAAGCCGGGTGAGTTCTCCCGTTATGCCGAGCGTTACCTGCGTCTGAGTGACGTTCGTGACAAGGCCGAGGAGGTTTGGACCATATCCGATATCCGGATCCAGACCCAGGGAATACCTGACAAGGACAAGCTCTACACTCTGACATTCAGTCCCACCGGCATAAGGCCATACATAGAACTGACCCGCGACGGCATACTGAGCGCCGTTAACGTTCATGTTGACGAGCCCACCCTGCAGGACAAACCCGCCCCCACCCAGCCGGTCAAGAAGGTGAACCCGCAGGATTTCATGACCGAGGAGATTCTCATGGCCGGTTCCACAGCCAAGATGGCGGAGCTTACAGCCAAGGAGATCTACAACATACGTGAAAGCCGCAACGCCATAACGCGCGGCCAGGCAGAGTATATACCCACCGATGGTGAGTCACTCAAGTTCATGCTTGAGTCCCTGTCGGCCCAGGAAGCCGCCCTGCTCACACTGTTCAGCGGCACCACTGAGACCCAGGAGGAGACATTCACCATCAACGTAACCCCCGATGCCGCCACCTCCAAGCAGCTGCTGTTCCGTTTCTCATCCAAGTTAGGTGTGCTGCCGATAGATAATCTGGCCGGCGAGCCCGTATGGATAGACATCACTGACCGTAACATGACACAGGTCTACAATACCGATGCGCTCAAGAAAGCCGGATCAGCCAAGTCCAAGAAAGAATCTGCGTTCCTCTATTACCGCATCCCCGGACGTGCCATCGTAAAGGTTTACAACAACCGCGCCGTGTTTACAGAGCAGGATGTTCAGATAGCACAGTTCGGCAATGTTGAGGTTGTATCATCCACCCTGATGGGCAAGCGCGCCGATACCAAGATAAGGTTTGACATCACCACAGGCAATATCCTGGGAATTAACGAGTAAACACCACTCATACATAAAACATCAGGGCGGCCCCATATGGAACCGCCCTGAATTTTTTGGTCTACCAGTTTACCTTACAGGCAGGCATAACGTATGATGAACAGGATTGCAAGAATCCAGGTCATCAGGTTAATCTTCTTAGCCTTGCCGCAGATAACGTTCAGAACCACGTATGAGATCATACCCAGCATGATACCATCGGATATGCTGTATGCCAGAGGCATCATGATCATGCAGATGTAAGCAGGAATACTCTCTGAGAAGTCATTGAAATCTACATCAAGTATTGAAGTCATCATCATGCAACCTACCAGGATAAGGGCAGGAGCTGTGGCTGCTGACGGTATTGCGAGGAATATCGGAGCAAAGAACAGTGATATTGCAAAGCAGATTGCAACTGTGAATGATGTCAGACCGGTACGACCGCCCTCTGCTACACCAGATGCACTCTCAACGTATGTTGTAGTGGTGCTGGTACCAAAGATAGCACCGAATACGGTAGCGATGGCATCGGCCATAAGAACCTTCTTAACACCGGGGATGGTGCCGTCAGGGTTAATGGCATTGGCCTTCTTTGATACACCGATAACGGTACCGATGGTATCAAACATATCGATGAAGAGGAAGGTGAACACAACGATCAGCATATCCTTGGTGAATATGTTGTGCCACTCAAACTTGCACAGGATAGGTGTTACATCGGGTACCTTGTCAACTACACCTCCGAAAAGGGTAACAGCCTTCATTCCAGCGTCAAGGTTTTCATAATCAACCGGCTCCTGGAAGAACAGGCCGACTATTGAAGTTGCAATGATACCGATGAGCATAGCTCCACGAATCTTGAGGATCATCAATACAGAGGTAATTACCAGGCCGATGAGAGCTACTGCAGCAGTACCGTGCATGATATCACCAAGAGCTACAACTGTTCCGCCGCCACCAACAACGATATGAGCATTATAAAGGCCGATGAATGCGATGAACAGACCGATACCGGCTGATACGGCACTCTTCATAGCTTTAGGAATGGCATTGATGATAGCCTCACGGACATTGGTAACTGTGAGGAGAATAAAGATGATACCCTCAATAAGGACGGCTGTCAATGCAAACTGCCAGCTGTATCCCATAGTGAAGCATACGGTATATACAAAGAATGCGTTCAGGCCCAGGCCGGGAGCCAGAGCATAAGGCTTCTTTGCATATAATGCCATAATCAGAGTACCCACAATGGCTGCCAGTGCAGTTGCTGTGAACACAGAATCCTTAGGCATTCCCATGCCCTCCAGATCACCAAAGATAAGGGGGTTTACAGCCAGAATGTAAGCCATTGTCAGGAATGTGGTCAGACCGGCCACGATCTCTGTCCTGACGCTATGCCTCTGGGGGTCAAAACCTAATATTTTAAGGAATGACATAACAATCAGATGTTATTGTTAAACCATCAATTGTTTAGAAATCCCACTTGAGACCCAGGCAAGGATTGCACATGAAACCCTTGTTACCTGCAAAGTTGTAGCTGAGTTCTACCTCGCAACCAGCATTCAGATTCGGGCAGTTGAAGAACTGACCTACATTGTACCAAAGCTGAGGTTCTGAAATGAAGGTAAGTGACTTCTCGCACTTGTCCTTATCAGCCCACAAGTTAGCATCTTCGCCCCATATATCGGCAAAACCTGAGAACTTGAGTCCCTCTACGCCCAGAAGGTTGTTCATACCCCATACAAAGGTGAACTGCAAAGGAAGATGACTCTCTGAACCCTTGAAGGTCTTGTAAAGAAGCTCAAATGTAAATGTATTTGAGAAATCTTCATTGTGCAGGAAGTACTCAGCACCGAACAGCCAGTTACGGTTACCGAAACCTACACCTGCATTGAACTCAACATGTGCGCTCAGTGCGCCAAGGCTTGATTCCTGCCAGAAGTTGAGAGAACGTGCTATTTCAAAATAGCTGCCGCGAGCACCATAAGTATCAGGATGAATCTTAACACCTCCCATTTTCTCATCACGAAAATCCTGGTTGTAATAGTCATAATCTACAAAGAAGAATGTGCTTCCCCAATCATCGCTCTTAAACATCTCAAGAGTTGTGGTAACCATCTTACGATCCTTACCCAGATCATAGAATACCTGGAGATTTGTCTGTGCAAAAGCACCAACTGACAGCAGGGCGAAACCTGCAAAAGCTACGATTTTTTTCATATCAAAACTTTTTAGAGTTAATAAGAATATTGTTGAATAATAATTGTTATCCGTTGAACTTGGGATCATCATGCAGAGGCTTCTTGAAATCCTCGGGCAGATCCTGACCCTCGGCCTTGGCACGCTTACCGCTTGTGTACTCATCGGTAAAGTGGAAGTCGTTACCGGGCAGTATTGCGTTCAGGATGATACCTACCAGAGCGGCGACAGCCAGACCTGACAGGGCAATCTTACCGAATGATACGCTGCCGGGACCAAAGTTGATACCTATGGCAAGTACCAGGATCAGGGCGGCGATAAGCACGTTACGGTTATTTGTAAAGTCAACCTTGTTCTCAACCAGGTTACGTACACCAACGGCCGATATCATACCGTAGAGCACCAGAGATACACCACCTACTGTTGCAACAGGCATAGCGTAGATTATCTGGGCGAACTTGGGGCAGAATGAGAATACTATAGCCAGCAGTGCTGCAATACGTACAACCTTGGGATCAAACACCTTGGTCAGGTTGAGCACGCCTGTATTCTCGCCGTATGTGGTGTTGGCGGGAGCACCGAACAGGGCAGCCAGAGCGGTAGCGCAGCCGTCACCCATAAGAGTGCGGTGCAGACCGGGATCGGCAATGAAGTTGCGGTTGCAGGTTGATGAGATGGCGGCCACATCACCTATATGCTCAATCATGGTTGCGATTGCAATAGGCATGATAGTGATGATGGCCGTAGTCAGGAATGCGCCATCGGGATGACTTACTACAGTGCTAAGACCGGTTCTGCTCCACTCAATGGGCAGGCCGAACCATTTGGCCTCGGCAACAGCTGTGAAATCAACCTGACCAAAGCAAGCGGCCACGATGTATGAACCAATGACACCCAGGATAATGGGAATAATCTTGATCATGCCCTTACCGAATATATTGCATACAACGATGATTGCGATGGCAAGCAGTGCAATCCACCAGTTCTGCTGGCAGTTGTTGATGGCACTTGATGACAGGATAAGACCGATAGAAATGATGATAGGACCGGTTACTACGGGCGGGAAGAAACGCATGGTGCGGCGTACACCGTAGAACTTGAACAGGGCTGCCAGTACAAAGTAAAGCAGACCGGCGCAGAACACACCGATGCAGGCATAGGTAAGAGCTGCAGGGGCAAACTCTCCGATGTACTTTGTCTGTTCGGCCTCAGACATTGCATCAAACACAGCCTGGTTGAAGTTGGGGTCAAGGAACTTGGGACCCATTGCTTTTACGGCAGTATAACCGCCCAGGAATGCGAACGATGAACCCAGGAATGCCGGAACTTTCATCTTTGTAAAGAAGTGGAAAATCAGTGTGCCGATACCTGCAAAAAGCAGTGTGGCTGATACTGAAAGACCTGTAAGAAGCGGAACCAGAACGGTTGCGCCAAACATTGCGAACATGTGCTGGCAACCAAGCACAAACATTTTACCACCACCTAGGGTACTGGCATCATAGATGCCTTCCTGTTTTAAATCCATGACTAATAATGGTTTGTGTTATAATATGTTTAAAAAAGTCATATCAGGATACGCAAAAATAGTTTCCACGTCATTACCCAAAAAGAAAAATTCATTGAATTTTACAAATTGTTGATAACTTAAGTGAGGGCTGGTAATAAGGTGTGACAGTCATCCTTTTTGAATATCAAAAAGCGCGTCAAACCCAAAAAGAAATTATACTTTTGTGACTCATTCAATTACGCCCGGATGCAGATACATTTCCAGATAGAATACATAACCCGATGGGGTGAGAACCTATACCTCTGTCTCAATATGCCCGACGGCACACAGCAGTGCCTTGAGATGGACAACAACGGTTCCGGAACCTGGTTCTATGACCATGAACTGGAAGATGACGTTATAGGTGACATCACCTACAGCTACATGGTACTCACTGACGGCAACATAACCCGCCGTGAGGAGGGCCCCGTACACTCCATTCCCTACACAAGCGCCAAACGTCTGGTCCTGTCGGACCGATGGAAAGAGTGCCAGGGACGTGACATGGAACAGCGCACCGTTGCCATTCCCTATGTACACCATAACAACCGTCCGCACTGGAAGGGTGCAGGCACAGCCATACCGGTGTTCTCACTGCGCAGTGAGAGGGATTTCGGTATAGGTGAGTTCACAGACCTAAAGATGCTGGTTGACTGGGCTGCAGCCACCGGACAGAGCATAATCCAGACCCTGCCGGTAAATGACACCACCATGACCTACACCTGGAGGGATTCATACCCATACAGCGCAAACTCGTCATTCGCCCTGAATCCGGTATACATAAACCTGGAAATGGTAGGCCAGCTTTCTGACAGCAAATACCTTAGCAGGATGGACAAGCTGCGCCGTGAGCTCAACGCCCTGCCGCAGATAGATTTTGAACGCGTTCAGAAAGCCAAGAACGAATATCTGGACCAGCTCTATGCAGAGTTTGGAGATAAGCACCTCAAGAGCAGGGAGTACAAGGCATTCTTCAACGCAAACCGCTCTTGGCTTGAGCCCTACGCACTCTACTGCTATCTGCGTGACCGGTACGGCACAGCTGATTTCAGCAAGTGGAAAGAGGCACAGTACACCCCCGCCCTACTGGACCGTTATTGCATGCCCGGAGGGTCTGCTTACAATGACATTCGCAAGTACTATTTCATACAGTACCACCTGGACAGGCAGCTTACAGATGTAAAGAAATATGCCAACCGCAAAGGAATCCTCCTCAAGGGTGACATACCCATCGGAGTAAACCGTCACAGTGCCGATGTCTGGATACACCCGGAGCTGTTCCATACCGATTGCCAGGCAGGTGCTCCGCCCGATGCATTCGCTGTAGACGGACAGCGCTGGGGTATGCCCACATACAACTGGGATAACATGGCCCGCGACGGCTATGCCTGGTTTGTAGCCCGATTCCGCAAGATGGCCGATTACTTTGACGCCTACCGCATAGACCACTTGTTGGGATTCTTCCGTATCTGGGAGGTTCCATTGAAATATGACAGCGGCCTGATGGGACGTTTCAACCCCGCCCTGACCTACACAACTCAGGAGATCTGGGATAGCGGATTCCCGTTCAACCCCGCACTACATGCCCAGGCACCCGCCGGAACAGCTCAGACCAACGTGCTGTTCCTGGAGGACACCCACAAACCGGGTACATACCATCCGCGTATCAACGCGTTTGACACCCCCATGTTCAAGGCGCTTGACAGCCAGGCTCAGGCTGCGTTCCGCCATCTGCATGAGGACTTCTACTACAACCGCAACAATGATTTCTGGAGCCGCTCCGCCATGGCCAAGCTGCCTGCACTGATTGAGGCAACTGACATGCTGGTTTGCGGTGAGGACCTGGGTATGATTCCCGCCTGCGTCCCTGACGTTATGGACCGCCTGCGCATAATGGCTCTTGAGGTCCAGCGCATGCCCAAGACACTGGGCGTCCAGGTATCGGACCCTGCCACATACCCCTACATGTCGGTCTGCACCACATCCACGCATGACATGAGCGTGCTGCGTACCTGGATTGAGGACGAGATGGAGCCCAACCACGTTATTACCGCCAAGAAAGCCACCGTTGCAGCATGCACCAGTGTGATATCGGCCCATCTGGCATCACCCTCCATGCTGGCCATATTCCCGCTACAGGACTGGCTCTCCATGAGCAGCACCCTGCGCGCCAAGGATCCCGCCGCCGAGCGCATCAACGTCCCCGCCGACTCCAACAACTACTGGCGCTACCGCATGCACCTCACCCTGGAGAAACTCTGCGCCGCCCGCAAATTCAACGACGAGATCCGCCAGATGCTCTACCTCTCCGGCCGCTGAGGCTTCAAAGGGGCACAAAGGGGACGGTTCTCTCTGTGCCCTTATCGCAAACTTTCGTGCACCTTGAAAAATATTCAAAAGGGCACAGAGAGAACCGTCCCCGATTTGCTGCAAATTGCAGGCTTTTTGCTAATTTTGCAGTCTCAAATCAGATTAGCATGTTTGAAAATCTATCAGAAAGACTTGAAAGGTCTCTTAAGATACTTAAGGGTGAAGGTAAGATCACCGAGGTTAACGTTGCCGAAACCCTGAAGGACGTACGCAAGGCCCTGCTTGATGCCGATGTCAACTACAAGGTTGCCAAGCAGTTCACCGATACCGTCAAGGAGAAGGCGCTGGGCATGAACGTGCTCACATCACTGCGTCCCGGACAGCTCATGGTCAAGGTGGTTCATGATGAGCTGGCAACCCTGATGGGCGGCGAGGCCGTTGACATAGACGTAAAGGGACATCCCGCAGTCATTCTGATGGCAGGTCTGCAGGGTTCCGGTAAGACCACATTCAGCGCCAAGCTGGCAAACCTGCTCAAGACCAAGCGAGCCAAGAAGCCCCTGCTCGTAGCCTGCGACGTTTACCGTCCCGCCGCCATAGACCAGTTGAAGGTCCTGGGTGAGCAGATAGGTGTTACGGTCTACACCGAGGAGGGCAACAACAAACCCGTTGAGATAGCTCAGAACGCCATAAAGGAGGCCCGTGCCAAAGGCAATGACGTGGTCATCATAGATACCGCCGGCCGTCTGGCCATCGACGAGATGATGATGCAGGAGATAACTGCGATTAAGGAGGCTGTCACGCCCAATGAGATACTCTTCGTAGTCGATGCCATGACCGGTCAGGATGCCGTAAACACTGCCCGTGAGTTCAACGAGCGTCTGGACTTTAGCGGCGTGATACTGACCAAACTTGACGGTGACACCCGTGGCGGTGCCGCCCTCTCAATACGCACAGTAGTTAACAAACCCATCAAGTTTGTAGGAACCGGCGAGAAGATGGATGCATTTGATGTATTCCATCCCGACCGTATGGCCGACCGCATACTGGGCATGGGCGATATAGTATCGTTCGTGGAGCGTGCCCAGGAGCAGTTCGATGCCGAGCAGGCCAAACGCCTGCAGAAAAAGATGGGCAAGGGCAAGTTTGATTTCAATGACTTCCTGGAGCAGATTGGCCAGATCAAGAAGATGGGTAACATGAAAGACCTGATGGGCATGATACCCGGCATTGGCAAGGCTATCAAGGATATAGATATTGATGACAACGCGTTCAAGGGTATTGAGGCCATGATCTACTCCATGACCCCGCAGGAGCGCAGCAACCCCGAGCTTCTGGACAAGAGCCAGTCACGCAAGAACCGTATTGCCAAGGGCAGCGGCGTACCCTTGCAGGAGGTCAACCGCATGCTCAAGCAGTTTGAGCAGACCCGCAAGATGATGAAAAACGTGGCCGGTGCCAAACTGCCCAATCTGGGTGCAATGATGAGAAGATAAACATTACAGCATATGCAGTTAATAGACGGAAAGGCAGTAGCCGAACAGGTAAAACAGGAGATTGCAGCCCAGGTGGCCGCAATGGTAGAGAGAGGTGAAAAACGCCCCCATCTGGCCGCCATTCTGGTAGGTCATGACGGTGGTTCTGAGACTTATGTTGCAGCCAAGGTAAAGGCATGCGAGGTTTGCGGATTCAAGTCAACTCTTATCCGTTACGAGAGCGACATCACAGAGGAGACTCTGCTGGCCAAGGTTGCAGAACTCAACAACGATCCTGACGTAGACGGATTCATAGTACAGCTCCCCCTGCCCAAGCATATCAATGAGCAGCACGTAATTGAGGCTATTGACTACCGCAAGGACGTAGACGGTTTCCACCCCATCAACGTGGGCCGCATGAGCATAGGTCTGCCCTGTTTCATATCGGCCACACCCAACGGAATCATGGAGCTGCTTAAGCGTTACAACATTGAGACCCGCGGCAAGAAGGCAGTAGTTCTGGGTCGCAGCAACATCGTAGGCAAGCCCATGGCCAGCCTGCTGATGCAGAAAGCCAACCCCGGTGACTGCACCGTAACCATTTGCCACAGCCATACCGCCAACATCAAGGAGGAGTGCCTGCAGGCCGATATCATTGTGGCAGCTCTGGGCCAGCCCGGATTTGTAAAGGCCGATATGGTCAAGGAGGGTGCCGTAATCATCGACGTAGGCACCACCCGCGTACCCGATGCCACCAAGAAGAGCGGATTCCGCCTGAGCGGCGACGTCCAGTTTGATGAGGTAGCTCCCAAGTGCAGCTTCATTACCCCTGTTCCCGGCGGCGTTGGTCCTATGACCATCTGTTCGCTTATGAAGAACACCCTTCTTGCAGGCCAGAAAGCAATCTACAAGTAAACCGCGATGGCTCGTGCTGCCAGGTTTACCACTCTGATCGGGGCGTTGTTTGTATGCACCGTTTGTGCATCGGCCCAGACCATAGACAGTATCTCCATCTATTTTGCTGGAGACATAATGCAGCATGAGGCCCAACTTAAAGCCGCTCTCCGTGCAGACGGCACATATGATTATACCGGCTGTTTCACCCAGGTAACCCCTGAGATTGAGGCAGCCGATATTGCTGTATGCAACTTTGAGACCACCCTGGGCGGTGCCCCCTACTCCGGCTACCCCCAGTTCTGCTCCCCTGATGAGCTGGCTACTGCCGTGCGTGATGCCGGTTTTGACATATTCCTGACCGCCAACAACCACTGCCTGGACCGCCGCACCCGCGGTCTTGTACGCACGCTGGATGTGCTGGACAGCCTGGGCATACCGCATCTGGGCACCTACCGAGACCAGGCTGAGCGTGACTCACTCTACCCCTATATCATTGAGCAGAATTCAATGCGCATAGCACTGCTCAACTACACCTACGCCACCAACGGCATACCGGTAGCAGCTCCCTGCATAGTCAATTACATAGACACCACACAGATCAAGGCCGATGTCATCCGCGCCCGCCAGCTTAAGGCAGACTGCATCATAGCCTGCATGCACTGGGGCACCGAGTACCGGCTGGAGCCTGACAAATCGCAGAAAACGCTTGAGGAGTGGCTCTACAGCATAGGTGTAGACCATATCATAGGAGGTCACCCGCATGTAGTGCAGCCTGTACGTACACTGCCGCACCGTTACCATGCCGGCAGCAGTCTGACGGTCTGGTCACTTGGCAACTACATATCAAACATGAGCGCCCCTCACACCTTTCAGGGCCTTGCCGTAACCACCCATCTCATCAAGATAGGAAACATAACAAAACTGCGCGGTTACGATATTCATCCTAACCGCACAGTCCGTCCTGATTTTATTGTCGTGCCTGACAGGTAATCAGAAAGTGATTCCTGCTACAGCCTGTAATGTCATCATTCTCTCTCGGTCAATCATATCACCCAGAGAATCATCGTTATAACTGTATCTGATACCAAGTCTTGACGTTCCGGTCATGAGGAACAGTTTCTCAAAGCGGAACAGCATCTCAACACCTGTGCTCAGCAGATGGTCAGACCTTCCGGGCTTGCTGGCATAGGTAAAGTCCACAAAGGGATTCACCTCCATGTTCCTTACATAGATGCACTGTCCTATAGCCATATCCATATAGAAGAGCGGGAACACGTAATCGGCAGTTATGTGATAGGTGTCAGTATAGTCAAGTTTTATGCGTGTCCAGGCATCGGAGTTGTAATAACCGCGGGGAGTCATGTCATACATGTCAAATGACCATACATCGGCCTTGGTGGAATGCAGTTTCATATTCTTTTTCTGCATACTGGCACTGAGCGCGATGCCGTGAGTGGACATGAAACCGGGCAGATAGCCATAAATCATTGCATAGAATGAATTGGCGAATGAGTTCATTGAATACTGCAAGCCGCCACCTATACCCCATTTGGGAATGATGCATGACTGAGGTACATCCAGGCTCATATCGGCAGACAAACCGGCAATTATACGGGTTGTGGGATAGAGACCGGTGTTGACAGGCTCTATGGGGTTGTATGTCTTTTCATCAACTTCGCTGAGTCTGAGCGTACGGTACTCTGCAGCTACCATATCGGTACTTGTCTGGACACCTATAAACGGCTGCACGCTCCTGTTCCATCCGCCCGATGAGAAATTAAGAGGGATAGAGACGCTTGCACGTCCGCCCATAAAGATGCCGGCATCCTGGGATTTCTCACTCATCAGCATATATTTATCCTTGTTCTCTTCATAAATATGGCCCCAGAATGTATCGGCAGAGTATCTCTTACCAAGATCAAATGCCACGTCAAACACCGGATAAAGTCCGGTATAACTCATCTTGAGATGCAGTCCAGGCAGATAATGCACTGTGGTCTGTTTCTCTCTGTCCATTATCTGGAACGGGTCACTGGCAACAGAGAAGGCCAGGCTACCGCTCAATGTGGTAGGCAGGTTATGGAAAAACGCCGTAAAGCCCAGAGATGATGTCTCAGTAGGAAGATATGACTCAGATCCTACCATAACGCCTTCCTGGTTAATATATAACGGTATCCATGAGTGTATCATGAGTCCGTTCATGCCGGTATGCTTCTGGGGCTTACCATGTTCAGTCAATACCGGGAAACGCTCAATGCTGCTCTCCTGTTGGGACAGGAAGTCGGCAATGGGATATGTATAACGGTCACCGTAATCAACACTTCTTTCCAAGGGCTCCTGCACAGTTGCAGGCGTTCTGCCATCGGGGGTCAATGCGGTGAAACAGAGCTTGTCATCCTTGAAGAATGCACTTGACACGCCGTATTTGGTATTGGTCTGCTGTCTGACACCCTCTGCATGCGAGTATGAGTATATCTCATCGGTACCGTTCCTATCAGACGTGAAATAGACGGCATCAGCATGTGATATCAGGTCACGGGTCAGCAATACGGCAGGCTCCACAAGGACCTTAACCTTGTCAAAATCTGTAGAATAAAGGCCTGTACCGGCATCACCCATTGCGGAGAATACCACCTCATCGGCCAGGAATGCCACCTCCTTGGCAACTGTACCGCCAATAGGTCTTATGGAACGGACTACGTGTCCGTCATTCATATCCAGAATGACAACACTGCTTGTTCCGTCCTCAAAGAGCTCCACGGCAGCCAGAGTCTTGCCGTCGGCCGATATTGCAGGGTTGACAAAGAAACCATCGGCAGTAAGGTCCTGTATGCTTTTTGTACCCACCTTGAGCAGTCTGATACGTGAATCTCCGTACATGCTCCAACGGGTATCCAACAGAGCCTCAGACCAGTATAAGCAGTTGGTGGCCGCTGAGTAGGCAAGCTTGCTGGCAGCATTGAAATACCTCACGTGACGCTCATTACCGTCGGGTAGTATCTCAACCAGTTCCATGACCTTATCCATATCCGAACGCACTGCCATCAGGCGGCCGTCGGCAGTCTGTACCAGGCTCTTGTAATTGGGAAAGAACCTTGAATTGTCAGCTACGAGACTCTCTACATCCTGGAA
The DNA here is from genome assembly GCA_045220475.1 of Bacteroidaceae bacterium. Classification (GTDB taxonomy): domain Bacteria; phylum Bacteroidota; class Bacteroidia; order Bacteroidales; family Bacteroidaceae; genus Colenecus. Next base: position 21,010 of record JBGUVW010000069.1, read on the forward strand.
CGGACCGCGTACCTTGTCATCCTCAGTCCAGATGGTCCTGAATGCATCGGCAATCTGTCTCCATGAATGGTTTATATCTGTATGGGTGTAATCATAGAGAGTCTTTTCAAAAGCATGGAAACTGAATATTCTGGTACTTCTTGACAGATAGTTCCTTGTAAAGTCCCATCTATGTGACAGATATCTGGTTCCTGCCACCGTCATATAACCTATCTTGTAATAATCAGGGGTATAGTAGCGCTGTGAGCCATATCTCCAACGGAACCAGTTACGGTAATCATTCCTGTCCAGTGCCATACGGTAATACTCCAGGAAACTGGCAGTACGTCCGCGACCGCCATCGGTCAACGCCGTCTCCATAACTACGGCATCACCTTCCATGAGTGAGATATTGGCATACAGATGGGTCACATAAAATGACAATCCCTCACCGAACAGCACTTTCGGCCAATCCCACGCTCCGTCTCTCGAGAACTGGAACTGGGCCGAATGGCGTCCCTCATGAATAGCCAGCATCCTGTCAAACGGGATATTGAAATTAGTGCTGTACGGATTTCCAAACGTAAAGAGCTCCAGTCTGCTTGGTGCCACCTCTGCAATACCGTTTCCATCAGGAAAACGCGTATGCAGCACTACCGGAATGGGATAATTCATCAACTGACCGGGATAGTACCCTGCCGATGCGCCCAACAGGCGGTAATAGGTCTCAAAAGACTCGGCATATCTCAAACCCAGACTGTCCAGACCCTGAGGATAAATGATGCTGTACTTGGTTGTAGTAATCTCTGACCAGCCCGAGAAAGACTTTTCACCTGTTAATGAGAGGAATTGTGAATGAACCGGAACGGATAATGCAAACAACCCTAAAAATGCAACCGCACGCTTGCGGAAAATGGTTTTGATATTGGTTAGAAACATATAGAATAAGGTTTTTTGCAAAAATCGCATTAATATCTGTAATAACGGCACTCCTGATTGGAAAAAATTGGATTTGAACCTTATCTTTGTACCATTTATAATCATTTTGCTGATGAAAACCTTGCTAACCGCGTTTTTGAGCCTGCTGATAACCCTCTCAGCAAGCGCCAGGCTTACATTACGTCAAATACGTACAGCCTCAAACAATGTAATTGAACTCTACTATGTGAGTGACACGCTTGATGTCAATGAGGTAGCCATACAGGATACCGCACAATGGAAAGTGAACGGCAAACAGGTTCTTGCCGTAAACCGTACCGCAGCAGCAGCCGACCAGTGTGACCATTTCATCTACCTTACCGTGCCCACGCTCACTAACGGAAAGAAATACATTATAGATACCCCCTACGGCAACTACATCTTTAATTTCAATGACAGAGATATATTCTGTGAGGCCATCAAGACCAACCAGGTGGCATACAGTGCCCTGTCAACCAAACGCTTTGCAAACTTTGCCATCTATCTGGGTGACGGCGGCGTAAAGAAGATTGAGGGAGACCTGCCCAAGTATACCGTATATCAGTACAAAAAATCCAAACTGGGCAAGAAGGTGGCATCAGGCCGTCTGGTGGAGATTGGCGATGACACCTCATCGGGCGACCATGTGTATCGTATTGACCTGTCGGCAGTCCCCGAGGGCGGTCCCTACAAGATCGTGGTTGACGGTTACGGCTCATCATATCCCTTTGGTGTAGGAGGTCAGTTCTCACAGAAACTCTCATACGTTAGTTTCCGCTCCCTGTTCAACCAGCGCTGCGGAATACAGATCATAGAGCCCTACTCTGATTTCAGCTACCGCACCAAGCGCTGCCATGAGACCATCTACCAGACCTATTACCGCATAAATGAGGCCAGCCTGGTAGTCAAGGGCGATGAGCCCACCATCCAGGCATGGGGCGGTTACCATGATGCAGGCGATGCAGACCGCCGCACCTACCACATGGACGTGCCCAGCACCCTGCTGACCACATTCGAGGCATTCCCCAGCCTCTTTACCGATGACCAGTTCAACATCCCGGATAAGTTTGACGAGCAGTTCAACATATTGGGCAAGGGCAACGGCATACCCGATATCCTTGACGAGGCTGAATGGGGCACCATGTTCTGGAAATACTTCCAGGAGGAGGACGGCCAGATTCCATGGGGTACCGAGACCAACGGCTACTCACCATTCACCACATATGACTTTGAGGACCATCTGTTCGGGTCTGAGGTACTTGACCCGCGTACATCGGCCTGGGCATCGGGCCTGTTCTATCACTTTGCCCGACTGATCAAGCCTTATGATGAGGCCAAGAGCAAGGAGTATGCTGAGCGTGCAGAGCTGGCACACAGCGCATCAGAAAGGGTTTATGCCGAGCGTAACCGCCAGATGCCTGCCACATTCCAAATGTATTATAATGTGGAGAAGTACCTTATGACCGGCGATGAAGCCTGCCACGAGTATGTAAAGGAACATGCCTATGACGCCATGACAATGAAGGATACCTATAATCAGGGTTCGGAGATATTTGCCGAACGCGGCTGGCTGGCTTCCTATTTTTTCAGTTACCTGCTTGCCCCTGCCGGCAAGACTGACCCGGCAACCGTACAGAAGTTCATGGATGTACTTACCGTAACCGTTGCAAGCCAGATGGCGGCATTCAAAGAGAACGCCTATCCCAACGGAGTATCCATCAACGTGAACTGGTGGGGCAGTAACGTGGCCCAGGGACAATACTCATTCCCCATAGTTCTTATGTGGAGGCTCACCGGCAATCAGGAGTACATTGATGTGGTAAGCCAGATGATGGACTACGCCCTTGGACTGAACCCGCTGGGTAAGTGCTACATGACCACCCTCGGATTCAATCAGGTACACTGGCCGCATGACCGCGAGAGTGCATACACCATTGAGAAGGGATGGGGTCCGCGTCCGGGAATACTGGTATTCGGAGCAGGCAACTATGTACGTAACTATCCTAGTTATCCGGCAATTAGCCGCAACAGGACACCCCGAGAACGCGCATACATAGATATCCTGGACAATTACCAGAATAACGAGTATACAATTTATCAGAGTCTCTGTTTCCCGTCGGTTGTCTACCCCATCCTGGCCGGTGGCTGCACGTGGAAACCGGGCAGCAAGGATCCGTATAAATGAACGATATAGTTACTAGTATTAACAAGATTGTCTGGAACCCTGGGCTGGTAGTACTGCTGCTGGGAGCCGGACTGTTCTTCTCTATCTGCACACGTATGGTGCAGGTACGCCGTCTGGGACTTATGGTGCGTTCTCTGTTCAGCAAGAGACGCGGCGCTGACGGCATATCATCATTTGAGGCTTTCTGTATCGCCCTGTCAGGCAGAGTGGGTACCGGAAACATAGTTGGCGTGGCCACCGCCATTGCATTCGGCGGTCCCGGAGCCGTATTCTGGATGTGGATAGTTGCATTTCTGGGGGCATCGACCGCCTTTGTAGAGTCCACGCTGTCACAGATGTACAAGTTCCGCCGTAACGATGAGTTCCGTGGAGGTCCGTTCAATCTCTTTGATGACGGATTGGGCAGACACAGGCTGGGAGTCATATTTGCCATTATCACACTCATAGCTTGCGGCATCTGCCTCCCCATGGTACAGGCCAACGGAGCCTCCACAACCATGCATAACGCATTCCCCGTATCCACACTCACATCGGGCATAATCATGGCGGTTCTGCTGGGAATAGTCATAATAGGCGGTATAAAGCGTATAGCCAAGGTGGCATCAATCGTCACTCCGTTCATGGCATTGGGCTATATCATACTTGCCCTTATCGTGGTAGGCTACCACATACATGACGTGCCGGCAGTTCTGGGCAGCATTGTAAAAGGAGCATTCGGAATCAATCCCATCGCCGGCGGAATAATAGGTTCAACCATATCCATGGGCGTAAAGCGCGGCATATTCTCAAATGAGGCCGGCCAGGGAACGGGAGCCATCGTATCGGCAGCAGCCGATGTAGACGCTCCGGCACAGCAGGGTCTGGCACAATCATTCTCCGTCTATGTGGATACGCTCTTTGTATGCACGGCCACAGCTCTGATGATACTTACATCCGGCACCTACAACATTATAGATGCCGATGGCAACATGCTGCTTGCAAGCGCCCCTGAACTGGGCAACAACTACGCCGCATTCACCCAGAGCGCGGTCGATTCCGTATTTGCCGGTTTTGGCAGCCAGTTTGTATCGATTGCCATGATATTCTTTGTGTACAGCACCATAATGGCCTACTATTTCTATGCCGAATCCAGCATAATATACCTGTTCAGGAACAAGGACCCAAGGCGTGAGAAACTAGTGATTCGCATAGCCCAGGCGGTATTGCTGGCATCGGTCGTTTACGGAGCCGTCCGTGAGGCCGATGTGGTCTGGCAGATGGGTGACATCGGCGTAGGACTGATGGCGTGGGGAACGCTCATATCAATCATACTGCTCTACCCTAAAGCCATCCGCGCACTTAAGGACTATGAGGGGAAAAACGCAAAATAAAGATGAAAAAGCTGATATCTATAATCAAGGACAAGAAGAGACTGCACAGGATTCTGTTTGAGGGGACCGATAAGCTTTCCAAGCCTGTTGACATAGCCATAATGATTGCCATTGCGCTATGCATAGTAATGGCGTCTTTGGAGAGCGTGGTCAAGGTGGATGATTTCTCTTTCCAGGCCCTTGTTAATCTGGAGTTGGATGGTATTGGTATACTCAAGGCCTCAATCATTGTACTGGAATATGTACTGAGCATACTATTTGCCATTGAGTATATTCTAAGGGTTTACTGCTCACCTGTAAAACGGGAGTATGTACTGAGTTTCTTTGGTATAATAGACCTGATGGCTACCCTGCCCCAGCTGCTCAGCGTATTCTTCCCGCCCCTGAGGTACCTGGCCCTGATGCGTACGTTCCGTCTGTTCCGCATATTCAGGGTGCTCAAGCTCTTTGCGTTCCTCAATGAGGGTTACCTTTTGCTTGAGAGCATACGCAAGAGTCTCACCAAGATTCTGGTCTATTTCATGTTCGTGGTGGTGCTGGTATGTATCCTGGGCACCATCATGTACATAGTTGAGAGCGGTACTCCCGGAACCCTGTTCACCAGCATCCCCACCAGCATCTATTGGGCAATCGTGACGCTCACCACAGTTGGCTACGGTGATATCACGCCGGTTACGGCACTGGGCAAGTTCCTGTCAGGAATAGTGATGATCCTGGGTTACACCATCATAGCTGTGCCCACCGGTATCGTATCGGCCACAATGATTGACACAACGCAGAAGAAGGGCAAGAATGGGCGATGCCCGCGGTGCAATGAGAAGACGGACCTTAGTGCTAATTATTGTAAGCATTGCGGGGAGAGGTTGTGAGGAAAAATATATTTCTCGCGCCTTCGGCGCTCGGGCTTTTTTGGCTTTTATGGCCCTTTCAGGGCCTAAAAAGTCGCTAGCTGGAAACTTATCTGCGTATTAGAAACAACCTTTTTTTAGTTTGGGGCGGCGACGCCCCAAACCCGTTCCGCGGTATTCCATTTTATTCCATACCGCTCCACTCTGCCGGCCTTCCA
>JBGUVW010000070.1:0-8850 GCA_045220475.1 Bacteroidaceae bacterium
GTCGCCGCCCCAAACTAAAAAAAGGTTGTTTCTAATACGCAGATACGTTTCCAGCTAGCGACTTTTTAGGCCCAAAGGGCCATAAAAGTCAAAAAAAACCGAGCCGCGAAGCGGCGAGTCATCCGCCGCATGGCCCTCACCTATATATCAAAAATATGCATGGAACCTTATCCAGGTTAGGGAGCCTCCCGCCCCACTCCTTAACCGTGCGGGTGCGGATGTATTCGTCCTTGGTAGTCAGACCCGCAGCGATGCACAAATGGGTCTGGGGACGGCAGGCTTTCAGGATGTCGGCCATCATTTTGGCGTTACGGTACGGGGTTTCTATGAAAAGTTGTGTCTGGTTCTCGGTGTAGGCGCGCTGTTCCAGCTTTTTTAGGGTTTTGATGCGCTCATCGGGCTCTATGGGTAGGTAGCCGTTGAAGGCGAAGCTTTGGCCGTTGAATCCGGATCCCATTACTGCCAGGATTATGCTGGATGGACCTACCAGCGGCACTACCTGCAGGCCTTTGCGCTGGGCTATGGCTACTACATCGGCCCCGGGATCAGCTACTGCGGGGCATCCGGCTTCTGAGATAACGCCCATGGGATTGCCCTCTTCAAGAGGTTTGAGCATTCCTGATATCTCATCGGGCTTGGTATGCTTGTTCAGGGTGTAGAACGTGAGCTGGTCTATGTCTATGCTGCGGTCCACCTGCTTGAGGAAACGGCGGACGGTGCGGACATCCTCCACAATGAAATGGCGAATGCCCATGATTATATCATGATTGTACACAGGAAGCACCTGCTCCACCGGAGTCTCGCCCAAAAGATTGGGAATAAGATACAAAGCTTGATTCATGGCACGAAGGTAGCGCATTTTGCATTATCTTCGCACTACATTAGCCAAAAATGGAACAGAACAGCGCATTCGTACTCAGAATAACAGATGGCGTGGCATGTACGCCCAAGTACCGTCTTGACTCCCCCATCAACATTTGCCTGGCACCCGGCCAACAGACAGCAATTGTGGGGCCAAACGGTGCGGGCAAAACCCTGCTTGTAAACACCCTGCTGCGCCAATATCCGCTCATGGACAACCGTGAGGTGGAGTACGGCAACGGTATATCTGGGGCCGATATCCGCAACATAACGTTCCGTGACAGTTACGGCAGTGCCGACAGCACCTATTTCTACCAGCAGCGCTGGAACATGACCGAGATGGGCGAATCAGCCATAGTACGTGACGCATTCCCCGATATCAAGGACCCGGTGTGGAAAGACCGTCTGTACACGCTGTTCAGATTGCCCTCAATATGGGACAAGCAGCTTGTAACCCTCTCCAGCGGCGAGATGCGCAAGTACCAGCTGGCCCGTGCCCTGGCCGTACGCCCCAAGATGGTGATAATTGACAGCCCGTTCATAGGCCTGGATGTCCAGACTCGCGATATGCTGTGTCAACTGCTTGAGAACCTTATCAGTGAGTGGAAGATACAGATTGTGCTAGTTGTGGCACGCCGTGAAGATATCCCGCAGTTCATTACACATGTAATAGAGGTGAAAGACCGCCGCAGCAGCGGTGTAATACCAATTAAGGAGTATCTGGCACAGCCGCTTGATCCGCTCCCCCAGCCTCTGCTGCCGCAAGAAACCATAGAGCTCATGCACAACCTACCCGAGAACGGAATGCAGTCCGATGAGATAGTCCGCTGCAACCAGGTAAGCCTGCAATATGAGAACCGCCGCATACTGGGTCCTCTTGACTGGACCATCTGCAAAGGTGAGCATTGGGCGCTCCTGGGACCCAACGGAAGCGGCAAATCCGCCCTGCTGAGTATGGTCTATGCCGATAACCCTCAGTCATACGCCTGTGACATTGCTCTATTTGGCCGCCCCCGCGGAACGGGTGAGAGCATCTGGGAAATCAAGAAGCACATAGGCTACGTATCACCCGAGATGCACCGCTCCTACTGCCGCCGCTACCCCGCCATAGACATAGTTGCATCGGGCCTGCACGACACCATCGGTTTGTATAAAAAAATTACTGACCAGGAGAGGGAATCCTGCCGCGTATGGATGAACATATTCCAGATAGCTGATCTGGAGGACCGTGATTTCCTGGAACTCTCCAGCGGAGAGCAGCGCATGATACTGCTGGCCCGCGCGTTCGTAAAGAACCCCTCCCTACTCATTCTTGACGAACCGCTCCACGGACTAGACCGTCAGCGCCGCGCCCTGGTAATGGAAATAATAAAGGCCTTCTGCGCCAACCCGCAAAAGACCCTGATCATAGTAACCCACTACCCCGAGGAACTCCCCCACACCATTGACCACACCCTTACTTTAGTCCGTCATTAATCAGATAAAAAAATCCTGACAAACCAAGAGATGAAATCCTGAATCACGAAGGGTTACTGTTATTTGTACCGTTGATAATCGGTCCTGGATTTGTGTCGTCTGTAGAACTTTCTGCCAGCAACTTCCAGAACTCCGTTAAGACCCTGATATCCCCAAACCGAGGTTGCATCAGTATCTCTTCTGAATATGAATGCCACCACACTCTTCTCTTCAACGCCCAACAGAGCTGCAACCTTCTGTCTGGAGTCTATGTCCTTCTCAAAATCAAAAGCATTCAGTCTTTCCTTATCAATATTCACGATCTTGCCGTCCAGCACCACCAATGGTTTCATGTACGGTTGAGGAGTGTTGAGTCTCTTTGTGAAACGGGACATCTCTCTTGCGATAGGAGGGCCATAAGCCAAAGAACCGGCATTAAATACAATCTCCAGACCAGGAATTATGCTATCGTTCAATATCTGGTCAAGAGTAGTCACAGAATCTACCTTAAGGCTGTCCCTATCCAGAAAATATGCCAGCAAACCTTCATCAGTCTTATCGACCGGAACCAGAGAATCCGCAGGAGCACCTTCATCTATCCTGTCAACCGGAGGCTCAGAGGAATCTTTCACCACCGTTTTCCTGGTTGAACAGGATGATATTAAAGACAGGACCAGGAACGATACGCAATATAGCAAGCCGCTCCAACCACGCGAGATCCATATCCTGACCGTCCTGGCAATCATTGTTACAGTGTTCAGTTACTTGTTTTACCAATTCTGGATAAAATCCTTGTTTTCTCGGTAATACCGGCGTGTAATAATCTCAATCACGCCGCTCTCCCCCTTACGTCCCCACTGGGTTGTGGCATCGGCACCCCTAAGAACTTTCACGTTCTTTATCTTTCCGCGTCTGATGCCAAACAAGCGCGCCAGCTCAGCCTTTGAGAAACTCTCTTTTTTATGGTCAATACCTTTCCATACCGTAGTGTCACGGAGTATTATATTGTCATCCATAACCAGCAGCGGCTTCCGGTTCGCGGCTCTTTTTTCCAGATCATTACTATTAAAAACTATATCAAGACCCGGAATCGCAGTACCGTATGCCTGGAGGTTGTTATCGTTTACAAAAGAGTAAATACTCTCAATTTCATTCATATCGATGACAGCACCCTTATTCTCATTTTCCGGCTTTTCCATCAGTGAACTGACAGGAGGTCCGTACGCCAGATCGCCGGTTTCAAATAGGATATCATTACCTGCAGGGCGACCCTTAAGAACTTCATCGACCGTCTTTGCACCTTCAATATCATCAACCTTGATAGGTCCAGCCTCCTTCATCCTGACATCAAAATAGAGAGTGTCAATAGGCAGTTCCACTGTCTGGTATCCCACATATGTAAAAGCAATACGGTCAGACGAATTCTGCAGTTTCAGGGAGAACTGACCCTCAAGATCAGTAGTGGTAGCTGCAACAATAGCGCCAGCCCTATTCTTCTCCACCACATTCACCTGTATCATAGGACCCTCATCATCCGATACCACACCGCGGATAACATCACCTGCCTTCTGGGCCGATGCATGATTACAGACAACAGACAGCAATGAGAATGAAACAAAGCAAAGCACCTTGTACCATCCCTTGGCAATAAGGACTCTTAATCTGTGGATTTTCATAATCGTGCGTTTTTATTTGCAAACAAAAGTAATTGTCTAAATAACAAATTACAAGAATAAGGCGCTGCAAAGCTGTTGCATTTGCGTCCAAACGCGTAAACGGCAATCAGTCCATCAGTTTTGTGTAGGTTTTCTGACGCTTTATATGATAACGCCACAGCAGACTGAACTGCACTCTCTCCGGAACAGTGGAAACCGATGCCTCCTGCATGTTCTCCTCACGGCTGTCCTGGAAATCCGGTTTGAGACGGCGGAATTCATGGCGCGCACGCAGCACTGCCTTGAAATCACCCCAGTGGAATTTCATAAGGAACATAATTGCAGCCAGGCCGTCCAGCCAGAATCGTATTCTCATAACCTTGCAGAGTTCATCCTCTGGAAGGTTTTTATAGAGCATGAGCAGGTTGTTGCGGAAATTGAGGAACGTCTTATAGGGATTTGACTTGTTCAGGGTAGCACCACCCACGTGATAGACCACGCTCTCCGGTATGCAAACGATACCGCGGTTACGGCTCCGCAGACGCCAGCACAAATCTATCTCCTCCTGATGAGCAAAGAACCGGTCATCAAGTCCGCCGGCAGCCCAGTAATCGGCACTGCGGATCATCAGGCAGGCACCTGTTGCCCAGAACACATGCTCAATTGTATCATACTGGCCCTGATCCTTCTCAATCGTATCAAACACACGACCGCGGCAGAACATATAACCATACTTGTCCATATATCCGCCGGCTCCGCCTGCATACTCAAACTTTTCAGGATCCTTAAAATCCAGAAGCTTGGGCTGGCATGCAGCAATCTCGGGATGCACATCCATATAGCTAACAAGCGGCAGAAGCCAATCCTTGGACACCTCGACATCCGAATTAAGCAATATGTAATACTCCGCATCAACCTCACGCAAAGCCATATTGTAACCCTTGGCAAAGCCCCAGTTTTTCTCCAGACGTATGAGCGGGACATCAGGGAACTCACGCTGCATCATCTCCATTGAGTCATCATTGGAGTCATTATCGGCCACAATAACCTGCGCGCCCTCCATATCTGAATACTTGAGCAGCGTAGGCATGTAACGCTTAAGCATTGCGCTGCCGTTCCAGTTCAATATGACAATCGCTATCTTCATATCAATCAATTATTGTGGCAGTCAGTGCATCACCGGCAGCATTCAGCCCGCCCAGACGCACCTTTACAAGAGTATTCTCGCTGACCTTGTCCTGATCCAGTTCCACACGGATATAGTTATCGGTAAATCCGTGAGCAGGCATACCACGCTTGGGACGCTCCACCAGAACAGTCGCTTCACGGCCGATATGCGCCTCATAGAAGGCCCTTGTCTTACGGTCCGACAGCTCCAGCAGACGCTGGCTGCGCTCATGCTTGGTCTGAGGCGACACCTTATACGGAATTTTAAGTGCTGCGGTACCCGGACGCTCCGAGTAGCTGAACACATGCAGCTGAGTCACATCCAGACCCTCAATGAAACGGTATGCATCCTCAAAGAGTTCATCGGTCTCACCACGCATACCCACAATCACATCTACGCCGATAAACGCGTCCGGCATCACGCTCTTGATACGTGCCACCTTGGCGGCAAAAAGCTCACGCTCATAACGGCGGTGCATTAGTTTGAGAATCTCATTCGATCCGCTCTGCAACGGAATATGGAAATGCGGCATGAATGCTCTGGAACCGGCCACAAAGTCAATCACCTCATCAGTAAGCAGGTTTGGTTCAATTGACGATATGCGGTAACGAGCAATATCATCCACCTTATCCAGCTCACGAATCAAATCAATGAACCTGTCACCTGTGGATTTTCCGAAATCACCTATGTTCACGCCGGTAATCACAATCTCACGACCGCCCTCCTGTCCGGCCTCACGTGCCTGGGCTACCAGGCTCTCAATAGAGGGATTGCGGCTGTGTCCGCGTGCATATGCAACAGTGCAGTAGGTGCAATAGTAGTCACATCCGTCCTGAACCTTGAGGAAGAAACGGGTCCTGTCACCGCGTGAGCATGACGGAACAAAGTTCTTTATGTCATTGGTACCAACGGTCTTGGATATACCATGGTCACGTTTCTGCAATCCATTCAGGTTCTCCAGGATACTGCCCTTCAGGTCCTGTCCCAAGACTATATCCACACCTGGAATATCGGCTACCGTTCCAGGTTGGAGCTGTCCGTAACAACCGGTCACCACTATATAGGCATCGGGGTTCTCACGTACAATCTTATGGATTGCCTGACGGCACTTCTTATCGGCCACCTCAGTGACCGAGCAGGTGTTGATGACGCAGATATCGGCCTTCTCTCCACGTGCGGCCTTATGTGCGCCCGCCTCAATCAGCTGGCGCATGATGGTCGATGTCTCCGAGAAGTTGAGTTTGCATCCCAGAGTATAGAATGAGGCGCTCTTACCTACAAGTGAATTGTGACTACCCATCAGGCTAATTAAATATACCGCGAATTTAGCAAATAATTCCGTTTGCCCATAAACATTGAAGGATGACCTTGAGGGCCATCCTTCAACTATATCTCAGTTTGTATCTGATTACTCAGCAGCCTCAGCAACTACAGCGAAAGCAACCTCAGCCTTAACCTCCTTGTGGAGAGTGATGGTAGCGGTGTACTCGCCGGCAGCCTTAACAGTCTCGGCAGCGATTGCCTTGCGGTCAATCTCAAAGCCCTTAGCGGCCAGAGCCTCAGCAACCTGAGCTGCACCTACGCCACCAAAGATTGTGCCGTCCTCATTAACCTTTGCGCTGATGCTCAGCTTAACGCCGTTCAGCTTAGCAGCAAGTGCCTCAGCATCGGCCTTAATCTTAGCCAGCTTGTGAGCGCGCTGACGCTCGTTCTCTGCCAGAACCTTCTTGGCTGACTCTGTAGCGATAACAGCCTTGCCCTGGGGAATCAGATAGTTACGGCCATAGCCGTCCTTTACCTTTACTATATCGTTCTTGTATCCAAGACCTGCAATATCTTCCTTAAGTATAATCTCCATAGTTATTTCCTTCTTTAAAGATTATTACTTCATCATATCAGTTACGTAAGGCAGAAGAGCCAAGTGACGTGCTCTCTTAACAGCCTGAGCCACGCGACGCTGGAACTTGAGTGAAGTACCGGTGATGCGACGGGGCAGAAGCTTACCCTGCTCGTTGAGGAAACGCTTAAGGAATTCGGGATCCTTATAGTCGATATACTTGATACCTGCCTTCTTGAAACGGCAATATTTCTTCTTCTTGATATCCTGAGTCTGAGGTGCAAGATATCTGATCTCTGATGTCTGCTCTGCCATAATTATGCCTCCTCTGATTTAGACTGTCTAAGACTTCTTCTCTTTGCTGCGTACTCAGCTGCGTACTTGTCCTGCTTGATAGTCAGGAAGCGGATAACGCGCTCGTCACGACGGAAGTTAACTTCCAGCTTCTCTACTACTGTAGGCTCAGCATTGAACTCGATTAACTCATAGAAGCCAGTTGACTTCTTCTCAATAGGATAGGCCAGCTTACGCATGCCCCAGTTCTCTTCATTGACAATCTCAGCGCCTTCTGCAGTAAGAATGCCCTTGAATTTCTCTACCGCTTCCTTCATCTGAGCATCAGATAAAACGGGAGTCAAAATGAAAACGGTTTCGTACTGATTCATTTGTTTTTGATTAATAAATAAATAGTGTTTGCAAAATGCGGATGCAAAGGTACAAATATTTTTGACTTATCAATCATTTGCCACCCACAAAAACGCCTTAAAAAGAGATAATAATGTAACCCGATGATCAGGTCCGGCCGTTTTTAATATTCCTAAACACATACAGCCCAGAAAAATGGGGTTATTACTTCATTTTTCGGATAAAAACCATTTATTTTGCAGCCTAGAGAAAAACAAATAAAACAACATAACAATGAACAACTTCAAAAAGTATTTGGGAGCTATCGTGGTAATACTGGGCGCCATCCTGCTTTTCTGCAGTGCCTTTACCACACTGCACAACTACAACGGTGTCCTGGTAGGATCACTTGTAATAATGTTGGCAGGACTCCTGCTCCACATCTTCATGGGCAAGAAGAACTGACATCTGTCCCGGATGCAACACACGCGAGGTGAGACCTTTGGTTTCACCTCGCGTGTGTTATAACAAGGTATTATCCCCAGCCGTTAAAACGGCGGTTTGGTACGCAGGTGCGAGCGTATTATTACTCGCACCTTTGGTGCTCGGTCGTTTTTGACTTTCTTGGCCCAAAGGGCCTTGAAAGTCGTTAGCTGGAAACATATCTGCGTATTAGACACAACCTATTTTTAGTTTAGGGCGGCCACGCCCCAAACCCGTTCCATTCCACTTCGTTCCATTCCACTCTGCCGGCCTTCCAGGCCGGGTAAAACTAAACCCCGACAACGCTTTGCTGTCGGGGCTTAGTTTTACTGAACTGCAACTGGAAACCGTGCTAGTGTGTGCAGCTGGAAACCTTGTGCGGATTAGGGACACGCACGTGGAAACCGTTTCATATCGGAAACATCCAGCCGTTAAAACGGCTGGCTACCCCTATCATGTGCCTAACGGCACAAGGTAAAGGGGGAGATATTGGATTCACCCAGCCAATTCATTGGCTGGCTATCCATATTGTGTGCCTAACAGCACAGATTAATGCCGGAGGCATTAGATAATGGTAGCCAGCCATTTCAATGGCTGGGAAATAAACCACGCAGGTGCAAACGTATTGGGGCGAGCGAATGCTTGGAGCGAGAATGCGGTCCCGGAGGGCCGCCAAGCGGAATGGAATGGAGCGCGTTTACGGAGTAAACTAAAAAAAGGTCCAAGGGGGCTCTGCCCCCTGGTACTGCGCAAGTGGGAGAGTAGGT
>JBGUVW010000071.1:0-28741 GCA_045220475.1 Bacteroidaceae bacterium
CGCCCCCCAATTCCACATTATTCAATGTCCGGATAGAGGAAATCATTGTAGGGGTACTTCTGTACGTGCAACTGCTTTACTCTATCGTATAAAGTCTTCCTCATATTCTCAATGCCCGTCTTCTTGAGTGCCGATACAAACAGGCACTCGCCGTTGAGACGTCCCATCCAGGTGCGCTGCAGCTCATCCATGGTGATGTTCTCACGTGTGGCGGGGGTCAGGTCATCGGCCTCTTTCTCCACCCAGGTGTAGGCATCGGTCTTGTTAAAGAGCACGATCTTGGGCTTGTCGCCGGCACCCAGGTCGGCCAGAGTCTTGTCAACCACCTTCATCTGGTCCTCAAAGTCGGGGTGCGATATATCCACCACATGTATGAGCAGGTCAGCTTCACGGACCTCATCAAGTGTGGATTTGAATGACTCCACAAGGTCTGTGGGCAGCTTGCGTATGAATCCTACGGTGTCAGACAGCAGGAACGGCAGGTTGTCCACTACTACCTTACGCACCGTGGTGTCAAGTGTTGCAAAGAGCTTGTTCTCGGCAAACACATCGCTCTTGGAGAGCAGGTTCATAAGGGTGGACTTGCCTACGTTGGTGTATCCTACCAGGGCTACGCGGATAAGGCGGCCGCGGTTCTTGCGCATGGTGGATTTCTGGCGGTCTATATCGGCCAGCTGCTCCTTGAGCCAGCTTATGCGCTTGGTGATGATACGGCGGTCCATCTCAAGCTGGGTCTCACCAGGTCCGCGCAGACCTACCGTACCCTTACCGCCGCCGGCGCCGGATCCACCTCCCTGACGTTCCAGGTGAGTCCACATTCGCTGCAGACGGGGCAGCAGATAGCGGTACTGCGCCAGCTCAACCTGAGTCTTGGCGTGGGCTGTCTGGGCGCGCATGGCAAAGATGTCCAGTATCAAAGACGTGCGGTCCAGAACTTTTACCCCTATCACGCTCTCAATGGCCGACATCTGCTTGGCCGTGAGCTCATCATCAAAGATGGCCATTCCCACCTCCTCATCCAGATCCTCCATCTGCTTTATGTAATCACGCATCTCCTCAAGCTTACCCTTACCCACATATGTGGCGGCAAGTGCCTGGGGAATCTTCTGGGTGAATCGGCGCATGACAGTCACGCCGGCGGTATCGGCCAGGAACTCAAGCTCGTCAAGATACTCCTGTGTCTTGCGCTCATCCTGATCCTGTGTGATGATACCTACCAGTATCGCGGTCTCGGCCTTCTTCTCTGTTATGACTTGAAACTCTTCTTTCATTCCTCTTCCTTGTGTTTCTTTCCGGGAGCGCCGCCCAGCACAATCACAATCTCGCCTTTGGGTTCATGGGCCTTGAAATGGGCCAGGACATCGGCCAGTGTACCGCGTACGCTCTCATCATGGATTTTTGATATCTCTCTGCAGACGCAAACCGGGCGCTCCGGACCGTAGGCTTCTATAAATTGCTCCAGCGCCTTGACCAGACGGAACGGAGACTCATAGAAGATAATGGTGCGCGGCTCATCCTTAAGCGCGGCAATGCGGCTCTGGCGGCCTTTCTTCTGCGGCAGGAATCCCTCAAAGAGGAACCGGTCACAAGGCAGTCCTGAGTTTATCAGCGCCGGCACAAAAGCCGTGGCACCGGGCAGGCACTCCACGTCAATGCCCTGCTGCACACATTCACGTACCAGCATGAACCCCGGGTCCGATATGCCCGGCGTACCAGCGTCACTTATCAGCGCCACTGACTGACCGGCCTGTATGCGGCTTGCCACCAGACCGGATGTCTCATGTTCGTTGAATTTGTGGTGTGACTGCAGCGGCTTGTGGATGTCATAGTGGTTAAGCAGTACGGAACTGGTCCGGGTATCCTCGGCCAGAATAAGGTCCACCTCCTTAAGGATGCGTAATGCCCTCAAGGTTATGTCCTCAAGATTTCCCACGGGGGTGGGTACCAGATAAAGCTTTCCTGCCATCGTGTGTGCGCGCGTGCGTTGCAAATCACAAAATTAGTGAAAATCTGCGTACGAACTGAGTTTTTCCTAATTTTGCGGTGCCTTTTAGTCCAAATATGTTCAGAAAACGTCCTTTTCCTGATACAGGCATTGCAATATGTCTGTTTATAGCCATGGCTGCGGTAATTTTATTCGCAGCCCCTTATAGAATCGGTTTTAAAGAGCAGATAGGTATCTTTTACTGGGCCGATGACCGACTCTCCTGGTACCTGTCAAATCCGGCCGTTGCCGCATCAATAGCAGGTGACTGGCTGACGCAGTTCTATTACAACAATACCATGGGTGTGCTGATAACGGTTCTGCTTCTTGACCTCTTATGGTTGGGAATTATCCGGTTGTCACGCCTGGTACGTGGTGATAATCACAGTGTCACCGTCTCAATCCTGCCCGTGCTGGTGGCAGGTTCACTGATAGTATGGCCCAACTACCCGGTGTCATCCCTGGTGGGACTGATTATATCAGTCTGGATGGCATGTCTGGTTGGAGATATCAGGAACCGGGTAGGGAGACTGGTTACGATCATACTGCTCATCCCTTTGTTATTTGTCCTGGCAGGCGGTAATGTCCTGGTGTTTGCCCTGGCTTGCCTGATGCATAAGAAGGGAAAGAAAAGATATGATGTCAATGCAGTGGTCTTAGGCCTGCTGATAGTTCTGGTGTTGGCGGCGTTCTACCGTCTCACTCCCAAGCAGGCTCTGTTGTATCCCATAAGTACCGGTTTCATAATCCCGTCAGCCCCGGTGCTGATGCTGCTGCCGGCAAGTATCGTGATCTGCCTCTTGGCTTCACATTTCAGACATAAGGTTGCTCCGGCTATGATAGCGGCCGCCTGCTCTGCGGTTGTGCTGTCAACAATCTACAATGATGTGCTGGAGTTCTCAGTCAAGGTAGGAACACTTGCCTACAAGTCAGAGTGGGGTGAGGTGAGGGAACTGGCCAGCGATAACCTTGACACCCAATACGGACTCTTTTACCGCAATCTCTCATATGCCCGTGAGGGTAGTCTGCCCGATGCACTGCTCAAATGTGACCAGGGGCTTCTGTCAGACGGCCTGTTTCTGTCTACATCGGTAAATGATCCTTATCTCTCCAAGTTCTATTTTACTGATGCGCTGCTTGAGATGGGTGATGTGTCACGAGCTACAGACTGCGCACTGTTTGCCCAGACCGTATCTCCCGGTTACTACTCAACCAGGATGCTGAGGCGTCTATCAGAGATATCGGTCATAACGGGTGATTATCCTGTGGCGTCAAAATATCTTTACATCCTGTCCAAGACCCGTTTCCATTCGGATTGGGCCGCAAACATGATGGACTGCATAGAGAAAGACAGTATCCCCAGCCAGTATCTGGTATTGAGGGCAAGGACGTCCGAGCATGACCGTTTCTTTGATCTGGGTGATATACACTCATCATTGTATCTGATATCCACAGACAATCCCCGTAACAGGTGCGCCATAGATTATCTTATGTGCTCAAGCCTTCTGGAGAAGGATATGACCAATTTCAGGCATCTGTTTGACAAGTTCTGGCTGGGTGGTCTGGAGCGTCTTTACAAAGTTCCGGAGCTGTACCAGGAGGCTCTTCTTGTTGACGTAGACTCAGAGGAGTCATTGAGACAGACGGTAAACAAATACCATATCTCGGATAAGGTGCTTAAGGAATTCCTTAATTTCATGGAGATAAAAAGCAAGAACCTGTCGGCCCTGAAAGCACATAAGGAACTGCACGACACCTACTGGTATTATGCATTGACGGCAATTACTACATATACTGAGGAGTAAAAAATGAAAAACAGACTGTTGGGGGCCTTAATCGCAATTGCCTCAATTCTTATATCATGCTCGCAGGCAGAAGAGAGTGTCATTGAGGGCATGTTCCCTGATTATTCAGATGTGACCATCCCGTACAATATAGCACCCCTGAATTTCAGGATAAACGGTACAGGCCGCATAAAGGTGACCGTAAAGGGAAAGCAGAAGGATTATGTTTTCCACGGCAGGAAAGGCCTGGTAAAGTTCCCCGTAAAGCGTTGGCATTCCATGCTTGAGGCCGAGAAGGGCGGAAAGCTTGATGTCAGCGTATCGGCACACCGTAAAAAAGGAGATGATTTCTCTACCTCTTTCAGCTGGACCGTGATAGCTGACCGCATAGATAAATATCTGAGTTACCGTCTTATAGAGCCCGCCTATGAGGTCTGGGAGAGCATACAGATTGAGCAGAGGGACGTTGAGAATTTCAGCACCAGGCTGCTGGGCGACAACCGCAGTGCAAGTTATTGCTGCATGAACTGCCATACATCAAACAAGAATGGAACCACGTTCATGCACTTGAGGGGTGCCAAAGGCGGAACCATACTGAATCGTAACGGCAAGATCCTCAAGCTGAACACCAAGACCGATAAGACCGGCACGGCAGTTTACGGTGACATATCGCAGAATGGCCGTTACGGAGTATTTACCACGGCCGATGTCACATTCGTGCTGCACAGCCGCCGTGACCTGAGGATGGAGGTTTATGATAAACGGAGTGACCTTATAGTGATAGACCTGGACAATCTCACTGTGACAGACAGCCCGGCCACGACAGGCGAGGAATTCCAGGAGACATTCCCCTGTTTCTCAGCCGACGGCAAACATATATTCTTTTGCCGTGCGCGCCATTTTACCCAGCCGGACAGCATAAGGAACATGCATTATGATATAGCAGCCGTTGATTTTGATCCTGAGACCGGCAAGATGGGTAATGAGGTAAAGACCCTGGTGTCAGTAGGTGACAATTACTCTTTCAGTCATCTTAAGGCATCGCCCGACGGCCGTTGGCTTATGGCTGCCGTAGCACAGTATGGAACCTTCCCGGTTTGGCATCAGGAGAGTGACCTGTGGCTGCTTGACCTTGTAAACAATACTATAGATTTTCTGCCCGGCTTAAACGCCAATGGCGCAGATACCTATCACAGCTGGAGCAGCAACAGCCGTTGGGTGGTGTTTGCATCCAAACGTGACGATCAGGTCTACGGCCGCCCCTACATAGCGTATATCGGCCCTGACGGAACAGTGGGTAAACCGTTCCTGCTCCCGCAGCGTGACCCCGACAAGTATCTTACTACAATAAAGTCATTTAACCTTCCTGAGTTATACGATATATCAGAGTTATACAATGCAAAGGAGATTTCTACGTTTTATAACAAAGTAGAGACTCAACAGGTCAAGTATAAACCGTAAACTCAGGATATTATGTCACACGGTAAGACAAGGATAATTCTCTCCAGGGCGTGGGCTGTTGCGGTCTGCACGGTATCGGTGGCGCTGGTTGCGTTGCTGGGTGCATGCAGGAGCAAGAAGGCCGTGGCTGCCAGCGAGGAGACGATAAAGGTTGATCCGCAGGAGAGAATCCGGGAGATGCAGATCAAGTCTGACTCCATTAAGCAAGAACTTGACAGGAGGTCGCGTGCGCTTATATACGGACCGCCCGAGATGATGAAACGTAGGGCCGATGAGAACCTGCGTATGCGTGAGCAGGCCGACTCACTGGATGCTGAAATTGACAAACTGCGCAAAAGCAGACAATGATAGTATAAGATGAATTGTAAGATCTCTCTCCCTCAAAGACTCTTGTTTGAGACTGGCCGTGCAGCCACACGTACACAGATACTGGAACATAAACTGGGCCAGCTGTTCTGGGAATGCACACTGCGTTGTAACCTTAGTTGCCGTCATTGCGGAAGTGACTGCCGCAAGACTGCAGGACTTACAGACCCACCCATGAGTGATCTTCTGGGTGTTCTGGACAGCTGCCCCAAGGATTTTGACCGTGCCCATTGCGTAGTCATAACCACCGGCGGAGAGCCGCTGGTACGTACCGATATAGTCCAGGTGGGTGCCGAAATTAAGAAACGCGGATTCCTGTGGGGTATGGTAACCAACGGAATGCTGCTTACCCGTGATAAGCTGAACGAACTTGTGGAAACCGGTCTTGACACCATAGCCATGAGTTTTGACGGTTTTGAGGAAGAGCACAACTGGATGCGCGGCAGTGAGCTGAGTTTTAAGCGTGCCGATGCGGCAATAGACTATATCAAAGAACATAAGGGCCTCACCTGGGACCTTATCACATGCGTGAACCAGCGCAACTACGCATATCTGAACCGTTTTAAGGAGTACCTTATAAGCCGTGGCGTGACCCGCTGGCGCATCTTCACCGTAGCCCCCATGGGCCGAGGTGCAACCGACGATGAACTCAAACTGACCGATAAGCAGTACGTAGACCTGATGAATTTCATTGCGGCCGTACGCCGAGAGGGCAGGATAAGCCTCAACTACTCATGCGAGGGATTCGTAGGTCCGTATGAGGGTGTGGTCCGTGACCATCTTTTCCGTTGCGTGGCAGGTGTGAGCGTAGCCTCAATCCTTAATGACGGATCCATATCGGGCTGTCTGAGCGTGCGCGGTGATTACCATCAGGGCAACGTACATACCGATGATTTCTGGCAGATATGGGACCGCGGTTTCAAGGTCTACCGTGACCGCAGCTGGATGAAAAAGGACGAGTGCGCCAGCTGCAAGGTTTGGCGTTACTGCCAGGGCGGCGCAATGCATTTGCGCGGGGAAAACGGCAAGATGCTCTCCTGCAACTATCTCAAGATTCAGAACGGATAAAGGCTGGCAAAGCGAGCAAAGGGGGCCAAAGGGGACGGTTCCGTTTGGCCCTCTTGCAGAAACCTAAAATGAAGCAGTGTAGGCTAACACTTTCACTGCTTTTTAATATCTGAAAATGAGGGGCCAAACAGAACCGTCCCCTTTGGCCCCGCTGCCCCCCTCTCTCAAAAAAACGATAGAATTTAGTACTGATTAAGAAAAATTTCCCTATGTTTGCAATGTTAGTCATCATTGCTAACCTGATTGATAACTCATTTTACTAAAAAGGGACTATATGAAAAGGACTTTGAGAGGCCATCCTGGCTGACAAATTTATACAATCATGGGGCGACTGCCCCAACCAATACACTAATGTTTAATCCTAATTATTTTTTAAGACAATGAAAGCAATTAATGTTTTGTGCGTAGCAGCACTGGCTCTTTTTTTAGGTTCATGCAGTAAGGATAAGGACGATGACGCCACCAAGAAGACCATTAAATGGGATTCGAATTTCTGCAATTCAGTTTCGGCATATATAGATGTGAAAGGTCAGATTGTACAGGCCAATAACTCCAAGGACGGAATATTTGTTGAATTTAGAGGTGTAGAGAAATTGGATGGTATGAATGAAGGAATGATTTATTTATATGTACCAACATCTGATTTAATATTCATGTCAAATGCAGGCAACTTTAAGAAGATAGAGATCTTTGAGCTTTATCCTGACTATTATACAGTTGCTCCCGATGGCTGGACCTGGAATGAAGATAACAGCTCATATGTATGGCAAGGCACTCCCACACCAAAAGTGAGTATGATCGGTGTTGCAGATGAGGAAATTGAAATTAATGTCGAAAAGATTTTGTTTACTGTTGAGTAACACGCACTGAAGGGGCGAAAGGGGGCCAAAGGGGACGGTTCCGTTGGCTCTCTTGCAGTAACCCAAAAAGAAGCAGTGAAGGCTAACACTTTCACTGCTTCTTATTTTGTGAAAAGGGGGAGCCAACGGAACCGTCCCTTTTGGCCTCCTCTGAGACTCTCTACTTATTCTTGCGTATAACCCTGATTTCGTGCCTAAGGTTCCTGATTGTGAACCAGAACTCACCCTCCCAGGGCCGCTTCCTCTCAGGGCCGATGTCCAGCACCTGGAAAACATTCCCCTTGTGGCACAATAACCGTACATTCTGAGCCGATATGGTATCACCCTCGTGATAAGCCGCCCTGATGCCGTCCAGGATGGAGATGGACTCGTTTGCATCGGCCGAAAGCTGAATGCTGACCGTCTGATTCTTTCTGCCGGGGCTGAGAATGATGAAAGAGTACAGCGAATCAGACCTGTGAGTTCCCGCCATACACCCTCCATAAGCCTTCCTGATGGAGATATTGCCCATGCGCACCGTCCTGACCGTCCGAGCCACACCCAACATGCTTACAGCGCAAAGAACTATCGCGATCAGAATCTTTTTCATACGGCAAATGTAGCAAAAAATGGGTTGGCGGGGGGTGGGGGTTTGGGGCATTTTCATATATTTGCTTTGACAAATAACCACACTAACCAACCAACATCGATATGGCCAAGATATACGTTGCCTCCAGCTGGAAGAACCCCTATCAACCCGAAGTAGTAAAGCGTCTGCGCGAGCAAGGACACCAAGTCTTTGATTTCCGCAACCCGCCCGATGGCAAAGGCGGTTTCTTCTGGCGTGACGTTGCCCCCAACTGGGAGCAGTGGACTACCCAGGATTACATCTCCCACCTTGACGACGAATGGTCCCGTTACGGATTCCAGCGCGACTTTGACGCCATGCGTGAGGCCGATGTCTGTGTCCTTGTACTCCCCTGCGGCCGATCAGCTCATACTGAGGCTGGGTGGATGGCTGGGGCAGGGAAGAAGGTCGTTGCTTATATCCCGGAGAAGGAGGATCCGGAGTTGATGTATAAGATATTTGATTGTGTGACGGAAAGTTTGGATAAGGTGATAGAGTCTCTATGATGTTGTAATTAACCTTTTGTTTGTGTATTTTTGTGATAATAAATATCTGATATCCAATATGCATTGAGATAATAGTTGTTTGTTGGAGTATCAGCGAATATGGTAAACAACCATAATTAGAGAGTAAAGTTATAGTCAATATGATAACTAAAAACGAAATACAAGAGTTGCTGCATAGCACGGAGACCTACCGGGTGGAGCGAACCACATCAACTAGCGACATGGATAAGTTCCAGGAAGCTATTTGTGCTTTTAGCAATGACCTTCCTAATTCGCACAAAAAGGGCTATCTGATACTTGGTGCTTACGACAACGGAACATTGTCAGGCCTTAAGGTTACAGATGACTTGTTAAAGAAAAAGACAGTTGTCAACTATCCAAACAACGCTATTCGTGAGTTGATGATGAATGCCTTGATGCATCGCGACTATCAGTCTAACATGCCTGTACGCTTGTATCAGTTTGACGATCATATAGAGATTATGAATGCAGGAGGCTTATATGGCGAGGCACGTCCGGAGAATTTTCCTACAGTGAACGACTACCGCAACCCTATTGTCGCCGAGGCTATGAAAGAGATGAAGTATGTCAACATGTTCAACCAGGGTATAAGGCGCGTACAAGATATGCTACGTGAGAATGGTAATCCCGAGGCTGAGTTTACTGTTGAGAAACTAACCGCCTTTGAGGTGAAGATAAGGCCGACTATATCACTTAACTTAGTCACTGATCAAGAAAAAGTGACTAAGTCAGAGACCAAGAAATCAGATACGGTTAATAAAATACTGGCCTTCTGCACAACTCCTCGCAGTATGACGGAAATAATGGAGCATATTGGTCTAAAACACCGTTATAATATGAAGCATCGCTATATAGACCCTCTTATTGAGGGAGGTTTTATAGAGATGACTATCCCCCAAAAACCCAACAGCAGAAGTCAGAAATATAAGCGCACATTAACTTAGTCACTCAACTTGGTCACAGAAAAGATGACAAGGTCGTCTAGAAGGCGCATATACGAACATAAGATAGTGGTAACAAGGAAAGACCGCTCTAATATGTGTTCCGTTGCATCTTATATAACCATATCGAGGCTGTATGGATGGCTGGTGCAGGGAAGAAGGTGATTACCTATATCCCTTAAAAGGAGGATCCGGAGTTGATGTATAAAATGTTTGATTGCATCACGGATAGCCTTGAGGAACTCATTTCCGTCTTTAACTAAAAACAAATTATGAGAAAAGAATACACAAACAATGATGTCTATGATTTCCTTGCTGAGGAATGTAAACACACACACGCATTATGGAAAGAGTTTGGCAAAGGTATTCTTTCCCACGTTTCTGATCCTGATTTCTGGAATTCGTTGACTGAGCATTTGGACTGTTTCAGAGTTTGTGAAGAATGCGGACGCCCTATGATAGAAGGATATGTAGTAGATGGCTGTGACACTTATTGCTCAAAAGAATGCCTCCATAAACATATCACCGAAGATGAATTCAATGCTCAATATAATGATGGGGAAGGCAATACCTATTGGACAACATGGTATGAGGATTCAATATCATTTAGCATAAAATGATTCCAATCTCCTAATCATTTGATGTTAATAAATCGCATCTTTTATAACATGATGAATTTATCATGTTAACAAATCTCCAATTCTTTAACACGAGAAAAAAGAGTATCTTTGTTAATCACTAATTACGACCATACTAATAACAGCATATCATTATGCCCAATAGATGTCTATACATTGCTACATTTAAAGAGTTTTTGGAACAAAAACGCTTTGAAATACTAGGCACGCTCCACAATAACTATCACGGTGATGCTCTTACTACAACCGATGAGGCCTGGATGGGTGAAATAGACATCATGCAAGAAGTTCTGCAACCTTGGAAAGAAGAGCATGCGCAAATTATCTTTGAATATGAGATTCCACGTTTAGGCAAGCGCATCGATGTGGTATTATTGCTACGGGGAATCATTTTCTGTTTAGAGTTTAAAGTGGGTCAAAAGGACGCACTACAGGCCGATGTGGAACAAGTAATGGATTATGCTCTTGACCTGAAAAACTTTCATCGTTTTAGTCATGATAAAGTAATAGTACCCATTTTGATACCAACAAGACATATTCGCAAAAGAGCAATAAATTTTCAACTATCTGTTTATGATGATCAGATATATAATCCATTGATTGCCGGCTCTGAGGATCTTCAAAAACTAATAGCCGACACCTTGTATCATGCCAAAGCAACGGATTCCGGTACTATAGACAATTGGATTATCAGCCCATATACACCGACTCCTACTATTATTGAAGCTGCACGTGCGCTATATGAGAACCACTCAGTAGAAGAAATCACTCGTCATGAGGCTGATAAAGTATCTACTGACCGCACTATCAATTATATATTACAGGTAATTGAATGGAGTAAAGCTGAATGCAAGAAAAGTATCTGTTTCGTAACAGGGGTTCCAGGGGCAGGAAAGACGCTAGTTGGGCTTGATGTTGCCATCAAACAGACATACAAAAACGGTGAATTGGATAAAGAAAATGGAGCTGTATATCTATCTGGCAATGGTCCACTTGTGGCTGTACTGACCGAAGCTCTGGCACGCGACAATCAGAAAAAAAGTACAGCCAAAGGTGAACGCAAGAATCTATCTGATTGCAGACGAGAAGTTAGCGAGTTCATCCAGATTATCCATCGCTATCGTGACAACATGCTGGCTAAAATAAAAAATCCTGTTGAAAATGGCGTTGTTGAGATTGACCCCGATAAAGCGATTCATTTGGAAAATACAGGGTATGGTGAGGTTGAGCATGTAGCTATTTTTGATGAAGCTCAACGAAGTTGGACTCATGAGCGTATCGCTAATTATTTGAAACGTGGTGGCACTTATGGTAATAAACTTAAGGTACCCAATTTTCCATTGTCTGAGGCAGAGTTTCTTATCTGGTCACTAGACCAGCGCGAAGATTGGGCTGTTATTGTATGCTTGGTAGGAGGCGGTCAGGAAATAAATACAGGTGAAGCAGGAATTACAGAATGGATTAATGCGCTAAACTCAATGTTCAAGCATTGGGATGTCTATATATCAGATAAACTGACCGATGCCGAATATGCAGAAGGCCGAGTCAACGAACTACTCAGAGACAACAATAAGGTGACTTTTGCAGAGGACCTTCATCTTGCTGTCAGCCTACGTTCTTTCCGCGCGGAAACACTCTCTGCATTTATTCAGTCAATGCTTGCATTCCGCTCGGATGCATCAGATTTGTATAGAGACGTAACAAGCAGAAAGTACCCCATTATCATAACGCGTGATATGGATACTGCTAGAGCATGGCTTCGCAAGCAGGCTCGCGGAACGCAGCAAACCGGTGTACTTGTTACTAAAGTTGCAGCACGATTCAAACCATTAGCTGTACATATTCTGGCGCAGGATGAAGAAAACGCAGTACATTGGTTCCTTGAGGACAAAACAGACATCCGCTCCTCAAACTATTTGGAAGACGCTGCCACCGAAATACAAGTTCAAGGATTAGAGCTTGACTATGCTTGCATCCTTTGGGATGCCGACTTGCGCTACGAAAACGGAGAATGGGGGTTCTATAAGTTCAACGGCAAAAACAAATGGAATCCCGAGACCAACCAAGAGAACCAGAAATATATGCTCAACGCCTATAGAGTACTCTTAACCCGTGCTCGTCAAGGAATTATCATCTGCATTCCTAAGGGAAATGACCGCCTTACGCCAGAAGGATTCCCAGAAGATCCCACTCGTTTACCGGAGTTTTATGATGGTACGTATGAATATCTTAAATCCATTGGTCTTCAAGAAATGTAGAATTTATAGACTTATGTTTTTAAGGCATTCAACATACCCTCATCCTTTGTAATCTGAGAAAATCATACTTATTACTGTTTTATAATTAATGTTTTAATTACGTTTGTAACTGAAAACAATTTGAAGAGTGACTATTCATAGTCATTACGTAAAGATATTTTATAAAAAGGGATGAAGACTTAGTCTTCAATAAGTCAATTGCCCTTGGAGATGAAAGAAAGTATTGGCAAAGTAATAGCCAAAGCTATACGCACTGGAAAGTGGGTATACATAACGTATGCAAGCAGCCCGGAACTAAACAAATATTTCTGGATTGCTATTGAAGACATTGAGTTTGGCAAAGAAGATTGCAAACTCATTGTCTCAATGTATAACCCCGACAAGAATATTGATAACGCAATATCTGGAAAAATAAGTTTAAACAAAATCCAGACTGCAAAGATTCTTGATTTTACAGAGTATGAGGTTCCTGAACCGCTTCTTAAGAAGATAGAACTTAATCATGAAGATTACGAATGGTTAGGATATGAACAGGAAATCAGTTATTTGCTTAACTACTATGAGGACTGTAATTGGTTCGACAAGGACCCCTATCAGAAACAACATATAACTATACCAGGCATTGACTATAATGTGCTGGTTAATAATCAGGAATACGCTTTAAGCACGGAACAAAAGACTCTCCTAACAAAGATATACAACAACTACACACGTAAGGAAAAACCATCTGGCTTTAATGAATTTGCTCTATCCAGACTGGCCATAAATAAGACTAGCAATAACAGGATATACATAGTCTGCTACAACAACGTCTATTATAACCCTAAGAAGGGAGTTTTAAGTCTGGACACAACATTACATTTTAACAAGACGTTCCTTTTCAAGAAACTCACAGAGATGAGTCAGATGGAGAATGAAGGCAGATGTTCATTGCTCCAATACACAGAAATGGATGTGGATAAATTCATTGAGCTGTACAAGAAGGATGAGGGGTGGGGATTAGAGATAATTGAGAGTAATCTTAAGTTCGGCGAGATAATAAATACCATGCCTGAGATGATGATTATTGAGCGTGAAATCCCAGTAGATGTAAGAACTACTTTTGATGTAATTCTGGAAAGATATCAAGATGGGAAACTAAATGTGCCGCTCAAATCATTTTTTGGAATGATTACCGGACGAGATAACCAACGACGAAAGGAACCTAACATAATCATATGTGACGAGAAGATTAACGTAGATCAAACCCGTGTGCTCTACAACGCAATGAAGCAACCGGTTACATATGTACAGGGACCTCCCGGAACTGGAAAGACACAGACTATCCTAAATGTAGTTTTGAATGGCTTCTACAATGACAGAACTATGATTGTCTGTTCATCAAATAATAAACCGGTTGACGGTATAATAGAAAAGCTTCAGATAAACTACAAAAACGAACCTATACCATTCCCTTTCATCAGGCTCGGAAATATTGATCAAGTTAACAAAGCACTTGATAAGATTAATGAGTTGTTCAAATACACATGGCCATTTGAACCCGATGATCAAAAGATTGATCGCATTAAGACCACAACTAACAACAAAAATGGTCAGTTATGTGAAATTCTCAAACGCCAGGAAAAACATGTTAAATTGGAGAGCTTCTACAAAGATGCGGTGTTGCTGCGCTCCAATGTTCGCGCTATGGGGATTAATAATCAGTTTTCAAACAACATAGACAAGCATATTGATGTACTGCAGAAAGAACTGGTCAATAATCCAGAAGTTAAGAATGATGAGGTTCTGAGTCTGTTCACTCCTCTGGAGAAGGATTATCTGTTGTTGCAATGGATGTTCTTTACTTCTTTAAAACACATTAGGACTTTGCAGAAGCCATCTTACAATGATTTGAGAACTATATGTGAGATTACAGATAGAGATAACCGTGTTCGTTCGTTTAACGAATGGCTGGCAGTAGATGAAAACATGAAACGCTTTTCAAAAGTGTTTCCCGTCATATTTACCACGAATATATCTGCTCAAAGACTAGGATCGCCCAATTATATGTTTGATCTGGTTGTTATGGATGAGGCTGGACAGTGTAATGTTGCGCAATCGCTCATACCTATAACAAAGGCGACATCGTTGTTGCTTGTGGGTGACCCGGAACAATTGCGTCCTATTGTTGTTATAGAGGATTCAATTAATATGATGCTCAGAGAGAAGCACTCTATTCCTCAGGATTACGACTACAAAAGGAACTCCATACTCGATGTTATGCGTAACCATGACTCGATATCGCAATATGTTTTGCTTAAATACCACTATAGATGTAGCAAAAAGATTATAAACTTCTCAAATAAGAAATACTACGACTCTAAATTAGACTTGAGTCCCATAAAAGAAAACGGAGACTTAGTTCTTTTGAATGTCAAAAATGTAAATAGTGCATTAAAGAACCAGGCTTGGGAGGAGGTTAATGCGATTATAGATTATCTCAAAAGAAATGGTAGCAACAACACCATAATTGTTACTCCTTTCACCAACCAACGTGAGTTGATAAACCAACGTCTGAAGGAGGAGAATCTGGTGGGTATAACTTGTGAGACCGTTCATGCAATGCAGGGTGGTGAAAGCGATACAATAATACTGTCTACGGCACTGTCTGCCAGCACTAGAGACCGCACTTTTGAATGGATAAGGAACAATACTGAACTTATTAATGTAGCTGTAACAAGAGCCAAGAAAAGGCTTGTTGTTGCATGCGATGAAGAGGTTCTGAAGACCCTTGCCAAGGGAGAGCGGAGTGATCTTGTAGACCTTGTAGATTATGTGAAAAGCCAAGGTATGACCCAGGTTCCGCTCAATGAAGAACTAAAAATAGAACTGGGCAAATCCAACAACAGCTACTACGAAAAGGAGTTCTACAAGACCATATCACATTTCTGCTCTGTACATCAGACTTTTGAGTCAAGACGTAATGTTCCGTTCAGCACTTTCTTTGAGGAAGATCCAGAACTGAGAGAATTGAAGTACGAATTTGACTGTGTTCTTTATGAGAAGAAGTGGTACTCACGCAATCTGACTCCTAAGATTGTAATTGAAATTAATGGAGGGGAGCATTTTGGAAACAAGGACCGTGAAAGGTCAGACAGACGCAAAGCAGAAATCTGCCGCGAGAAGGATATAGAGTTTCTTATGATTCCCAACACGTTTGTAAAGTCATACGAGCAGCTCCGAGAGATAATACTTCGCTCTAAGAGTGTTGCAGATACACAGTTGTCATTGCTAGATGAGATGGAAATGAACGGGACGTTCTAATGAGGTTTCATATTAGCGCTATACTCAGCTAAGATCAATACTATGAATAACGTTGTACATTTGTTTAATATCTACTTACTGGGTTTTGTATAAGTTTCATATATTTGCTTAAACATCAAAATTGATATTTATGAAGAAGTTTCTAACCTTTCTGCTGGGTGTGTTTGTTGGCGCCTTACTATGTTTTGTCGTGCTGTTTTACATAGGAACTAAAGCAAGTGAAGCAAGCGAAGAAAACGACAACGGCATACCTGGCTTGACACTCTTTGAGCAGCCGGGAGAGTGCATTAGCACTAAATCTTTCAAGGTAATCCAGGTGGACTCATATGGCAATGCTTTGGCTACAGAAAAGAGCAGCGATAGGTATGATTTGTATGGGGGTATGGTTGTGTTATTCATAGCTGAAGAGGGAATGTCTTATTATGATGATCAGATTATAATGGTTCCTTCTGACCAGTGTGTTAGGCAGTTAGGAACCTACCGTTATACAACAACTGCGAATTCAGTCAAGACAGTGCCGGTTGTTGCTTTAAGGAAGAAATGATATGGTCGATAAATGAGTAACTTTACGTGCATCGGCCCATATTAATATTATATGAAGCAAATCGAAGTAGTAGCCGCAATAATCCACGATGATCAGAACCGTGTTTTCGCCACGCAGCGGGGATATGGGGAGTGGAAGGACTATTGGGAGTTTCCCGGGGGTAAGATGGAGCCGGGGGAGTCGCCTCAGGAGGCTTTGAAGCGGGAGATCTGGGAGGAGCTGGAGACTCGGATTGTGATTGAGCGGCTGGTGAGGACTGTTGAGTGGGATTATCCTGCGTTTCACCTTACCATGCACTGCTACTGGTGTCATGTGGAGAGCGGGGAGCTTACTCTTAAGGAGCATGAGGCGGCGCGGTGGCTGGGCAGGGATGAGCTGGGGAGCGTGGAGTGGCTGCCGGCGGATTTGCAACTGATTGATGAGATTTAATATGTGCGTGAAAGCCACATACCCAGGAATCGGTCTGAGATGCAGTATACCTTGGTTTTGCCTTGGTTGTCATAGGTGAGGAGTTGCTTGTCCAGCAGTGTGCTGATGGCGTACTGGACGGAACTGGGTGATTTTAGGACGTGTTTCTTTACAAATGCTACGGATGTTACGCCGGTGGCTTTGCCTTCCTTGGCTATGGCTACCAGCGTTTCTTTTTGCTGGTAGTTCAGTTGGTTCATGATTGAGGCGAATGCTCGGCCTTTCTCATCAAGTAGCTCGTTTAGTGTTTGGTTGATATCTTCCTTATCGACTATCTGCTGCATATCGGTGTTGGCGAATGTGTTGTGGAGAAGGTTGTGGACGTAATAGGTATGTCCCTCAAAGAGGTCATAGGCCAGGGCGGCGGCATCGGGAGTTATTTTGCGTCCTGTTTTGGCGAATAGCTCTTGTGCAAAGTGAGTGTATGTTTCTCTGGGGATGCAGTCCAGATAGGTTTGCTCAGCGCTATTGTAGAAGGGTTGGGCGGCAGAATTGAACATATTCTCCAGGATGTGGCGGTTACTGCCGGCGTAGATGAATAGGCAGTTGTTCATTTTCTGGATATATGAGCGGAGGGTTGCCTCTACGTTCTTTTCGGGGTATGTGGCTATCTGCTGGAACTCATCTATGGCAAAAATGCAGGGTTTGTTGGCGTGCTCCAAATAGTTGAATATCTCTTGGAGAGTTAGTTGGGGTGAGTGGATGTCGCCTAATTTGATATCGAATTTGGGCGAGCCGGTTATAGGGTCGTATCCTATACTTCCGGCTAGCGAGTGAAGACTTGCCAGAAATTTGTCAAGCGCAGTTTTGCCTTTTGGGACCAGGACGGCGTATATTTCTTTGCTCAGAAACAGTACTAATTCGTGCAGGCTGGTGGTGGGGTATATATCGGTATAGAAGGTGTAGTAGTTGCCCTTGATGGACGGCTGCTCAAATATGTGACGGATTAATTGGGTTTTGCCCATTCTCCTAGGTGACGTAAGCAGGATGTGCGCTTTGTTCTGAAGCGTTTTTACTATCCAGGCAGTCTCTTTGTCTCGGTCGCAGAAATAAGGCTCTGGGATTATTCCTGTTATGTAAAATGGATTCTCCATTTGGCTTAGGTTTTGTGCAAATGTAATCATGTTCTTCAAATTATACAAATTCTATAATAGATTTTCTATAATGCGACATTATTTTGTTTTCAATACAAACAAGTATATGTTAATAAATAGGTTAGATCAAACAACAAAGGGTATCCCAGTCCGATACCGATAGGTCTTGTGGAATACCCTTTGGTATTAGATATTGCAAAGATAGAAAAACAAAGTATATTCGCAGATGATTTATTCATGTAATATGATTATGAAGTAAATCAAGGTAATAGCTGTAATTCACGATGGGCAAGTACACCTTCAAAATAACTGAGATTACCGGTCAGTACGGGAACAAATATCCTCTGCTTACGGCCAATGAGTATCCTTGGATGAACTGTCAGGTTATTCCTACGCCTCCGGACCGTAAGGATGAGATTATGGCGGAGCTCAAGAGGCGTGAGGAGTATGTGGTGTATGCTCAGGGACGGACGGATTTCTGCGTGATTCAGGCTGGGGGTGGCACGCCTGAGCATCCTACCATTGAGATTACTGATGACAATTGGGAGGAGGTGGATAAGGCGCTGTGCGATTGCATGCAGGCGGCTGCGGACTTCTGGGCTGCGCATCGGCCTGAATAGTTAAACATAGGGCGTTTACCATCTTAGGCATCCCAAGGGTATAACTTTGACTCCATCGGGGCGTGTATATGCATATTCTCCTCCTGTAATAACAATGAGTAAGTCTGGTTCTCTCAGCGGCACCTGTTTTTCTTTCTCGTTATGTTCCCTTATCAGACGGACTATTTCTTTCAAATGGGTGGCACCGTCTTCAATTTCATTACTGCCCAGTTTGCATTCAATCAGGGCATATCGGCCGTCCTCCAAATGCAGCACTACATCAGCTTCAAGTCCGTAACGGTCGCGGTAATGAGAAATTTCTCCACCCAGATGTGCCGAATACACCTTCAGGTCTCTTGCACACATACATTCAAAAATAAACCCGAAAGTTTTGAGTTGTGTCATCAGTTGAGTTGGTCCCAAACCCAATGATGCAACAGCTATTGATGGGTCGCAGAAACTACGTTTTTCTCCACTTCTTATTGCTGTCTTTGACCTGATTGATGGATTCCAAGCGCTTATATCCTGAATAACAAACAGTTTCTCAAGCGCTGCTATATATCTGTCAAAAGTGCTACGTGATAATGAGTCGTTATTTGCGGTAACATCGGCAAGAATGGTGGATTTATCGGCCAATGAAGATACGTTTCTGGCGTATGAACGCAGTATCGCTTTGGCAATCTTAGGATCCAGTTTCTCCTTGGCGGCCCTTGATATATCCTTGTCGCATACCGTTTTCACATAGTTCTTGGCTATCAGCAGTTTGCCTTTATCTGAACCTGGCTGTAGTGCTGCCGGCCATCCTCCGCGGCATGCTGCAAATATAATATCCTCAACACTCATCCTGGAGCGTGCGGCTATATCCATTCCCGGATTGTTAAACAGGGTCTCTACAGATATATCTCCTGTTGACTCTCCAAACTCAAACAGGCTCATAGGATACATGGTAAGGCCTGCAATACGGCCGGTACCGGTATGTGCGGTTTCATCCGTATCTGCAGCCGATGATCCGGTCAGAATAAACTGCGATGGTTTCTGCCTGCGGTCGCAAGCTACCCTTACCGCATCCCAAAGTGCGGGAGCATCTTGCCACTCATCTATCAGTCGTGGAGTCTCACCCTCAAGCAGCAGTGATGCTTTGGTAAGCGCCGTAGCAAGGTACTCATCTCTCTTGTCAGTATCCTGCAATTCTATGATACTAGCTGCCTTCTGCTTGGCAGTAGTCGTCTTGCCACACCATTTAGGTCCCTCAATATTCACTGCGCCAAATGCATCCAAGTAATCCTGTAACTGGCCATCAATTGCTCTTTTGATGTAATCCATAACTATATAAATTTTTTGATGGCGCAATTTAGATATTATAATGCAATCTACCAAACATTTATAGCTTTTTTATCGGTAACATTTGTGGTATTTTGTCGGTAATATTTGCGGTGTTTTGTCGGTAACATTTGTGGTATTAAATGTATGGTTGACACCAAATATTGTGAGAATATTTGGAGAGAATTACTCAAATCGTATTAAAGGCTTCTTGCAGCGCTTCCAGGAAACGGGCGGCCTGGCAACCGTCCATCTGGGCGTGGTGGAACTGGAAGGAGATGGGTAGGGTGGTCTTGAACCAGCCTTTGCGGTATCGGCCCCAGGAGACGAACGGATTGTTGAATATGCCGCTGTATTGGTTGGTGATGCTGTCAAGTTCCGTTCCTGTTACGGCCGATGTTCCCACAATGACGGCTTCTTGGTCCAATATATCCTGGCAGGTCTGGCAGATGGTTTCTGTAAGATGCAGGTAATTGGCATTGAACGCCTCCAGGTCATCACAGACGGCAACGTCGCAGAAACTGAGTCCGCCCTTGACATTGTTCACTATAACGTTGATGGCCATTCGGTCATACTTATATAGCTTGCCGTCCTGGGGCAGCATGAAGAACTCATCAATCCCGGATGCAGCACGGCCTATACACCAGCACAGCAGCATGTTGAATTTCATGCCGCGCCTGCGGCTCACCTTGCACAACCGTGTCACGTTGAAAGTCTTGGTGAGTGTCACCATGGGCATGGGTGATTTTGTCCACAGCTGGAATGCTATGGCTCTATTGGTGCTGCTGGGATCTATTTCCTGTTTCATTGCTTCAATGCTTATTCCACCTGCAAAGATAATGTATCTTGCGTTCCGAAATAATGACATAAAATAGTATATTATTACCATATTCGTCAGAATAAATGTATATTTGCCGTGAAATGTCGTCAGAATATTTGTTGAAAACTGTTATAAACTCGTCAGAATTTTTGTGATATGGAAAGGGAGATATATGCAAAACTACTTGAGTGGCAGTCTCGTAGAGATCATAAACCATTAGTCATTGATGGCGCCCGACAGGTGGGTAAGACTTACATACTAAAAGAGTTTGGTAGCAGAGAATACAAAAACTACTCTTACGTAAACCTGGATAAGGATGCCGTGGCCAAGAGCATCTTTGAGCAGGACCACGATATCCCTCGCATTCTCCGCACTCTTTCTGCCCATACCGGAGTGGATATTATGCCAAAGGATACCCTCATTATTATTGACGAAATCCAGGAAAGTGCCGCAGCCTTGGGCTGCCTTAAATATTTCAAAGAAGATTATCCTCAGTATGATGTAGCAGTGGCTGGCTCACTACTTGGTATCTCTATCCACCAAGACCAGTCTTTTCCGGTTGGTATGGTAGAACTGGTCCGGATGTTCCCCATGTCCCTGCATGAATTCCTGAATGCCACAGGTAATCAGAAACTTACAGAGTTGCTGCTAAATTGTGATTGGCCGGCCGTAAACACCCTTAGTCAGAAATATATCGATTTACTAAGACAATACTACTACGTTGGAGGTATGCCCGAGGCCGTTGCCAGTTATATTGAGGGTAATGGTTTGAGCAGCATTAGAGTGATTCAGAAAAACATACTTGCCGGATACCGTAAGGACTTTTCAAAACATGCGCCCAAAAAGGAAGTACCTCGCATCGAGATGGTTTGGGATTCACTGCCATCGCACCTTGCCAAAGAGAATAAGAAATTCATCTATGGGGCTGTGCGTAAGGGCTCCCGAGCTAAGGACTTTGAAGTGGCCATCACCTGGCTTAAAGATGCTGGACTCATTTACAAGATTCACCGTGTAAATAAAATAGATTATCCGCTGAATTTCTACGAAGATTTTGATGTATTCAAGATATTCCCTTTAGATGTCGGTCTCCTTGGTGCTATGACGGATGTATCGGCCTCTCAGATGTTGGTAGGGGATAATATCTTCAAGGAGTTTAAAGGAGCTTTCACGGAATGCTACGTGGGTGAGCAGCTGGCACGAATCCAGATACCTACCTTTTATTACTCTACCAACGAGTCAACAGTTGAGGTTGATTTTGCCGTCCAGGCCGAAAAGCGCGTTATCCCGCTAGAGGTAAAGGCCGAAGAAAACGTCTACTCTAAATCCCTCAAGACATACATCGATGAACATCCTAAACTGAAAGGCCTTCGTGTGTCGATGCAGAACTACATTGATCAGGGTTGGATGGAGAATCTGCCACTCTATGCAATCGAAGGATATATTCGCGCAGAGGGTATTCCGGTACAATGAGGAATTGGAGGAATTCCAAAATCACACAGGGGGACTTTACCTTCTGTGTGCTTTTTGTTTAAAAAAAGAGTAATTTCGCGGTCGCTTTTACGATGGTGTTAGATGAGCGGTAACTGGAAACATATCATTCACGGATTTAGGGATGGCTTTCCCATTGCTTTGGGGTATTTTGCCGTGTCGTTCTCATTGGGCATTATCGCGGCAAAGGCGGGGCTGACATCGGGGCAGGGATTTCTTACCAGCTTCTTTACGCGGGCATCGGCCGGTGAATACGGCACTTATTCGCTGATATCGGTCCGGGCGGCGTATGCTGAGATTATTGCCATGTGTCTGGTGGTGAACCTGCGATACATGCTAATGAGCGCGGCACTTTCACAGAAGATTGCGCCGGGCACGCCGTGGATAAAGCGCATCCTGATGGCTTGTTGCATTACCGATGAGATTTTTGGCATCTCCATAGCTCATCCCGGCTATACCCCTCCGTCATATACGTATGCGGCCGCGCTGTTATCGACCCTGTTCTGGGCTAGCGGGTGTGCCATTGGCATTACGGCGGGCAGTCTGCTGCCGCAGCATATCGTTACGGCGCTCAGCATGTCGCTGTATGGCATGTTCGTGGCTATTTTCATTCCTCCGGCACGCAGAGACCGTAATGTTCTCTATGCTGTGATTGCCAGTTTTGTGCTGAGCGGCATCTGCGCTGTGGCACCTGTGGTGAGCCAGTGGAGCAGCGGCATGCGTACCGTGGTGCTGACCGTTGTGATATCGGGCGTGGCAGCTTGGCTTAAACCTATTAAGATTAAAGACAATGGAGCAGCATAGGATATTGATTTACATACTTCTGGCTATCATTGTCACCAACCTGATCCGCGTGATACCCATGGTGTTCATCAAGGGGCAGATAAGCAACCGGTTTGTGCGCAGTTTCCTCTATTACGTGCCTTACGTTACGCTGGCGGTCATGACTTTCCCTGATATGATTTTGGCCACACCCACGCCCTGGCCAAGCCTGATTGCGCTGGTGATTGGCATGATTGCGGCGTGGTTCCGCCTAGGCCTGCTGCCGGTGGCTGCAATCTGCTGCGCTATCGTTTACCTGCTGATGTGAAAAATGTGGAAAAGGGGACTGTCCCCTTTTCCACATTTTTACAGCGTTTTCATGAGGCTCCAGCTACCCATGACCTGACCATTGTGGGTGATTTCATACTCGTGAAATACCTGGTAACCCCGTTTCTGATAGAAATTTAGGTTCTCCCGATTGTTGGTGAACAGCACCATGGTCTTGCCTCCGCGCTGACGAACGTAATCTTCAAGATAGGCCAGGAACTGAGTACCAATGCCTTGGCCGTGGAACGGCGGATCCACCTCAATCATACTCAGGTACCATACATCGGGATTGTCTTTCTGATAATCATGACACGGAGTTCCGGCCTCCTGGTCAGTTTTAAGGAAAGCATGCAGATGCTTCCAGTTGGTAAGGAAATACATCTTAAGATATCCGCACAAAATGAACCGGAGTACCGATGGCTGCTTGTAACCTGGTGGTTCAAGTGACGCCTCGGCCACCATACGGCCGTCCAGACGTGCGGTCAACATGTGTGCTCCCTTAAAGTTTCCTTTCCTGTTTATGACCATGAATCGGGCCAAACCCCTTTGCCGTTCCTTAAAACCCGGGAAAAAGATAGTTATGTAGATATAGTCAAAATAGGCTCTGGCGGCCAGTGCCGATGCCTCCTTGATCTCTGCCTTTTTTAAGCTGTCATATTGTAGCATACTCTATGTCCTTTTTCTGAACTACATAGTTAGGCATAATTTGGCTGATTTGCAAATTATTGCTCACTTTGGGGATGAAAATGTGGAAAAGGGGACTGTCCCCTTTTCCACATTTTGACGGAGTTATCACCAAATACGCTCAGGTTGGCCTGAGCGTATTTGTGTGATGACCCCTGGCCCGCCACGGGTCATCACACAACAAAAAAAGATTCTGAACTCCCTTGAAAGCAAGCTTTCAGATGATTTCAGAATCTTTTTTTGTTGGTGATCCGCTCGGGGTTCGAACCCGAGACCCCATCCTTAAAAGGGATGTGCTCTACCTGCTGAGCTAGCGGATCTACCTCTAATTGCTGTTAAGCGGGTGCAAAAATATGCCTTTTTATGGAGGTAGGCAAACTTTTTCAGTTTTTTTACTTAAAAGTGTTGCCCTAAAAGGAATATCTGTCAATAGGTTGGGTTACTTGACTATCTTGATAGTTCGGTTGCCGGTTTTGAGCAGATAGATGCCCGATGAGAGGTCATTCAGGTCAAACGGCTGGTCGGATTCCTTATCGGTGTGGGTCTTGACGGGTCTTCCGCTCAGGTCATAGATGGTGTAGGTGACTTCATCATCGGCTACGCTCTTATCGGCCTTGTCAGGGAGGCTGAACTGGAGTTTCTCATTCTCCTGGAGCTTGTGGGTCTTGGTGGTGCCGTCGGAGTAGGTGGTGACCACGCTGTCATCCTTGAACGCTATCTTGCGCAGATTCTCAAGTTCCAGACTCTGGGTGAGACTGTCCTGGGCAGTGACGGCCGGATCCTGGCTGAAAGCGGTGGCTGCCAGGAGGACGGACAATGTCAGTGTCAGGAGTCTCTTCATAATGCTTAGAACGTGAACTTGTAATCCAGACATATGAAAGAACCTGCCGGCTCGTCATCGTCGTGCTGGTTCTGCCATAAGTATGCAACTTCAAAGTTATGTTTTTTATTTATAGAAAATTCCACACCGGCCTGAATTCTTGATTTCTGGGTCTGAAAACCGTTGTCAAGACTGTTGAACAGTTCATATGAGATGAACGGGTCATACTTCCAGTGGGGAATGTTGTAGTCAAGCGCCAGTTTGGTGCGCAGCATGTTCTTGTTTGTGGCGGGTTTGCCGTCCTTTACGGTCTCGGGGTCTTTCCACTTGCCGTCCTTGTAACGGTATTTCACTTTGTCATACTCTACGCTGTCAGTGTGGGTGAACTGGTAGCTCTCACGCAGTGAAAGCTTGAATCGGCCCAGTTCGGTCGATGCCTGGAGCGATGCGGTGATGCGGTGACGGTGGTCTACGTAGGTATCGGAATAATTGAAGTCGTAGTTGTTGCTCAGGTAGTACTGCGGGTCAAGTCCGTCTTCAATTCCCAGGGTAGGGTCATCCTTGTACTTGGTTGACCAGCCGTTGTATACGTTCAGGAACTTGTAACCCAGGCCGGCCTTGACGTTCAGTGTCTTGGCCTCATTGCGGTACAGGCGTTTGCTCAGGGAAAGTCCTACGCTCCAACGGTCTGTGCTCTTGAAATTCTCAGCCTGATGATACTTGAACTCCAGGCCGGCATCCAGACCCTTGGTTATCTTCTTTTCGGCCCCGATGGCGGTGCGCAGTCCCCAGGTGGTCTGGGCTGTGAGCGGCATGGCAACGGCCAGCGTGAAGAGTGCTATGACAAGTGAGCGTCTCATTTTATCTTACCGGTTTTCATTACGGTATCTATTGTGCCGAACTCATCCATGATGGGCTCGTAATAGATCTTGATGATGGCGGAATCCTTGAGGAAATCTACGTTTCCTACCTCTACGCGGATGATCTTGAGGCCCAGACGTTTCTCCAGATCGGCCTTGAGCTCATCCTCCTTACCGTGAGCTATCAGTTTGACATTGTCATACTTGATAAGCTTGGAGGGGACGTGTTTCATCCACTTGGTGTTCTCGCAGATAGCCAGCGCGATGATGAATATCAGGTTGGTTCCCAGCAGTTCAAAGTAACTTACGCTGGTGGCCAGACCGTTTATGGCGGCTACGGCGATGATCACGAACATGTAGGTCATCTCACGGATGGGCACCTGCTCGGTTCGGTACTTGATGATGCCGAATATGGCAAACAGACCCAGCGCGAAACCTATCTTGAGCTTTACTCCGCCCATAAGGTATATGAGCAGGAATATGCTTACTCCGATGATTGAGAATGTAAAGTAATAGTCACGTCTCTTGGCCTTGGGGTAGTAGAAGGCGTGAACGATTATTCCTATGGTGATGACGTTGATGAGCAGACGGAATACCATCTCCCAAATGCTGGACCATACGGGCCAGAAAGGTGTGGAACCCAGTGTGGAGAGCAGTCCCTCAGTCTCCTCACCAAACAGTTCGGCCTCATCAGATGCGGTTGCAGCC
Organism: Bacteroidaceae bacterium; assembly: GCA_045220475.1. Lineage (GTDB taxonomy): Bacteria > Bacteroidota > Bacteroidia > Bacteroidales > Bacteroidaceae > Colenecus. Next base: position 26,292 of record JBGUVW010000071.1, read on the forward strand.
AGCTGGCTGAGTCCGCCTACAAGCGGAGCTAAAAAGTTCATAAGCATATCGATGTCAGTTTTTCTATTTTTCTAATTCTTTCATTGAACAGATTCCTCTTGATACCGGGAGTGGTGAGCGCCATTCCGATGCAGTACTTGCTGAATCCGCAGGGGAATATACGGATCTGGCGCAGCAGCTCCTGGATAGGGGAGTATGTGTTGCCGTCACGCTTTACCTCAATGACTACCAGATTGTCCATGCTGCGGTCCAGGCCGGTCTCCTCATTGTGGAATGAGAGCTCACGGTCTATGGTGAGACGCTCCGTCTTGGCGTTGTTGACCAGCGTTATCCTATGGAAATGGTTGGACAGCTTGGGCTTGAGGTCATTGATGGTGAGCGGAAGCATGGTGTGCTCGGCCAGGAAATCGGCCGCACCGTCCTGGATATAGGTGTCTATGCCGTTCAGGTGTATACGTTTCTTCTTGGTGCGCCCGTGGTTGTTCTTGAGCTTGATTTCAAAGAAACTGTCATTGGTGTCAACATATGTGCGTATGCGGACTTTCTGGCGGGTGAGACGCCTGTTGTGGTGGTTAAGGTACATGATGTTGTCCTTGTCATCAAAATAGAGGGTGCGGTAATCGGACATCCTGCGCTCTGAATCGGACTGGATCATGTACTCTCCCGATGCCATCTCAAGGAGCTGCATGAGTTGCTGCTCATTGGCCAGATACTTGCTGTCCGTCCTGTTCATAAGACGGATTGACGACATCTCCTCAAGTGATATGGGGGCGAATCTGTCAAGAATCTGCATATTATTGGTCAGCATCGGTTCCATTGGGGTTAGCCTTGCAAATTTACTAATTATATATGGCTTTATGAACAAAATTAAACTATCTTTGTGCTACACAAAGCTATGACAAACTAAAAGACACCACTATGTTTGATGTAAACAATTGTCTCAACGAGGCTGAGGAGCAGATGGAAATGGCCATCATGCATCTTGAAGATGAGTTCGCACATATCCGTGCCGGTAAGGCCAATATCCGTATTCTTGATGATATCCGCGTGGACTCTTACGGATCAATGGTTGCGCTGAACAATGTAGCCGCACTCTCCACTCCCGATGCCCGCACGATAGCTATCCGTCCTTGGGATAAGAACATGATCAAGGTTATTGAGAAAGCCATCATAGACTCACCAGTAGGTATCATGCCCACCAACAACGGTGAGGTTATCCGTCTGGCCATCCCGCCTCTTACCGAGGAGCGCCGTAAGGACCTGGTTAAGCAGAGCGGTAAGGTAAGTGAGGAGTCCAAGATATCCATCCGCAACACCCGTCGTAACGTTCTGGATACCCTTAAGAAGGCTCAGAAGGACGGACTGCCCGAGGATGCCGAGAAGGATGCCGAGGAGAAGCTGCAGAAGCTGCATGACAAGTATATCAAGAAGGCCGATGAGCTCTTTGCCGATAAGGAGAAAGAGATCATGACCGTCTAACGCTTTTAGATGCGCGGACTCGTTATCAGGAATACAGGCAGCAGCTATCTGGTACGTACCGATGACGGTCGTGACCAGGAGTGCCGCATAAAGGGTACGTTCCGCATCAAAGGCATAAAAAGCACCAACCCCATAGCCGTGGGTGACTATGTGGAGTTTGCTCCGGCACGTGACGGTGAGCCGGCATATATCACAAATATAGAGGAGCGCAGGAACTATATTATCCGGCGTTCCTCTAATCTTTCCAAACAGTCACATATTCTGGCCTGTAACCTGGACCAGTGCCTGCTGGTGGTGACTGTGAACCACCCCGTTACATCTACCGTATTCATTGACCGTTTTCTGGCATCGGCCTGGGCGTACCGCGTTCCGGTGGTGCTGGTATTCAACAAGACTGACCTCTATCAGGCCGATGACCGTGCCATGGCCGATGAGCTGGCATCGCTCTATCGTGGCATAGGTTACGAGTGTGTGGAGTGTGACGCTCTGCACGGCACAGGCGTGGATGATGTGAGGGCTCTGCTCAAGGGTAAGGTGTCGCTCATATCGGGCAACTCAGGGGTTGGTAAGAGCACCTTTGTAAACCGCATTCTGCCGGAGCTCAACCAGCGTACCGGCGATATATCGGAGAAACATGATACCGGCATGCATACCACCACGTTCTCCGAGATGTTTGCCCTGCCCGAGGGCGGTTGGATCATTGACACGCCGGGAATTAAAGGGTTCGGCACATTTGATATGGAGCATGAGGAGATTAGTCATTATTTCCCCGAGATTTTCAAATATTCCGCCCAATGCCGCTACGGCAACTGCCTCCACACCAACGAGCCCGGCTGCGCCGTCAAGCAAGCCGTCGAGAATGGAGATATTAATATTTCCCGCTACACCAGCTATCTAAGCATGCTCTCCGACGAAGAGGAAGGGAAATATAGGAAAGATCAATAAGTGAGCGAGAGGGGCGCAATGGGGAC